>NZ_JAVIIR010000014.1:0-191540 GCF_033977325.1 Mesorhizobium vachelliae
CGCCATTGGCAGCCCTGCGTCAAAATCTCCATGCCTTGCGACATCGTTGGCGTGAGCCACCACGAAAACGCAAGTTTCAGTCCATGCCAACACTATCTTAGCGCTTATGCCCACGAGGGGGGAGATCAGCTTTCACGCCGGCTTTCGCCAAACGCCAAGGTCCCAGGAAGAGCGAGGCGCCGAAATTGCCAATCTCCCCCCTCGTGGGGGAGATGTCCGGCAGGACAGAGGGGGGCGCGAAGGATCGCGGCGCTTCCTGCGTTCGATACGCAGCTCCTACGCCGCCATGATCTCCGCGTAGGTGCCGAAATCGACATTGCCGCCGGAAAGCACCACGGCAACGCATTTGCCCTTGAGATCGATCTCGCCGGACGAGAGCGCGGCCAGCGCGACGCAGCCGCCGGGTTCGACCACCAGCTTGAGATAGGCCATGGCATCGCGCATCGCCTGGGCGGCAGCCTTGTCGGAGACGGCGATGGCGCCGGCGAGGTTGCGGCGGTTGATCTCGAAGGTGATGGCGCCAGGCTCGGCGGTGAGCAGCGCATCGCAGATCGAACTGTGGCCGGGCTCGTTCGCGACCCTTTCGCCCCTGGCCAGCGAGCGGCGCGTGTCGTCGAAATGCTCGGGCTCGACCGCCCAGACCTGCGTGCGCGGCGAAGCGTCCCTGACCGCGAGCGAGATGCCGCTCGACAGGCCGCCGCCGCCGCAAGGCACGATGACGGCGTCGAGCGCCACGCCGAGCGCTTTCGCCTGCTTCATCAGCTCCAGGCCGATCGTGCCCTGGCCGGCAATGATGGCCGGATCGTCGAAGGGCGGCACCAGCACCATGCCCTTCTCGATATAGGGGCGCACGACCGTCATGCGGTCGTCCTTGAAGCGGTCGAACGGCACCACTTCGGCGCCCATCTTGCGGACATTGCCGATTTTCAGCGCCGGCGCGTCGGCCGGCATGGCGATGACCGCCTTGACGCCGAACATTGCGGCCGAAGCCGCCACGCCTTGCGCGTGGTTGCCGGAAGAGAAGGCGACGACGCCACGGCCGCGCTCTTCCTTGCTCAGGCTCGACAGCTTGTTGTAGGCGCCGCGGATCTTGAAGGAGCCGGTGCGCTGCAGCGTCTCGGGCTTGAACAGGATGCGGCCGCCATGGCGCTTGTTGAGCTCCGGCGATTCGATCAGCGGCGTTTCGACGATCAGGCCGGAAAGCCGCTCGGCGGCGGCGCGGATGTCTAAGATGCCGGGCAGGGTGGTCATGGGGCGAGGGCCTTGCGAGAACGGGATCGCCCATGGTGCACGCAAAAGGCCGCTGCGCGCCAACGAAAAAATGTCATGGAGACAAGGTTGGCGGCGGTGGCGCCGTCGGCTTTAGCCCTGAGACGCCGAAGGCGAAGACTGTGGCCCTTTCGGGTGCTTAATCGGCTACTCGTCGCCGTCGACGACCCGCAGCCTGAGCTGACCCGTCTTTGAATCGGCCACGCGCGAACCGCCGTCGGCCTTCGGCGCTGCGCTTCGCGCGGCCTCGGTTTCGACCTCGGCGAATTCCAGCGCCTCGATCTTCTGGCCGCGTTTGGTCACCTTCGACGTCGACACGAGAATGTCGTCTATGTCCCGAGCCGCCTGACCGAAATGCGTCTGCAGCCGGCGCACGCGCTCGTCGACGCGCGCCACATCCTCCATCAGCCGGATGACCTCGCCCTGGATAAGATGCGCCTGTTCGCGCATGCGGGCGTCCTTGAGGATCGCCTGGATCACCTGGATCGACAGCATCAGGAGCGAGGGCGATACGATGACAACGCGGGCGCGATGCGCCTTCTGCACCACTGCCTCGAAATTCTCGTGGATCTCAGCGAACACCGATTCCGACGGCACGAACATGAAGGCGGTGTCCTGCGTCTCGCCCTGGATCAGGTATTTTTCGGCGATATCGCGGATATGCACCTCGATGTCGCGCCGGAAAGCCTGCGCCGCAACCTTCTGCATGTCGGCGCCTCCGGCGGCGCGGATCGCGTTCCAGGCTTCCAGCGGGAATTTTGCGTCGATGGCCAGCATCGGCGCGCCATTCGGCATCCGCACCAGGCAATCGGGCCGGCTGCCATTGGAGAGGCTGGCCTGGAATTCATAGGCGCCGTGCGGCAGGCCGTCGGCGACGATCGCCTCCATGCGCGACTGGCCGAAGGCGCCGCGCGTCTGCTTGTTGGAGAGGATCGCCTGCAACTGCACGACCTGGCCGGCCAAGGACTGGATGTTGCCTTGCGCGGTGTCGATCACGGCCAGCCGCTCCTGCAGCTTGGCCAGGCTTTCATGCGTCGACTTAGTCTGCTCGGCCATTGTCTGGCCGAGACGGCCGGTCATGGCGTCGAGCCGTTGTCCGAGCGACTGGGTAAGCTCGGCCTGCCGCGCCCCGAACACTTCGGCGATGGCGCCCATGCGCCCCTGCATCTCGGCCTGCGCCTGCAGGACGTCGGCAATGCGTGCCTCGGTGTCGCGGGCGTGATCAGCGGCTTCCGCGGCTGCAACCGCACGCGCCTTGGCCGCGCGCCACAGAGCAATGACCAGCACCGCGAAAAGAACGACAAACAGAACAATGGCGAAAGCAAGCGCGTGGCCGAGCGTGATCGTAGAGGCCCCGAGCCGCGCGATCGGTTGCGAAAGAATGGAGGTCATGTCGTTCATGAGAGGCAGCATAACCGATTCGGCCGCGTGGCACAGATCAAAACGTGAACAGGTCAACTCCACACCGGTTGACGCTTTTCCAACGACGTCTTAGGTGAGACGCCATGTCGATCAAGCCGCTCATCATTCTCCCCGATCCCGTCCTGCGCCAGGTTTCCAAGCCGGTCGAGCGCGTCGATGCCGATTTGCGCAAGCTCGCCGACGACATGCTGGAGACGATGTACGACGCGCCCGGCATCGGCCTTGCGGCGATCCAGGTCGGCGAGCCGCGGCGGCTCCTGGTCATAGACCTCGCCAAGGAAGGCGAGGAGCCTCAGCCGCATGTCTTCATCAACCCGGAAGTACTCGAGAGTTCCGACCAGCGCTCGGTCTATGAGGAAGGCTGCCTGTCGATCCCCGATTATTACGCCGAAGTCGAGCGCCCGGCCTCGGTGCGGGTGAAATATCTCGACCGCGACGGCAAATTGCAGGAGATGCAGGCGGAAGGCCTGATGGCCACCTGCCTGCAGCACGAGATCGACCATCTCAACGGCGTGCTGTTCATTGACCACATCTCGAAGCTCAAGCGCGACATGGTGGTGCGGAAGTTCAAGAAGCTCGCCAAGGACAAGGCGCCGGGCAAGATGGTGGGCTAGGGGGCATGCCCCTTCGCGTCATCTTCATGGGTACGCCGGATTTTTCCGTGCCGACCTTGCGCGCCATCGCCGATGCCGGTCACGAGATCGCGGCCGTCTACACGCAGCCGCCGCGCGCCGCTGGGCGGCGCGGACTGGAGCTGACGCCCTCGCCGGTGCAGCGCGAGGCCGAGCGGTTGGGGCTCGAGGTGCGCACGCCGACATCGCTGAAGGGCGAGGCCGAGCAGCAGGCCTTCGTCGCCTTGCAGGCCGATGTCGCGGTCGTCGTCGCTTATGGATTGCTCCTGCCGAAAGCCGTTTTGGACGCGCCCAGCCTGGGCTGTCTCAACGGCCACGCCTCGCTTTTGCCACGCTGGCGTGGTGCTGCTCCCATCCAGCGCGCGATCATGGCCGGCGACGCCGAGACCGGCATGATGGTCATGAAGATGGAAGAAGGGCTGGACACCGGGCCGGTGGCAATGGTTGAAAAAATCGCCATCGCACCCGATATGACGGCCGGTGAATTGCATGACCGCCTGATGGCTCAGGGCGCTTCGCTGATGGTTGAGGCGCTTGCGCAGTTGGGGATAAATTGTCTGACATTTACCCCGCAGGCGGCGGAAGGGGTGACCTACGCCCGAAAGATCGATAAATCGGAGACACGCGTAGACTGGACGCGGCCTTCTGGCGAAGTCCACAATCACATTCGCGGCCTCTCGCCCTTCCCGGGCGCGTGGTGCGAGGTCGAAATTGGCGGCCGCATGGAGCGGCTGAAACTGCTTCGCTCGACGCTCTCTGATGGCGTCGGCGAGTCGGGAGGAATTCTCGATGACCGGCTGACGGTCGCCTGCGGGTCGGGTGCGGTCAGGCTGGTCGAAGTTCAACGGGCGGGCGGAAGGCCCGCCGCCGCGCAGGAGTTTTTGCGCGGAGCCAAGATCGCAAAAGGAATGAAACTCACATGAGCATGATGTCGATACGTGCGGCGACGCCGCGGGATCGCGAGGCGATCCGTCTCGTCGAAGAGCATGCCTTTGGCCAGCAGGCGGAAGCCGGCTTGGTCGACGCCCTGGTCACCGGCGGCGACGCCGTCGTCGAACTGGTTGCCGAGGAAGACGGCCAGGTCGTCGGCCACATCCTGTTTTCCAGGCTTTACGTGCAGAATGGCGGCAAGCGTTTCGCGGCCGTCGCGCTGGCGCCGCTGGCGGTCGAGCCCTCCTTCCACGGCACCGGCATCGGCGGCGCGCTGATCCGCGAGGCGCATATCCGCCTCAAGGACGCCGGCGAGACGCTTGCCGTGGTTCTGGGCGATCCGGTCTATTACGGCCGCTTCGGTTACACCCATGCGCGCGCTGCAGGATTCGAAAGCGAGTATCAGGGCGAAGCGCTGCAGGCCCTGGCCTGGGGAGACGTGCCCGAGACCGGCAGGCTGGTCTACGCTTCGGCCTTCACCGCGCTCGCTGCTTAGAGCATGATCCCGAACCGAAGGTCCGCGTTCGCGAAAAGTGGGAACCGGTTTTCGGGTAAGATCATGCTCTACGGAGAAGACAAGGTCTCGTTTCAGACATCGGCATTTGTCTGAACATGCCGCGTTTTCGGCTCGATATCGAATACGACGGCAGCCAGTTCGCCGGCTGGCAGCATCAGGCCGACCAGCCCTCTGTGCAGCAGGCGATCGAGCAGGCGATCGAGAAGTTCTGCGGTGAAGACCTAAGAATACGTGCCGCCGGCCGCACCGATGCCGGCGTGCACGCCACCGCCCAGGTGGCGCATGTCGATCTCGCCAAAGCGTGGTCGGGCGACAAGGTGCGCGACGCGGTCAACGCCCATCTGCAGGCGGTCGGCGCGCGCGTCGCCGTCTTGAAAGCTGCCGTCGTCGCCGACGATTTCGATGCGCGCTTTTCCGCCACCGGCCGCCACTATCTCTATCGCATCCTCAACCGCCGGGCGCCGGCGGCGCTGGAAAAGGGCAAGGTCTGGTGGGTGCCGAAGCGGCTCGACGCCGAGGCCATGCACGAGGCGGCCAAGGTGCTGCTTGGAAAGCATGACTTCACCACCTTCCGCTCCACCCAGTGCCAGGCCGAAAGCCCGGTCCGCACGCTTGACCGCCTCGATGTCGGCCGCGATGGCGACTTCATCGAGGTGCGCAGCTCGGCGCGCTCCTTCCTGCACAACCAGGTTCGCTCGATGGTCGGCTCGCTGAGGCGCGTCGGCGACGGCTCCTGGGGCGCCGCCGATCTCAAGGCGGCCCTCGAAGCGCGCGACCGCGCCGCCTGCGGCCAGGTAGCCCCGCCGGATGGGCTTTTTCTTGTCGGGGTTGACTATCCGGAGGCGCTCGGCAAATCCGCCAGGGACACCGACACCTAACCCGTCGTGCTGTCCGGTATGTCGATGCCGAGCAGCATCTGCAGGCCGAACAGGACGAGCAGCGAGGCAATGAACATGCCGACGAACACGGCCGTGCCCATCGCGGGGCCTTTGCCGATGGTTGCGTTGGTCATGCGCCAGGTCAGCACCATCGACAGGGCGAACAAAACCAGCGACAACAGGCTGGTGATCTCGCTGCTGGAGGGGAGGAAGAGCCTGAGCAGCGCCGAGGGCAGCATCAGCCAGGCGATGATCGCCGACGCCCAGTTGGAAGCAACGACGTAGTGGACGAAACGGCCGCCTATGCCGGCGCGCGGCGCGACCAGCGCCAGCGCCACCAGCGGCAGCACCCAGGAGCCGAGATCGACGGTTGCCAGCCTTATCAACATGCCGAGGCGTCCGGCGAAGGCGTCCGGGTCGCCGACCTCGTTGGCGATCCCGACCCAGCCGACGATCAGCGCCGGCGCCGCCACGACGATGGCGAAGAAGGAATTCCAGAAACCGTCCGCCGACAGGTCGAGCAGGCGTAACCCGTCGGCCTTGCCGAACATCAGCCGCCAGGCGCCGGCCAGCGAAGCATAGGTTTCGTCCGCCGAAAGCATGGTCACGAAAGGCCTTGTCCGAACCAGTCTTCGATAAAGCGTTCGTAGATTTGCGTCAGCGTCTCAAGATCGGCAAGCGCGACGCGCTCGTCCACCATATGCATGGTCTTGCCGACCAGGCCGAATTCGACCACCGGACAATAATCCTTGATGAAGCGCGCGTCCGACGTGCCGCCGGAGGTGGAGAGCGCCGGCGTCTTGCCGACCACGGCCTTGACCGAGCTGCTCAGAGTATCGATCAGCCTGTCGTCGCGGGTCAGGAAGACATGGCTCGGCCGGTCGCGCCAGACAAGCTCGTAGTCGACCGGCGTCTTCTTGCCCGGCCGGTATTTCTTGCGCCCGGCGGCCTGATCGAGCCGGTTGTGGATCTCGGCCTGCACCGTTTCGGCATCCCAAGTGTCGTTGAAGCGGATGTTGAAGGTGGCGGTTGCCTTAGCCGGGATGACGTTGGTCGCCGGGTTGCCGACATCGATCGACGTCACTTCCAGATTGGTCGGCTGGAAATCCCTAGTTCCCTTGTCGAACACCGGATGGAGCAGCGCATCGACCAGGCTCATCAATCCGCGCACCGGGTTGTCGGCAAGCTGCGGATAGGCGGCATGGCCCTGGCGGCCGTTGACGATGACGCTGCCCGACAGCGAGCCGCGCCGCCCGATCTTGATCATGTCGCCGAGCGCATCCGGATTGGTCGGCTCGCCGACGATCGAGGCGTCCCATTTCTCGCCCTTGGCCGCCGCCCAGTCGAGCAGCTTGGTGGTGCCGTTGATGGCCGGCCCTTCCTCGTCGCCGGTGATCAGCAGCGACACCGAGCCTTTCGGGCCGCCATTCCTGGCGACGTGGCGCGCCACCGCGGCGACGAAGCAGGCGACGCCGCCCTTCATGTCGACGGCGCCTCGCCCATACATCTCGCCATTGGCGATTTCGGCGGCGAAGGGCGGATGCGTCCAGGCCGCCTCGTCGCCCACCGGCACCACGTCGGTATGGCCGGCAAACATCAGATGCGGGCCGTTGCCCGAGCGCCGCGCATAGAGATTTTCGATGTCCGGTGTGCCGTCTTCCGAGAAGGTTGGGCGTTCGACCGAGAAGCCGAGCGGCTTCAGCATATCTTCCAGCGCGGCAAGCGCGCCGCCTTCGGCGGGTGTCACGGAAGGACAGCGGATCAGGGCGGCAAGGTTGGCGGCGGGATCGGTCGGCAATGTCATGGGCAAAGCGATAGTCGAAAGCGTTTGTCGTGTCACGGTGGCAGATGATCGCCGGTCATGCCGCCGACAATATGGTTTTCATCGCGTATAGTTCCGGGCCAAGCGAGGACGAATGCATGGCCAGTGAAACAAGCACCATTGCGATAGCCGGCGCCGGCAGCATCGGCTGCTATGTCGGCGGCTGCTTGGCGCTCGCCGGACGCAAGGTCGTCTTCCTCGGTCGCGGCCGCATCGTCGAGACGCTGCGCGAAGGTGGGTTGCGCATCAGCGATCTCGATGGCCGCGACCGCCGCCTCGCGACGCAGGCGATTGCCGTTGCCGACGATCCGGCGGCGGCACTGCCGGACGCGGATGTCATCCTGGTGACGGTCAAGAGCGGCGCGACCGCGGAGATGGCCAGGCTGATCGGCACCCACGGGCGCCCGGATGCTGTGGTGGTCAGCCTGCAGAACGGCGTCGACAATGCCGACAGGTTGCGCGCCGCGCTCCCCGGCTGGCGGGTGCTGACCGGCATGGTCATGTTCAACGTCGTCCTCTCGCCCTATGGCGAGGCGCCGTTGCGCGCGCATCGCGCCAGCCAGGGCGAAGTGATGATCGATACCGGCGTCGAAGGTCTCGTCGATCTGCTCGATGTCGATGGGCTTGCCGTCGAAGCGCGCGCTGACATGAAGGCGGTGCAGTGGGGCAAGTTGCTGATGAACCTCAACAATGCCCTCGTGGCGCTCTCCGACCTGCCGCTGGCAAGGCAACTGGCCGACCGAAGCTGGCGCGTCATCCTTGCCGCCGAGATCGATGAGGCGCTCGCCGCGATGAAGGCCGCGGGCATCGCGCCGGCGCGTATCACCGGCCTGCCGCCGGCGCTGCTGCCGAAAGTGCTGCGGCTGCCCGACTGGCTGTTCGGCCTTCTGGCCCGCCGCATGCTGGCGATCGACCCTCAGGCGCGCTCGTCGATGTGGGACGACCTGAAGCGCGGCCGCCCGACCGAGATCGACGAATTGCAGGGCGCCATCATTCGCCTGGCGAGGCAAACCGGGACTCCGACGCCGGTCAACGAACGCGTCGCCGCGCTGGTGCGTCAGGCGGAAGCGGAAAAGCGCGGCCCACCGAAGCTGGCAGCGGAGAAAGTCAGAGCAATTCCAGGAAAAGTGTGACGCGGTCAAGTTCGGCGCCTTCGCCGTAACCTTCCGTTCGGAATTGCGTAAAAACAAAGAGATAGAGCGGTCCGGCGTTTCCGCGAAACGCCGAACCGCTCTAGCGGCGGTCCTCGATCAGCGTGATCTTCTGCCAGATCTTGCGCGACAGGTTGGAGCTCAGGTTCTCGATGTCGTTGACGGCATTGACGACGACGTCGTCATTGACCGACTGCGCGAACAGCGCCGCGATCTTGCCGGTGATCGACAGCATTTCCGAGCAATAGTCGAGATAGCGGGCGAGGTCGGCGGCGTTGGTGATGCGGGCGGGCGAGTGCGAGGTCGGCTTGAAGTCGGCCGACAAGGTCGCCGGATCCTTGGTCAATTGATGCATGTCGATGACATGGATCAGCGAGCGCAGCCCGTGCAGCTTCCGGAAAACCTGCTTGCGCTTGATCCGCTCCTCGGTGCGGATCAGCGCCAGCAAGCCGAGCACGGCCAGGATGACCGTATTGATCGTCGCCTCGATGCCTTGCATCGACTGCACGGCATCGTCGGCGCCCGAAATGCGGTCGAGCGGCAGGATGGTGCCGACGAACAGGAACATCGCCACGCCGGCGATGAAGGCCGCGATGATGACGCCGCGCAGCCACCAGATCGGCGCTTCCAGCTCCTTGGCGGCCTTGGCGAGGTCCAGCGACAGCGACACCAGTTCGGCGGCAATGGCGCGCAGGCCCCTTTCCGGAAAACGCTCGGCGACACGCTCCTCCAGCCTTTGGGCCGTCTCGATGATCCGCGTCGGGTCGAGCGTGCGGTAGCGCATGGCGGTCTCAGCTGTCTCCCGGCGCGTTGGTGCGCCTGCCGTAGCGATTCGGTCCGGGATCGCTGCGGAAACAGGAGAGGATGATGAGCAGGATGGGCCCGATGATGAGCGAGATCAGCGCGAAATAGGTCGGCTTGCCGAAATCATGGAAGCGCTTTGCCGTCACCGCGAAGGTGGCCCAGGCCGAGATCAGCAGCACGCCCCAGCATATCATGGCCCAGTTCTGGCTGGCGGTGGTGTTCAGCTCCACCCGCGCGAACTGGTAGAACGGGAAAAACTGGACAAGCACCAGCAAGACCCCGGCCAGCGCATAGGCGACCGGGCTCAGCCGCCCTGAAAGGCTGAAGAACACCCAGAGGAATTGCGATCTTTCAGACAAACGCGTCCGCTCCGTCAAAGCATGTCTCCCGAAAGTGGGAACCGGTTTTCGGGACAAAGACATGCGCAAGATCAAAAACCTAAAGCGCAGGGAGCGAATCTGAAAGATCGCGACGCGCTTTAGGCAGGATCAATCGCGCAGCAATTCGTTGATCGAGGTCTTGGAACGGGTCTTGGCGTCGACGCGCTTGACGATCACCGCGCAGTAGAGGCTCGGGCCCGGCTCGCCATTGGGCAGCGGCTTGCCCGGCAGCGATCCGGCGACGACCACGGAATTCGCCGGCACCTCCCCGTAAAAGACCTCGCCGGTGGCGCGGTCGATGATCTTGGTCGACTGGCCGATGAACACACCCATGCCGAGCACCGAGCCTTCGCGCACGATGCAGCCTTCGACCACTTCCGAGCGCGCGCCGATGAAGCAATTGTCCTCGATGATGGTCGGGCCGGCCTGCATCGGCTCCAGCACGCCGCCGATGCCGACGCCGCCGGAAAGATGCACGTTCTTGCCGATCTGGGCGCAGGAGCCGACCGAGGCCCAGGTGTCGACCATCGTGCCCGAATCGACATAGGCGCCGACATTGACGAAGGACGGCATCAGCACCGCGCCCGGCGCGACATAGGCCGAGCGGCGCACGATCGAGGACGGCACGGCGCGGAAGCCGGCCTTCTCGAAGTCGACGGCGCTCCAGCCGTCGAACTTGGACGGCACCTTGTCCCACCACACGGCCTGGCCGGGGCCGCCCTTGATGATCTCCATCGGATTCAGCCGGAAGGAGAGCAGCACCGCCTTCTTCAGCCACTGGTTGACGTGCCACTTGCCGTCGTCCCGCTTTTCGGCGACGCGGGCGACGCCGCGATCGAGCAGGCCGAGCGCTTCCTGGATGGCGTCGCGCGTCTCGCCGCGCGTAGCGGTCGAAATCGCGTCGCGCTCCTCGAAGGCCCTTTCGATGGTCTTTTCGAGGCTCGCCAGATCGGGCTTCGACATGATTTCGCTCCATTACCAAGCTGTTAAGACGCTCAGCCTTAACCTGTTTAAAAGTCGCGCGGACCCTATGTTAAGGCTCAATGAGGGTCAATCGCGCCAGCGTCACGGGACGGCGCAAGTGAAGGAATTGGACGGGTGGATTCGATGACTCCCATGGAAAAGGCAGGGTGGACGCCGCTGCCGCATTCGGACGAGGACCTGGAGCGCTCGAAAAGCGTGCCGGATACCCCGCAGACGCGCGCCGAAACCTACCGGCTGGCCTGGAACGATCCCGACTTCATGACCAGGCGAGAATTGCGCGCCGTGCGGCTGCAGCTCGAGCTGCTGAAGCCGGAGATGATCCTGGCCGAACGCGGCATCCGCTCGACCGTCATCCTGTTCGGCGGCGCCCGCCTGCCGGAACCGGGCGGCGAGGCCTGGGCGGCCAAGAACGAGACGCAGAAGAAGAACCTCGAGGCCAACAGCAAATATTACGAGGAAGCGCGCAAATTCGCCCGCCTGTGCTCGCGGCAGTCGGCCACCTCCTATTATCGGGAATATGTCGTCGTCACCGGAGGCGGACCGGGCGTCATGGAGGCAGGCAACCGCGGCGCCGACGATGTCGGCGCACCGTCGATCGGCTTGAACATCGTGCTCCCGCACGAGCAGGCGCCTAACGCCTATGTCACGCCGGAGCTCTGCTTCAACTTTCACTACTTCGCCATCCGCAAGATGCATTTCGTCATGCGCGCCAAGGCAGTCGCGGTGTTCCCGGGCGGCTTCGGCACGATGGACGAATTCTTCGAGACGCTGACGCTGATCCAGACGGGACGCATGGAGCGCGTGCCGGTCATCCTCTTCGGCAAGGCGTTCTGGCAAAGGGCGATCGATCTCGATTTCCTCGCCGAGCAGGGCACGATCTCGCCCGGGGATCAGGATATCATCGATTTCGTCGATACGGCCGACGAAGCCTGGGACATCATCCGCCGCTTCTACAATCTTTAGAGCGGGTCCGATGACGCGCCAGTCGCCCGCTCACACGGGCAGCTCGGCCAGCCAGCCATTCGAATGCGCGAAGCGCACGATGGCTGCCCGTGAATGCAGCTCGAGCTTCTCGGTTGCCCTGGTTCGGTAGGTCTCGATCGTCTTTATGCTGAGATTGAGCCGGGACGAGATCTCCTTGTTGCTGTAGCCGAGTGCCACCAGCTGGATGACCGACCGTTCCCGTTCGCTGAGATTGCCGGGATCGCCCTGCGGGGCGCTGCGCGGGCTCAATATGCGCGCCGCAAGCGCCGGATCGACATAGTTGTCGCCGGCCAATACGCAGCGGATGGCCTGCAGCAGGTCCGTCGCGGTCGACCGCTTGACCACGAAGCCGCGCCCGCCGGCCGCCAGCACCTGGCGCAGGCAGCCGGGGTCTTCGTGCCCCGTCAGCGCTATGCAGCTGATCTCGGGAAAGCGCTCGCCGAGCCGTTCGATCAGCGTGACCCCGTTGACGCCCGGAAGCGATATGTCGACCACCACGACTTCCGGCAGCGCCTTGCCGATCCCTTCGAGGGCATCTTCGGCATTCCCGGCAAGCCCGACGATCGTCAGATCCTCCTGGCTGTTGATCATCGCGCCGACCCCCGACAGGATGATGGGATGGTCGTCGACCACAAATATTCGCCTACAGCACACCTTGTAACCTCCATCAATCGATGAAAGAGCCCATCACCTGGAAGAGGCTCTCTTGTTCTTGATGGTCTAGGCAACTGCCCCGCCTGATGCGGGACGCCCGTCTGTCTCGGCAAGCCGCGAGGCGCCGGTGCGGGTAAGCCATCCCCCGCCTAACCCAATGGGCCCGGATTGTAAGCCGGGGCTAATGTCCGGGATGTGCGGCGCTTCACGTAAGCCCACCTGACGCCGAAGATGCCATTTCAGACGTGACCACGTATTGTCGGCAAGAAGCCACCGATCAGCCGGCGAGGGGCACATCGGCGTATATGGTGGTCCCCTTGCCCCTGGCGGTTTCAACCGACAATTTGCCGCCAACCAGCGCGAGCCGCTCCCTCATCCCGGCAAGTCCCAGATGGCCCGGACCAGGTTCCGCGCCACCGTCAAAGCCGCGGCCGTCATCCTCGATCGTCAGGCGCATCCGGTCGTCATGGATGTGCGCCGTGACGCTTACGCGGCTAGGCGCGGCATGCTTGCCGATATTAGTGAGCGCTTCCTGCGCAATGCGGTAGAGCGTGAGCGCGATCTCGGCAGGCGGCGGGCTCGAAAGGGCTTCGAGATCCATCTCGCATGGAATGCCGAGTTGACCGCAAAGCACGCTGGCGAGGTCCTCGACCGAAGCTCTGAGGCCGAGGCGATCGAGGTCCGCGGGTCGCAGGCTCCAGGCGGCGTCATGCACCTTGGCGTTCAGCCGGTCGACCAGCATCGCGGCGCGCTCGAGGCGAGCGTCCATCTCCGGCGAGCCGGCACGAACCATGTGCAATTCGAGCGCGACGCTGGCGAGCATCTGGCCCAGATCGTCATGCAGCTCGCGTGACAGGCGCAGGCGCTGCTCTTCCTGCACGGCAACCAGATGCCGCGCCAGGCCACGGCGCCGGACTCCCAAGCTATCGTCTTTGCCGGTGTCGATGCCACCCTCCATCGACTTCTTTTCCCGTCAACGCCGCAACGTGCCGGCCCCGCGAGAAAAGGAACAAGGGGCTGATCCCAGCACAATATACACCCAGCATATGCCTTTATGCCTGTCAGTTTTTTCCCGATGGCTTCAAATTTTCCCGACAAGGGGATCAGCAGAAAAACCGACGGCACCTGCTGATCAGCCCGAATTCATGGGCGCCATTTCTGCATGCATCCTTCAAGCGTCCTCCCGGTCATCTTGAACTGGCCGGGAAGCTCAACGCAAACCAAGGAGAACGTCATGAGAAAGATCATCCTGGCCGCGGCCGTGCTGTCGGCTCTGACCGGTTCGGCATCCGCATTTTCGGTCGGTAGCGGCAATGGCAACGGCAATGGCAATGTCGGCGTCGGCAACGGCAATGGCAACGGAAACGCCAATACCGGCGCCTTCAACGGCAACTTCAACGGCAACGGCAATTTCGGCTTCGGCAACGGCAACGGAAACGGCAATGCCAACATGGGCGCCTTCAACGGCAACTACAACGGCAACCTGAATGCCGGCGCCGCCAACGGCAATGGCAACGGGAACGGGAACTTCGGCCTGGGCAATGGCAACGTGAACGGCAACGGCAACTTCGGCCTCGGCAATGGCAATGCCAACGGCAACGCTAATGCGGGCATTGGCAACGGCAATGGCAACGGCAACGTCAACCACTAGCGCCGTCCCACCGACAGCGTCGCCAAGCCCCAACTTGGAAAGATGCTGACGTCTCTGGGACCGCCGAGCCACGCGCCCGTCCCCCGCGCAAGGCTATCGCGATATGTCGCCGGCGGTCCCAGTCCTTTTCGACGCCGGTCCGTTTCGAAACAGGTGCCAATTTCAAAAGCCCAATTTCAAAAGCTAAGCCATGGAAGGAGCTCGCAGATGAAACGCTATGTCATATCGGCGCTATGCCTGGGGTTGTTGAGTGCAACCGCGGCGAAAGCTGACACCACGACCGGCAGCCAGGCCTTCGGCATGTCGGCCGTCCAGGCGGCGGTCGGCAAATACGGCCAAGCCATCGGCTCGAATGTCAGGAGCATGAACCCGCTCGGCAATTTCGGCGGCAATGTCGGCTACAAGAACAGCGGTACCGGCAATGTCGGCGCCTTCAACAGCGGCACCGGCAATGTCGGGGCTTTCAACGGCAACTCCAACACCTCGCCGACAAGCGGCAACGGCAACATTGGCGCCTTCAACGGCAACTCCAACACCGGCCAATACAACGGCAACGGCAACATCGGCGCTGGCAACGGCAACTTCAACGGCGGCAGCTTCAACGGCAACGGCAATGTCGGCGCCTTCAACGGCAACCACAACGGCAACTTCAACGGCGGGAGAAGCCACTGATGACCGGCTTGAGATCGTCCGCGTCCGCCCGGCTTCGCAAGCGCCGGGTGGCGGCGAGGCTGCTTGATGGAAACGGCCTCACGCTCGCCGCCCTGCTTGCCGCGTTCCTGGCCGCCGATGCCTCGACTCTGGTCAGGGTTTCCGACCTTCCAATCGGGGCCGGTGTCACCAACGGCCTTGGCAATACCGGAAATTTCAACGGCAACGGGAATACCGGCAACTTCAACGGCAATGGCAACAGCGGCAATTTCAACGGCAACGGCAATGCCGGCAGCTTCAGCGGCAATTTCAACGGCGGCAGCTTCAACGGCAACGCCAATTGCGGCAATGGCTACGGCAACGGCCATTCGTCCGATGGCAATGGCAACGGCAGTGGAGCCGGCGGCAATCCGGACTTGTGCAGGTTCTTGAAGGAACTGAACGGCCGACTGGGACTGCCGCCCGGCACGATCCCGGATTTCGACTAGATCAGGTCACTCGCGGCAGCGGAACGCGCTGCGCGCGGACGGCGTACCGGTAATCCGACCTGGGTTCAGGCCACCACGTCGACTATCGCGGTCAGGAAGCCGGCGAGGTCGTCGGTGACGAAATCGACATCGTCTTCGTTTGCGGGGTCGCGCTCCCAGATTTCCGAGAAGGTCGGCTCGAAATTGCGCGGCACCACCAGCACGGTCGTCATGCCGAGCGTTTTCGGCACGGCCAGATTGCGCGCCAGATCCTCGAACATCACCGCATTGTGTCCTGTCACCGAGTGCAATTCGGCAAAACGCTCATAGGTCTGGCGCTCCGGCTTGGGGTTCAGCCCCGCCGCGACAATGTCGAAGATGTCGTCGAAATGCTCCAATATGCCGAGCTGGCGCGCGGTGCGCTCGGCATGCCTGCGGTCGCCATTGGTGAAGATGAACTTGCGCCCGGGAAGCTGGCGGATCGCAGCGCCCAGCACCGGATCCGGCACCAGCCGCGAATAGTCGATGTCGTGCACCTTCTCGAGGAAATCGTCGGGATCGATGCCGTGCCGCTTCATCAGCCCGTTCAGCGTCGTGCCGTACTCCAGGTAGAGCTCCTTCTGCAGCTTGCGCGCCTCGTCGCGCGAAAGCGTCAGCAGCTCGCCGACATAGGCGGTCATCTTCACGTCGATCTGCGCGAACAGGTTCGAGTGATGCGGATAGAGCGTGTTGTCGAGGTCGAACACCCAGTCCGTGACATGGGCGAAGCGGGCGGGATCGGGTGTCGTTGTCATGGGTTTCTTATGGCATGCCGGCGCTGATTTTATCCACAACTTATGCGCGTCACGAATTGTGAAAAAGGCGTCTCACTTCAAATTTTAAAAGTCTCGGAAAGGTCGCCTTTAACGCTTGCTGGCACAGAGGCTCTCCGTTGGGAGCAAGTGATGAGTCGCATATTTCTGAGGGCCGCTGCCGTGGCGTTCGCTTCGGTCGCTGTCTCGCTGTTGTTGACGCTGATTGTGGTTCCGGCAATGGGCTTTCCGATGAGCCGCACCGTCTGGCTGGCGTCGACGGTCTGCCCGCTCGTGCTCGCCTGGGCTGCCAGCGCCAGCAGCTTCTGGCAGAGCGACCGGTTGCAGAATGCCCACCGCGAGCTTGCCCGGGCCCACGCGCAGCTCGCGGCGGCGCACCGGCGCCTGTCGGAAAAGGCAAGCCGCGACGACATGACCGGCATGCTCAACCGCGAGACCTTCTTTGCCGCGCTCGACGGGTCGCGGCGCAAGAGCGACCGGGGCGCGCTGCTCATCATCGACGCCGATCACTTCAAGAGGATCAATGACAGCTACGGTCATTTGACGGGGGACGAAGCGCTGCTTCTGATCGCCGGCGCCATCGAGCGCGGTGTCCGCAGCGGCGACGTGCTGGGCCGCATCGGTGGCGAGGAATTCGCGGCTTTCCTGGTCGGCGCCAGCGAACCGGAAGCCAAGCATGTCGCCGAACGCATCCGCCGCGAGGTCGAATTGATCCGTTTCCGCCCCGTCGACGAGCGCACCGTGCCGCTTACGGTCTCGATCGGCGGCATAAGCTGCGGCGAGAGCGCGGCCGTATCCGATTTGATGCGCGCCGCCGATCGCAGGCTTTACGAGGCCAAGAACCGCGGCCGCAATCTTTCGATCCTCGACCGCGAGCTTCCCGAGGCGGCTTGAAGCTTACCGGAGCGTTAGGAAAGCCCTAACCATGTCCATATTCAGCCGCGCTAAACTTCCTCGTGTAACGCGGTTTTCACCTGGCTTTGGCACGGAATTGGCTTCCCCGGCGGCATGTGTGCCGTTCAGGAACGGCATGCGTGCATCGAGGCCGCTATCGAGAGGCGTGTCATGAGCAATTTCATGAAAAGGATGTCGCGCCGCGCGATCGTGCAGGCGCTGATCGTATTGCCCGCGCTGTCGCTGTTCCGCAGCCGGACGGCCCCTGCCAACCCTAACGAGATCGACCCCGATGAAATCGTCGAGATCAATGGCTGGATCCTGCGCCGGAGCGACCTCGCATGATCTTCGACAGCTACGAAGCCTATAAGCAGGCCGGCTTCCAACCCAAGGCCTGCATCCTCGGCTCCGGTCCCGCCGGCACGACGATCGCCAGGAAGCTGGGCGCCGCAGGCATCCCGGTCGTCGTCCTGGAGGCGGGCTCGCGCGAATTCAGCGACGAGTCGCAGGATTTCTACCGTGGCAAGACGGTCGGCGATTTCTACTTCGACCTCGACATCACCAGGCTGCGCTTCATGGGCGGCTCGTCCAACCACTGGGCCGGCTGGTGCCGCGTGCTCGACAAGCAGGACTTCGAGCCCAAGGCATGGGCGCCCGACACCGGCTGGCCGATCAGCCGCGCCGACATCGAGCCCTATCTTGGCGAAGTCCATGACATCCTCGAGCTTCCGGCGTTCCGTCCGGACGTCCAGGTTTCGGACGACATCCGCTGGGTGCAGTTGATCAAGAGCCCCGCAGTGCGCTTCGGCGAGAAATTCGCCGATGAGCTCGACAAGAGCGAGAACATCGCCGTCGTCCTCAACACCTATGCGACCGAGCTTGCCGGCGACGGCAAGCGCGTCACCGGCGCGAAGCTCTGGTCGAACGGGCAGGACGCGGGCACCTTCACGGCGGACTATTTCGTCACCTGCACCGGCGGGCTCGAAAACTCGCGGCTGCTGTTGTGGTCGAATGAGGGCTCGAATGGCGGCGTGGTGCCGAACGCTACGGCGCTCGGCCGCTACTGGATGGAACACCCGACCTTCGAGGGCGGCAACGCCATCCTCGCCAACTACTCGGAATTCGAGGTCGACGGCTCGAACGAGGCCTTCTTTTCGCCGACGCTTGCCGCGATGGAGCGGCTGCAGATCATGAATTTCGGCATCCGACTGATCGAGAGCCCCTATCCCAATGTCAAGAAGCTGATCGCCGACCTCGCCTGCACCGCGCCCAACATGGCGGAGTGGATGTCGTCCCAGCTTGACCAGAGGCTGCGCTGCGCGGCTCAGCTCTACGTCGCCTGGGAGCAGGCGCCGCTCGCCTCGAACCAGATCGAGCTGTCGAAGACCGATGTCGATCACGCCGGCGTGCCGCGCATCGAACTGCACTGGAAGAAATCGCCGCTCGAGCGCCGCACCCTGCTCGAGGGCCTCAGGCTGTTCGGCACGACGATGGCGCAGAAGAATCTCGGCCGCGTCCGCATCGACGAGTGGATCAGCAATGGCGGCGATTATCCGACCAACGAGGAGACGGCGGGCCACCACCATATGGGCGGCACCCGCATGGGCACCGATGTCTTGAAAAGCGTCGTCGACGCCAATTGCAAGGTGCATGGCATGGACAATCTCTATGTCGGCGGCTCGTCAGTGTTCTGCACCTCCGGCCAGTGCAACCCTACCACCACCATCACCGCGCTCGCCTGCCGCCTGGGCGAGCATCTCGGCAAGGTGATCGCCGTCTGATCTCAAAAACGCCGGCGGCGCCGGCGCCTGGAGCGGCAACTTTAGGTCGATCGCCGACGAAATTGCGAGGGCGGCCTTGGACGCGCGGCGCGCGCCCACCCGGGACTTCGGTGCGATCTCCCCACGAAGGGCATGATCAAAACAGCGCCTTCAGCTCGTCCAGCTTGTCGTTGACCAGCCAGCCGTAATAGTTCTCCTCGGGCAGCTTTTCGGCTTGGCCTTCGGCGCGGCGTTTCTCGTTCTCGGCCTTCAGCGCATAGGCGCGCTGCTCGGGGTTGCCGACATTGTAGAGCGTCGCGGTGAGGCCCGGATTTTTCGAGATGTCGAAGCCGGCGATGCTGCGATAGGCGTCGATCGACTTCCTGATGGTCGCGGCGACGTAAGGCAGCGTCAGGTCGGGGTCCATGATGGTCTTGTAGACGGTGTTGGGATCATCGACATCGAGCTTCGGCAGGCCGGAGACCTTGTGCACCAGGTCGCTCATCTGCAGCGCGGTCAGCGGGTTCAACTGGCCGAGGCCGAAGGTCTGGCCGGCATAATAAGGCTGGAAGAAGGTGGCGCCGAAGCGGTCGTTGGGAAAATCCTCGCCGCCGACGGTTTTGCCGCGGAAGGAGCGGTTCCAGACCTGCTCGCGGCATTCCCACAGATCATAGCTGTCGTCCATGCCGGCGCATTTCTTGAATTCCGGCCGCTGGATGAAATCCGAGATATCCTCGCCGTGATAGGCGAAGGAAAGCTTGCTCGACAGGTACGAGATCGCCTTGATGTAATAGGTCTGCAGGCGGTCATAGGCGTCGACATTGTAGGTATGCTCGCCAACGATGGCGCCGACGATATGCATCGGGTCGATGCCGTAGGCCGCCGCCGCTTTCTTGATCTTGGCACGAAGGTCGGCGTCGTTCTGCAAGAGCGCGTAGACCTTGCGGTACTTGGCCTGGAAGGTGGTGTTGGTGGCCTGGGTGCGCCGGCTGGAGGCGCCTGGAATGTCCGGCTGCACACTGTTGCGGTTGCCTGGGGGCACCATGGTCGCGGCATCGGCGGTTGCCACCGCCGCCACCAAGGCAATGCCTAGAAAAAGCAGGATAAGTTTCTTCATACGCCGCCGCTTTCGAATGCGCGGCAAACTAGGTAAAGCGCGTCGCAGAGTCGAGAGAAGGCTTCGAGCCGCCACCAAGAATAGTGGCCAGATGCTTCCATTTGGCCACAGTTTGCATTGGGAGGGCGTTTCGGGCCGGCCTGAGGGCCGGCCCGAAACCACGACAGAGCTTAAAGGATGAAGCGCGACAGGTCGGTGTTGCGCGACAGGTCGCCCACATGCTTCTGCACATAGGCGGCGTCGATGGTGACCTGGGTGCCGTGGCGGTCCGGCGCGTCGTAGGAAATCTCGTCCAGCACGCGCTCCATTACCGTCTGCAGGCGCCGGGCGCCGATGTTCTCGACGCTGGCGTTGAGATCGACGGCGATGCCGGCAAGCGAATCGATGGCGTCGTCGGTAAAGCTCAGCTCGACGCCTTCGGTCTTCATCAGCGCGATATACTGCTTGATGAGGCTCGCCTCCGTCTCGGTGAGGATGCGGACGAAATCCTCCTTCTCCAGGGCGCGCAGCTCGACGCGGATCGGCAGGCGGCCCTGCAGCTCCGGCAGAAGGTCGGACGGCTTGGAAACGTGGAAGGCGCCGGAAGCGATGAACAGGATATGGTCGGTTTTGATCGGTCCATATTTGGTCGCGACCGTGGTGCCTTCCACCAACGGCAGCAGGTCGCGCTGCACGCCTTCGCGCGACGGACCGCCCGAAATGTCGCTCCTGGCAGCGATCTTGTCGATCTCGTCGAGGAAGACGATGCCGTCATTCTCGGCCGATTCCAGCGCCCTGCGCACCACCTCGTCCTGGTCGAGCAGCTTGTCGGACTCGTCGTTGACCAGCAGGGCGTAGGAATCGCGCACCGTGGTCTTGCGGGTCTTGGTCTTGCGGCCGCCCATCGCCTTCGACAGCATGTCGTTGATGTTGAGCACGCCGACATTGGCGCCCGGCATGCCGGGAATCTCGAAGCCGGGCATGCCGCCGGTGCCGGTGTCGGCCACCTCGATCTCGATCTCCTTGTCGTCGAGCTCGCCGTCGCGCAGCTTCTTGCGGAAGGAGTCGCGCGTGGCCGGGCTCGCCGTCTTGCCGACGAGCGCTTCCAGAACGCGTTCCTCGGCATTGATCTGAGCGCGGGCGGTGACGTCCTCGCGCATCTTCTCGCGCGTCAGGCCGATGGCGACCTCGACGAGGTCGCGCACGATCTGCTCGACGTCGCGGCCGACATAGCCGACCTCGGTGAATTTTGTCGCCTCGACCTTGACGAAGGGCGCGCCGGCGAGCCGCGCCAGGCGGCGCGAGATCTCGGTCTTGCCGACGCCGGTTGGGCCGATCATCAGGATGTTCTTCGGCATCACCTCTTCGCGCATCTGGCCTTCCAGCTGCTGGCGGCGCCAGCGGTTGCGCAAGGCGATAGCCACGGCGCGCTTGGCGTCCTTCTGGCCGATGATGAAGCGGTCGAGTTCCGAAACGATTTCGCGGGGAGAAAAGGTGCTCATATTACTCAAATTCCACTTTGCCACTGCCTGATAAACTCGAACGGATGCAGCAGCATGATCACGTTGAGCGTCAGATTGTCCCGGATGATGTAACCCGTGCCGAGCTCGAAGATGAGCGCCAGGGCCACGATCACCCATATAGGTAGCTTTCGCGCCATCACAAATCCCAGCGCCATGAACAGCGTGTCGGACACCGAGTTGATGATGCTATCGCCGTAGTAGCTGAGCGAGATGGTGCCGGCGCGGTAGCGCTCGATGATGAAGGGGCTGTTCTCCAGGATCTCCCAGCCGCCTTCGATGAGGACGGCCAAGGCGAGCCTCAGCCCGATCGGCGAGCGCGGGAACAGCGCCCAGGCCAGCGCGTAGAACAGGAAGCCGTGGATGATGTGCGAGAAGGTGTACCAGTCGGCGATGTGCTGGGAATTCTCCGAGCTGTTGACCACGCCATGCCAGAGCTTGACGTAGCCGCAGGTGCAGATCGGCGGATGGCCCATGCCGTACAGGGCGCCCGCCTGGAAGAGGATCAAGGCGAGCGCCAGCAGCAGGCCTATGCGCCAGCTGTCCTCATAGGCCGAAAGCGTCTTGTCCTCTCCGGATGCGGCCATTCAATCAGTCCCCCAGATTTTCATCGTCCTCGACCGCATCGACGGCCATCAGCACGACGTCCCCATATTGCGAATGCCTGCGGCCGATCGGCCTGAAGCCCGCCTTCTCATAGGCGCGGATGGCGCGGCCATTGTCGGGATGCGGATCGATGATGACGCGCGGCGCGCCTTCCTCGAACAGCTCCTCGACGAACTGCCGCACGATGGCCGAGCCATGGCCGATGCCGACCAGTTCCGGCGGGCCGATCGTGAGGTCGATGCCCAGCGTGCCGAAGGGCTGGTCGGCATAGGGATGGTCGTCCTCCATATGCGGATCGTAGCTCTGCAGATAGGCGATCGGCCTGCCGTCGAGCTCGACGATCAGCGGCTCCACCGAGACCGAATCGATATGCTCGCGAATCTCAGCGATCTCCTTGTCCGGATCGTCCCACCACCGGGCGACATGCGGCTCTTTGAGCCAGCCGGCGATCATCGGCAGGTCCTTTTCCGTGACCGGCCGAAAATCGTAGCTGTCTTCTCTTTCGACCATGATCTCTTCCGAAAACCTGCGACCACTTTTCGGGATCATGGTCGCTCAAGCGGCATCGAGCGTTTCGACAACAAAATTGTTGTTGGTGTAGACGCAGATGTCGGACGCGATCTGCATGGCCTTACGGGCGATCTCCTCGGCGTCCTTGTCGGTGTCGATCAGCGCGCGGGCCGCGGCCAGCGCGTAATTGCCGCCGGAGCCGATGGCCATGACGCCATGCTCGGGCTCCAGCACGTCGCCATTGCCGGTCAACGCCAGCGAGACCGACTTGTCGGCGACCAGCATCATGGCTTCGAGCCGGCGCAGATAGCGGTCAGTGCGCCAGTCCTTGGCGAGCTCGACGCAGGCGCGCGTCAGCTGATCCGGATATTGCTCGAGCTTGGCTTCGAGCCGCTCGAGCAGGGTGAAGGCATCGGCCGTGGCGCCGGCGAAGCCGGCAATGACGCTGCCGCCCTTGCCGATGCGGCGCACCTTGCGGGCGTTGCCCTTCATGATGGTCTGGCCAAGGCTGACCTGGCCGTCGCCGGCGATCACGACCTTGTTGCCCTTGCGCACGCTGACGATGGTCGTGGCGTGCATGGTGAGTTCATTCGACATCTTGAGCTCCGATTCGCGCTATCCCTTGAAAAGGCGATTGGCGCGGTACGAGTAAGTTTGATCGGCCATATGTATGCATAGGGCCAACGATTGCAAACCGCCCATGGCCGAGGCCGATAGCGGCCGGAATGGCAACTGGCAATCGCCGGATCATGCTGATAGAAGGCTCTCGTTTTCAAGCCCCGGGCCTCCGAACAGGCAATAAGGACAGAGCGATGACGCGTTCCGCCGAAGTCAGCCGCAAGACCAAGGAAACCGAGATTTCGGTCTCGGTCCAGGTCGACGGCAAGGGCAAAGCCGACATTTCGACCGGCGTCGGCTTCTTCGACCATATGCTCGACCAGCTGTCGCGGCATTCGCTGATCGATATGACGATCAAGGCCAAGGGCGACCTGCATATCGACGACCACCACACCGTCGAGGACACCGGTATCGCGATCGGCCAGGCTTTGAGCAAGGCGCTGGGCGAGCGGCGCGGCATCATGCGCTATGCCTCGATCGACCTTGCCATGGACGAGACGCTGACCAGGGCGGCGATCGACGTTTCCGGCCGGCCGTTCCTGGTCTGGAACGTCGCCTTCTCCTCGCCGAAGATCGGCACGTTCGACACCGAACTGGTGCGCGAGTTCTTCCAGGCGCTGGCGCAGAATGCCGGCATCACGCTGCATGTGACCAACCATCACGGCGCGAACAACCATCACATCGCCGAGACCTGCTTCAAGGCGGTGGCGCGGGCGTTGCGCGCGGCGCTGGAGCCCGATCCGCGCCAGCCCGACGCGGTGCCGTCCACCAAGGGATCCCTGAAAGGATAGCCCTATGGCGATCTATGTCGTGATGGAGCCGCCGGTCGGCAACAAAGCCGAGGACGCAATTTTCGTCCGCGACAGCTTCACCTGGCTGGGTTTCCTCGTCGCGCCGCTCTGGCTTGCCTGGAACCGGCTGTGGATCGAGGCGGCCTTGACCTTCATCGTCATGGCGATCCTGTCGGTGGCCGGCGAGAAGCTCGGGCTCGAAGGGGCCGGATCGCTGCTGTCGCTGCTGGTCTCGCTCTATGTCGGGTTCGAAGGCCGGGGCCTGCGCATCGCTTCGCTGCGGCGGCGCGGCTGGCGGGAATGGGGCGTGGTCGAGGCCGGCAATCTCGGTGATGCCGAGACGCGCCAGGCGCTGGAGACCGGCGACGACAGCGAGGAGGAAGCGCCGATGCCGCGCATCGTGCCGGATGCGTCGCTGGCGCGTCCGCCGCAAACCGGCATGGCGTTGGGGCTGACCCATACGCCTGGAAGGCCCTGACATGCGGGTAGCCATCATCGATTACGGCTCGGGCAATCTGCGCTCGGCCACCAAGGCCTTCGAGCGCGCCGCGCATGAGGCGGGCCTTGCCGCGACGATCGAGCTGACGGCCGACGCCGAGCGCGTGCGTTCGGCCGACCGCATCGTGCTGCCGGGCGTCGGCGCCTATGCCGACTGCGCCGCCGGCCTGCATGCGGTGCCAGGCATGTGGGAGGCGGTGGAGGAGGCGGCAATCGCCAAGGGGCGGCCTTTCCTCGGCATCTGCGTCGGCATGCAGCTGATGTCGCAACGCGGCCTCGAGAAGACCGTCACCAATGGACTCGGCTGGATCGCCGGCGACGTCAAGGAGATCCAACCCTCCGATCCGGCGCTGAAGATTCCGCAGATCGGCTGGAACACGATCGAGCTCCAACGCAAGCATCCGCTGTTTTCCGGCATCGACACCGGCCCGAAGGGGCTGCACGCCTATTTCGTCCATTCCTACCATCTGGAAGCAAAGAACCCGGCCGAGATCGTGGCGACCGCCGACTATGGCGGCGCGGTGACGGCCGCGGTGGCGCGCGACAACATCGCCGGCACGCAGTTCCATCCTGAGAAGAGCCAGGCGCTCGGCCTGGCTCTGATCACCAATTTCTTGAAGTGGAGGCCCTGAAATTGAGCAAGAAGGGCTATTGGATGGCGATGATCGATGTCCGCGATCCCGATGTCTACAAGCAGTATATCGAAGCGAATGCCGTCGCTTTCGCGAAATACGGCGCGAAGTTCGCGGTCCGCGCGGGCCGCTATGAGAGTCCGGAAGGAGCGATCGGCAACCGTCACGTGCTGGTCGAGTTCGACACCTACGGCAAGGCGATCGAATGCTATCATTCGCCTGAATATCAGCATGCCTCGAAGTTCCGGCTCGCCGCATCGACCGGCCATTTCGTCATCGTCGAGGGCGCCTGACCCATGATCCTGTTTCCGGCGATAGATCTCAAGGACGGCCAATGCGTGCGCCTGAAGCACGGCGACATGGCCACCGCGACCATCTACAATGACGATCCCGCCGCGCAGGCCAAAGCCTTCGAGGACCAGGGTTTCGAGTGGCTGCACGTCGTCGACCTCAACGGCGCCTTCAAAGGCCAGACCGTCAATTCGGCGGCGGTCGGCGCCATCCTGAAAGCGACGAAGAACCCGGTGCAGCTCGGCGGCGGCATCCGCACCCTGCCGCAGATCGAAGACTGGCTGGATCGCGGCCTCGCCCGCGTTATCCTCGGCACGGTCGCGGTGCGCGAGCCGGAGCTGGTCAAGCAGGCCTGCAAGGCTTTCCCGGGCAAGGTCGCCGTCGGCATCGACGCCAAGGGCGGCAAGGTGGCGGTCGAAGGCTGGGCAGAGGCCTCCGAGCTTGGCGTCATCGAGCTGGCCAAGAAATTCGAGGGCGCGGGCGTCGCCGCCATCATCTACACCGACATCGACCGCGATGGCGTGCTTTCCGGCATCAACTGGGATTCGACAATCGGCCTCGCCGAGGCCGTCTCCATTCCGGTGATCGCATCCGGCGGCCTCGCCTCGATAGCCGATATCGTGCGCATGACCATGCCCGATGCGCAAAAACTCGAAGGCGCGATCTCCGGCCGCGCCCTATATGACGGACGTATCGACCCGGCCGAGGCGCTGGCGATCCTGCGCGGCGAAAGGGCGGAGGCAGAATAGTGAACATCTCCATCATCCTGGCATCCTATGACAGCGGCCATTTCCACGGCGGCTGCGGCCAGGGCCCGGACGCGCTCATCTCGGGCGGGCTGGCCGAGGCGCTGAAGCTCGCCGGCCACGATGTCGAGGTGAACGACATCGGCAAAGTGGTCGAGGACGAAGACGAGCGCGAGATCGGCACCGGATTTTCCGTCTGCAACGCGGTTTCGGGCGAAGTCCGCATGGCGCTGGACAAGAAGCGGTTTCCCATCGTGCTGGCCGGCAACTGCCTGACCGCCGCCGGCTCCGTGGCCGGTGCCGGCGCCGACGCCATCATCTGGGCCGACCAGCATGGCGACCTCAACACGCCGGAAACCACCACGACGGGCTTTCTCGACGGCATGGCGCTGGCCACCGTGCTCGGCCTGTGCTGGCGATCGATGGCGAACCAGATCCCCGGCTTCAGGCCGGTCGATCCGTCGCGCTGCGTCCTCGTCAACGCGCGCGACCTCGACGCTGCCGAAAAGGAATTGCTGGAAAAGCTACCGATCATCCGGACCGAATGCCCGGACTGGAAGGGCGCCGCGCAAAGGCTGAAAGCCGACGGCGCACGCCAGGTCCATATGCATGTCGACCTCGACGTGCACGACCCCGAGAAGCTGCAGGCCAACCGCTATACCACGCCCGGCGGTCCGGCGCCGGAGCAGGTGCGCAGCGCGATGTGCGGCCTCGCCGGGCCGCTCAGCATCGCCGGGCTCACCATCTCCGCCTACGATCCGGCCTTCGACCCCAAGGGCGACGTGCCGCCGCTGGTCGGCGAGCTGGTTGTCGATCTGCTCTCGACCCTGGAAGGCAAGTGATGCTGAAGGCCCGCGTCATCCCTTGCCTCGACGTCAAGAACGGCCGCGTCGTCAAGGGCGTCAATTTCGTCGATCTCGTCGATGCCGGCGACCCGGTGGAGGCCGCCAAGGCCTATGACGCTGCCGGCGCTGACGAGCTCTGCTTCCTCGACATCACCGCGTCGTCCGACAATCGCGAGACGATCCTCGACGTCGTCGCCCGTACGGCCGAGCAGTGCTTCATGCCGCTCACCGTCGGCGGCGGCGTGCGCCAGGTGGCCGACATCCGCAAGCTGCTTCTGGCCGGCGCCGACAAGGTGTCGATCAACACCGCGGCGGTGAAGAACCCGGATTTCGTCGCGGAAGCGGCCGACAAATTCGGCAACCAGTGCATCGTCGTGGCGATCGACGCCAAGAAGGTGTCGGCGCAAGGCGAGGCCGACCGCTGGGAGATATTCACCCATGGCGGACGCGAGAAGACAGGCATCGACGCCGTCGACTTCGCCAGGCGCATGGTCGAGCGCGGCGCCGGCGAGATCCTTTTGACGTCCATGGACCGCGACGGCACCAAGGCGGGCTACGACCTTGCGCTGACACGCGCGATCGCCGACGCGGTGCGCGTGCCGGTGATCGCTTCGGGTGGCGTCGGAACGCTCGATCACCTGGTCGAAGGCATCCGGGACGGCCATGCGGGCGCGGTGCTTGCCGCCTCGATCTTCCATTTCGGCACCTACACGATCGCCGAAGCCAAGGCGCATATGGCCGGGGCCGGCCTGCCGATGCGGCTGGACTTGGCCGCCCATCGGACTTAAACCACTGCTATGGCTCAATTTTCGCTCGCCGAGCTGGAAACGATCATCCACCAACGCGCCCATTCCGGCGACCCGGAATCGTGGACGGCGAAGCTGTTCGCCAAGGGCATGGACAAGGCGGCCCAGAAGCTCGGCGAGGAAGCGGTCGAAACCGTGATCGCCGCCATTCGCGGCGACCGCCAGGCCCTCGTTTCGGAAAGTGCCGATCTTATATATCATTGGCTGGTCGTCCTTGGCATAGCGGGCGTTCCGCTTGACGACGTGCTGAAGGAGCTCGAGGGCCGGACCGGGCGCTCGGGCATCGCTGAAAAGGCAGCCCGGTCAAAGGGTTGAAAGAAACGGGATAGCGCATGATGTCGCCCGAAAACCGCTTCGCACTTTTCGGCACCATGCTCTAGGAGGGCAGGAAACCCGATGGACCAGCTGGCTCCGACCGAGAAGTATTCCCCTTTTCGATTCTTCTCCGCCGAGCAATGGTCGCAGTTCCGCGCCGACACGCCGCTGACGCTCACCGGAGACGAGATCGACCGGCTGCGCTCGCTCAACGACCCGGTCGACCTCGAAGAGGTCAAGCGCATCTACCTCTCGCTTTCCCGGCTGCTTTCGGCGCATGTCGAGGCAAGCCAGCTGCTGTTCAGGCAGCGCCAGGCCTTCTTCAAGGTGAAGGACATCATCAAGACACCCTTCATCATCGGCATTGCGGGCTCGGTCGCGGTCGGCAAATCGACCACCGCGCGCGTGCTGAAGGAGCTTTTGGCGCGCTGGCCTTCGAGCCCGAAGGTCGACCTCATCACCACCGACGGCTTCCTCTTGCCCAACGAGATCCTGCGCCGCGAAAACCTCATGGAGCGCAAGGGGTTCCCGGAGAGCTACGACGTCGGCGCGCTGCTCAGGTTCCTGTCCGGCATCAAGTCGGCACAAGGCAGCGTCCAGGCGCCGGTCTATTCGCACCTGACCTATGACGTCATTCCGGGCGAGTTCGTCACCATCGACCGTCCAGACATATTGATCTTCGAAGGCATCAACGTCCTGCAGCCGGGCAAGCTGCCGAAGGACGGCAAGATCGTGCCGTTCCTGTCCGACTTCTTCGATTTCGCCATCTATATCGATGCCGACGAAAAGCTGATTCATCAATGGTACATCCAGCGTTTCATGCGGCTGCGCGAAACCGCCTTCCGCAATCCGGACTCCTTCTTCCACCGCTATTCGCAGCTCTCCCAGGATGCCGCGCGAGCCATAGCGGAGGGGCTGTGGGCCAACATCAACCTGAAGAACCTGCGCGAGAACATCCTGCCGACCAGGGCGCGGGCCGACCTCATCCTGCGCAAGGGCGCCAACCACCTGATCGAGGAAGTGGCGTTGAGGAAGTTGTGATCCTGGAGGGTTTCATTCGTTTCATGGAAACGGCGAAACTCTCGCAATTCCGGGGCGCGGAAAGCTGCTTCGCGGAAGCGCGCAGTCTCAGGAAGCCGCGAGAGCGGCCTCGGGACAATTCATGGTAGCGTTCGGCCCTCGCCGGGCCGGCAATCGCGGGTCCGCCGGGATCAGTTTCCGCGCGGCGAGGTAGATCAACAGCACCACAGCGGCGCCGACATAGCCGTCGATCGCATAATGCCAAGCCAGGTAGACAGAACTGGCCGCGACAAACGCCACATAGACAAACGCCAGCGTGCCGAGATGGCGGTTGTATTCGCGCAGGAACAGCGCGTTGAGCGTGACCAATCCGACATGGACGCTGGGGAATGCCGAAATGCCCGAGGCGAAGCCCGTCTGTCCGGCGTCGTTCAAGGCCCAGAGGTAGTTCTGGTAGGAAACAGCGGAGTTGGGCGCTCCGACGCCATTGGCCAGGAAAGCCAATTGGTCGCCGAAGCGCGCGGGGTCGCCTGTAACCAGACCGTAAAATGCCGGACCCGCCGACAGGAACAGGGCTGCCAACACGTTTCCGACAAGGACCCACACCGCCATGAAGCAGGCCAGATAGCGCGTTCGAACCGGCGCCGCATTGGGCGAGGTCGCGACGAAGAACAGAATGCTGAAATTAAGCAGAAACCAGAAGACGTTGTAGTTCCACTCCACCGCGACACGCACCCAGTCGGCTCCGGCCACAGCGTAAAGCCACCGCCACGGATCCACCCCGAAATGCAGGAAGGCGTCGATGTCAGCCTGCACGGTGTCGAACTGGAAGCCATCCTGCCAGACGGGCATGGCGTTCTTGACCGACGTGAATGTGCCCTGGAAGACCATGAGCCCCATGAGAAGGCACAGGCCGGACAGCGAGTATGCCAACCGGTCGGGCGAAAACGTCCGCCTGATGGCAAGACGCCGCCGGGAGCTGAAACGGTGAATGACGAGGACCAAATCGAAAATGACGGCAAATATAGGAAATACCAAGCAATTGAGCTTGGTCCAGTCGACGACATAGATCGAGTAAGCGCTGCGATCGGCGGCGTCGAGGGCATTGAGAAAGGCCATACCGGCCAAGGTGTAGACGGCAATGATGAGATAAAGGCCCGCGTCCGTGCGGACAAGCTGCGCAAGGGTCCCGCCGATCAGCCGCAGGCGATCAGGAAACGGCCATCCTACAATCATTGTCCAAGCCCTGATGTTGCAGCGCCCTGGCCGATCTGGTCCTGAATGCGTCAGACCGTTCCGGCTCCGAACTTGTCTTTACAATTCCGGGCAGAACCCCTTTGCGCCGCCTCGGTGAGATTACTTCAGCTTTATTGGAGAAATCTGTAGATTCAGTTAGTTGCGGGAAGGCCAGCGGCGGCCTCGAAACCATCCCGGCCGCGACGGCGAGGTCCAAGACGTGTTCGGCCCTTGGAGGGTCTATTTGGGCCACCTTCCTGGCGACAGAACATCCTGCCGACCAGGGCGCGCGCCGACCTCATCCTGCGCAAGGGCGCCAACCACCTGATCGAGGAAGTGGCGTTGAGGAAGTTGTGAGGCCCTCGGGTTAACGGCAGCTTAGGCAATCCCGAATAGGTTGTACCCCAACCCCGGCGGGTTGGGAGCGACAGGTGATCAACGCGAGCAGTGCCGCGGGCAACAAAGCCCCGGTCTATTCCCTGGTCATACCGATCTTCAACGAAGAGGCGGTGCTGCCGCTGCTTGTCCGGCGGATCACCGCCTTGCTGGACAAGCTCGACGCCGGCGCCGAGGCGATCTTCGTCGACGACGGCAGCCGGGACACAAGCGTCATCTTCCTGCGCGGCATGGCTACTTCGGATCCACGCTTCCGGCTGATCGAGCTGTCGCGCAATTTCGGCCACCAGATAGCGATCACCGCCGGCATGGACGCTGCCGCCGGCGATGCCGTGATCGTCATGGATGCGGACTTGCAGGATCCGCCCGAGGTGGTGCTCGACCTCATCGCCAAATGGAAGGAAGGCTACGAGATCGTCTATGCCCGCCGCACCAAACGCGAGGGGGAAACGCTGTTCAAGCGCGCAAGCGCCAGCCTCTTCTACCGAGCTCTCGAGCAGATGACCTCGGTGACCATTCCCCGCGACGTCGGCGATTTCCGCCTCGTGGGAAGGAAGGCCCTGGATACGTTCAAGCAGATGCCCGAGCGCGACCGCTTCGTGCGCGGCATGTTCGGCTGGATGGGTTTCAAGCAAACGGCGGTGCTGTTCGAACGACCAGAGCGAGCGGCCGGCGAAACCAAATATCCGTTCTGGAAAATGGTGCGGCTGGCGGTCCACGGCGTCATCAGCTTTTCCGACAAGCCTTTGCGGCTGGCGCTGTGGGCGGGTCTCGCCATCTCCGGCTTTGCCGCCCTGCTGGGGGTCTATGCGCTGTTCTCCTGGATGTTCACCAGCGGCGTCGTCCATGGCTGGACCTCGACTGTCGTGATCATCTCCTTCCTGTCGGGCATCAATCTCTTCATGACCGGCATTATCGGCCTTTATGTCGGCGGCATCCACGCCGAGGTGAAGCGGCGGCCGCTCTATGTGGTCGATCGCCTGACCGGTTTTGAGGAAGCGGTCGCGGCGATGAGAAACGCCGAAGCGCCGAAGGATCGGATGCTGGCGGCGCGCGAACGGCGGCTCGGCTGACTTTGCAGCAGTCGCTGAAATCCGAAAGCACGTTTGCCGCTACCGCAGGCACAGGCCCCGTCAGCCATCCATTCTGGTCATGGGCGATGGGTCGCTCGGAGCCTGCGCGTATCCTGCGGTTCGCCGCAATCGGCGGCCTGTCGACCGTGATCTATGCTGTGGGGACGCTTGCCCTTTCGGACCGTTTCGGCCTGCCGGCGGCGGTCGGCTCGGTCGTCGCCTATGGCGCCGGGGCGGTGTTTTCCTATTGCGGGCATCGCTTCGTGACGTTCATGTCCGACGGCGCGGTCGGCTTCGAAATCGTCCGCTTCGCCTGTGCCACTGCGGCCGGGTTTCTCCTCTCCGTCGGGCTGGCCGCGATTCTCACCGATCTCGCCGGATTCCCGTCGTCGGTGCCGGTGGCGCTGGTTTCCATTCTGGTGCCGGTTCTGAACTTCGTGGTCTTGCGCAAGTTTGTCTTCGTGGGAGGCGGTCCCGCGGGCACCAACAGGCCCCTCTGCCCCGAAGGAGGGAGCGGATGACCGTCGCCCTCGACAGGCCAACGGCGCACGCGCCGATCGGCCAAGTGCGCAACCCGCGGGCATGGATCCTTTGCCTGCTGGTGCTGGCAGCCGCCATACCCTGGCAGACCCGATGGGGCGTCATACCTGATACGAGCTGGATCATCACCATGTGCGAGCAAATGCTTGCCGGATCACGGCTCTATGTCGACATTCTCGAAGTCAATCCGCCTTTCACGCCATGGATGTTCATGCCGGTCGTGGCGGTCGCGCACAAGCTCGGCATGTCACCGGAAGTCGCGGTTCATGCCTACGCCTATGCGATCTGCCTGGCAGGATTGGGCCTTGCCGCATTGATCGCCAGGCGGGCCGGTTTTGTCGAGAACCGCACCCTGTTTTCATTGCTGCCCCTGTTTCTGGCGCTGTTGGTGATCTTCCCCGGCAATGCCTTCAGCGAGCGGGAGCACCTGGGAACCGCACTGTTTCTGCCCTTGCTTATGCTGACGGCCTGGCGCGCGGCGCCAATCGAGGGTCGAACACCCAGTCTGCCGGTGGCACTGCTTGCCGGATTGAGCGCCAGCATCCTGGTTCTGGTGAAGCCTTACTATGCGCTGGTCGTGCTTATTCCGGCGCTTTACGCCGCCTGGCGTCGCCGATCGATCCGAACGCTTTTCGCCGTCGAGTACTGGGTGATCGGCCTGCTCTGCGTCGCCTATGTCGTTGCCGTGCAGTATTTCTATCCGGAATTCCTGAGCGTCATCTATCCGATGCTGGCCGACACCTATATGCGAATGCAGAAGATGCAGGCGCTGCTGACGACCTATGTGCCGATCTATATGGTCGCGCTTGCGACGCTATACCTTCTTAGACCGGGATTGCCTCTGTCGCCGCTGGTCACCGTGTTCACGCTTGCTTCGCTGGCTGCGACCGTGCCGCTGATCTACCAAGCCAAAGGCTGGGCATATCACGCATTTCCGGCCTTCAGCCTAATTCTGGCGGCCCTCCTATTGAGGATGGCGCAAGCTGCCCCGGCGACATACAAGTCGCCGAGCATGGCAATGGAACTAGGGCGCAAGATGCTGCTGGCTGCCATCATTGCCGCCGCTGCCATCCCGTTCATGCAAACACAGAAGCTCAGTGGCGAGCTTGTCGCCAAGCTCGAGGACGTGGCTCATCAGCCGACCGTCGCGCTTGTCGGCGCCGACCTCTCGGGGGGCCATCCGCTTACCCGCATGCTCGGCGGGATATGGATTTCAAGCTATTGCAGCGACTGGCTGGGTGAATCGGCGCGTTATCTTTCGGGCATCGCAACCCTGGAGGGCGACAAAGAGAAGGCGTCCCACTACCGGCAGATCGCCGATCGCTACATCGAGGGCAAGCTCGCCGAACTCGAAGCCAAACAGCCTTCCATGATAATCATCGAGAAAAACGACAGGGATTGGAATGCGGAGCTTGCCCGGTGGCAGGACTACGTCAACTTCCTGCGAGGCTACCAGCAGATCGCCGAGGATGACCAAGTGCAGGTGCTGCTACGCAATGCAGGAACTGCCCAGGCGGAGTGAACCTTAGCGGCTCTTTTCGCGAGAGGTCGCGAGATAGTATCGTCCAAAGCGGGGGCGTTCGGATGAGCCTCGGCTGCCCGCAATTTCGCGGCATTGCGTGAGATCGATCTTAAAGCATGTCTCCCGAAAGTGGGAACCGGTTTCGGGATAAAGACATGCGTAAAATCAAAACCTAAAGCGCATGGAGCGAATCTGAAAGATCGCGACGCGCTTTAAGCCTGATTTCCGGCGGGGCGCTACGCCAAGGACGGCTCGCCGGAGATTTCAGCTTTCCGGCCTCCGGTCCATATCGAAAGCAGCATCCACGCAGCGAGAAACAGCGGTACCACGACGCCGACGCAATATCCGCCGTGGATGAACAAATGCGCGACGAAAGGCCAGAGCCAAAAAATCGCCAGTATCAGCCGAGGCGGCCTCGAAACCATCGCGGCGAGCATCGCGACCGCCACGGCCACACCGATCGTGTCATAGGTGTAGCCGTAGGGCGTGGCGAGGATCGCAAGGACAGCGGTAAGCACTACGCGTTCCTGATGCGAAACCGCGCGGCCTGGCCACCAGAGCCAGATCGCCGCGGCAATGGAAGCGACGGTTGCGACCGCCTGGATGCCATAGGCGGAGGTCAGCCCGGCACCGGCAGCTCTTGCCGTGAAGAACACCGTTATCGCGTTGTACTGATAGGGTTGCGGATAAGGCGCCTCCATGATCGCCGTCATCAAGGGGCTGGTTTCGGCCAGGAACAGCCGCCAGACATCGAAGCCGAAGAACAGGCCGGTGGCGACGGCGATCACGACGCTGGTGCCGATGGCCGCCAGAATGGCTCGCCAGTTGCCGCTGGCGAGCAAGCAGAAGGGCACGAGGATGCCGAGATGCGGTTTGATCGTCAGCAGGCCGAACAGGATTCCGGCCAGCAGCGGACGCCTAGGCGCCACGGCGAGGCCTCCGATCAATAAGGCTGTGGTCAATGCGCCGTTCTGGCCGAACACCGAGTTCCAGATAACGGCCGGGCTTAAGACAATCGCCAGTTCCAGGGCCGCCCCGAGCTTCAGCGGCCGTATCGCCAGCCACAGACACAAAACGGTCCCAACTGTCCAGATCAGATAGGCAGGCAGGATCGGCAAGGTGGCAAGCGGAACGCCGAGCAGGAGGATGTTCGGCGGATAGCTCCATTCCTGATTGGGAAGATCGGGTGAAAACATGGCGCGCAGCGCAGCGCGGTAGGCGTCCACGTCGAACAGGGTGGCAACATGGCCGTCGACGGCCATGCGGGAACCAGCCCAGAGGTTGGTGAAGTCCCAGTAGGGAAGCCTGTGCGAAAGCTCAGAAAATCCCCGATTGTCGAGGTTCCATAACATGCTCAGGTAGAATTCGGTCATCCACAGGGCGATGATAGATACGACCGTGACGATGGCCACGTCCAAGAGGCTTCTGGTCCTGATCCAATCCGGCTGCATGGCGACCTCGGTTTCGCAACCGCGGTTGTAGCCCGGTTGTCCTTAAGATCGCGTTGCCCCGACGGCAGGCATGCTCAGCCAGGTACCGTCACCCGCCGCAACGTCAGATTGATACGGCCGCCATTCTTCAAAAGCGCCGACGTCGCGGGGTAGATGCGGTCGACGCCGTGGAAGGCGAGGCGTCCTTCGCCGCCGAGCACGACGACGTCGCCGCTCTTCAGCGTGAACGACTTGGTGCCGCCTTCGCGCCTGTTCTGACCGACCCGGAACAGGCAGTCGTCGCCCAGCGAGACCGACACGACGGGCGCGGCGAAATCCTTTTCGTCGCGGTCCTGATGCAGGCCCATCTTGGCATCCGCCGCATAGAAGTTGACCAAGCATGCCTCGGGCGGATGCGGATAGGCCGCAACCTCGCGCCACAGTTTCAGCAAGGCTTCCGGGATCGGCGGCCAGGGCTCGCCCGTCACCGGATGCGTCGGTTGGTAGCGATAGCCGCGCTCCTTGTCGGTCACCCAGCCAAGCGCGCCGCAATTGGTCATGCGCACGCTCATCTCCTTGCCGGTGCGTGGCATGGCCGGCACGTAGAGCGGTGCTGCCTGCACGACGCGCCTGATCTCCTCGACCAGCGCTTCCTGGGCTGGGCGCGGGAGGTAGCCCGGCATATGGCGGACGCCTTTGGGCAGAACGAGCATGGATCGATCCGGTCTATCCGCCCAAGCATGCCACCGGCAAAGCAAAACGGCGACCCGAAAGCCGCCGTTTTGTGCAATCTCTATGATACGGGCCGTCAGGCGTGGCTGATATCCGGTATGCGCAGGACCTGACCCGGATAGATCTTGTCGGGATGGGTCAGCATCGGCTTGTTGGCCTCGAAAATGATGGTGTTCTTGGCGCCCTGGCCCTTGCCGTAGCTCTTCTCGGCGATTTTCCAGAGATTATCGCCCTTCTGGACGGTATAAAGCGTCGGCTCCTTGGCCGGCGCCGCCGCCGTGCCGGCTTCAGGCGCGACCTTCAGCTCGTCCGCCTGCACCTTGGAGACGCCGAGCGTGTTGCCGACGGCGATCACCGCCTTTTCGAAAACCGACTGGTCCTTGACAGTGCCCTTCAGCACCGCGGTGTCGCCCTGGACGGCAATCTCGACGCCGTCAGTGCCCAACTTGTGCGAATCGAGCTCCTTCTTCAACGTATCCGCGTTTGGCGGTGCCTCGTCCTCGCCGCCGATCCCGAGCTTCTTGCCGACGCCTTTGACGAAATCGAAAATACCCATAGCTGGTCTCCTCGCTGTTGCAGCAATCCAAGATTGCCATCTGCAACCCTGAATTGTAAGCAGCTGATTTCAACCGTGCTTAATCGCTGTCGACACGGCCGCGCAGCTTCTTGACCGTGGACCGGCCCGCCTTGCTCTTCAGGCGGCGCTCCACGGCGCCTTTGGACGGCCTGGTCTTCTTGCGCGGCGGCGGCGGCGGCTCGGCCGCCTTGGCGATCAACGCCGTCAGCCGCGCCCGCGCGTCGGCTCGATTCTGCTCCTGGGTGCGGAAGCGACCGGCCTCGATGACGATGACGCCGTCCTTGGTGGCGCGCTGGCCGGCAAGCTTGAGGGCGCGCTCACGAACGCGCTCACTGAGGCCCGAAGCATTCGCCGCGTCGAAGCGCAGTTGCACGGCGGTCGCCACCTTGTTGACGTTCTGGCCGCCCGGACCGGACGAGCGGATGAAGTCCTCATGCAGGTCGCCCGCACGGATGACCGCTTCGCCGGTGATGATGATATCGTCGTCGCTCGCCATAGACGCACTCATGACGCGATGGCGGCAAAAAGAAAAGGCCCGGCGCAAGCCGGGCCCTGGAGGGAAAGACGTCTGAAGACGGCGCCGTTTGTCTTGACGCAATTCCAAACGGAAACCGCTTCCCACTTTTCCTGGAATTGCTCCTATTCAGCCGCTTCCTGCAAGCGCGGCGCGGCGCCGAGGATGGTGGCGTCGACATGGCGTTCGAACTTTTCGAAATTGGTCGCGAACATGTTGACCAGCTTCGCGGCCTGACGGTCATAGGCAGCCTTGTCGGCCCAGGTCGAGCGCGGGTCGAGAATGGCACCGTCGACGCCCGGAACGGCGACCGGCACCTCGAAGCCGAAATTGGCGTCGGTGCGGAACTCGGCCGACTTCAGCGAACCGTCGAGCGCGGCGCCCAGCAAGGCGCGCGTCACCTTGATCGGCATGCGGCGGCCGGTACCGTAGGCGCCCCCGGTCCAGCCGGTGTTGACCAGCCAGCAGTCGACGCCATGGCTGGCGATGAGCTCGCGCAGCAGATTGCCGTATTCGGACGGATGGCGCGGCATGAACGGGGCGCCGAAACAGGTCGAGAAGGTCGCCTCCGGCTCGGTGACGCCCTTTTCCGTGCCCGCGACCTTGGCGGTGTAACCCGACAGGAAGTGGTACATGGCCTGCGCCGGAGTCAGTTTTGCGATCGGCGGCATGACGCCGAAGGCGTCGGCGGTCAGCATGATGATGTTCTTCGGATGGCCGGCGCGGCCGGTCTTCGAGGCATTGGGGATGAAGTCCAGCGGATAGGCGCAGCGCGTGTTCTCGGTGAGGCTGCCGTCGTTGAAATCCGGAACGCGGCCGGCATCGAGCACGACGTTCTCCAGCACCGTGCCGAAGCGCTGCGTGGTGGCGAAGATCTCCGGTTCGGCTTCGGCCGACAGCCTGATCGTCTTGGCGTAGCAGCCGCCCTCGAAATTGAAGATGCCGTGCGGACCCCAGCCATGCTCGTCGTCGCCGATCAGCGTGCGCGACGGATCCGCGGAAAGCGTCGTCTTGCCGGTGCCGGACAGGCCGAAGAACACCGCCGCGTCGCCGGCCGGCCCCTCATTGGCCGAGCAGTGCATCGGCATCACGCCCTTTGCCGGCAGCAGGTAGTTCAGCATGGTGAAGACCGACTTCTTCATCTCGCCGGCATAGGAGGTGCCGCCGATCAGCACGATCTGGCGGGTGAGATCGACCGCGATCACCGTTTCGGTGCGGGTGCCGTGACGCGCCGGATCGGCGCGGAAGGAGGGCAGGTCGATGATCGTCATCTGCGGCGCGAAACGCTCGAGCTCCGCGGCTTCCGGACGGATCAGGAGATTGCGGATGAACAGCGAATGCCAGGCGAATTCGGTGACGACCCGGGTCGGCAGCTTGAGATCGGCGTCGGCGCCGCCGACGAGGTCCTGGACGTAGAGGTCCTTGCCAGCTGCATGTGCCCGGAAATCGGCAAGCAGCGTTTCGAACTGAGCTGGCGATATCGCCTTGTTGTTGTCCCACCAGACATGCGGGCTAGTCGCCTCGTCGCGCACGACAAATTTGTCCTTCGGCGAGCGTCCGGTGTGCTGGCCGGTCTCTGCGACCAGCGCGCCCTGCGCGGTCAGCCGTGCCTCGCCGCGCCGGATCGCTTCCTCATAGAGTTCGGCCGCGCCGAAATTGTAGCGTACCATGCCCGTGGTCTTCAGGCCGATCGCGTCGATGGCGCAGTCGGGGTTGCGTTTGCCGGCTTCCGACATCAAATTTCCTCTCTGGATTTGGCCGCATGTGACGGGAGGTTTCCCGGAGCCCGCACTGGGGCCGCCAGGTTCAGAACCAGAAAAGCCGAATGATATCAAATCATTAATCGATTTAAAAAATTTGAAAGTTGTTTAAATCGTTTATATGTGCAAAAAACCGCAGAGGTTGCCCAAAGGATTGGCAAGCTTGGTTCGTCCAATCCCAATCGGGGTGCGATCGTGTGTAGCGGCAGGCCGCCCGTGACTTCGGACAGGGCCCGTGCCACATTTTGTACCCAATTTGTCCTGCAAAAGCCCCTTCTCGACGACAGAAGGGACAGCTCATGAGGGAGCCGCTTGAAATGGCAACAATCGCGCTTGTCGACGACGACCGCAACATTCTGACCTCGGTGTCGATCGCGCTCGAATCCGAGGGCTATCGGGTCGAAACCTACACCGATGGCGCGTCGGCGCTGGAAGGCCTGGCGGCGCGGCCGCCGAACCTCGCCATCCTCGACATCAAGATGCCGCGCATGGACGGCATGGAGTTGTTGCGCCGCATGCGCCAGAAGTCGGACCTGCCGGTGATCTTCCTGACATCGAAGGACGACGAGATCGACGAATTGTTCGGCCTTAAGATGGGCGCGGACGACTTCATCCGCAAACCGTTCTCGCAGCGCCTGCTGGTCGAGCGGGTGCGCGCGGTGCTGCGTCGCACCAGCGCCCGCGAGGCGGCGGCCAAGGCGCCCAGCCAGCAGGCCCGCTCGCTGGAACGCGGCCAGCTGGTGATGGACCAGGAGCGGCACACCTGCACCTGGAAGGGCGAGCCGGTGACGCTGACGGTGACCGAGTTCCTCATCCTGCATTCGCTGGCGCAGCGCCCCGGCGTGGTAAAAAGCCGTGATGCGCTGATGGATTCGGCCTATGATGAGCAGGTCTATGTCGACGACCGCACCATCGACAGCCACATCAAGCGGCTGCGCAAGAAGTTCAAGGCCGTCGACGACGACTTCGAGATGATCGAAACCCTTTACGGAGTCGGGTACCGGTTCCGCGAGGCATGAATAGGCAGTAGGGAATAGTCAGTAGTCAGTTTTGAATGATGCGAGCGGCCGCTCATGCATAGCCGCGGTCAGCCAACCATTCTTCCCTACTGCCCACTCACTACTCACTAACCAAGCAGGGCCTGCTATTCGATGGCAGTGGAAGTAGAGCGAGGCAGACGGGTGGGCGCGGCAAAGCGCCCACCGCGGATCGTGCCCGCCTTCGTGTCGAAGTTCACGGTGCCGATGCGCCGGTTTCTCGGCCATCACATCTTCTCCAGCCTGACCCGGCGCATCCTGTTCCTCAACATGGCCGGCCTCGCGGTGCTGGTCACCGGCATCCTCTATCTCAACACCTTCCGCGACGGGCTGATCGACGCGCGCGTCGAAAGCCTGATGACGCAGGGCGAGATCATCGCCGGCGCGATCGCGGCTTCGGCGACTGTCGAGACCGATTCGATCAGCATCGACCCGGAAAAGCTGCTCGAGCTGCAGGCCGGCGAGAGCCTCGGACCGGGTTCCGACCAGCTCGACAATCTCGATTTCCCGATCAATCCGGAACGCGTCGCGCCAGTGCTCAGGCGCCTGATCTCGCCGACGCGCACACGCGCCCGCATCTATGACCGCGACGCCAATCTGCTGCTCGATTCGCGGCATCTCTATTCGCGCGGCCAGATCCTGCGCTACGACCTGCCGCCGGTCGAGGACGAGCAGCCGGACCTCCTGGAGCGGGTCGAGAAATTCATCTTCGACTTCTTCCGCAACAAGGACCTGCCGGTCTATCACGAGCAGCCCGGCGGCAATGGCGCCGCCTTCCCGGAAGTGGTCAAGGCGCTGACTGGCAGCCCCTCGACAATCGTGCGGGTGAGCGAGCAAGGCGAGCAGATCGTCTCCGTCGCGGTGCCGATCCAGCGCTTCCGCGCCGTGCTCGGCGTCTTGATGCTTTCGACCGAAGGCGGCGACATCGACAAGATCGTCGCGGCCGAGCGCAAGGCGATCCTGCGCGTGTTCGGGGTGGCGGCGCTCGTCACCGCGATCCTGTCATTGCTTCTGGCGTCCACCATCGCCAATCCGCTGCGCCGGCTTTCCGCCGCCGCCGTCAGGGTGCGGCGGGGCGTGAAGAGCCGCGAGGAAATCCCCGATTTTTCCGATCGTCAGGACGAGATCGGCAATTTGTCCATCGCCGTGCGCGACATGACGAATGCGCTGTATGCGAGAATCGAGGCGATCGAAAGCTTCGCCGCCGACGTGTCGCATGAGCTGAAGAACCCGCTGACGTCGCTGCGCAGCGCGGTCGAGACGCTGCCTTTGGCGAAGAACGACACGTCTCGCGCGCGCCTGATGGAGATCATCCAGCACGACGTGAAGCGGCTCGACCGGCTGATTACCGACATCTCCGACGCCTCGCGCCTCGACGCCGAATTGGCGCGCGACGATGCGGCCACCCTCGATTTGAAGAAGTTCATCACCGACCTCATCGCCGTCTCGCGCGAGACGACGCGCAACAAGAAGGCGGTCGAGATCGAGCTCAAGGTGGCCAAGCTGCCGGCCGGCGCCCGAGGCTATTTCGTCGTCGGCCATGACCTCCGGATCGGCCAGGTCATCACCAACCTGATCGAGAACGCGCGCTCCTTCGTGCCCGACGAGCACGGACATATCGCGATCTCATTGGCTCGCGCGGGCAAGTTCAACATCGTCACCGTCGACGACAACGGCCCGGGCATCCGGGCGGAGAAGATCGACCGCATCTTCGAGCGCTTCTATACCGACCGGCCGGCCGGCGAGGCGTTCGGCCAGAACTCCGGCCTCGGGCTATCGATCAGCCGCCAGATCGTCGAGGCGCATGGCGGCACGCTGACCGCCGAGAACATTCCCGGCACCAAGCCCGGCGAGATCAAGGGCGCGCGTTTCGTGGTGACGCTGCCGGCGGAAAGCTGATCGCCGAACCGACCATGCCGGACACCGCCACGAAGCCCCGCAACATCCATGGGACGGCCCTCCTGATCGGCGAGCATGGCGTTCTGATCACCGGGCCGTCCGGCGCCGGTAAGACGACGCTGGCGCTGGCGCTTATCGATCATTGCCGCACCCGCGGCATGTTTTCCCGGCTGGTCGGCGACGACCAGTTGTTTGCAACCGCGCATGGCGGCCGGCTGGTGTGCCGCGTGCCGGCAAGCATCGCCGGACTCTGCGAGGTGCACGGCATCGGGCCGCGGCCGCTGGCCTTCGAGCCGGCTGCCGTGATCGATCTGGTGGTCCAGCTGGTCGAGCCGGCCGACATGGCGCGTCTGCAGGACGAAGCCATAGAGACGATCGCCGGATGCCGGCTTCCCCGCATCGATGTCGCCCGGCAGAATGTCACGGCCGCGCTGCCCATGCTGATGGCGCGGCTGTCGATCCAGCCTTTTTCATGATCCGCCCGGGGTTTTTTGCTGCGATGCGTCAAAATGGCCCGGGCCGCCGCAATTTTGGGCTTGTCAACCGGGCGTGCGTCGACAAGATAGCGCTCCCGCCGCCTGGAATGGCTGGCGAACATAAGATACGCCTGTGAAGCGGCGATGACGGGAGCCACCAGAGAATGATCGGACTCGTGCTCGTGACGCACGGTCAACTCGCCACCGAGTTCCGGCATGCCGTAGAGCATGTTGTCGGGCCGCAAGACAATTTCGAGACCGTGGCGATCGGCGCCGACGACGACATGGAGCAGCGCCGGTCCGACATCGTCGACGCCGTGGCGCGCGTCGACACCGGCGCCGGCGTCATCGTGCTCACCGACATGTTCGGCGGCACACCCTCCAACCTCGCCATCTCGGTGATGGAATCCGGCCGCACCGAGGTCATCGCCGGCATGAACCTGCCGATGCTGATCAAGCTCTCCTCGATCCGCAAGGGCGACAACATGGCCGCCGCGCTCGACGAGGCGCAGGCGGCGGGCCGCAAATACATCAACGTCGCCAGCCAGCTCCTGAGCAGCAAATGAACGCATCGGCGCCGCAGACAGACGAGGTGGTGCGGGAATTCCCGATCGTCAATCAGCGCGGCCTGCATGCGCGCGCCTCGGCCAAGTTCGTCCAGGTCGCCAGCGGCTTCGACGCCACCATCCATGTCGAGAAGGACGGCGTGAAGGTCGGCGGCACCTCGATCATGGGCCTGATGATGCTGGCGGCGAGCCCGGGCTATTCGATCCGCGTCATCGCCAGCGGCCCGGAAGCGGTGCCGGCCATGGACGCGCTGGAGCAGCTCGTCGCCTCGCGCTTCGGCGAGGAAATCTGACGCGAAAGTTCGTTGGCCTTATGCCAAGGCCGACCTGAACTCATTGGCCGATCTCCCGGCCCGTTACGATCCAACCGGGCAAGCAAGACTAGGCCGTGAGCCCTGGGACATAGCGAAAAATGTGAAAGGGAAGCTCGGGATTAATCGAGCCGGGACAGGCGTTGTCCTTGGACTAGGGTAGGAAAGCCCACAACAGAGCAAGCCTGCCGCGCACCGCTCGAGTAGCGGCGACGTCAGCGCATGCGCTCTCTAAAATCGGAGAAATCCAATGGCACCCCATGGAAACGTCGCATTTGCGGCGGCGATAACGCTTGGCTTGTGGTCGCCCACGGCGTCGGCGGCAACAACGGTAAATGTCCAGCTTTGGGACCAGGGCGCGGGCATGGTGATGAGGACCGGCATGGCCTACCAGGCTCCGGACCTCGATTTGTCCAAAGCGACGATGGGAGTGAGAGTGTCGCGATCCACCGTCCCGGCGGGCGTCGTATCGTTCAAGGTCACCAACACCTCGAAGAATACGGTCCATGAGATGATCGTGATGCATCTAAAGGACCCGGCGCAACCGCTTCCCTATGTCGGGGACGACGCCAAGGTGGACGAAAGCAAGGCTGACGATAGGGGGGAGGTTCCCGAGCTCGACCCGGGCAAATCGGGCACGCTGACCGTGACCCTGGAACCGGGCAAGTACCTGTTGATCTGCAATCAGCCGAAGCACTTCGCCAGCGGCATGTGGGCCAAGTTTGAAGTCACCAAGTAGGCAGCATGGGTTGGCCTCTGCGCGCCGTGCCCCAGCTTGGGCCTCGCGAAACCCCAGCCCTCGTCCCTGCCCCAGCCGTCACGTCCGCACGGCCGAAGATCGTGGGTCGGTCGCGAGGCTGGATGGCGTTGAAGCACGTGCGGCTTCACCGCTCATGGGCAGGACTCGGTCCAAATGCATGTCTTCGCCCGAAAGTGACCCGGCGCTTTCGGACGACATGCACTGCCTCGAAGATATGCGCGCATAAAGATTTCTTTATATCCCATTGTCGTCCAGCGACCGATCTGCTAGTCAAGCCGGCGATCGCGCCCTCCCACGCGCCTCCCGGCGCCGGCGCGCCATTGAGAAAAAATCACCGGAGCACTGCCATGACGGGTAGCAAGGACTATGTGGTCGCCGACATCTCTCTTGCCGGCTGGGGCCGCAAGGAGATCGAGATCGCCGAAACCGAAATGCCGGGCCTGATGGCCTGCCGAGAGGAGTTCGGCGCCAAGAAGCCGCTCAAGGGCGCGCGCATCACCGGCTCGCTGCACATGACCATCCAGACGGCGGTTCTGATCGAGACGCTGAAGGCGCTGGGCGCCGACATCCGCTGGGCCTCCTGCAACATCTTCTCGACGCAGGACCACGCGGCCGCCGCGATCGCCGAGGCCGGCATCCCCGTCTTCGCCGTCAAAGGCGAGTCGCTCGAGGATTACTGGAACTACACCGACCGCATCTTCCAGTGGACCGACGGCGGCACCTCCAACATGATCCTCGACGATGGCGGCGACGCCACCATGTACATCCTGCTCGGCGCGCGAGCCGAGGCGGGTGAGGACGTGCTGTCCAATCCCGGCAGCGAGGAGGAAGAGATCCTGTTCGCCCAGATCAAGAAGCGCCTGAAGGCCTCGCCCGGCTTCTTCACCAAGCAGCGCGAAGCGATCCGCGGCGTCACCGAGGAAACCACCACCGGCGTCAACCGCCTCTACCAGCTGCAGAAGAAGGGCCTGCTGCCCTTCCCGGCGATCAACGTCAACGATTCCGTCACCAAGTCGAAATTCGACAACAAATATGGCTGCAAGGAATCGCTGGTCGACGGCATCCGCCGCGGCACCGATACGATGATGGCCGGCAAGGTCGCGGTGGTCTGCGGCTATGGCGACGTCGGCAAGGGCTCGTCGGCCTCGCTGCGCGGCGCCGGCGCCCGCGTCAAGGTCACCGAGGTCGACCCGATCTGCGCGCTGCAGGCGGCGATGGACGGCTATGAGGTGGTGACGCTGGAAGACGCAGCCCCCACCGCCGACATCGTCATCACCACCACCGGCAACAAGGATGTCGTCACGCTCGACCATATGCGGTCGATGAAGGACATGGTGATCGTCGGCAATATCGGCCACTTCGACAACGAGATCCAGGTCGCGTCGCTGCGCAACCTGAAATGGACCAACGTCAAGCCGCAGGTCGACCTGATCACCTTCCCGGACGGCAAGCGGATGATCCTCCTGTCGGAGGGCCGGCTGCTCAACCTCGGCAACGCAACCGGACATCCGAGCTTTGTCATGTCGGCCTCGTTCACCAACCAGGTGCTGGCGCAGATCGAGCTTTTCACCAAGCACGGCCAGTACCAGAACCAGGTCTATGTGCTGCCCAAGCATCTCGACGAGAAGGTGGCGCGGCTGCATCTCGACAAGCTCGGCGCCAAGCTCACGGAGCTGTCGGGCGAACAGGCCGCCTATATCGGCGTGACGCCGCAGGGCCCGTACAAGCCGGAACACTATCGCTATTAACCAAAGCGAAATTATCTACCAGATATTGAAGCCGGGTGGTTGACTTTCCGCCCGGCTTTATTTTTTGCGCCAATGATTCTTCACGCCGATTCCGGCAGGCGTTATTGTTGTGATTCGCGGTCCGGGGACATGTTGGGCCGGGGACGCATTCAGGGCGGTCTTGCATTCAAGCGGCGAAGAGGACCAAGACATGCCGGGGGATTACCCGCCACGCGCGGGAAAGGCCGTTTCCGGCGGCCATGAGGATTCGAACAAGGCCGGCCCCGCCGTGAGCGGCGGCGGGTTTCGTGCCGGCTTGCGGCTGGCCTCGCTTCTTGCGACCTCGGCGCTTGCCGGGCCGCTGCTGGCCTTTGCCGCCCACGCCGAGACGGGCATTGCGGGAAAGGCCGCCGCGCCCGTCAGCACCGTTGAGGTCATGCAGCTCGCCATGTTCGTCGGCGTCATGGGCGCAGCACTTGTCTCGGCCATCTTCCTGATCCGCGAGCGCGCCCGCACCGCTTCCCAGAATGTCCAGCTCAGGGCCCGCGTCGCGGACGTCAACGCGGCGCTGCAGCGTTCCGAGGCGCTGCTCAATCTGCGCGACCAGCGGCTGGTGGTCTGGGCCACGGACAACAAGAAGCCCGAACTCATCGGCAGCCTGCCGCTGGACAGCGGCGCGCCGGACGACCGGTCCGCCTTCCTCGCCTTCGGCCGCTGGCTGATGCCGCGCTCGGCGGCGGCGCTGGAGCACGCGGTTGCCGCGCTGCGCGAGCAGGCGAAGGCCTTCGACCTGATCATCGAGACGCAGGCCGGCGTGCCGCTGGAGGTGCATGGCCGCAAGAGCGCGGCGCATGTGCTGGTGCGCTTCGTGTCGCTGTCGGAGACGCTGCGCAACCAGGCCAGGCTGAAGATCGAGAATCAGCGGCTCAGCGCCGCCTACGACACCTTGGTCGGCCTGCTCGACGCGTTGAAGATGCCGGTGTGGCTGCGCGCCGCGGACGGCCGACTGCAATGGACCAACCGCGCCTATGCCGAGGCGGTGGAGGCCGAAAGCGCGGCCGCGGCCGTGCGCGACGCCAAGGAATTCCTCGGCGGCCAGGCGCGCGAGCAGATCGCCGAGCAGCACAAGACGCGCCCGGTCTTCGAACAGACGCTTTCCACCGTGATCGAAGGCGACCGCCGCATGTTCGCGGTCACCGATTACGCCGGCGCCGACGGCTCGGCGGGGCTTGCCTGCGACACAAGCGCGGCCGAAACGATCCGCGCCGAATATGAGCGAACCGTGCGCAGCCATGCCGACACGCTCGACCAGTTGAACACCGCGGTGGCGATCTTCGACACCGAGGAAAAGCTGCGCTTCTTCAACCAGGCCTTCCAGAAGCTGTGGGGTCTCGACTCGGGTTTCCTGCTCAGCGCTCCTTCCAACACGCTGCTGCTCGACAGGCTGCGCTCAGAAGGCAGGATCGCCGAGCAGCCGGAATGGCGGCGCTGGAAGGAAAACCTGCTCAGCGCCTACCGCGCCGTCGAATCGCAGGAGCACTGGTGGCACCTGCCGGACGGCAAGACGATCCGCGTGGTGGCGAACCCGCAGCCGAAGGGCGGCGTCACCTGGGTATTCGAGAACCTGACCGAGAAGATGGATCTCGAAAGCCGCTACCAGACCGCCGTGCGGGTGCAGGGCGAGACGCTGGACAACCTCGCCGAAGGCGTGGTCGTGTTCGGTCCGGACGGGCGGCTCCGGCTGTCCAATCCGGCCTTCGTCGCGCTGTGGGGACTGACTGCGGAGGCGGTCAAGCCGAACGTCCATGTTTCGGCGATCCGCGACCTGTGCGACCAGCGGGCCGCGAACAGCCCGTGGGGCGGCTTCGTCGCCGCGGTCACCGGCTTCGACGACGAGCGCCGCGACCGCCGCGGCCAGATCGAGCTGATGAACGGCAACGTGCTGAGCTACGCGGTGATCCACCTGCCCAACGGCCAGGTGATGATCACCTTCGTCGACGTCACCGACACCGTCAATGTCGAACGGGCGCTGAAGGACAGGAACGAGGCGCTGGAGAGATCCGATCAGCTGAAGAACGAATTCGTGCAGCATGTGTCCTATGAGCTGCGCTCGCCGCTGACCAACATCATCGGCTTCACCGAGCTTTTGTCGCTGCCCGCGACCGGGCCGCTGACGCCGAAGCAGCGCGAATATGTCGAGCATGTCGGCTCGTCGTCATCGGTGCTGCTCACCATCGTCAACGATATCCTCGACCTGGCAACCGTCGATGCCGGCATCATGCAGCTCGACATCTCGGAGATGAACATCGACCGGACGATCGCCGCGGCCGCCGAACTGGTCGCCGACCGGCTGGACGAGCACCAGATCAAGCTCGAGATCGACGCGGCGGAGGCGCCGGCGAGCTTCCATGGCGACGAGACACGCATCCGCCAGATCCTCTACAACCTGCTCAGCAACGCCGCGAACTATGCGCCGGAGGCAAGCACGATCCGGCTCACCTGCCGACGCCTGGCCGACGGCGTCGAGTTCTCGGTGCATGATGACGGCCCGGGCATGCCGCCGGATGTGCTGGAATCGGTCTTCCGCCGCTTCGAGCCGCGCGCCAATGGCGGACGACGGCGCGGCGCGGGGCTCGGGCTCTCGATCGTCAAGAGCTTCGTCGAGCTGCATGGCGGAACCGTGCGTATCGAGACCGGCCAGGACAAGGGCACCACTGTGATCTGCACCTTCCCGGACAAGCCCTCGGGCATTCCCGATACGCCGGCGGGCATCCGCGACGCTGCCGAGTAGCGCGGCCCTATGGCAGGAACGGTGCTGGAGCGTTTTCTCGCCGACGAGGCGGCAACGGCAAGGCTTGGCGAGGACCTCGCCATGGCGCTGCGCGCCGGCGACGCGATCGCGCTCAAAGGCGATCTCGGCGCCGGCAAGTCGACGCTCGCCCGCTCGCTGATCCGGGCGCTCGCCGATGACGCCAATCTCGAAGTGCCGAGCCCGACCTTCACGCTGGTGCAGAGCTACGAGACGCGCGTTCCGGTGCATCATTTCGATCTTTACCGCCTCTCCTCGCCGGACGAGCTCGACGAGCTCGGCCTGGACGACGCGCTCAGCCAAGGCGCGGCGCTCATCGAATGGCCGGAACGGGCCGCAGACCGCTTGCCGGAAAACACGCTGTGGGTCGAGCTTGCCGAGCATGGCGAAGGCCGCGTGGCGCGGTTGTCGGGACAGGGACCGGTCTACGAGCGCGTGGCGCGATCGCTGGCGATGCGCGATTTCCTGGCCACCGCCGGATGGGGCGACGCCAGCCGCCGCCATTTCGTCGGCGACGCCTCCGCCCGCTCCTACGAGATCGTCGCGCTGGCCAATCAGGCGCCGCGCGTGCTGATGAATTCGCCGCGCCTCGTGCTCGGCCCGCCGGTGCGCGACGGCAAGCCCTATGCGGTGATCGCCCATACCGCGCAATCCGTCACCGCCTTCGTCGCCATCGACCGGGCCCTGCTCGCCGCCGGCGTCAGCGTGCCGGTCATCCATGCCCAGGACCTCGACCAGGGATTTCTGCTCATCGAGCATCTCGGCTCGGAAGGTTTTCTCGGCCACGCCGGCCAGCCGATTGCGGAACGCTACGAGGCGGCGGCGGAACTGCTGGCCATGATGCACGGCAAGGCCTGGCCCGAGCGGATGGAAGCGGCGCCTGGCGTGTTCCACGACGTGCCGCCTTTCGATCGGGAAGCCATGCTGATCGAGGCAGATCTCCTGGTCGACTGGTATGTGCCGTGGATCACCGGCGGACCGGCGAGCGATGCATTGCGGACCGGCTATCACCAGGTGTGGAACGCCTTTCTCGATCGCCTCGCGGCCAGCGAGTACACGCTGATGCTGCGCGACTTTCATTCGCCCAACATCATCTGGCGCGGCGAGCGCGCCGGCCTGGACCGGCTCGGCATCGTCGACGTCCAGGACGCGCTGATTGGCCCGGCTGCTTATGACGTCGCCTCCTTGGCCATGGATGCGCGTGTCACCGTCTCGCCGAAGATCGAGCGGCGGACGGTCGCCGCCTATATTGCGGCCAGGCGCGCCGCCGGCGCTTTCGACGAGGCCGGTTTCGCCGAGGCCTATGCGATCATGGCGGCGCAGCGCAATTCGAAGATCCTCGGCATCTTCGTGCGGCTCGAAAAGCGCGACGGCAAGCCCTACTATCTGAAACACCTGCCGCGCATCCGCGACTATCTGAGGCGGGCGCTGGCGCATCCGGCGCTGGCCAGCCTGAAAGAATTCTACATGGCCCACGGCCTGCTCGAGGAACGGGTTCCATGAAGCCCCCAACCATGAGGCCGAAGACCGCGATGGTGCTGGCGGCCGGGCTCGGCAAGCGCATGCGGCCGATCACCGACACGATGCCCAAGCCGCTGGTGAAGATCGCCGGCAAGACCTTGCTCGACTGGGGGCTGGACAGCCTGGAAGCCGCCGGCGTCGACAGGGCGATCGTCAATGTCCACTATCTGCCCGAGCAGATCGTCGCCCATGTCGCCGGACGCAAAGCACCGAAGATCGTCATCTCCGACGAGCGCGAGGCGCTGCTGGAATCAGCGGGCGGCATCGTCAAGGCGCTGCCGCTTCTGGGCGCCGAGCCCTTCTACATCATCAATTCCGACACCTTCTGGATCGACAGCGGTCAGCCCAGCCTCGAGCGCCTTGCCCTTGCATGGGACAGCACGAGAATGGATATTCTCCTGATGCTTACCGATCTCGACTCAGCGACCGGGCACTGCGTCGGCACCGATTTCCTGGTTGCGTCCGACGGCGCGCTGCGGCGCTCGAAAGGCGATCCGACGGGCCTGATCTATGCGGGCGCTGCGATCATCCATCCGCGCATCTTCAAGGACGCGCCCACCGGCTCGCACTCGCTCAATGTCTATTTCGACAAGGCGATCGCCGCCGGGCGCCTGTTCGGCATGAAGATGCATGGACGCTGGATCACCGTCGGCACGCCGGACGCAATACCTGCCGCCGAGGCGGCCGTCGCCGCCGCCTTAGCGAAAGCGGTATGAGCGGCGCGCGCCGCGTCCTTTCCATCCCGCCCGGAGCGCCGTTCCTGCCGACGCTGGCCGGAGCGTTGCTCGACGGGCGCCTGATCCCCGGCTTCCGCTTCGACGGCGATCCGCTGGCGCTGGCCGACGCCACCATCTATGTGCCGACGCGCCGCGCCGCACGCGCCTTGCGCGGCGCCTTCGTCGACATTCTTTCCGAGTTGGGAGGGGGCAAACGCTCGGCCATCCTGCCGACGGTGCGGCCTCTCGGCGAGTTCGACGAGGACGAGGCCGCCTTCGACGCCGAAGCGGCGCCGGCGATAGACCTCGCGCCGCCGATTGCGGCGCAGGAGCGGCTGCTGTTACTGGCGCCGCTGGTGCGCGCCTGGAAGGAAAGCCTGCCGGACCATGTCAGGGCCCGGTTCAACGAGGAATTCGTCGTGCCGACCTCGGCCGCCGACGCCATCTGGCTGGCGCGCGACCTCGCCCGACTGATGGACGAGATCGAGACTGAAGGCACGGATTGGGCGAAGCTCGCAACGCTGGTCACCGGCAACCTCGCCGGCTGGTGGCAGGTGACACTCGACTTCCTCGGCATCGTCACCGACAACTGGCCGGCATTGCTCAAGGAGCGCAGCCGCTCCAACCCGGCCGCGCATCGCAGCGCGCTGATCCGGCTGGAAGCGGCGCGGCTGAAGCGCAACCCGCCGGCCGGACCGGTGATCGCCGCCGGTTCGACCGGCTCTATCCCCGCCACCGCCGAACTGCTTGCCGTGATCGCCGGCCTACCCAACGGCGCCGTCGTGCTGCCCGGGCTCGACCGCGAGCTGGACGACGCATCCTTCGCGGCGATCACGGCGCCCGGCGCGCGTCCGGCAACGCTCGGCCACCCGCAATACGGCCTCGCGAAGCTGATCGGCGGCATCGGAATTCCGCGCCGCGATGTCGAAGACGTCGTCGCCCCGCCACCGCCGCTCGCATTGCGTGCAGCGCTTGTCGGCGAGGCATTGCGGCCGGCCGAAACCACCGAATACTGGACCGAGACACGGCCGCGCTTCACGGCATATGACCTCGAACAGGCGCTTGCCGGCGTGACGCTGGTCGAGGCGGCGAACGAACGCGACGAGGCGGCGGCAATCGCCATTGCGCTGAAGCGCGCCGTGGAGGCTCCGGGCAAGCGCGCGGCGCTCGTCACCGGCGACCGCGCGCTGGCGCGGCGGGTTTCGGCCGAGCTTCTGCGTTTTGGCGTCGTCGCCGACGATTCCGGCGGCGCGCCGCTCATCAACACCCCGGCCGCCAGCCTGCTCAGGCTGGCGCTCGGCGCCGCATTCCGGCCCGGCGATCCGGTCGGTCTGTTGTCCTTGCTCAAGCACCCGCTACTTGGGCTCGGCCTTGAGCGCCAAGCCGTGCGCAAGGCGGCCGAACTGGTCGAGCTGGTGGCTCTGCGCGGCGGCACGGGCCGGCCGGACGTCGCATCGCTCGGCGCGCTTTTCGACACGCGGCTGGCGGAACTGGGCGGCGACACAAGGCAGCCTTTCTGGTTTTCGCGCCTGACCGTGCGCGGCATCGAGCAGGCGCAAGCGGTGCTTAGCCGCCTTATGGATGCGCTCCTGCCACTCACCGCAATGCGCGACGAGAAAGACGCCGACATCGCGACGCTGACGCGCGCGAGCGTCGTCGCGCTGGAGGATCTGGGCCGCGCGGCCGACGGCAGCCTGGGCGAGCTCTATGCCGGCGACGCCGGCGAAAAACTGGCCGAGCTGCTACGCGGACTGGTGGCTGCGTCCTCGCCCTTCACCTTCGCCGCTTCGGAATGGCCCGACGTGATGGAGGCGCTGATCGCGCCGGAGACGGTGAAGCCAGCGCAAGGCACCGACCGCAACATCGCCATTTGGGGCGCGTTGGAAGCCCGATTGCAGAATGTCGACACGCTGGTCATCGGCGGGCTCAATGAAGGGGTCTGGCCGCGCAAGCCCGAGAGCGATCGCTTCATGTCGCGGCTGATGAAGACCGGCATCGACCTCGAGCCGCCGGAACGGCGCATCGGCCTCGCCGCGCATGATTTCCAGATGGCGATGGGTACGAAAGAGGTCGTGCTGACGCGTTCGGCTCGCTCCGGCGACGCGCCGGCGGTGCCGTCGCGCTGGCTGCAGCGCATGCTGACCTTCATCGGCAAGGAGCCGGCTGCAGCACTGCGCAGTCGCGGCGACGCGCTGCTTGGCTGGGCGCGCGCGCTCGACGCCGGTGAGAAGAAGGATTTCGCCGCCCGCCCGCAGCCCAAGCCGCCGCTCAGCATGCGCCCGCAGCATTTCTCGGTCACCGAGATCGAGACGCTGCGCCGCGACCCCTACGCGGTCTACGCCCGGCGCATTCTTGGGCTTTCGCCGCTCGAGCCGCTGATCCGCGATCCGGGCGCCGCCGAGCGCGGCACGCTGTTCCACGAGATCCTGCATCTGTTCTCGCGGCGGGTGGAGGATCCGAGGGCGCCGAATGCGCTGGCAAGCCTCATCGAAGCCGGGCGGATTTGCTTTGCCGAGGCAAAGCTTCCGCCGGATATCGAAGCTGTCTGGTGGCCGCGTTTCGAAAAGCTCGCCGAAAACATCATCGAATGGGAACATACCCGCGCCGATTCCGTCGCGAGGCGCTATGCCGAGGAACGCGCCGAAAAGACGGTGGTCGGCCGCACCGGCGTGACGCTGTCCGGCTATGCCGACCGCGTCGACCTGCTTGCCGGCGGCATGGCCGACATACTCGACTACAAGACCGGCTCCTCGCCCTCGAAAGCGCAGGCGCACACGCTGCTGTCGCCGCAGCTTGCGCTGGAAGGCGCCTTGCTCCGGCGCGGCGCTTTCAGGGAGCTCGGCATTCGCGAGCCTTCGCAGCTTGCCTTCGTGCGGTTGAAGCCGAATGGCGAGGTGTTCGAGGAATCGATCCTCGAATACAACCGCAAGCCCCGCACCGCCAACGACCTTTCCGAGGAAGCCTGGGCGCGGCTGGAGCGGCTGCTGTTCCATTATGCCGATCCTGCGACCGGCTATCTGTCGCGCGCGCTGCCGTTCCGCGAGGGAGAAGCCGACGGCGACTACGACCATCTGGCGCGCGTGCTCGAATGGTCGGCGGGCGGCGCCAGCGAGGACGAGGTGGAAGGATGAAATATCCGATCCCCTCCGATACCGCCGCCAGCCAAGCGCGCGCCTCGGATCCGGCCTATTCCGCCTGGGTGTCGGCCAATGCCGGCTCGGGCAAGACGCATGTGCTGGCGCAACGCGTCATCCGGCTCCTGCTCAACGGCACCGACCCGTCGAAGATCCTGTGCCTCACCTATACGCGCGCCGCCGCCGCCAACATGTCGAACCGTGTGTTCTCCACCTTGTCGGAATGGACGGCGCTGCCCGATGCGGAGCTTGGCGCGCGGATCGCGGCGCTGGACAGCCGCGGCGCCGACCGCGGCATGATGCAGCGCGCGCGCCGATTGTTCGCCGAAGCACTGGAGACGCCGGGCGGACTGAAGATCCAGACCATCCACGCCTTCTGCGAATCCGTGCTGCACCAGTTCCCGCTCGAAGCCAACATCCCGGCGCATTTCGAGATGCTCGATCCGCAGATGGAGGCCTCGCTGTTCGGCGATGCCCGCCGCGACATGATCTCGGGCGCGGGCGCCGGCGTCGAAGGCCTGGCGGAGGCCTTTGCCACCGTGCTGGAACGCGGCGGCGAGTTCGGGCTCGATACGCTGCTCGCGGAAATCGTCGGCAAGCGCGACGAATTGCGCCATTTCATCGCCAAGCTCGGCAGGGATCGGGACTTCGGACCGCTGTTCGCCGAATTCGGCTTCAGGCCCGGACAGACGGCTGAGGGCATCGCCGCTTCGCTCTGGCCGCTGCCTGGCTTCGCCCCGGGTCAGTTCGCCGAATTCGCGCAGGCCGCCGAAGCCGCCGACGCGCGGCAGGTGCTGAACAACGTCATTCCCTATGCGCGGGGCGCATTCGCCGAGGCCGACCCGATCCGGCGGCTGCGGCTGTTGGCAAAGGCCTTCCTCAAGGCCGACGGCGACCCTTATGAGCCGCCCAAGATCTTCAAGAAGGCGCTGGTCGACCGGCTGCCGGATCTGCCAGAACGCTATCTGGCCGCGGCCAAGGCGATCCTCGACGTGACCGACAGGCTGGCGCTGTTCCGTATGCTGGAAGGGACAGCGGCGGCGCTCACCGTCGCCGGCTGGCTGATCGCGCGCTACGAGCAGTTGAAGCGCGGACGAGGCTTCCTCGACTTCAACGACCTCATCACCCGCACCGTGAGCCTCTTGTCACGGCCGGATGCCGGGCCATGGGTGCAGTTCAAGCTCGACCAGGGCATCGACCACATCCTGCTCGACGAGGCGCAGGACACCAGCCCGGACCAGTGGGAAGTGGTGAAGAAGCTGACGGAAGAATTCTTTGCCGGGCTTGGTCAGCGCGAAGCGGTCACGCGCACGATCTTTGCCGTGGGCGACGAAAAGCAGTCGATCTATTCCTTCCAGGGCGCGGCACCGGATTCCTTTGCCGAAAGCCGGCTTTTGTTTGCCGGCCGCGTGCGCGACGCGGAAGCCGCCTTCGCCAATCTGAAGCTCACCTGGTCGTTCCGTTCGAGCGACGATGTGCTGGCCGCCGTCGACCGCGTCTTTGAGGAGCCGAGTGTGCGGCGCGGCATCAGCCACGATCCCGATCCGCTCAGCCATAAGGCGATCCGCAACGACGCGCCGGGCTATGCCGAGGTGTGGCCCTCGATCGGCGCCGAAATGGTCGAGGAGCCGGACGACTGGACCTTGCCGGTCAACCATGCCAGCGCGCCCGCGGTGCGGGTGGCCGAGCATGTGGCCGCCACCATCCAGACCTGGCTCAAGCACGGCGAGGTCATCGAAGGCAAGGGCAGGAGACTGACCGCAGGCGACATCCTTGTCCTGGTGCGCAAGCGCGACCGTTTCGTCCATGCGCTGTCGCGCAGCTTGAAGAACCGGCAGATTCCGGTCGCCGGCGCCGACAGGCTGAGCCTGCCCGGCCATATCGCCGTGCAGGACCTGATCGCGCTTGGGCACTTCTTGATCCAGCCGGAGGACGACCTTTCCCTGGCCGCCGTGCTGCGCAGTCCGATCTTCGAGGTTCCCGAGGAAACGTTGCTGGCGCTGTCTGGCTCAAGGCCGAAGGGCCAGTCGCTGATTGCCTCGCTGCGGCAGCATGCGGCCGAGGATGTGGCCCTCACCGCTGTCGTTAGCCGGCTCGATGGCTGGGCAACCGAAGTGGCATTCAAGCCGGTGTTCGAATTCTATGCCGCGGCGCTGGCGCGCGACGGGCTGCGCCGCAAGATGACGGCGCGGCTCGGACCCGAAGCCGGCGACATCCTCGATGAGTTCCTGAGCTTTTGCCTGGCCGAGGAACGGACCGGCCTGCCGGGGCTGGAATCCTTCCTGTCGACGCTGGAAAACGCCGGCCCCGAGATCAAGCGCGAGATGGACCAGACGCGCGACGAGGTGCGGGTCATGACCGTGCACGCGGCGAAAGGCCTGGAGGCGCCGGTGGTTTTCCTGGTCGATGGCGGCTCGGCGCCGTTCAGCGACCAGCATCTGCCGCGGCTGATGCCGTTCGAGAGCTCGGGTGGGCAATGGAAGGGCAAGGGCTATCTGTGGCGCTCGGCCAGCGATGTCGCCAATGGCGTCTCGAAGGCGGCATCGGTGCGGGCGCGCGAGCTGGCGGACGACGAATACCGGCGCCTGCTCTATGTCGGCATGACGCGCGCCGAGGACCGGCTGATCGTCTGCGGCTATCACGGCAAGCGTCAGCCGAGCCCCGGCACCTGGCACTCGATCGTCAGCCGGGCCTTGCTGGGCGCGCCCGAGAGTTCCGAACGGCGGCATCCGGCAACGGCCGAGGTGGCCGTGCATCGCTTCCACATGACCCAATTGCCGCCGGTGGCGCTGACCAGCGTCGATGAGGCAGGGCCGTTCGAGCACACGCCGCCGCTGCCTGACACCCTGTTCCGGCCGCTGCCGCCCTATGAGGAGCTGCCGCGGCCGCTTTCGCCGTCCGGCGCCTCGGCGCTGATCGAGGAAGCGAAGGACGCCATCCCCGACACACGCTCGCCGGTGCTCGACGCCGAGGCCGAGCCCGGCTTTGCGGTGGTGCGCGGTCTGGCCCTGCACAAATTGCTGCAGATGCTGCCAGGCATTGCGGAAGAGGAAAGGCGCGGCGCGGCTGAGCGCTATCTGGCGCGCGCCGGCGCGGGCTGGCCGGACGGCGAGCGCGACAAGGCGCTGGAGGCGGTGCTGTCGATCCTGTCCGACAATCGCTTCGGTGCGCTGTTCTCGCCGTCGTCACGCGCGGAAGTCGCGATCATGGGAAGCCTGGAGGTGAAGGGCAAGCTGCGCTCGATCTCCGGCAAGATCGACCGGCTGGCGGTCAGCCCGGAAAAAGTGTCGATCGTCGACTACAAGACCAATCGGCCTGCCCCCAAAAACCTGGCCGAAGTGCCGCCTGCCTATCTGCTCCAGCTTGCGCTCTATCGGGCGCTGCTTCAGCCGCTCTATCCGGGGCGTGGGGTGACGGCGGCGCTGCTCTTCACCGAGGCGCCGCGCCTGATCGAGCTGCCGACCAAGGCGATGGACGACGCCCTTGCCCGACTCACGGGAGCGTGACACAAGAACTGCTTGAACATCGCCGCCACAACCACCACATTTGGTGCAACCCGAGTTTTCGAAAGGATTTCAGCATGGCCACCGTCAAGGTCGACAATGGCAATTTCCAGGCCGATGTGCTCAACGCCAAGGAGCCGGTCGTGGTGGATTTCTGGGCGGAGTGGTGCGGTCCGTGCAAGATGATCGGCCCGTCGCTGGAAGAGATCGCCAAGGAGCTTGGCTCCAAGGTGAAGATCGCCAAGCTCAACATTGACGAGAATCCGGAGCTTGCCGCGCAGTTTGGCGTGCGCTCGATCCCGACGCTGATGATCTTCAAGGGCGGCGAAGTCGCCGACATGAAGGTCGGCGCCGCGCCTAAGACCGCGCTGTCGCACTGGATCAACGGCGCCATCGCCTGAGCCGATCCAAAAATCCAACGAACGAGCCCGGCCAATCGCGCCGGGCTTTTTCTTTGGCGTCATCGCTCGACGCGCTCTGGCCCTCGCACGCAGGGGCGTCATACTCTCTGCTTCAGAAAAAGGGAGAGCCTCCATGACCGGGACAGCCAAGGCCACAGTCCACGTCGACAATGAGCGCGTGATCGTCACCGAGTATCGCTTCGCGCCGGGCGCGAACACCGGCTGGCACCGGCACGGCCACGACTATGTCGTCGTGCCGCTGATGGACGGCAAGGTGAAGCTGGTGACCAAGGACGGCGAATCCTTCGCCGAGATGAAGCAGGGCGCGCCCTATTTTCGCCGCGAGGGGGTCGAGCACGATGTCATCAACGCCAATGACGGCGAATACGCCTTCATCGAGATCGAGCTGAAGTAAGGGAGTCGGCTGTCCATCAATTCATGGCAGAGACAGCCGGCGATCAGCTCCTTGAAAAGGGAGTGTCAAATGAACAAACCGAAAAGTGAACCCGCATCCACTTTCTATGCGCGGCTGGTAGCAAGGACTGGCACCAACATCGACTTGGAGAAAATCACCAGCGAAGGCCACCAAATTCATACGGGACCTGAGCTGCCCCTCGAACCGATCGAGGCAGAGCCCGAAAAAGGGCCATTTGCGATACGCGTCGAGACTAAATAGATCGTAGCTTTGGGTTGGCGGCGTGCCGTTCTCGATCGGCACCGCGCCGGTGGAATAGAGCGGACCGCCGATCAAGATTCGCAGCGCCGAGTAGTTCCAGTTGTCCAGTTACCAGTCGGCGACGCGATCGCCGCCGGTAAATTGCGCGCTTTTCCCGGTATATTCGAACAGCTCTATCTTCACGCCGTTGGGGTCGCGGATCCAAGCCTGGGAGGTGTCGTCGCAAGCAAGCTTCTTTGGCGTGACCTCCACGCCTTTCGACCGGATATGGTCGATCGCCGCGTCGATGTCTTCCACCTCCAGGCAGAAATGGTTGATCTGGTTCGCCTCGGTGTAGCTGGTCTCGCTCTTCTCGAACACCTCGACATGGCTGCGGCCGCCGCAGTCGAGATAGAAGCCGAAGATCCTGCCGTCGCGCAGGAAATTGAACCTTGTGTCCATGCCGAGCACGTCGCTGTAGAAGCGGCGCGTCGCTTCCAGGTCATGCGCGAAAATGCAGACATGGGCGAGCTGCTTCACCTTGATCAAGGCCGGTTCCTTTCGGCCCCCGCCGAATCCGCAGCGCTATCTTGACTTCACATCAGGTTGGCGGCGTGCCGTTCTCGGCCAGCACGGCGCCGGCGAAATAGAGCGAGCCGCCGATCAGGATGCGCGGCGCCGGGCCGTCCCAAGAGTCGCGCAACAGCATCAGCGCGCTGGCGACGGAGCTGACCGGCTCGGCCGACAAGCCGGCCTCTTCGGCGCGCAATGCCAGCTCGTCGTTGGGAACGCCGGCATCGCTGCTGCTTACCGGCACGGTGTAGACATGGCGGGCGAGCCCCTTGAAGGCGCTGAAATAGCCGGTCTGGTCCTTGGTGTTGATCATGCCGGAGATCAGGACCAGCGGTCTTGGATTCTTCTCCTCCTGCTCGGCCAGGGCCTCGGCAATGACGATGCCGGCGCCGGGGTTGTGGCCGCCGTCCAGCCAGATCTCGGCGCCCTTCGGCGCAAGGTCGACGAGCTTGCCCTGTGTCAGCTTCTGCATGCGTGCGGGCCAGGCGACATGGGTCATCGCCCGTTCGGCCGCGCGATGGCCGATCTCGAAGCCGGCCGCCTTGACGGCGGCGATCGCCGCCGCGGCGTTGGCGTATTGATGGCGCCCCGGCAGGCGCGGCGAGGGCAGGTCCATCAGCCCGTCCTCGTCCTGATAGACCATGCGGCCGTTCTCCTCGAAGGCGAGGAAATCCTGGCCATAGACCACGGTCGGGCAATCCAGCCGCTCGGCCGTCTCGATCAGCACCTGCAGCGCGGTGTCGCTTTCCTGGGCGCCGATCACCACCGGGCAGCCGCGTTTCATGATGCCCGCCTTTTCGGCGGCGATCAGCTCGACGCGGTCGCCGAGATAGGCTTCGTGGTCCAACGAGATCGGCATGATCACCGAAACGGCGGGCCGCTTGATGACATTGGTGGCGTCGAAGCGGCCGCCAAGGCCGACCTCGATGATCGCCGCCTCCGCCGGATGCTCCGAAAACAGGACGAAGGTGACCGCGGTGAGGATCTCGAAGACGGTGATCGTCTGGCCTTGATTGGCCTCGGCGACGCGCGAGATCGCCTCGGCGAAAACGTCGTCGTCGACGAGCTTGCCGCCGCCTTCGGCCGCCAGCCGGTAGCGCTCGTGCCAGTTCACCAGATGCGGCGAGGTGTGGACGTGGACGAGGTGGCCGGCCGCTTCCAGCAGCGCGCGCGAAAAGGCGGCGCAGGAGCCCTTGCCGTTGGTGCCGGCGATGTGGATGACCGGCGGCAGCCGGTCCTGCGGATTGCCGAGGCGTTCGAGAAGCCGCGTGACGCGGTCCAGCGAAAGGTCGAAGCCTTTCGGATGCAGCGTCATCAGATGTTCGATTTCGCGTTCGGCGGAAAGCGTTGTCATGGCGGAATCCTAGAGCGGTTCATCATCTCATGGAATGCAGAACCGCTCTCTTTTTTGTTGACGCAATTCCGAACGGAAAACCGTTTCACACTTTTCCTGGAATTGCTTCGGCGCCTAACCCAGAGACCGGGAATCGGTCTCGGAACGGTCATGCGCAAATCAGAGGCTACAGCACACAACGGACAGCGCAAATCGCGGTTCGCGGCGAACCATATCGCGCCGGCCGATATCGTGTCAGGCTTGCGGCCGCGCCTCGGCGTTGACCACCGCCGGCGGCAGGATCTCCGGCTCGACCGGCTTGTCGGCCGGCGGCATCTTGAGCAGCATCTTCAGCAGCCGGGAGATGGTCTGGCGCATATCGAGGCGCGAGACCACCATGTCGACCATGCCGTGCTCCATCAGATATTCGGCGCGCTGGAAACCGTCGGGCAGCTTCTCGCGGATGGTCTGCTCGATGACGCGCGGGCCGGCAAAGCCGATCAGCGCGCCGGGCTCGGCGATGTGGACGTCGCCCAGCATGGCGTAGGAGGCGGTGACGCCGCCGGTGGTCGGGTTGGTCAGCACGACGATATAGGGCAGGCCGGCTTCCTTCAGCCGGTCGACGCCGACCGTGGTGCGCGGCAATTGCATCAGCGACAGGATGCCTTCCTGCATGCGGGCGCCGCCGGAGGCGGCGAACAGGATCAGTGGCCGCTTGCGCTGCAGCGCCACCTCGAAAGCGTGCACGATGGCCTCGCCGGCGGCCATGCCGAGCGAGCCGCCCATGAAGGCGAAGTCCTGCACGGTGACGATGACCGGCAGCCCGTCGATGGTGCCGGCGCCGTTGAGGATCGCATCCTCGAGGCTGGTCTTGGCCTTGGCCTCCTTGAGGCGGTCGGTGTAGCGCTTCTCGTCGCGGAACTTCAGCGGGTCCTGGACGACCTTGGGATTGTCCAGCACCTCGTATTTGCCGTCGTCGAAGAAGTATTTCAGCCGCTCCTTGGCCGAGATCTTCATGTGGTGGCCGGAGGCCGGGATGACGAACTGGTTGGATTCGAGATCCTTGTGGAAGATCATCTCGCCGGTCTCGGGATCCTTGATCCAGAGATTTTCCGGCATGTCGGTGCGCCGGCCGAGCATCGAATTGATCTTCGGGCGGACGTAATTGGTGATCCAGTTCACGGCTTCGGCTCCTGTCCTGGAAGAGACTTCGAGCAATTCAGGAAAAATCTGTGGCGGATTTCCGGCCCGAATTGCTGAGGGAACAAATAGTCAGCCTATTCGGCGGCAGCAAGCCGGGCCGAGCGGACGCCCTGGGCAAGACCGCTGACCAGAGTGGCGACGGCCTCCGCCGGATCGGCCGTTTTCTCGCCCCTCGGTCCCAGCACATTGGCGATCGCGTTGACGATCGCCGTGCCGACGACGACGCCGTCGGCCGAGGCGCCGATGACCCGCGCCTGCTCGGCGGTCTTGACGCCGAAGCCGACGCAGACCGGCAGCGCCGTGTGGCCTTTGATGCGCGTGACCGCCGCTGCGACCTTGGCGGTGTCGGCGAGCGCCGAGCCGGTGATGCCGGTCATCGAGACGTAATAGACGAAGCCGGAGGTGTTTTCCAAAACCTTGGGCAGGCGCTTGTCGTCGGTGGTCGGCGTCGCCAGGCGGATGAAATTGACGCCGGCCTTCAGCGCCGGAATGCAGAGCTCCTCATCCATTTCCGGCGGCAGGTCGACGACGATCAGACCGTCGATGCCGCTGGCCTTGGCGTCGGCGAGGAAGCGGTCGACGCCGTAGATGTAGATCGGATTGTAGTAGCCCATCAGCACTATCGGCGTCTCGTCGTCGCCGGCGCGGAATTCGGACGCCATCTTCAGCGTCTTGGCCAGCGTCTGGCCGCCCTTCAGCGCCCGAAGCCCCGCAGCCTGGATGGCCGGGCCGTCGGCCATCGGGTCGGAGAAGGGCATGCCGAGCTCGATGATATCGGAGCCGGCGCCCGGCAGCGCCTTCATGATGGCCAAGGCGGTGTCGTAGTCCGGGTCGCCGCCCATGAAATAGGTGACGAGAGCCGGGCGGCCTTCGGCTTTGAGCTTGGCCATGCGGCGGTCGATGCGGGTGGTCATTGTCAGATCTCCATGCCCAGCATGTTGGCCACTGTGTGCACGTCCTTGTCGCCGCGGCCGGACAGGTTGACGATGACGATCTGGTCCTTATCCATCTTCGGCACGATCTTCATCGCATGCGCGATGGCGTGCGCCGATTCCAGCGCCGGGATGATGCCTTCGACACGGGTGGTCAGCTGGAAGGCCTCAAGCGCCTCGTCGTCGAGGATCGGCTCGTACTGGACGCGGCCGGAATCGCGCAGCCAGGAATGCTCTGGGCCGACGCCCGGATAATCGAGGCCGGCCGAGATCGAATGGCCGTCGAGGATCTGGCCGTCGGCGTTCTGCAGCAGATAGGTGCGGTTGCCGTGCAGCACGCCGGGCTTGCCGGCATTCATCGAGGCGCAGTGCTCGACCCCGTCTAGGCCGCGGCCGCCGGCTTCGATGCCGATGATGCGCACATCCTTGTCGTCGAGGAAGGGATGGAACAAGCCGATGGCGTTGGAGCCGCCGCCGACGGCGGCGATGATGACATCCGGCAGGCGGCCCTCCTGCTCCTGAATCTGGGCGCGGGCTTCCGAGCCGATCACCGACTGGAAGTCGCGCACCAGCTCCGGATAGGGATGCGGGCCGGCGGCGGTGCCGATCAGGTAATAGGTGTCCTCGACATTGGTGACCCAGTCGCGCAGGGCCTCGTTCATGGCATCCTTCAGCGTGCCGTGGCCGGCGGTGACCGGCCGCACCTCGGCGCCGAGCAGCTTCATGCGGAATACGTTGGGGCTCTGGCGGGCGACGTCGGTGGCGCCCATGTAGACGACGCAAGGGTAGCCGAAGCGCGCGGCGACGGTTGCCGAGGCGACGCCGTGCTGGCCCGCGCCTGTCTCGGCGATGATGCGCTTCTTGCCCATGCGCTTGGCAAGCAGGATCTGGCCGAGGCAGTTGTTGATCTTGTGCGAGCCGGTGTGGTTCAGGTCCTCGCGCTTGAAATAGACCTTGGCGCCGCCCCCGAGGCCCTTCGCCGAGGAAACCTCACGAAGATGCTTCGTCAGGCCTTCGGCGAAATAGAGTTTTGACGGCCGCCCGGCGTAGTGGGTCGACAGGTTCTGCAGCTCGGCCTTGAATTCCGGATCGTTCTTGGCCTTGTTCCACTGCTCTTCCAGATCGAGGATCAGCGGCATCAGCGTCTCGGCGACGAAGCGGCCGCCGAAAATACCGAACATGCCCTGCTCGTCGGGCCCGGTGCGGAAGGAATTGGGCATTGCCGGCTTGTTCATCGCCGATCTCCTGATTTTGGTTGTGCTCAGGCGGCGCGGTTGTCGCGCGCGGCCCTGACGGCCCGGAAAAACTGCTCGATCAACGCCGGATCCTTGACGCCGGGAGCGCTTTCCACGCCGGACGAAACGTCTATTCCGGGCGGATTTGCCTGTCTCAGGGCATCGCCGATATTGGCGGCGTTGAGCCCTCCGGAAAGCATGTAATCGACGCCGGCGTCAAGGCCGGCAAGGACGTGCCAGTCGAAGGAAACGCCGTTGCCGCCCGGCAGTTGCGATCCCTTCGGCGGCTTGGCGTCGAACAGGAAACAGTCGGCGACGCCGACAAAGGGTTTTATCCGCTCCAGATCCGCCGCCTCGCTGACCGACAGCGCCTTCATCACCGGGAGGCCATAGCGGGCCTTGAGCTGCGCCACACGCTCGGGCGTTTCCGAACCATGCAGCTGCAGCATGTCCGGCTGCATCCTGGCGACAATCTCGTCGAGGAAGGCGTCATCGGCATCGACGCCGACGGCGACCGCCTTGGCCTTGCCGCGCGCCGCTTCGCGCAGTCGTCCGGCTTCGGCGGGCTCGACATAGCGCGGGCTCTTGGCGAAGAAAATGAAGCCGACATGGCTGGCCCCGCCGGCAAGCGCGGCGGCCATCGCGGCGTCGGTCTTCAATCCGCAGATCTTGATGTCGAGCGTCATGGCGCGGGATTGGCACGAAACGGCTAAAGAGTCGAGAAAAAGCATGCTGTTGCCCGGCGGTCGGAAAACACTACCTTCATATAGGAAGCACAGGCGGGAGCAGGATAATCATGGCCGACCGGACCATCGCCGAACTCAGGCAGAAGATCGCGCAGGCGCGCGAGGTGATTGCGCATCTGATGGAAAAATCCGACTTCAACGGCGCCGAAGCGCACCGGGCGCTGGATTATTTCGGCAGCGATGCGTTCGACCGGAACTTTTTGCCGTGGCCGCATCAGGGGGAAGAGGGGCTGCGGCCGGAGGAATTGAACGCGGCGAATGATGATTGAGGGGTTGCGTCCCGAACCCAGCGGACACCTGCGGGACAGCGCCCTCCTCTGGTCTGCCAGACCTCTCCCCCTCTTGGGGGGAGATCAGACGTCACGCCGGCTTTCGCCAATTACCAGCGCGGCAGGAAGAGCGAGGCGCCCAAGCTGCCAATCTCCCCCCAAAGAGGGGGAGATGTCCGGCAGGACAGAGGGGGGCGCGAAGGAACTCGACGTTTCGTTTTGTGCGTTTCTGCGCACAATGGCGGTTTTATTACTCGAAAACAATCGCCTGCAGCGCGCCGCCGTTGCGCTTCAGCCAGTCCTTGCAGCGATCCGTGTCAGGACAAAGCTTCTCGCACAGCTTCCAGAATTTCGGGCCGTGGTTCATCTCCTTGAGATGCGCCACCTCATGCGCCACCAGGTAGTTTATCACCGCCGGCGGCGCCATCATGATGCGCCACGAGAAGGAGAGATTGCCCTCCGAGGTGCATGACCCCCAGCGGCTGGAGGTATCCTTATACCTTATCGCCTTGGCGCGCTTGCCGATCGCCTCGGTGTGCTTCACCACCAGCTTCTCGATCTCTTTCTTCGCCTCGCGCTTGAGGTAGTCGGCGATACGGCGCGGCAGGTGGATGCGCTCGCCATGGACGATAAGCAGCGGGCCGCGCTCGTCGCGCGAGACCGTGACGGTGCCGCGCCTCGAAGGCTCATGCACGATGCGGTGCGGCACGCCGCGGATCGGGATCCTGATGCCGGGGCGCACCTGCGGCCTTGTCGGCACCTTCGCCAGGCGCTGTTCCAGCCAATCCTGGTGGCGGTCGAGGAATTTCTCCACCTCGCCCCGGCGCAGACCGGGCGGCACGGTGACGCGCAGGCCCTGGCCGCCGGAATCGATACGCAGCGTAAGCCGCCTGGCCCTGGCGCTTTCGACGATTTTCAGCGGCAGCGTGCGGCCGGCGACGCAATGCTCTCGCTCCACGACAGGCGTGGGCTTTGGCTTGGTCAGATTGCGAAAGAAGCCGAGGGTCATGGCTGGACGATACGCGATTCGAAAAAAACGGCCAGTGGAGGAAAGCTACGCAGAGAACAAAAAAGAAACGGCGCCGCTCGCGCGACGCCGTTTTATCAGTCTAAGACCTGTCGCCGGATCTTAGTCGTCGAGCAGGTTCGTGCCCTTGCCGCGCTTGGGAGCGGTCTTGTCGGTCGAGCCGGTGGTGGTCGGCGCGGTCGACTTGTTGCGGTTGGCCATGAAGCGATCGAACTCTTCCTGGTCCTTGGCGCGGCGCAGTTCGCGGGCGTAGTCGTCGAACTCGGTCAGCATCTCGTCCAGCTTGCGGCGTTCCTCGGCGAGGCGCTCCAGCTCCTTCTCGCGCCAGTCGTCGAAAGCGACGTTGCCGGTGCGGGCCGAGCCGTGGCCCCAGCGGGCCGCCTTCCCGGAACCGCGGCGGCAGCCGGCGAAGATGCCGTCCGTGGCGCGGTTGACGTCGCGCTTGAAGCCATCGAGCCGGTCGCCCCAGATGATGTAGGCGAGCATGGCGAAGCCGAGCGGCCAGAACACCATGAAGCCGATGACCATCAGCGCGATGGTGGCCGGCGTCCAGGCCGGACGGATCAATGCAGTCGTATTCATTTCTCCCAATCCTTCCGTTGGAGACAGCCTAACCGGCTGCGTGGAATCGAAATGGGAAGGCGAAATAGGCTATTCAAGGTAGTTCCGGCCAAAACCGGCGAAGCATCTGAAATGATTATCGCTTTTTGAGTTTCTCCAGGAAAAGCACTGCCATTCCGGCAACCAGGCCCCAAAATGCCGCGCCGACGCCGAAAAGCGTGAGCCCCGAAGCCGTGACGGCGAAGGTGACGGTGGCCGGCATGCGTTCAGCCTCGTTCTTCAGCGCGATCGACAGCGCGTTGGCCAGAGGCGCCGTCAAGGCGAGCCCCGCGACCAGCACGATCAGGCTTTGCGGCAGAACGGCGAAGATCGCCACCAGCGAGGCGCCGAAGATCGCGAAGACGAGATAAGCAAGCGCGTAGAACGGCCCGGTCTTCCAGCGCTCGGCCGGGTCGGGATGGACATCGGGGCCGGTGCAGATAGCGGCCGAGATCGCCGCAAGGTTGGTGGTCGCGGCGCCGAACGGCGCCGAGAGCAGCGAAAACAGACCGGTGACGCCGATCAGCGGACCGGGCTCCGGATGATAGCCCGCGGCGCGCAGCACCGCGAGGCCGGACAGGTTCTGGGACGCCATGGTGACCAGATAGAGCGGCACGGCAAGGCCGATGATCGCCGATGCGGTGAATTGCGGCGCAATGAACGTCAATGTCGACAGTTCCGGCGCCGGCAGGCTGCCGACGCGGCCGGTGAGGAAAGCGGCGAGGCCACCGCCGATCAGCACCACCAGCACCGATAAAGCCGGATTGAGCAGGCGGATGACGAAGAAGGCGGCGATCAGCGGCAGGATCAGCCAGGGATCGGCGGGAATGGTCTTCACCGCATTGACGGCGAAGCTGACCAGGATGCCGGCTAGCATGCCGGAGGCGACCGAGGTCGGGATCTGCGCGATCAACCGGGTCAGCGGCTTGAACAGGCCGGTAGCGACCAGAAGGATGCCGGTGACGATGAAGGCGCCGACGGCCTGTGGCATCGTGAAGCCGCTGGAAGCCCCAATCAGCGCCAGGCCGGGCGTCGACCAGGCCGTGATGACCGGCATTTTCGTGCGCCAGGACAGCCACAGGCATTCGATCGTCATGGCCAGGCAGATCGCCGTCACGCCGCTCGCGGTCTCGATCTGGGTGGCGCCGACCGCCTTGGCGGCGGCAATGACAAGAGCCAGCGTGCCGCCGAAGCCGACGATCGCCGCGACGAAGGCGGATATCGGGATGGAGATGCGCATCGGTCAGGCGGCCTGCCTGACCATGTCGCCGACAACCCGTGTGAGCATCTCGAGATCCTCGGGACGGGAAAGGCGATGGTCGCCGTCCGGGATCAGTGACAGCGTCACGTCGTCGGCGGGCAGCATCGCGGCCAGCTTCAGCGCATGGCCGGACGGCACGTCCGGATCGGCAAGGCCCTGCAGGATGTGCACCGGGCAATGCGTGTCGATCGGCCCGGTCATCACCCGGTTGGCGCGGCCGTCCTCGATCAGAGCGCGCGTGTAGATATAGGGCTCGTCCGAATAGTCGGACGGCTCGGCGAAGAAGCCTTTTTCCTTGAGGTCCCGCCGTTGCGCATCGGTCAGCACGGGTTCGACCAGCTCCACGGTGAAGTCCGGCGCCGGGGCGAGCAGCACCAGGCCGGCAACGTTCGTGTCGCCCGCCTTGCGCAGCTCCTGCACCATGCGCAGCGCGATCCAAGCCCCCATCGAGGAGCCAACCAGGATCTGCTTGCCCTTGCTGAACCGGCGAAAGACGGCAAGGCTCTCGGCCAGCCATCTGGAGATCGTGCCCTCGGCGAATTCGCCGCCCGACTCGCCATGGCCGGAATAGTCGTGGCGCATATAGGCCCGGCCCTCGCGAGCGGCCCAGGCGGCAAGCGTCTCGGCCTTCGTGCCCAGCATGTCGGACTTGTAGCCGCCGAGCCAGACCACGCCGGGCGCCGCGCCGGGGGCCTGCCTGACGGCGATGTTCGACCCGTCCACATCGATGAAAACCGGAGCGCTGGCAGCCATGAGCTTGTCCTTTCGACGGGTCTTTTGGCACAGGCCAGGGTTCAACGAAAAGTGCTCGCGGCGTTTCTTTGCTTGGTGCAGACAATTGCCAGGCGACAGGTGATTTTCCGGCGCGGCTATGCTATTGACTCACGCCCCGCGCTCACCACATAGGCGCGTCCACCTATTTCTTGTCTAAAGAAACCCTGAACGAAACGGCCAAGGAGACCACGACCATTCGCAGACCTTTCAAAGCAGCGGCACCCACCAAGGACGGGCCGCGCTCCAACCGAGACATCCGGGTGCCCCGGGTCCAGCTTATCGACGCCGACGGCCAGAACCGAGGCGATGTTTCCATCAACGACGCATTGCTGCTGGCCGAAGAGGCCGGGCTCGATCTGGTCGAGATATCGCCCAATGCGGTGCCCCCTGTCGTCAAGATCCTCGATCTCGGCAAGCTGAAATACGCCAACCAGAAGAAGGCGGCCGAAGCGCGCAAGAACCAGAAGGTCATCGAGATCAAGGAGATCAAGATGCGCCCGAACATCGACAGCCATGACTACGAGACCAAGATGAAGGCCGTGCGGCGCTTCTTCGAGGAAGGCGACAAGGTCAAGCTGACGCTGCGCTTCCGCGGCCGCGAGATGGCGCATATGGAACTCGGCATGCAGCTTCTGAACAAGGTGCGCGAGGAAGTGTCGACGATCGCCAAGGTCGAGGCGGAGCCGAAGCTTGAAGGCCGCCAGATGATGATGGTTCTGGCGCCGCGCTAAATCCCGCCAGAATCATGGCGCAAGGCGTCCCGACGATCGGCGGGGCGCCTGTTTTCTATCCGATCGCCAGCAATCTCGACGATCGGGTTTTTCCCGATCGCGAGCAAATCGACGATCAAGTTCCTTGATCGCGAGCAAATCGATGATCGGGTTTCGCCATGGCCGATGAAATGAAGTCCCAGCCCGCCAGGCAAACGGAAGGTCTTGGCGGCTATCAGCACATGCGCCGAATCGTGCTGGCGGTGCTGATCGTGGTGCTGTTTGCCGCGCTTCTGTTTGGACAGTCGACCTTCCCGCCGGACACACCGGTGCACGAGTCGATCGAGATGTTCGGCGTGCTTTTGATCTTCCTCGGCATCGTCGGGCGGCTGTGGTCGACGCTCTATATAGGCGGGCGCAAATCGGCCGAAGTGGTCACCGGCGGTCCCTACTCGATCACCCGCAACCCGCTCTATTTGTTTTCGACGGTCGCTGCCGCCGGCGTCGGCGCGCAGATCGGCTCGTTTTCGGGCATCATTCTCTTCGCGCTGCTCTGCGCCGGCGCCTTCCACATCGTCATCCTGCGCGAGGAGCGCTACCTGAAGGAAGTGCTCGGCGCGCCCTACCAGGCCTATCTCGCCAGGGTGCCGCGTTTCTTCCCGAACCTGACGATCTACCAGGAAGGCGATACCGGCAGCTTCAAGCCGCGCCTCTTGTTGAACACGCTGCTCGACGGGCTGGTGTTCCTGGTGGCACTGCCGGCCTTCGAACTGATCGACGGTCTGCAGCAGTCGGGGATGCTGCCGGTGTGGTTCAGGCTGCCCTGACCTGAGACAGAGCGGCGCATCCGGTGAGGTGTTGCGCACCGGCCCCGTTTGATCTATAGGACCGCCGTTCCGCGTATCGGCCCGGAAATCATCTCTGATTTACGGAAAGCACGATACGCAGAGCAAAAAACAAAAACCGCCCGGCAGGGCATGCCGTGGCGGTTTCATTTGCTTTTCGGGCTTTGGTCGGCCCGAAGCGAAAAAGAAGCGCGATGGTGCGCCACCAATACGGAGTAGCAAAATGCCCAAGATGAAGACCAAATCGGCCGCCAAGAAGCGGTTCAAGATTACTGCCACCGGCAAGGTGCTGTCGGCTGCCGCCGGCAAGCGCCACGGCATGATCAAGCGTTCCAACAAGTTCATTCGCGATGCCCGCGGCACGATGGTTCTGGCTGAACCGGACGGCAAGAAGGTCATCAAGAATTTTCTGCCGAACGGCCTCTAAAGCATTCGGTCCGGAACAGCGTTTTAAGGAGATCATGACATGGCACGCGTAAAGAGAGGCGTCACCGCCCACGCCAAGCACAAGAAGGTCCTGAAAGCCGCCAAGGGCTTCTACGGCCGCCGCAAGAACACCATCCGCATCGCCAAGCAGGCGGTGGAGAAGTCGCTGCAGTACGCCTACCGCGACCGCAAGAACCGCAAGCGCTCGTTCCGCGCGCTGTGGATCCAGCGCATCAACGCGGCGGTGCATGAGCATGGCCTGACCTATGGCCGCTTCATCGACGGCCTCAACAAGGCCGGCATCGAGATCGACCGCAAGGTCCTTTCGGACATGGCAATCCACGAGCCGCAAGCTTTCGCCGCGCTTGTCGCCAAGGCCAAGGTCGCGCTCGAATACCTGAAGAACACCACGCCGAATGCTTTTGAGAGCGCTGTCGCCTAAGCCAGCGCTTCCCAAGCATTTTTAGTACTGATTTGGGGAACCCGCGCTGGCACGGCTGGCGCGGGTTTTTCTTATGCCCGCTGTAACCAAAATGGTGACGCACCGAACCGCGGTGGTTGCCCGATCGAGAGAGTTTCGCCGTGAACGCCACCGCTGGAAATCTTGAAACCCTTGAAGCTTCGCTGATGGCCGACATTGCGGCCGCGGCCGACGAGCCGGCGATCGAGGCGGTGCGCGTCTCGGCGCTGGGCAAGAAGGGCTCGGTCTCCGAAATGCTGAAGACGCTGGGTGCCATGAGCGCCGAGGAGCGGCAGGTGAAGGGCCCGGCGATCAACGGGTTGAAGAACCGCGTCACCGAAGCGCTCGCCGCGCGCAAGGCGGAGCTGAAGGATGTGGCGATCGCCGCCCGGCTCGAGGCCGAGAAGGTCGATGTCACGCTCCCCGTTCGCCAGTCGCCGGCCGAGCGCGGCCGCATCCATCCCATCAGCCAGGTGATCGACGAGATCGCGGCGATCTTCGGCGATCTCGGTTTCTCGATCGCCGAAGGCCCGGACATCGAGACCGACCACTACAATTTCACCGCGCTCAACTTCCCCGAGGGACATCCGGCGCGCGAGATGCACGACACCTTCTTCTTCCGGCCGGACGAAAAGGGCGAGCGCAAGCTGTTGCGCACGCACACCTCGCCCGTGCAGATCCGCACCATGGAACGGCAGAAGCCACCGATCCGCATCGTCATCCCCGGCAAGACCTACCGGCAGGATTCCGATGCCACCCACTCGCCGATGTTCCATCAGGTCGAGGGGCTGGTGGTCGACAAATCAGCCAATGTCGCCAACATGAAGTGGGTGCTGGAGGAGTTCTGCAAGGCCTTCTTCGAGGTGCCGTCGGTCAAGATGCGTTTCCGCCCGTCCTTCTTCCCGTTCACCGAGCCCAGCCTCGAGGTCGACATCCAGTGCGACCGCTCGCGTCCGGGCGAAGTGCGCTTCGGCGAAGGCTCCGACTGGATGGAGATCCTGGGCTGCGGCATGGTGCATCCGAACGTCCTGCGCGCCGGCGGGCTCGACCCCGACGAATACCAGGGCTTTGCCTGGGGCATGGGCATCGACCGCATCGCCATGCTGAAATACGGCATGCCGGACCTGCGCGCCTTCTTCGACGCCGACGTGCGCTGGCTCACGCATTACGGCTTCAGGCCGCTCGACCTGCCGACGCTGTTCGGGGGGCTGTCGACATGACCGCACCCCACACCGGGGGCTGCCGCTGCGGTGCTGTGCGGTTCGAGGCTTCGGCCGAGCCGCATCACATCAGCTATTGCCATTGCGGCGATTGCCGGCGCGCCAGCGGCGCGCCGGTGTCGGCCTTTGTCGGCTTCATGGCCGACCAGGTCGCGCTCAACGGCAAGTCGCTGAAAAGCTACCGCAACGGCCCGGTGGAACGGTCATTCTGCGGCATCTGCGGCTCGCCGATCGCCTATGTCGACCAGCGGCTCGACAACAAGATCTATTTCATGCTCGGCGCCATGGACATGCCGGCCTATTTCCGGCCGACGCTGCATGCCTATGTGCGTGAGCAACTGCCCTTCCTGCACATGCCGGACGATCTGCCCAGGCATCTGAAGACCAGCGTGCCCCGACCCAATCAACAAGGGCCTGAAGGGCAAGGACCGAACGGAACAGAACCATGAAATTCACCCTCTCCTGGCTCAAGGACCATCTAGAGACCGACGCCTCGCTTGCCGAGATCGTCGAGCGGCTGACCGCGATCGGCCTCGAAGTCGAACATGTCGACGACAAGGCGGGCCTAAAACCCTTTGTCATCGCCAAGGTGCTGACGGCGGTGCAGCATCCCGACGCCGACCGGCTGCGCGTGCTAACCGTCGACACCGGCGACGGCAAGCCGCCGGTGCAAGTCGTCTGTGGAGCGCCCAACGCCCGCGCGGGCCTGATCGGCGCCTTCGCGGCGCCCGGCACGTATGTTCCCGGCATCGACGTGACACTCTCGGTCGGCAAGATCCGCGGCGTCGAAAGCCACGGCATGATGTGCTCGGAGCGCGAGCTGGAAATCTCCGACGAGCATAACGGCATCATCGATCTGCCCGAGGACGCGCCGGTCGGCACCAGCTTCGCGGCTTATGCGCATCTCGACGATCCGGTCATCGAGATCAATTTGACACCAAACCGGCCGGACGCGACCAGCGTCTACGGCATTGCGCGCGACCTCGCGGCAAGCGGACTTGGCCGACTCATCGGCGGCGGGATCATGCCGCATGCCGGCGAGGGCCTTTGCCCGGTCAAGGTCACGATCGAGGCGCCGGAGCTCTGCCCCGGCTTCGCGCTGGCGCTGGTGAAGGGCGTCAAGAACGGCCCGTCGCCGAAATGGTTGCAGCAGCGGCTGCTCGCCATCGGGCTTCGGCCGATCAGCGCGCTGGTCGACATCACCAACTACGTCACCTTCGACCGTGGCCGGCCGCTGCACGTGTTCGACGCGAAGAAGGTCGCCGGCAACCTGGTGGTGCGCCGCGCCAGGGAAGGCGAAAAGGTGCTGGCGCTGGACGGGCGCGAATACACGCTGACGCCGGAAATGTGTGTGATCGCTGACGACAATGGCGTGGAATCGATCGCCGGCATCATGGGCGGCGAGCATTCGGGCTGCGACGAGAACACCACCGACGTGCTGATCGAATCGGCGCTCTGGGACCCGATCACCACGGCCCGCACCGGCCGCGCGCTCGGTATCATCACCGATGCGCGCTACCGCTTCGAGCGCGGCGTCGATCCGGAATTCATGGTGCCGGGCGTGGAGCTCGCGACCAAGCTGGTGCTCGATTTCTGCGGCGGCACGCCTTCTGAAATCGAGGTTGCCGGCTATTCAGGCCATAAGCCGAAGGTCGTCTCCTTCCCGCTGTCGGAAGTGAAGCGGCTGACCGGCATCGAGGTGCCGAGGGAAGAAGCCCTCGACATCCTGACCCGTCTCGGCTTCGAGCCGAAGGGTACCGGCGACGTCGTCAAGGTGAAGGTGCCGTCCTGGCGGCCGGATGTCGACGGCAAGGCCGACCTGGTCGAGGAAGTGATGCGCATCCATGGCGTCGACAACATCGCGCCGCAGCCGCTGACCTCGCATGATGCGGTCAACGGCAAGATCCTGACCACGCTGCAGGTGCGCACCCGCGCGGCCAAGCGCGCGCTGGCCGTGCGCGGCATGATGGAGGCCGTCACTTGGTCGTTCATCCCGGCGAAACATGCCGAGCTGTTCGGCGGCGGCCAGACGGCGCTGAAACTCGCCAACCCGATCGCCGCCGACATGTCCGACATGCGGCCCTCGCTGCTGCCAGGGCTGATCGCGGCCGCGCAGCGCAACGCCGACCGCGGCATCGGCGACGTGGCGCTGTTCGAGGTCTCCGGCACCTATGAAGGCGACTTGGCCGACCAGCAGCGGCGGGTGGCCGCCGGCGTCAGGCGCGGCACCGCCAAGCTCGACGGCTTGGGGCGCAGCTGGGCCGGCAATGCCGGACCGGTCGGCGTGTTCGACGCCAAAGCGGACGCGATCGCGGCGCTCGAAGCCTGCGGCTCGCCGGTCGACCGGCTGCAGATCGAGCCCGGCGGCCCGGCCTGGTATCATCCCGGCCGTTCCGGCACGATCAAGCTCGGCCCCAAGACCGTGCTCGGCACGTTCGGCGAGTTCCATCCGAAGACGCTCGAAACGCTGGACGTCTCCGGGCCGCTCTGCGGCTTCGAGGTTTTCGTCGACGCCGTGCCGGAGCCGAAGGCCAAGCCGACGCGCACCAAGCCGAAGCTGGAGCTCTCGCCCTTCCAGGCGGTGATGCGCGACTTCGCTTTCGTCGTCGACAGGTCGGTCGAGGCCGGCACGCTGGTGCGGGCGGCTCTAGCTGCCGACAAGAAGCTGGTCACCGGCGTTTCGGTGTTCGACGTCTTCGAGGGCGCATCGCTGGGTGCTGCCAAGAAGTCGATCGCCATCGAGGTGTCGATCCAGCCGGTCGAAAAGACGCTGACCGACGAGGATTTCGAGGCGCTGGCCAAGCGCATCGTCGAGAACGTCAACAAACAGACGGGCGGCGTGCTGAGGGCGTAAAGGCATTGCGGAGTGATGGCGAATCGCCCTCCAAAGGGCGATGGACCATCTCCGCTATTCCGGTCTTTCCTTCGAGGCGCAACGCGAGGCCTTCCTCGCCATCGTCGCAGCAGACCCGCTGCTCGATGAAACGCTGGCGCGCGTGCGCCGGCTTGCACTGCCGGACTGGCTGGTGGTTTCCGGCGCGCTGTATAACAGCGTCTGGAACCATCTGACCGGCAAGCCGCCGGGCTACGGCATCAAAGATGTCGACCTGTTCTATTTCGACGATGCCGACCTCTCCTACGAGGCCGAGGACGCGGTGATCCGCCGGGCGGCGGCGCATTTCGAGGGGCTGCCGTTGCCGGTCGAAGTGCGCAACCAGGCGCGGGTGCATCTGTGGTATCCGCAAAAATTCGGGCAGGAATGCCCGCGCTATGCGAGCGCGAGCGAGTCGGTGAGCTATTTCGCGTCGAAGACGCATGCGGTGGGGGTGCGGCATAGGCCGGATGGGGCGCTGGAGGTGGTAGCGCCGTTCGGGCTCGACGATATTTTTTCGTTCCGCATCACGCCGAACCGGGTGATGGACAACCAGCGCACGCATGAGGCGAAGGGCGCGCGTGCCAAGGAGTATTGGCCGGAGATTAGCGTGGTGCCGTGGTAGGGTGCAGAGATAAGATACGTCGGCGCGAGGCCCCCCTCTCTGTCCTGCCGGACATCTCCCCCTCAAGGGGGGAGATTGGCAGTGTCGATGACGGCACTCCCCTTGCAACGCCGGTAATTGGCGAAAGCGACCGCGACATCCGATCTCCCCCCTTGAGGGGGAGATGGCCGGCAGACCAGAGAGGGGGGCCTCGCGCCAACCTTTCAATATAGGGGGCGCCGAAGTGTCCCTAATGCCTCACCCATTCACCAGCGCCAGCAGCTCCTCGGTATAACGCTTGCCGACCACCTTGTCCGGCGACAGCGCATCGCCAATTGCGGCAACCTCGGCTGCGCTCAGTTCAATCCCCGCAGCCGCCGTGTTCTGCTCAAGGTGGCGTATTTTCCTTGCACCGGGGATCGGCACGATGAAGTCGCCCTGGTGCAGCACCCAGGCGAGCGCAAGCTGCGCCGGCGTCACGCCCTTCTCGGCCGCCAGCTTTTCGAGCACGGCGATGACGGCGTTGTTGGCCTCCATCGCTTCGGCCTGGAAGCGCGGCAAGGTAAGGCGCCAGTCGCCGGCGCCGAGCGCGTCGGGCTTGGCAATCGTGCCGGTGAGCAGGCCGCGGCCGAGCGGGCTGTAGGGCACAAAGCCGATGCCGAGCTCGCGGCAGACGGCGAAGATCTCGTTCTCCGGATCGCGGCTCCACAGCGAATATTCGCTCTGCACGGCGGCGATCGGATGCACGGCATGCGCCCGGCGCAGTGTCGCGCCGCTCACCTCCGACAGGCCGAGCGCGCGGACCTTGCCCTCGCGCACCAGCTCGGCCATGGCGCCGACCGTGTCCTCGATCGGCACGTTCGGGTCGACGCGATGCTGGTAATAGAGGTCGATCACGTCGGTATCGAGCCGCTTCAGCGAGGCTTCCGCCACCGCCTTTGCGTGCTCGGGACGGCTGTCGAGGCCGATCATGCGGTCGGTGCCCGAGCCGTGCTCGGAAATCTTGAAGCCGAATTTGGTGGCAATCGTCACCTTGTCACGCACCGGCTTCAGCGCCTTGCCGAGCAGGATCTCGTTCTCGAACGGACCGTAGACTTCCGCGGTGTCGAAGAAGGTCACGCCGATCTCGACGGCGCGGCGCAGCGTGGCGATGGCTTCCGCCTCGGGCTGGCCGCCGTAGACAAAACTCATGCCCATGCAGCCGAGGCCGACCGGGAAGACTTCGAGTTCAGTTCCAAGCTTGCGGGTTTTCATCACGCATCTCCTTGTTGCGATGCGAGGGAGGTAAGGCCTTGCGTCTCGTTCGATAATCGGTTCTCTTTTGCACGGCTTGCTCTATAAAATAGAACAATGAACCGAACCAACCTCTCGCAGCTCGCGGTGCTTGCCACCGTCGCCCAATGCGCCAGCTTCCGCGGCGCCGCGCGCGAGCTCGGCATCGCGCCGTCGGCGGTCAGCCACGCTGTCTCCAGCCTGGAGGCGCGGCTCGGCGTGCGGCTGCTGGCGCGCAGCACGCGCAGCGTCGCGCCGACCGAGGAGGGCGCGCAACTGCTCGAACGGTTGCGGCCGGCGCTGTCCGAGATCGACCTGGCGCTGGAAACAGCGGTCGAGGCGCGCGACCGACCGGCCGGCAACCTGCGGCTGACCGTGCCGCGCACGGCCGCTCATCTGACGCTGACGCCACGGCTCGGCGCCTTTGCCGCCGCCTATCCCGAGATCGTGCTGGAGATCGTCATCGAGGACCGCTTCACCGACGTGGTCGAAGGCGGCTTCGACGCCGGCGTGAGGCTCGGCGAAAGCCTGCAGCGCGACATGATCGCGGTGCGCATCGGCCCCGATCTTCGCGGCGCCGTGGTCGCCGCGCCGTCCTATTTCGCGACCATGCCGAAACCGCGCCATCCGCGTGAGCTGGCGGACCATCGCTGCATCCGCTTCCGTTTCTCCAGCGGCATCCTCTACCGCTGGGAGTTCGAGAAGGGCGGCGAGGACATCGAGATGGCGGTCGAAGGGCCGCTGATCCTCGACGAGGATCATCTGATCGCCCAGGCGGCGGTCGACGGCGCCGGGCTTGCCTTCGTCTTCGAGCCCTATGTGCGGGCGGCGCTCACCGACGGCAGGCTGGTCCGCGTGCTGGAGGACTGGTGCCCGTCCTTCGAGGGCTTCTTCGTCTATTATCCAAGCCGCCGGCAGATGCGGCCGGCGTTGCGGGCGTTCGTGGATTTCTTCAAGGTGAGTGGGTGAGCCTACACTCTCCTTCTGTGAGGGCAGGGCAATCGCATAGGGCGCTCCCCCACTCCGTCTCGGCTTCGCCGAGCCACCTCTCCCCCCAACATTCGCGGAGGGAGAGGAAATGCCAACCGTGAAGGGTAGCGGCCTTGAAAAGCTTGGGTTCCTCTCCCCATGAACATGGGTGGCCGCGCAGCGGCCGGAGTGGGGGCTGGCGCCACCATATGCGATTGGCTTGCCTCAAGGAGAGGTAAGGCCCAGGAAGAAAGCCGACGCCGGCTTCGTTCGCCTCTCATGCAATCCCTCACCAACACCCCAACCCGCTATGGCTGGGCGATGATCGTCCTTCACTGGCTGATCGGCATCGTCTTCATCGGTCAGTTCGTGCTCGGCGTCGTCATGGTGCGCACGACAAGCCAGCGGACGTCCTTCGAGCTGATCCAGCTGCACAAATCCTTCGGCTTCCTGCTGCTGGGGCTGATCATCCTGCGCATCGCCTGGCGGCTCGGCAATGCCGCGCCGCCGCTGCCGGCCTCAGTCGGGACATTGGAGCGTAGGGCGGCGCCGCTGGCGCATTTCGCGCTCTATGCCTTCCAGATCGCGCTCCCCTTATCCGGCTGGGCGCTGGTGTCGGTATCGACGCTGGAGATCCCGACCATGCCGTTCGACCTGTTCGTGATGCCCAATCTGCCGCTGACCGAATCCGACGCGGCGGAGAGTTTTTGGACTTCCGCGCATTGGTATCTCGCCTATGCCGGCATCGCGCTGGTGGCGCTGCACATCGCGGCGGCGCTGCGCCATCATTTCCTGCTGCGTGACAGCGTGCTCAGGCGCATGATCACACCTTCGTCAGGCGGGGAATAGAACCGCTCCCTCCTTCGTTGGTGGGGCAAGAACGCAGAAAAAGCGTATCTGCGGAAGGAAGAAACCCATGAACGCGCGTATCCTCGGATTGGCAGCCTTTGCCGCTTGCCTTGCCGTGCCTGCCGTTGCCGCGGTGGCGCTCAGCGACGCCGCTGGCAGCTACACGATCAGCCCGTCGAGCTCCTCGATCCGCTTCACCATCGGCAAAGCCGGCGGCGGCGGCTTCGACGGCGCCTTCGGCCGCTTCAAGGGCACGATCCGCATCGACAACGGCGATGTCGGCCGCTCGAAGGTCGACCTCACCATCTATCCCGAAAGTGTCGGCACCGGGCAGGGCCGCATCGACCAATTCCTGCGCTCCGACGCGGTGTTCGACGCCGCCAACAATCCGGAAATCCAGTTTCGCTCGACCAACGTGACCCGCACCGGGGACACGACTGCGCTGGTGACCGGCCGGCTGACGGCGCGCGGCAAGACGTTTTCGGAAAAATTCACGGCCGAGCTCGACGGGTTGAAGGGTGGGACCATCAAGTTCCACGTTACCGGCAAGGTGCTCAGGTCGCGCTACGGCATGGATGTCGGCACGCCGCTTTACTCCAATGTCGTCGACTTCAATATGATGCTGACGGGCAAGAGGGGATAGCTCAGCCCCTTTCCTCGCCCCCGCGAAGGCGGGGGCTACGCTACGAACTCATGTTCCGTGACTGGCGCAACTGATCAGGCCGAAGCTTGATTTGCGACGTGGTTCCCCCAATCCGTCGCTGCTTTCGCAGCGCCACCTTTCCCCCCTCCGGAGGGAAAGGAAGGGAGCGTTGCTTGACGAGCGTTGACGGCAAAAAGCTTGGCACCTTTCCTCTAGCCCGTCGATCGGGGGAGAGGTGGCTCGGCGAAGCCGAGACGGAGTGGGGGTCGACCAGCGCTAAATGGACAATGCATGCGCCAAGCTGCACGGAGCGTCTGCAATTGGCTTTTCCCTCGATTTGGGGCACACCTCCATCGATGTAAACCGACATGGAGAAGCGTGATGTTCCGATGGGGTGTTCTGTCGACGGCGAAGATTGGCCGCGAGCAGCTTTTGCCGGCAATCGTGGATTCGGAGAACGGCGTCCTGTCGGCGATCGCCAGCCGCGACCTGTCGAAGGCCAAGGCTCTGGGCGAGCGTTTCGGCGCCCGCCATGCCTTCGGCTCCTATGAGGAGCTGCTCGCCTCCAAGGAGGTCGACGGCGTTTATATCCCGCTGCCCACCTCGCAGCATGTCGAATGGACGGCGAAGGCTATCGAGGCGGGAAAACACGTGCTGGTGGAAAAACCGCTGGCGCTCGATGCCAAGGACATCCCGCCACTGATCAAGTTGCGCGATGAGAAGAAGGTGCTCGTCTGCGAGGCCTTCATGGTCGTCTACCATCCGCAGTGGATCAAGGTGCGCGACCTCATCGCCGGCGGCGCCATCGGCCGGCTGCGCCATGTGCAGGGCGCGTTCTCCTATTACAATGTCGATCCCAAGAACATGCGCAACCAGCTCGATCTCGGCGGCGGCGCGCTGCCCGACATCGGCGTCTATCCGACCGTGTCGACGCGGTTCTCGACCGGCAAGGAGCCGCTGCGCGTCCAGGCCAATATCGAGCGCGACAAGACCTTCGGCACCGACATCTATTCCTCGATCCGCGCCGATTTCGGCGACTTCGAGCTCTCCTTCTATCTCTCGACGCAGATGGCGGCGCGGCAGGTGATGGTGTTCCACGGCGAGAAGGGCTTCATCGAGGTCTTCGCCCCTTTCAATGCCGGGCTCTACGACCACCACCGCATCGAGCTGCACAACCAGAACCACACCGAGGCGCAGGTGTTCCGCTTCCCCGGCACGCAGCAATACCGGCTGGAATGCGAAGCCTTCGTGCGCGCCGCCCAAGGCGGCAAGGACCGCGTCTTCACGCTGGAGGAATCGGTGCTCAACCAGAAGGTCATCGATGCCATCTTCCGCGCCGGCGAGAAGGACGGCTGGGAACCCGTCTAAATCCTCACAACAAGCTGCCGGCTAACTTCTGGGAGGAATAGATGGCTGACGCGGACGTGATCATTGTCGGCGCGGGGTTGGCCGGCCTCGTCGCCGCGGCCGAGGTGGCTGACGCCAGCAGGAAGGTCATCATCGTCGACCAGGAGCCGGAGCAGTCGCTGGGCGGCCAGGCCTTCTGGTCGTTCGGCGGGTTGTTCCTGGTCGATTCGCCCGAGCAGCGGCGCATGCGCATCCGCGATTCGCATGATCTCGCGTTCGAGGACTGGATGGGCACGGCCGCCTTCGACAGGCCGGAGGATTTCTGGCCGCGCAAATGGGCTGAGGCCTATGTCGGCTTCGCCGCCGGCGAGAAGCGCTCCTGGCTGATCGAGCGCGGCCTGAAATTCTTCCCCGTCGTCGGCTGGGCCGAGCGCGGCGGCGGCAATGCTATCGGGCACGGCAATTCGGTGCCGCGCTTCCACATCACATGGGGCACCGGCCCCGGCGTGCTGGAGCCTTTCGTGCAGCGGGTGCGCGAGGCGCAAAAGCGCGGGCTGGTCCAGTTCAGGTTCCGCCACCGGGTCAACGAGATCATCCGTACCGGCGATACGGTCACCGGTGTGCGCGGCGATGTGCTGGAGCCGAGCAGCGTCGAGCGCGGCCGCAAGAGCTCACGCGCCGTGACTGGCGGTTTCGAGCTTAGCGCGCAGGCGGTGATCGTCGCTTCCGGTGGTATCGGCGGCAACCACGATCTGGTGCGCCAGAACTGGCCGCAGCGCCTTGGCGCGGCGCCGAAGCGCATGATCACCGGCGTTCCCGACCATGTCGACGGGCGCATGCTGGCGATCACCGAAGCGGCCGGCGGGAGGGTCATCAACCGCGACCGCATGTGGCATTATGTCGAGGGCATCAAGAACTGGGCGCCGATCTGGACCGAGCATGCGATCCGCATCCTGCCCGGCCCCTCCTCGCTCTGGCTCGACGCGCGCGGCAAAAGACTGCCGGTGCCGCTCTATCCGGGCTTCGATACGCTCGGCACGCTCAGCCACATCACGAGCACCGGCTTCGACTATTCCTGGTTCATCCTGACCAGGAAGATCATCCAGAAGGAGTTCGCGCTGTCGGGCTCGGAGCAGAACCCCGACCTCACCGGCAAAAGCTGGCGGCAGGTGCTGGGCCGCGCGACATCGGGCATTCCCGGCCCTGTGAAAGCCTTCATGGAAAAGGGCGAGGACTTCATCGTCGAAGCCGACCTTGCGAAGCTGGTGGCGCGCATGAACGCGCTGGCCGGCGGCGAGCCGCTGCTGGAGGTTGCCCAGGTCGAGCGCGAGATCCGCGCCCGCGACAGGCAGCTCGACAATCCGTTCTCCAAGGATGCGCAGATCACGGCCCTGCGCGGCGCGCGCGCCTATCTCGGCGACAGGCTGATCCGCACCGCCAAGCCGCACAAGATGCTCGATCCGGCCAACGGCCCGCTGATCGCGGTGCGCCTCAACATCCTGACCCGCAAGACGCTGGGCGGCCTGCAGACCGACCTCGACAGCCGCGTGCTCGATGCCCAAGGCCAAGCGGTGCCGGGGCTCTACGCCGTGGGCGAAGCCGCCGGCTTCGGCGGCGGCGGCGTGCATGGCTACGCCGCGCTGGAAGGCACTTTTCTCGGCGGCTGCATTTTTTCGGGTCGCAGCGCGGGACGGGCGGCGGCGAAGGCGGTCGGCTGAGCGGCATCTATGTCGCCGGAGATGTTGGCGGGACAGCGCCCCCCTCTGTCCTGCCGGACATCTCCCCCACAAGGGGGGAGATTGGCAGTTCCGGCGCCTCGCACCTTCCTGCAACGTTGGCAATTGGCGAAAGCCGACGCGACATCTGATCTCCCCCCAAGTGGGGGAGATGTCCGGCAGGACAGAGGGGGGCGCGAAGGATCGCGACGCAGCAGTTTTCGCTTTTTTCGCTGCCCGAGAATCCTTTCGCTCATCCAAAACGTCTTCCTCATACCAACCGAAGGAGACGACCATGACCTACAATCTCATCCGCTACGGGGTGAAGGACGCCAGCATCGCCGAGAACCGGGCGCTGGTGGCAAAAGTGTTCGAGGCGCTGGATGAAACACAGCCGCAGTCGGTGCGCTATCTGGTGCTCGAGCTGGAGAATGGCGAGTTCGTGCACCTCGTCGGCTACGACAAGGACAGCTCGGCGCTGACCGAGCTCGACGCCTTCAAGGCCTTCGGCGCCGATCATGCCGCCCGGCGCTCGACGACGCTTGCCAGGTCACCGGCGAAGATCGTCGGCGATTATCGTATGCTGACGAAGGCCGGGGAGGTCATGCCGGCCTGACCGGCGCGGCATGGTTCGCGAGCCGGCGATCGAGAGAACAAGGCCGATGAGCGCAGCGAAATTCGACCGCGCGGAACTTGAAGCCATGCTCGTCGGCCTGCGGCCGAAACTGCATCGCTACGCGGCCCGCATGGCCGGCTCGTCGATCGAGGGCGAGGACATCGTTCAGGATGCGGTGGTGAAGGCGCTTGCCGCCCATGACGGCGGCGCTCTGGTCGAACGGCCCGAGCAGTGGCTGTTCCGCATTGCCCACAATGCGGCGCAGGATCACCTGCGCCGCCGCCAGCGGGAGCGCTCCCGCGTCACCGAGGCCGACATGACGACGATCGAGGATCCTTCGGCCAATGCCGAGGCGAGGCTTGCGGCGGCAGCAAGCCTGCGCGCTTTCATGCAGCTTTCGCCGGCGCAGCGCAGCGCCGTGGTCCTGACCGACGTGCTCGGCCTCAGCCTTTCCGAAACCTGCGAGGTGACGGGCGCGACCTTGGCCGCCACCAAGGCGGCGCTGCATCGCGGCCGGGCGGAGCTGAAGGCGCTGGCCGCCCGAACCGGCGAAGTGGCCATGCCGAAGCTCGATCCGCAGGAAGAGCGCCGGCTGCGCCGCTATGTCGACCTGTTCAACGCGCACGACTTCGACGGGGTCAGGATGCTGATCGCGGAGGATGTCCAGGTCGACGTCGTCAACCGCGCCCGCCTCAACGGCAAGAAGGAAGCCTCGACCTATTTCGGCAATTACGACCGCCTCGGCGATTGGGCGCTGTCGCTCGGCTTCGTCGACGGCCAGCCGGCGCTCCTGATCCGCAACCCGCAGGCGGACGATGCCGTGCGCGGCTTCGTGCTGATCGACTGGCGCGGCGAAGAGGTCGCGCGCATCCGCGATTTCCGCCACGTTCCTTATTGCGCTGCCGAGGCGGATATCCGCCTCCTTACCGATTGAGCCGCGACGCGATCACGGGTTCGAATAGAACCGAGCGTCGCGTTGAGGTGCTGTCCAGCCTGTTCGCATCGGCCGCCGCCAAAGTTATACTTCGACCTGGCGGCACCGGCGAGAGGACGGCCACATGCTTCCTTCATCAGGCCTCGAACGGCTGAACGCGTTCTCGGACGGTGTGTTCGCCGTGCTCATCACCGTGCTGGTGCTGGAGCTTCGCCCGCCGGAAATCCCGACCTTCGCGGCGCTGCTCAGGCTCTGGCCGACCTGGCTGAGCTATGGCGTGAGCTACCTTTTCATCGCCATCGTCTGGGCGAACCACCATCACCTGCTGCGCCACGCGACCGGAATGACCGCCCGCCTGATGTGGCACAATTTCGCGCATCTGTTCTCGGTTTCCCTGCTGCCGCTGGCCACCGCCTGGATGGCCGTCAGCGAACTCTCGCCGCAGCCCGTCGCCTTCTATGCCGGCGTCTTCTTCCTGGTGAACCTGACCTATGTCTTCCTCATCCGCGAGCTGATCGAGCCGCTGCCGGCGGAGACGATTCCGCAGAGCGCGCGCAAAACGATGCGCCTTCGCGCGGCGACGACGCTTTGTCTGTTCGGGCTCGCAGCGATCGTCGCCCTGAAATATCCGATCGCCGGACTGGCCATCTGTTGCTGCTGCCTGGCCGTCTATCTGCGTCCGGAAGCGCCGGGCATCCGGCACCAGGGCTGACAACGGTCAGGCTCCGCCTGTGAGACTTGCCAGCACCATCAACATAGATGTTTCAAACATCAATCCTTGACGGTAGGACATTTTAATGTAGGGTACAGCACCGAGACCTCATATCTCAGAACTGAACAAGAGACTCCTCGGTGATAACCGCACCGCAATTGCGCGCCGCCAGATCGCTGCTCGGCATCGATCAGCGCCGGCTTGCCGAACTGTCCGGCCTGTCGGTGCCGACGATCCAGCGCATGGAAGCCAGCGGCTCGATCATCCGGGGCAATGTCGATTCGCTGATGAAGCTGATCGCGGCGCTCGAGGTCTCCGGCATCGAGCTGATCGGGGAAGGCGCGGTGAGCCAGGGCGGCGGACGCGGCGTGCGGCTGAAAGCCGGTTTCGATCCGGCCAAGGCATCCGAAGCCGATGGCGACGGGGCTGAATCCGGCGGGAGCCAGCCGTGAATTCGACCGTCGCGCTTCTACTGTGCGGCCCTGCCGCGCTTCTGGCAACCGCCATCCTCGCCGCAGCCGTCAGCCGGCACAGCTTTGTGACGCGTCTGGTCTATGGCGCTGCGTTTGTCATTTCATCCGTCCTGATGGTGATCGTCGCCGGCCATCTCGCCGGCAACTCCGGCGAGGCGTCCGCCACCTTGCCGCTCGGCCTGCCCTGGACCGGCGCCCGATTCCGCCTCGACGGCCTGTCGGCGTTCTTCCTCGTCGTCGTCAATCTGGGCGGCGCCATCGCCAGCCTCTACGGCCTTGGCTACGGCCGGCACGAATCCGCGCCGCATCGCGTACTGCCATTCTATCCGGCGTTCCTCGCCGGCATGAACCTTGTCGTGCTGGCCAATGACGCCTTCAGCTTCCTCTTGTCCTGGGAGTTCATGTCGCTCGCCTCCTGGGCGCTGGTCATGGCGCACCACCGCGACGAGGCCAACAGGCGGGCCGGCTATATCTACCTGGTGATGGCGAGCTTCGGCACGATGGCGCTGCTGCTTGCCTTCGGCCTGCTGGCCGGACCGGCTGGAACCTATGCGTTCGACGCGATGCGGACGGCGCATCCAGGCCCGCTAGCGGCCGGGGCGGTGCTCGTTCTCATGCTGCTCGGCGCCGGCTCCAAGGCCGGCCTCGTGCCGCTGCATGCCTGGCTGCCGCTTGCCCATCCGGCAGCACCCAGCCACGTTTCGGCGCTGATGAGCGGCATCATGACCAAGGTCGCCATCTATGGCTTCATCCGCGTGGTGTTCGGCCTGCTTGGCGAGCCGGCATGGTGGTCGGGCATCGCTGTGCTTCTCATCGGCGGCGTGACGGCGGTGCTGGGCATCCTTCACGCGCTGATGGAAAAGGACCTGAAGCGGCTGCTTGCCTATTCGACCATCGAGAATATCGGCGTCATCTTCACCAGCCTCGGCCTTGCGCTCGCCTTCAAGGCGAACGCCATGCCCTCGGCCGCTGCGCTGGCCTTCACCGCGGCGCTCTTCCACGTGCTCAACCATTCCTTCTTCAAAAGCCTGCTGTTCTTCGGCGCCGGCGCGGTGCTGACGTCGACCGGCGAACGCGACATGGAAAAGCTCGGCGGCCTCATCCATCGCCTGCCGGTGACCAGCTTCGTCTTCCTCGTCGGCTGCGTCTCGATCTCGGCGCTGCCGCCCTTCAACGGCTTCGCCTCCGAATGGCTGGTCTTCCAGGCCATATTGCGCAGCCCCGAGCTGCCGCAATGGGGGCTGAAGGTCATCGTGCCCGCGGTCGGCGGCATGCTGGCGTTGTCGGCAGCCTTGGCCGCGGCCTGCTTCGTCAAGGCATTCGGCATCACCTTCCTAGGCCGGGCGCGGTCGGCCGCGGTGGAACGGGCGCATGAGGTCGACCGCTGGTCGCTGGCGGCGATGGCCGTGCTTGCCGCCTTCTGCCTGCTCGCCGGCATCCTGCCCGGCTTCGCCATCGACGCCTTGTCACCGGTGACGCTGTCACTGATCGGTGACCGCATGCCGGTGCAGATGGCGCAGCCCTGGCTGTCGATCGTGCCGATCGCCGAGAGCCGCAGCTCCTATAACGGCCTCCTGGTGTTCGCCTTCATCACCGTCTCGGCGTCGCTCGCGGCCTTCTTCATCCACCGCTTCGCCTCGCATGCGCTGCGCAGGGGCATCGCATGGGGGTGCGGCTTCGCGGACGCGGTGCCGGCCGCGCAATACACCGCCGTCAGCTTCGCGCAGCCCATTCGCCGCGTCTTTGGCGGCTTCGCGTTCAGGGTTCGCGAGACGGTGGACATGCCGGCGCCGGGCTCCCTCGAACCGGCGCGCCTCAAGGTGGACATGCATGACGTGGCCTGGGAGACCTTCTACCAGCCGATCACCGGCGCGATCGATTTTGCCACCGAGCGGCTCAACCACCTGCAGTTCCTGACCATACGCCGCTACCTGACGCTGGTCTTCCTCTATCTCGTCATCCTGCTTCTGGTGCTTGCGCTATGGCCGTGATTTTCCAGCTGGCCGTGCAGGGCGCACAGATGCTGGTCGTGCTTCTGCTGGCGCCGCTTCTGATCGGCTTCGTGCGCAAGCTGAAAGCGAGGCTGGTCAGGCGGCAGGGGCCCCCGGTGATCCAGCCCTATCGCGATCTCGTCAGGCTCATGCGCAAGGAGGTCGTGCTGGCGGACAATGCGTCCTGGCTGTTCCGCGTGATACCCTACCTGATCTTCGCAGCAACCTGGGTGGCGGCGGCGCTCGTCCCGACATTCGCCATCGGCCTCGAGTTCAGCTGGGCCGCCGACCTCATCGTCATCGTGGCGCTGCTCGGCAGCGCGCGCTTCTTCCAGGCGCTGGCCGGAATGGATGTCGGCACCAGCTTCGGCGGCATCGGCGCCAGCCGCGAGGTGATGATCGCCTCGCTCGCCGAACCCGCGATGCTGCTCATCGTGTTCAGCCTGGCGCTGGTGGCTGGCGCCACGCAGCTTTCGACCGTCGCCGCCTTCATGGGCTCGCCGCAAGTCGGCCTGAGGGTGTCGCTCGGCATGTCGCTGATTGCGCTGGTGATGGTGGCGATCGCCGAGAACGCGCGCATTCCGGTCGACAATCCGGCCACGCATCTGGAGCTCACCATGGTGCATGAGGCGATGATCCTGGAATATTCCGGCCGCCATCTTGCGATGATAGAGCTCGCCAGCTTCCTCAAGCTCCTGCTCTACATGTCGCTGATCTCATGCGTCTTCCTGCCCTGGGGGCTGGACGGCGCGGACGCGGGGCCGAAGGCCCTGGCCATCGGCGCCGCCACCTATCTCGGCAAGCTCGTTGTGCTTGCCGTCCTGCTTGCCGTGTTCGAGACGGCCGTCGCCAAGATGCGTGTCTTCCGCGTCCCGGACTTCCTGGGCGCGGCGCTGATGCTGGCGCTGCTCGGCACGCTCTTGCTGTTCGTGTCGCGGAGCCTGTGATGAACGGTCTCACCTTCGACATCGCCCATCTGCTCGCCGGCAGCCTGGTGCTGATCTCCTTCATGATGCTCTACCAGGACCGGCTGTTCGCGCTGATCAACGTCTTTGCGCTGCATGCGGTCGTGCTTGCGCTGTCGGTGGCCTGGCAGGCCTATATCCAGGACGCGCACGACCTCTACATCACCGCGGCGATAGCGCTGGTCTTCAAGGCGATCGTCATTCCCGTCGGGCTGCATCGCATCATCCAGCGGCTCGGCATCCACCGCGACATCGAGACCGCGGTCGGCATCGGCCCGACCATGCTCGCCGGCATCGGGCTGGTGACGCTCTCCATGGTGCTGATGCTTCGGGTGACGCCCGAGGCCGATCCGCTCGCCCGCGAGGATCTCGCCTTCGCGCTGTCGATCATCCTGCTGGGGCTGCTGGTGATGGTCACGAGGCGCAACGCCGTCAGCCAGGTCGTCGGCTTCATGTCGCTGGAGAACGGCCTGGTGCTGGCCGCCACCGGCGCCAAGGGCATGCCGCTGGTCGTCGAGATCAGCGTCGCCTTCTCGATCCTGATCGCCTTCATCGTCATCGGCGTCTTCCTCTTCCGCATCCGCGAACGGTTCGATTCGGTCGATATCGGCGCGCTTGACGACTACCGGGGAGAACGCCGGTGAGCGGGTTCTCCTTCGACGCCGTGGCCGCGATCCTTTTCATTCCAGCAGGCGCCGCGGCCATCCTGGCGGCATTGCCGAACTACAAGATGACGGCGGTCGTCAACGTCATTGCGAGCCTGCTCACCTTGCTCGCTGCGCTGTCGCTGTTCGTCACGGCACGGCCGGCCCCGGGGCAATATCTGCTGGTCGACGACCTCAACATCGTCTTCATCGTGCTCAACACATTCGTCGGCTTCACCACCAGCGTGTTCAGCGCCTCCTATATCGCGCATGAGCTGGAGACCGGGCGGCTGACCGCGCCGAACCTCCGGTTCTACCACGCGATGTACCAGATCATGATGTTCGGCATGAACCTCGCCTTCGTGTCGAACAATATCGGCCTGATGTGGGTCGCGGTGGAGCTCGCCACGCTGACCACCGTGCTGATGGTCGGCATCTACCGCACGCATGAGGCGCTGGAAGCGGCGTGGAAGTATTTCATCCTCGGCAGCGTCGGCATCGCGCTCGCGCTGTTCGGCACCATCCTCGTCTACATGGCCGCCCAGCCGGTCGTCGGCGAGGGCACCAACGCCATGGTCTGGTCAGTGCTGATCGAAAAGGCGGCGCATTTCGACCCCGCGCTCCTCAGCGTCGCCTTCATCTTCCTGCTGCTCGGCTACGGCACCAAGGTCGGCCTTGCGCCCTTGCATGCCTGGCTGCCCGACGCGCATGCCGAAGGCCCGACGCCGATCTCGGCGGTGCTGTCGGGCCTGCTGCTCAACGTGGCGCTCTACGCCGTGCTGCGCTTCAAGCTCCTGCTCGCGGCGAGCCCGCAGGCGATCGGCCCGGGGCCGCTGATGGTCACGATGGGGCTGACCTCGCTGATCTTCGCGGCCTTCATGCTCTACCGCCGCCGCGACATCAAACGCCTGTTCGCCTATTCCTCGATCGAGCATATGGGCATCATCGTCTTCGCCTTCGGCATGGGCGGACCGCTCGCCAATTTCGCCGGCCTGCTGCACATGGTCATGCACAGCCTGACCAAGTCGGCGATCTTCTTCGCCGTCGGCCATATCGCGCAGGTCAAGGGCACGCAGAAGATCTCCGAGATCAAGGGTCTGACCGAAAGCCATCCCGGGCTTGGCTGGGCGCTCGTCATCGGCGTCGTGGCCATCGCCGGGCTGCCACCGCTGGGCATCTTCATGAGCGAGTTCCTGGTCGTCAGCTCGACTTTCGCCAGGCATCCGTGGCTGGCGATCCCGCTGGTGTTCGGGCTGCTCCTCGCCTTCGGGGCGCTGTTGCTGCGGCTGACCGGCGTCGCCTTCGGCGAGCCGCGCGGCGGCACCGCGCCGGTCGAGGCATCCTATGTGCCGATGTATTCGCACCTCGCCCTGGTGTTTGCCGCCGGCATCTATCTGCCGGCGCCGCTGGTGGCGTGGTTCCAGCATGTCGCCGGTATCCTGGGGTAAAGGCGCATGATCCGGAAGAATTTACCCGCACTCGCCGATCTCATCGAAGCCGGCCGCCGGATCGATCATCACGTCCCGTGGCCGCGCGCCGTGGTGGCGCCGAAGGTCTGGAACCTGGCCGTCGAGCAGCTCGCCAGTGGCCGCTGGAGCCTGCTCGGCCTGTGGGGGGAGCCGGACAAGGTGCACATGGCGCTTCTCGACGAGGCGCTCGACATCGGCGTCATCAGCCTGGACTGCCGGGGCGGCCGCTACCCTTCGGTCGGCCAATATCATCCGCCGGCCTTGCGGCTGGAACGCGCCGCGGCGGATCTTTTCGCTCTGGCGCCGCAGGGCCTGCCCGATACCCGCCGCTGGCTCGACCATGGCCAATGGGGCGTCTCGCATCCGCTGGCGGCGCAGCCGGGCGGGCCGGCGGCCGCCGCCTCCTACCGGTTCCTGACTGCGGAGGGCGAAAGCCTCCACCAGATCGCGGTCGGGCCGGTGCATGCCGGCATCATCGAGCCGGGACATTTCCGCTTCACGGCCGGCGGCGAGACGGTGGTGCGGCTGGAAGAGCGGCTGGGCTTTGTGCACAAGGGCATCGAAGGCCTGATGGCGGGCGCAGCTCTGGATGGCGCGGCCAAGCTGGCGGGCCGGACATCAGGCGACAGCACGGTCGCCTATTCGTTGGCCTTCGCCCGCGCCGTCGAAGCCGCGCTCGGCGTCGCGCCACCGCCGCGCGCGATATGGCTGCGCGCGCTGATGGCCGAGCTGGAGCGCCTCGCCAATCACCTCGGCGACATCGGCGCCATCTGCAACGACGCCGCCTTCGCGATCATGCACGCGCATTGCGGCGTGCTGCGCGAACGCGTGCTGCGCGCCGCCGATGCGGCCTTCGGCCACCGCCTGATGCGCGACCGCATCGTGCCCGGCGGCGTGACAGGCGATCTCAACGAGGCGGGTGGAAACGCCATCCGCTCGCTGGTCACGGAGATCAGGCAGCGCTTCCCGCGTCTGGTCGAGCTCTACGACAACACAGCCTCGCTGCAGGACCGCACGGTGGCGACCGGCCGGCTGAAAGTCGAGCTTGCCCGGCAATATGCGGCCGGCGGCTATGTCGGGCGCGCGTCGGGCCGCGATTTCGATGCAAGGCGCGGCCCTGGCTACGCGCCTTACGACGAGCTCGCCTTCGATGTGCCGGTGCTGCAGGAGGGCGACGTCAACGCGCGCGTCTGGATCCGCGTGCGGGAAGTCGAGCAGAGCCTGTCGCTGGTTGAGCAGATTCTCGGGCGGCTGCCCTCCGGCCCGACCCTTGTCGCGGTCGCGGCGGACAATGCCGCAAATGGGGCCGCCGATGGGACCGCGGATGCGCCGCGCGAGGGCATGGCGCTGGTCGAGGGTTTTCGCGGCGACATCTTGGTTTGGCTGCGCATCGGCGAGGACGGCACGATCGAGCGCTGCCACCTGCGCGACCCTTCATGGTTCCAGTGGCCGCTCTTGGAAGCGGCGATCGAAGGCAACATCGTCGCCGACTTCCCGATCTGCAACAAATCGTTCAACTGCTCCTATTCCGGCCATGATCTCTAGAGCAATTCCAGGAAAAGTGCGCAGCGGTTTTCCGTCCGGAATTGCGCAAAAACAAAGAGTTGGAGCAGGTCGGCGATTCTATCAGACGCTGAACTGCTCCAACCCGGGCCAAGGCACACCGCCATGCGCAAGCTGCTCTTCGAAAGCCTGATCCGCCCGCCCTTGACCGAGCGCCCGCCGCAAGTCAGCGACGCGGCCGCCGACGAGCTGGCGCGCGCTCTCGACGGCGTCGCCCGCAAGCGGCTCGGCCGGAGCCTGTCGATCCGCGCGGTCGACGCCGGCTCCTGCAATGGCTGCGAGCTCGAGATGCATGCGCTCAACAACGCCTTCTACGACATCGAGCGCTTCGGCTTCCGCTTCGTCGCCTCGCCACGCCATGCCGACGTGCTGATGGTCACCGGGCCGGTCACCAAGAACATGCGCGAGGCGCTGAAGCGGACCTTCGACGCGATGCCCAACCCGAAATGGGTGGTCGCGCTGGGCGGTTGCGCGAAGGACGGCGGCTGCTTCGCCGGCAGCTACGCGGTGGTCGGCGGCGTGTCGGACGTGGTGCCGGTGGACCTGCACATTCCAGGCTGCCCGCCGCCGCCCATCGAGATCCTGAAGGGGCTGATCGCCCTGATCGAGGGCGCGAACGGAAAGGCCCGCGCCGCCAAGGGCTGAGAGAGCAAAGCACGTCGCATCTCAATTCGGCCGCAAAGGCAAATCAACTGGCCCAATATCACCAGCTTATTGTCTTTTCGCCAATCGCGGCATAGTGCGAGCGAATACGAGCTCGCGGGGGCCCCCAATGTCTCTCAATGAAGCAAGCAAGCCTGCCAGGCAACGCTCTCGCACATCCAAGGCGGCAGAGCAGCCGTCGGCGCAAGACCAGGTCCTTGTCGGCCCCGATTTCATCCACAAGGGCGAGCCGAACGAAAGGCTCGACCGGTTCTTCGGCGACCTGGCGAGCCGCTTCGACGCCGCGCCCGCGGTCATTTCCGGCGGCCGCGCCTGGTCGTATCGCGAGATGAACAACCGCGCCAACCAGTTCGCGCATCTTCTGATCGAGCGTGGCGTCAAGCCGGGCGATCGGATCGGCCTTTTGCTGGACCGCTCCGCCGAGACATACATTGCTGTGCTGGCCGTCATGAAGGCCGGGGCGGCCTTCGTGCCTTTAGCCACCGCGTTTCCCGAAGACCGCATGGTGATGATCATCGACGACGCCAATGTCACGTTGGTGATCAGCGTCTCGGGCTATGCGGCGCGCGTGGCGCGCCTGCCGGTGCCGCATATCTCGATCGACTCCGCGGAGTCCGAAATCGCGCTCCAGCCGGAAACAGCGCCCTTGCCGGACGGCGTCCAGGATCAAACCTGCTACATCCTCTATACATCCGGCACCACCGGCAAGCCGAAAGGCGTTGTCATCACCCACCAGAGCTTCTGCAACTTCATCCGGGTCGCCGCGGCGTCCTACGGCTATCAACCCGGTGACCGGGTATACCAGGGCATGACGATCGCCTTCGACTTTTCCTCGGAGGAGATCTGGGTGCCGTTCACCGCCGGCGCCACGGTGGTGCCGGCTCCGGGTCAGCAGCCCCTCGTCGGCGAGGAACTGGCCGCTTTCCTGCGTGAACACCAGATCACATGCATGGCCTGCAGCCCGACCCTTTTGTCGTCGATCGAGAGCGACGCGCCGAGCCTGCGCGCGATCCTGGTCGGCGGCGAAGCCTGCTCGCATAAACTCGTGGTGCGTTGGGCGAAGCCTGGCCGCCAGATCCTGAACACCTACGGCCCGACCGAAGCCACGGTCACCGCCACGATGGCGCTCCTGACGCCGGACGAGCCGGTGACGATCGGCAGGCCTCTGCCCACCTATTCGATCGCCATCCTCGACCCGGAAAAGCCGGCGGTGCTGACCGGCGACCAACTGGGTGAGATCTGCATCGGCGGCATGGGCGTGGCGGTCGGCTATCTCAACCGGCCGGAATTGACGGACCAGAAATTCATCCAGGATTTCATCGGGCTGCCGAACAATCCCAGCGGCCGCATCTACCGGACGGGCGACCTTGGCCGGATCAACGACAAGGGCGAGATCGAATATCACGGCCGCATCGACACGCAGGTGAAGATCCGCGGCTATCGTATCGAACTGGGTGAGATCGAGGCCGTGCTGCTGGACCAGCCAGGCATAGCGCAGGCGGCGGTCACCACCTGGGAGATCGAACCCGAGCGCACGGAACTTGTCGGCTACTATGCGCCCAAGGCCGGGGGCGAAGGGGTGGATCGCGCCGTGCTCGTGCAGGAGCTGAAGCGGCGGCTGCCCGACTACATGGTGCCGGCCTACCTGGAGCAGTTGTCCGCTATCCCGATGACGGTCTCCAACAAGGTCGACCTGAGGAAATTGCCGAAACCGACCAGCGCGCGTGTCGCATCCGGCCATGCGATGGTCGACCCGCGCAACGAGGACGAGAAGTTCCTCGTGGACACGCTGCAGGACGTGCTGAAGTTCGAGGATATCTCGATCGAGGATCATTTCTTCGACGATCTCGGCGCAAACTCCCTGTTGATGGCCCGGTTCTGCGCCCGCATCCGCGCCCGCAAGGCGTGGTCGACGACGTCGATGCGCGACATCTACCTGTATCCGACGGTCTCCAAGCTCTCCGATCACCTGCGGGAGCCGCAGATGGCCGCCGTCGCCGCAAGCGAGCCCATGCTGACGCATCGGGCTTCCAACCTTGCTATCTGGGCAACGGGATTCGGCCAGTTGCTGTTCTACGCGGTCTACAGCTATCTCGCGCTGTGGGCGACCAATGATGGCCTCAACTGGGTCTATGACGCCCTGGACGACCCGGGAACCCTTTACGTGCGCTGCGTTATCTTGTCCGCCGGCGTGTTCTTCGGATTGAGCGGCTTCGCCATCGCCGCCAAATGGCTGCTGGTCGGCCGCTGGAAGGCCGAAACCTTCCCGATCTGGGGCTGGCGGTATTACCGCTTCTGGATCGTGAAGACACTGGTCCGCAGCGCTCCGGTCGTGCTGTTCCGAGGCAGCCCGCTCTACAGCCTCTATTTGCGCCTGCTCGGCGCCAGGCTTGGCGAACGCACCGTCATCGAATGCCGCGCCGTTCCGGTCTGCACCGACCTGATCACGATCGGCGACAACTCGATCCTGCGCAAGGAATCGATGATTCTCGGCTTCCGCGCCCAGGCGGGCTACATCCACACCGGCCCCGTCGACATCGGCAACAATGCCTTCATCGGCGTCGGCTCGACGCTCGACATCGACACGCGCATGGGCGATGGCACCCAGCTCGGCCACGCCTCGTCGCTGCATCGCGGACAGACTATTCCCGCGGGAGAGCGCTGGCATGGCTCGCCGGCGATCCGGACCGAGGCGGATTACTGCACTGTTCCCAACGTGCCGCTATCGAGAGTGCGCCGGGTCGTCTATGAGGCGATCCAGCTCTTCATCCTCTTCGCCATCGTCACGCCTTTCCCGCTGCTTTTCCACGCCTATTGGGAAAATGTCGGCGACGACTATCAGGAGACGATCGGTCTGGTGGCGATCGGCACCACGGTCACGGTGGCCGGCTTCATCGTCGGCGGCGTGCTGCTGGCGACCCTCGTGCCACGGCTGTTCAACCTCCTGCTGAAGCCCGGCCGCAACTATTCTCTCTACGGCTTCCACTATTGGCTGCAGTCGATGCTCGAGCTGGTGAGCAATGTGCGTCTGCTGAACGTCCTGTTCGGCGACAGCTCCGCCGTCGTCTACTATTTGCGCGCGATCGGCTGGCAGCTGAACAAGGTGGACCAGACCGGCTCGAATTTCGGCACCAACCAGCGGCACGAGAATCCGCAGTTAAGCGAAATCGGCTCGGAAACGATGGTGTCCGACGGTCTGTTCATGGTCAACATGCAGAAGTCGGCCAACTCTTTCCGCCTCGAGCACACGCGGGTCGGCGAGCGAAACTTCTTCGGCAACAACATCATCTATTCACCGGATTCCCGCGTCGGCGACAATTGCCTGCTCGGAACCAAGGTCCACGTGCCGGTGGACGGTCCCATGCGCGAGAATGTCGGGCTGCTGGGCTCGCCGCCCTTTGAGATCCCGCGCATGGTCAATCGCGACAAGGAGCTTCTCGGATTGATCTCCGACAAAGAGCGCAGTCGCCGCCTGCCACGGAAGAACCTGCACAATCTCGTCACCGCGCTGATGTTCGTGGCCGCGCAATGGGTGATCCTGTTCCTGACGCTCGCCATCTGGGACCGGGCGCTCAACTACTACACCGAATGGGGGGCGACGGCGCTGTTCGTCGCGGTGATGCTGACCACGGCAATCGGTATTCCGTTCTATATCTTCCTCGAGCGCGCCAGCCTCGTCTTCCGCCGGCTGAAGCCCAGGATGGCGACGATCTACGACCCGGTTTTCTGGCGGCACGAGCGCCATTGGAAGCTGTCCGATTCACCGATCATGGGGCTGTTCGCCGGCACCCCGTTCCGGCCGCTCATGCTGCGCCTGCTGGGTGTGAAGGTCGGGCTGCGGCTTTATGACGGCGGCTGCATCATAACCGAGCGGTCGCTGGTGGAGATCGGCGACGACGTGACGCTCAACGAGGGCTGCGTGATCCAGCCGCACTCGCTGGAGGAAGGCGCGTTCAAGTCCGATTACATCCGTATCGGCAATGGCTGCACGCTGGCGCCCTCCGCCTTCGTTCACTACGCGGTGGTGATGGGCGAGGGGTCCGTGGCCGACGTCGACTGCTTCGTCATGAAGGGCGAAGTCCTCGAGCCGAACACGGTCTGGCGCGGCAATCCGGCGAAGCTTTACGGCGTCGTGACGCCGATCGATGCCCGCGCGATGGAAATCGGGCATGCCCCGTGACGCGCGCCGACGGCATGAGTGACCAGCCAGTTGCCCTGGAGCCAGTCGGCAGGGGCAACCGGGCGGCGATACTGGCGCTCGAGCTGTCACCAAGACAGCAAGGCTTCGTCGCCTCCAACGCGGACTCGCTGGCCGAGGCTCGCCAGGATGACGAGGCAATCCCACGCGCCGTGATCTCGGCAGGGCGCGTCGTCGGATTCCTGATGTACAGCGCGCCAGACGACGATGACGAAGCGGTCATCTATCGTTTCATGATCGACCGGCGCGAGCAGGGCAAGGGCCTTGGCCGCGCCGCCGTCGCCAAGGCGCTGGAAGAGATTACGCGCCTTGGCCATGTACGTCGCGTCTCGATCTGCTACGAGCCGGAAAACGAGCCGGCGCGCCGGCTTTACGCCGGCTTCGGTTTCATCGAGCAGGGACTGGACGAGGATGGCGAGATGATCGCCGTGCTCGAATTGGGCGGATAGGGCGTTGAACACCCCACCGAATGGGGCACGGCCGGACATCGAGATGGCCGTCGAGCGCGCATTGACGGGCTTTGCACCGCCTGGCATGATCACCGGTTGCCGTCTTATTCGCACCGGAGACGAGCAATATCTGCTGCCAGCGGAAAACGCCTCCATTGCTGCACGCGACCGCAGAGCGCGCGCCGCCAGCGGGGCGGGCCGTCAGGTGGTGCATGGATTGCTGCGGCGGCTTGGGTGCGCGGAGCCCGCCGTGCCACGCGGCCAATTGGGAAACCCGATCTGGCCCGCGGGCATCATCGGTTCGATCGCGCATGACGACGACCTCGCCGTGGCGGTCGCCGCGCGATCCGACGCGATGAGAAGCGTGGGCGTCGACATCGAGCCGGCCTTGCCATTGCCTCCTGAACTGGAGGCGATCGTGGCCACGCCTCAAGATCGCCAAGGTGATCTTGATCCCGGTACTGGCAGCCGCGTCCTGTTTGCCGCCAAAGAGGCAGTCTACAAGGCGTCGTTTCCGCTCGATGGCCGCGTGCTGGGCTTCGAGGACATCGCCGTCGATTTGGAATCGGGCAAAGCCGTCACATCATCCGGCCGCAGGCTGACGGTGCGCTTCGCCATCTCGCCCAGAATCCTGGCGCTGGCATACACGGCATAAGCCGCGTTGCTCATCCCGGCTTCCGCCTGCCTCACAAGACGCTTCTCATCCACGCCAGGAAGGACTCCATCACCGCGGATCGCGGATTGTGCTGCATCCACACGACATAGAAGCTGTAGCCCGGCAGGGACAAGGGATGGGCCTTGACGAGCGAGCCGCTTTCCAGTTCGCGGCCGACGACGACGTCGCTCAGGATCGCGATGCCTTGCCCGGCGACAACAGCGTCGATCGCGTGCAGTTCCTCGCGGAAGCTCAGATCCCAGGCTTTGTCAGGGATCAGGTCGGGATCGATCGATCGAGCCGTGGCCAACCATCGGCGCCAGGTCGGCGCGTCCGGGTCCCGGTTCATCCAGTCGAAATGGATCAACGGATAACGCAACAGTTCGGCGGCCCGTTCGATCGCCCGCCCATCGCTTGCCAGCAACCCCGGACTGCAAACGGGAAAGAAGGAGTCGCGGCATACCTCCTGCGCCGCAAAGCCCACGGGCGGGCGACGTGTGTAGCGGATCGCCACATCCGCGGCGCCGGCGCGCAGATCGAGCAGCGCGTCCGTCCCGATGATCTCAAGCGGCACGGCCGGGTTGGACTCCCGCCATTTCGGCAAGCGCGGCACCAGCCATCGGCTGGCGAAAGCGTTCGGGCTTGTCACTCGCAATGGCGCTTCAACATCCGGCTCGGCGACCGCGGCAAGGGAGCCGGCGAGAAGATCGAAGCCATTGCGGAGGAGCGGGAACAGCCGCGCTCCGGCGCTCGTCAGCACCAGCGGGCGCGGCCGGCGCTGGAACAGCTTGCGACCGCATATCTCTTCCAGCAGGCGGATTTGGTGGCTGATCGCTGTCGGCGTCACGCCAAGCTCTTCCGCCGCTGCCTTGAAACTGCCGTGCCGGGCGGCTGCCTCGAAGGCATGTAGCGCACGGAGCGGCGGCAAGTTTCTCATGCCGGCAGTGTAGATGAATTTTGCTCATCCAGTAGCGAAGAATTTCGCTTTTGCAGAAGGCCGGACCCTGTGAGACCGTAGCCCGGTTGGAACCGAGGGCGGCACCGATGGACATTCCGCGACAGACCGATGAGCTGTTAGACCGATCCCCTTCCTCGAACACGGCGATCGCACGGCTACGGGAGGGCTTGCAAGGCGAACTGGTATTGCCGACGGACGCCTGCTACGACCAGGCGCGCAGAGTGTGGAACGGGGCGATCGACAAACGGCCCTCGGCAATCGTCTTTTGCGCCAATGCCGATGACGTCATCCTTGCCGTGACCTATGCCCGGTCGCAAGGCTGCCTCGTGGCCGTTCGCAGCGGCGGCCACAACGTCGCCGGCCTGTCGGTCTGCGACGATGGCATGGTGATCGACCTGTCGCGCATGAAGAAGATCGCGGTCGATCCCGAGCGCCGGGTCGCCAGGGCCGAAGCCGGACTGACCCTTGCCGAGTTCGACGCAGCCACGCAGGCGCATGGGCTTGCGACGACCATGGGCGTCAACGGCGACACCGGCATTGCCGGCCTGACGCTCGGCGGCGGCTTCGGCAAGCTCGGGCGCAAGCATGGTCTCAGCTGCGATAATCTGATCGCAGCTGAAATCGTCACCGCCGACGGACGGCTGTTGCGGACAAGCGCCGGCGAGCACCCTGACCTGTTCTGGGCCTTGCGCGGCGGCGGCGGCAATTTCGGCATCGTGACGGCGTTCGAATACCGGCTGCACCCGCTCGGCCCGGACCTTCTCGTGGGCTCGGTGCTTCACGCCTGGGATCAGGCGCGCGAGGCCATGCGGTTCTACGACAGATTCTCCCGCGACGCCCCGGACGAGGTGAGCGTCGATGCCGCGCTCGTCACGCTGCCCTCGGGCGAGCGCGCCTTCAGCATCTCGGCCTGCTATGCCGGGCCGCTCGAGGCGGGCAAGCCTGTCATCGCGCCGCTGATGAAATTCGGATCTCCCATCGATAGCCGTCTCCAGGCCATCCCCTACCTCCAGATTCAATCGGCGGGCGACAGCCTCTTTCCACGCGGGCGACGCTATTACTGGAAGGCGCAGTTCCTGCGCGGGATCAGCGATGGCGCGATCGAGGCTCTGCTCGACGCTTACGCCAAGGCTCCCAATCGCTCGTCCCTGCTGGTCTTCCAGCAGGTCGGCGGCGCGATCGCCCGCGTGCCCGCGTCGGATTCGCCCTACGCCAACCGCGATGCGGCCCTCGACTGCTTCCCGATCGCCATCTGGGACGATCCGGCCGATGACGCGGCCAATATCGGTTGGGCGCGCGAGCTTTGGAATGCGGTCAGACCATTCTCAACCGGCGGCGTTTATGCCAACAATCTTGGCGACGAAGGTGACGAGCGCGTGCGTGATGCCTATGGCGCCAATTATGCGCGCCTCGCCGCCATCAAGACGCAGTACGATCCGACCAATTTCTTCCGATTGAACCAGAATATCAGGCCTGGATAACTCGAAAATCCGTGGGGGACCCGTGCGCGGCCGCTGGACGATCCTTGCCGTCCTCTTTGTCGCCCGCGCCGCGATGGCGGTGCAATTCCAGAGCATCGCGGCCATCGCGCCGGAGCTTGGGAAGGCGCTGAACGCCAATCTCGCCGATATAGGCGTGCTTATAGGCCTCTATTTCGCGCCGGGCATCGCGCTGGCGCTTCCGGGCGGCGCGATCGGACGGCGCTTTGGCGACAAGGCGACCGTGCTTGCCGGGCTGGCCATGATGCTGGCGGGCGAGGCGCTGCTTTGCAGCTCGACTTCATGGAGCGTGCAGATCGCAGGCCGGCTGATCGCGGGCATAGGCGGCGTGCTGCTGAACGTGCTTATGACCAAGATGATGGTCGACTGGTTCGCGGGCCGGCAGATCGCCACGGCGATGGCGATCTTCATCAACTCATGGCCGCTGGGCATCGCCCTGACGCTCGTCGTGCTGCCGCTGATCCAGGCTGAGTTCGGAATTGCCGGCGCGCAGATCGCGGTCATGGCGCTTATCGGCGCGGCCCTGGCACTGGTCGGGCTTTTCTACCGGCCGCCAGACCACTCCGTCGCTCCGGTTTCGGCCCAGGCTGCGCGGCTCGGGCCGCCCGTCGTCTGGGCGGTGCTGCTGGCAGGGTTGATATGGGCCTTCTACAATGTCGGCTTCGCCATGATCTTCAGTTTCGCGCCGTCGATGCTGGTCGAGCGCGGCTGGTCGACCGCCGCCGCCGGCTCTGCGGTCAGCATCGCACTGTGGCTCGCGGCGCTGTCGGTTCCGCTCGGAGGCTACCTCGCGGACCGTGCGGGAAGCCGCAATACGCTGCTTGTCGCAAGCAGCCTCGCTTTCGCTGCACTGATCGCGCTGTTGTGGCGGGGCTCGCCGGTGCCGCCCACATTGGTTGCGCTCGGCCTCGTCTGCGGGCTTCCGGCTGGATCGATCATGAGCCTGCCGGCGCGGGTGCTGGCGCCGGCGACACGAGCACTGGGAATGGGGCTTTTCTACACCGTCTACTACGCCACGATGCTGATGGCGCCCTGGCTCGGCGGCAGGCTTGCGCTTTGGACAGGCGGCGCAGGCGCGGCCCTCGGCCTCGGCTCGGCGGCTCTTTTGGCCTGCCCGCTCCTTTTGTGGGGGTTCGAACGCAGGCTGCTCGTGCAGGCCCGGACGGCACCGCAGGCGAGCTGAGATCCTTACGAATTTTCTGCCGTCGGCGGCACGGCAGGATGTCGCAAGATCAGACGGGAACGTAGGTCAACCTGATCACATCCTCGCCGATGCGATCGTGAGCCATGAGGCGCAGCGGCGGCCGGGGTCCGGCGAAATAGGGCTTGCCGTGACCAAGCACCACAGGGTGGAGGTAGATCCGATACTCATCGATCAAGCCCAGTTCGGTGAGGCTTCGCGCAAGGTCAGGGCCGGCGACCTCGATCTCACCGTCGCGCCCGGCCTTCAGCTTGCGGATCGCGTCCGCGAGATCGCCCTCGACAAGCGTGGCGTTGGGACCGACCGACTGCAACGAGCGCGAGACGACCCATTTCGGCTGGCGCCGCCACGCCGCCGCGAAGGCCTGCTCCTCCGCACCCCATTCAGGATGCTCGTCGTCCCAGTAGCGCATGATCTCATACATGCGGCGACCGTAGATGCTGCCGGCCTGTCGCTCGGCCTCCTCGATGAAGTGGCGGAAGAGCGTGGGGCTTGGCCCAAACGCGGTATGATCGACGTAGCCGTCCAGCGACTGGTTCATTCCGAACACAAGCTTGGCCATTGCCTGTTCCTCAAATGGCATTCGCGCAATCTGATTGCGCTATGCAATCGGTTTTAGGTTAAGTCGACCGATTTTATTTTGCAATTGGTTTTTGGGTGTCATATCGCTCAGCGCGCGACCCGGCGGGACACGGAGATGACAATCGGGGAGAGAGGAAGCGCCCTCTCTCCCCAAGTTCTCACGAGCGAACGCGGATGACCGTCTTTCCCGCGCGCCGCTCGGTCGAATTGAAGGTTGCGACGGCATCGTCGAGCGATGACACCTTGCCGATGTTGGTCCGCAGCCTTCCGTCCCGTACCCGCTGGATTATCTCCGATAGCTGGGCGCGATCAGCCTCGACGACGAAGTCGATCGCCAGGCCGTCGGCGGGTCGAACATCCGTCGGCGCGACGACGGTTACCAGCGTTCCTCCAGCCCGGATCAGGGCTGCGGACCGCTTCTGGATATCGCCGCCGATGACGTCGAACACAAGGTCGACGCCGCCGATGTCCTCCAGAGTGTCGTTGCCGAGGTCGACGAACTCGTTCGCGCCGAAGTCGAGCGCCTTCTGGCGGTCGGCGGCGCGTCCGGTGCCGATGACATAGGCTCCGGCTTCGCGTGCAAGCTGCGTCACCACCGAGCCGACGGCGCCGGCCGCGCCATGCGCAAGCACGCTCTGTCCCGCCCGAAGGCGGCCGTGCTGGAACAGGCCCTGCCATGCGGTCAGGCCCGAGATCGGCAGGCTTGCGCCCACCGTGAAGTCGACATCGCCGGGCAGCGGCGCGAGGTTGCGTGCCTCCATGGCGACGTACTCGGCAAGTGTGCCGTCGCGATGCCAGTCCGACAGGCCGAACACCCGCTGACCGATCGAAAGCCCCGTGGTGCCGTAGCCAAGCGCGGTGACCACACCGGCCAGCTCGTGGCCGAGGATGGACGGCGTCCGGTCATGGAAGGCCCGATCGGCCCAGGTCGAAGGCCACTCCAGCTCGGTGTTGACGAATCCCGCCGCGTGAACCTGAACGACGACGTCGTTTATCGCCGCCTGCGGCTCGGGCCGCTCCACCAGCTTCATTCCGGCCGTTCCTGCCGTCTGGTCCGTAACAACGATTGCTTTCATGGGAATTGTCTCCTTTGTTGGTTCGGGGGTAAATTGCGGGCGCGGAAGGTTTTCTCGGTCCCTCACGCGACCGATTATCGGCTCGACGCCTTCCGCTACGGCCTCGATGTCGAATTGCCGTGCGACGGCAGCGGTCGCTTCATGGTCAGAAGCTCCGTCACATCGCGCAGATCATCCGCCGATGAGACGGCAACCGTCAGCCATTTCCCGTCGATGTATGTCCTGGCTTCATCGTAGAGCGCGGCCAATGGCGGGCGCCAGAGACAACGCCGCTCCTCAAACTTCTCTCGTTCCGCCCCACCCATGACCACCACGGCCGAAAACCGCCGGTATTCCGGCACCAGGGTGCAGAACGCCTTGGTTTTCTTGTAGCGCAGGGACCAGCCGCGGTTCTTGCCGCCGTAGAGCCAGTCCGGCGCGAAAACGCCTGGGTAGAATTCGTCGATCCAGTTCCGCAGCTCGGCCCAATAGCCGAACGCCTCTGGTCCGACCCATTCACGGATGGCGCTGTCATCGGGTGCTACTGATTTGTCGGTGATCCTGTCGCCGATTTGGGGAAGCGTAGCGGTCGGTAAAATCATCGGAAGACCTCGTGTTCACGGTCCGGCGGAGGCCGGAGGTTAAGATGCGGGAGCGCCCAGAGCTTGCGGCGTGCCTGAGAACATTGCTGGCGCGACGCTCCCAGGAGCAGGGCGGACATCGCGATACGATCTGCCGGCGCCTGAGAGCACCGCAGGCCAGGCGTCGCCGTCTCGAAGGTCTGCCACGGGCGTCAGGTCGATAGCGGCGAGCGCTTTTTCCCTCGCCAACGGAGCTTGGTCCCGATCGAGGAACGCGGTGGCCTGCAGGGGAAGAAATTGCTGGGTTTTCAGCCCAACGGAGCGCAGTGCCAGCGACAGATAGGGCGTGAGAAAATCGGGCTGGTTTGCCCTGTCGCCGGTAAAGACGCCACCGGAAGCGACGCCGATGAACACCGGACGATCCCGGAGCATCCCCACCTTCCCGGCCGGCGTCGACTTCATCGTGCGACCGACACGCAGAATCTGGTCGATCCACGCCTTGAGGGCCGAGGGAACGGTGAAGTTGTACATCGGCGTCCCGATGACGATCACGTCAGCGGCTTCGACTTCCCGAATAAGCGCTTCGGAAACATCCAGAGCGCCCTTCGGCGGGGCGGCCAACGTGGCCGGCGACGCCAGCGCTCCGGCGTAGAGAGCCACGGTGTGGGGCAAGGGTTCAGTCCCCAGATCACGCCGTGTGATGCTCGCCTCGGGGGCAACCTCAAGAAGCTTTTCGACGATCGCCTTCGAAAGCTGGCGGCTATGCGATTCTTGTCGCGGACTGACATCGATATGGAGGATGTTCATGTGACGGATCCAGTGCTTCGGGAGGTTTCGGCAGGACAGGGGCTCAGATCGAGCCGGCTGGCGTGACGGCGGGAAAGTCCTTGTCGTGATCGAACACGTTGTTGAAGAAGTTCGTCAGGGAGTACATGGCCACCAGGGCGACAATCTCGATGATGTTTGCATCGGTGTAGCCCGCATCGCGGACAGCTTTCAGATCGGCGTCGCTGACGTGACCGCGGGTCTCGATGACCTTGCGCGCAAACTGGACGGCCGCATCCCGTTTTGCGTCGTTGGCACGACCCTTCCGGGCGAGAATGATGTCCTCGGCTGGCAGCTTAGCCATATGTTCGGCGGTGAAGCTGTGAACCGTCAGGCAATAGTTGCAGCCGTTCACTTCGGAGACGGCGAGGCCTATGCTGTCGCGTGTCTTCACGTCGAGCGTTTTGCTGAGAGAGCCGAGCAACGTAGCCCACGAGTTGAATGCGATGGGGCTCTGCGCGAAGGCGGCCATCATATTCGGGGTGAACCCGATGTTCCTGGTGAAGGCATCGAGAGCCGGCTTCGATTCAGCCGGTACCTGTTCCGGCTTCAGGGCAGCAATCCTTGCCATGATAGTCTCCATAAACTTCTGATTTTATTGAGAATTATGCGAAGTCCAGCACATCGGCGACGGGCATGCGCGGCTTCTGCGGCCAGTTGCCGGCGCGCTCCGGCCCGACGGTCAGGAGCATCACCGGCACTTCGTCTTCGGCGAGGCCGAACTCGCTGTGCACGGCTTCGGCGTCGAAGCCGATCATCGGCGTTGAACCCCAGCCCAGCGAGCGGGCCGTGTAGATGATCGCGGCAGCGCCAAAGGTGGCGGTGCGCACTGCCTCGTCGCGTTGCCGCTGGGGTTGACCGTCATACAGACCGCGAGCGGGCATTTCCCAGTCGGGCACAAGGTGCGCCGGCATGATGCCGGCTTCCACCACCGGTGCCAGGCGCGCGGGAACGGTGCTGGCATCGGCCAACTGGCCAATGACAATGAAGGTAACGGCGGCGTCGGTGATCGCGGGCTGGTTCCAGGCGATCGGGCGCAACCGGGCCTTGGCCTCAGGCGTGCGGACGGCGATGAACCGCCAGTTCTGCAGGTGGAAGGATGTCGGCGCGGATGTGCCGATCCGCACAAGGTCACGGATCTGATCGTCGCTCAGGGTGGCTGCCGGGTCATAGTACTTGGCGGCGCTGCGGCTCAGGATCGTTTCGATGACGGCGTTCGTGGGCGTCGTCCGCATGGGCAAATGGGAAGGCTGGGGCGAAAGTGCGATTCCGCTCGTCTCGGTCTGCGCGTGGATGTCGGCGATCGCGCCGGTTGCCGGCTTGCCGGTGATGCAGTTCATTGGGTGGCTCCCTAATCAAGTGATTACGGAGCCTAAGTTACGCCATGCTTCGCAACATTCGAGACTGGATTAGCTCAATATGATGCTCAAAAGGATCAAGCCGCGCGTATGAGACCTAGGCTGCGCGTCTCGCTGAAACGGATTCGGGCGACGCGCCTTAGGTCTTTTTGTTTTGATGCATATCCCGGAACCGCTGCACACGTCTGGGCGACATGCATCAAACGCCCTTGTGCGCCAGTCGGCGCCATTCGCCCGGCGTCATCCCCATCCTCTCCGCAAACACACGTCGAAATGCCGAAACGGATTGATACCCGACCGCCTCGGCCACAGCCTCGGTGCTGATCGCCGGCTTCTTCAACTCGTTGGCTGCCAGACTCATGCGAAGATCGGTCAACAAGTCGAGCGCGGAGCAACCCAGCCTGTCCTGAAAGTGCCTCATGAACGTGGCGCGCGACATGCCGCACAAGTCCGCCAGATCGGGCAGTTTCCAGGACCGCGTCGGATCGGCGAACATTGCCGCAATTGCTGGAGCCAGCCGCGGATGGCCGGCCAGGGCCAACAAGCCTTCGGGCGCTCCCTCGGCTTCGCTTGCCGCGCGCAATACCAGCGTGAACAGAGCCGAAGAAAGCGCGTTTAGCATGGCTCGTCCTCCGGCTCTGTCCCCCGAGGACTCCATCCGCATCAGGTTCACCAGGCTGGCCAGCTGGCTGGAGGCTGAGCCCACTCCATTTTCTCCATGACCGCTCATGGCCCGCGTCACCAGATTCGCGGGCATGTAGTTGCGGATCAGCCGGTCATGGGGCGGCGCGATGAAAAATCGCCCGCACATCAGATCGAGTCGCTCGCCCTCGCCATCGTTCTCGCTCAGCATCCATCCGGCAGCCCCGCGGTGTTGACGGGTACGGATAGGTGCTTGCCCACTACCGTCATGCAGCACATGCGCAGCGCCGTGAGGCAAAAGCACGATATCTCCGCTCACCAGCTCTCGTGGTGTTCGGGTCTCCGGGTCCTCCATAATGGCGCGGCCCTTGACGATGACATGGTAGGGAATTTCGTTCGCCGCAGCCTGGCTCCAGGCAACGCGCCACGGCGCACCATAGGCGCAGCGGACCTCGAGCTGACCGGTTACGGTGACGATTTGCAGGAGATGGCTTAGCCAGTCGACTTCAGACATCGGGCCTCGGGAACCGGAAATGGTGAAACATCTTATCGCAATTGTGTGTTGGTTCTACTTGTCGCCCACGTTTCCAACCTGGCTCCCTAGCGGCCTGGATCGTGAGCGAGCCACCCGGCCATATTTGGACTAAACCTTAATGCGCCGACGTCGGCAGGCTGAGCTCAAGCGACCACTGCCAAGGCCGGCGAAGCGCGCAAGCGGGCTATGTCGCGCGCCGGCGGCTCTCCAAAGTGGCGGCGATATTCGCGACTGAACTGCGACGCGCTTTCGTAACCGACATGGAAGGCGGCAGTCGTGGCATCGATGTCCTGGACCAGCATCAGGCTGCGCGCATCCTGCAGCCTGAGCTGCTTCTGGAACTGCAGCGGCGTCATCGCCGTCACGGCGCGAAAATGCTCGTGCAGGCTAGACGAACTCATGCCTACTTCCGCGGCAAGCCGCTCGATGCTGAACCGGTCCCGGAAGTTCTTGCCGATCCAGGCGATGGCGCGGCCGACCTGGGCCAACCGACCCTGGCTGGAGGTGATGTGGCGCATCCTGGCGCCGTCCGGGCCGGCGAGCAGGCGATAGAGAATTTCCTGCTCGGCCAGCGGCCCGAGCACGGGCAGCGCTGCCGGATCGTCGAGCAGGCGCAGCAGGCGCAGCGTCGCGTCGAGCAGACCGGCGCCAGCGTCGGACACCGTCTTGCCTATGGGCAGAGAGGGCGTTCCGGGTGGCGGCGGCACGCGCAACGCCAGGTCACCCAGCATGACCGGATCGAAATCGAGGTACAGGCAGAGATAGGGCTTGTCGGGCGTCGCCTCGATCACATGGCCTATAGCCGGCAGGTCGTAGGTCACGACCCCGTAGCGCCCCGGTGCGTATCTGAACACGCGGTCGCCCAGCGCGACCTCCTTTCGCCCCTGCACGACGAGGACCAGTTGCGGCCGGTAAACATTCGGCATCGGCATCGTCACCGTGGAGGATCGAACAAGCGTCACACGCTCGATGGGGGTGGCGTTGAAGCCATCCTTCGAGACGTGCCGGGCAATCACGGCCGCGATTTCGGTCAGTGTTTCCATGAACCCGACCATCGCACGCGGGCGGAAGCGCGGCAATGCGAACCGCGGCTTCTGGAGGATCAGGCAGGAATCCCGGCGCATCAGGCTAACGGTTCGGCCTCGCCGAGCATCACTTTATCAGCGGCGCCCGGGTCACAGCGTACCTGGCCGCGGAACACGTATGGAGAGCAAACATGACAACCGATAATCTGAAGATCCCCACCGTCGCGCTGGGCACGTGGGCCTGGGGCGACAGCGGCGAGGCTGGCGACGGCTATTTCGGCAGCCCCCTGACTCAGGCTGGTTTGGAAGAGGTCGCGGACAAGGCGCATGCGGCCGGCTTCACCCTGTGGGATACCGCCGCAGTCTACGGCATGGGCCGTTCCGAGACCGTTCTCGGGGACGTCCTGAAGCCCTTCGCCCGCAGCGACTACCAGCTCTCCACGAAGTTCACCCCGCAGGCTGCGGAAACCGGCGACGATCCGGTGACGGACATGCTGGGGCAGAGTCTGGCCCGCCTCGGCACCGACTACATCGACCTCTACTGGATTCACAATCCGGCAGATGTAGCACGGTGGACTCCGCACCTGATCCCGTTGCTGAAAAGCGGGAAGGTCAAACATGTGGGCGTCTCGAATCACAAGCTGAGCGAAATCGAGCTCGCCAATCGGATCCTCGGAGAAGCTGGGTTCCGGGTGGAGGCCGTCCAGAACCACTATAGCCTCCTTTACCGCAGCTCCGAGGATGCTGGCATCCTGGACTACTGCCGCAACCAAGGCATCCCATTCTTCGCCTATATGGTGCTCGAACAGGGCGCCTTGACGGGCAAGTACAGCCCGGAGAACCCGCTGCCGGAAGGCAGCAACCGGGCGGCGACTTACAATGGCATGCTGCCTCAGTTGAAGGCGCTGACGGACAAGCTCGCCTCGATCGGCCAGAGGCAGGGTGCAGCAGCTCCCGAGGTCGCGACGGCTTGGGCTATCGCCAAGGGCACGACGCCGATCATCGGGGTCACCAAGCCCTACTATATCGATGGCCTGGTCCGAGCTACCAGCATAGCGCTCTCCAGCGACGACATTACGGCGCTGGAAGCTCTCGCCGACGCCGCCAACGTGAACACGCGCGGCTGGTGGGAACAGGAGATGGAAGTCTGAATGGGCCAGTCATAGTCGCGTCGTCATATCGCTCAGCGCGCGGCCCGGTGAGACACGGAGATGACAATCGGGGAGAAAGGAAGCGCCCTCTCTCCCCAAGCTCTCACGAGCGAGCGCGTATGACCGTCTTCCCCGCGCGCCGCTCTGGCGCATCGTCATCTGTCTCAGAGGAAGAATGGGTGAACGGCCAGTTCGAGGCCAAGAATTGCAAGGAGAATAAGGAACCAGCGTCGAAAGATTGCGGCGCTTATGCGCTCGCGGACCGTTGTTCCGACCCACATGCCCAGCAACGAGGGAATGACCGCGAGCGCTGACAAAGCAACATTTCCAAGATGGAAAGCTCCGCCACGGGCCAAGCCCGCCGCAAGCGCTATTGTCGAGACCGTGAACGACAGTCCCAATGCCTGGATCAGATTGTCCTTGGAAAGGCCGAGGGCCTGGAGGTAGGGAACGGCAGGAAGCGTGAAGATTCCAGTTGCCCCGTTGATTGCTCCGGTTGTCAGCCCAATAACAGGCGACAGCAAACGTTCACGGCGCCCAGGTATCGACAATGGCTTCGCCCACAGGCCGTGCACCGCGTAGAGAATCAAGGCGGAGCCCAGTCCGACGCTTGCATATTCTGTATCGACACTCGTCAGAAGCCATGTGCCGGCGAGCGTGCCAACCACGATGCCGAGCATCATCAGCGAAAACCTTTTTATCAGCGCCAGACAACCCGGCCCCATGAGCAGCTGCCAAAGATTGGTGACAAAGGATGGGATGACCAGCAGCGAAGCTGCACTGACCGGCGACATGATCGAACCGAGGATACCCATGGCGACGGTCGGCAGGCCCATCCCCGCCACGCCCTTGACGATCCCGGCGAGGAAGAATGTCAACACGACAATCAGGAGGTGCGGTGAAAAGTAGTCGTTCATTTTTGGCTTGCTCAACCTGAAAGTGCTGCATTCGATGGCTTCGCTTGGGCCGATGGCACCCACGCTGCCTCATAGGGCGGCCCAGCCAACGGACACGCTAGCTCTTATCGCGCGCCAGCCACGTTAACCGCTTGCTTTATTGTCTAAAATCAGAAATTCTGATGTCGCGCACAGACAGAATAAACGAGCGAGTCAAACGTCACAATTGGTAGTTCCCGATGGGAAAGTTCGGCAAAACCGAAGGAAAGGCCTTGCGCTTCGATTTGACGGATATGCGGTTGTTCCTGGCCGTCGTGGAGCAAGGCAGCCTGACCAAGGGCTCCGAGATCATGAATCTGGCTCTCGCTTCGGTCAGCGAACGCATTTCCGGAATGGAATCGTCGCTTGGCGCACAGCTCCTGGAACGAAATAGGCGGGGGGTCACGACGACCGCGGCCGGTGATGCCCTGGTTCGCCATGCCCGTTTGATCTTAAACCAGGTGGAGCAGATGCGCGGGGAACTGCGCACCTACGGCACCGGTCTGAAAGGGCGCATCAGGCTCCTGTCCAACACGGCTGGGCTGGCTGCCTTTCTACCGCATCGACTCTGCCGATTCCTGGTCGCTTATCCGGACCTTTCCATTGATCTCGGTGAGCGGCCAAGCACCGAGATTGCTCTGACCATCGCGGAAGGTCGTGCTGATTTGGGAGTTGTGGCCGACATTGCCGATCTGGCAGCGTTGCAGACTCGCGTTATCGCGCAGGACCAGCTCGTCGTCGTGATGAGCGAAACGCATCGCATCAGCGATCGACGATCGGTGGCTTTTGCGGACGTCGTGGGCGAGCCGTTCGTCGGCCTGTCCGATGCCGCGCTGGAAGCTCATCTGGGAGAACGTGCGGCCCGCCTGGGCCGCCAGATTTACTACCGCATTCAACTCAGACGGATTGAGCACGTCGCAATGCTGGTCAAGTCCGGTGTTGGGATCGCGATTTTATCAGAGGCCTCCACCCAAGACTTGACTCGCCTCGGCTTGGCAATTGTTCCACTGCGAGACCCCTGGGCGCTCAGGCAGCTTCATCTTTGCGCGCATGATTTCTCTGCGCTCACGCCGCACGCCAGCTTGCTTGCGCAAGAGCTTATGGAGCCGAAGGTTGCTGCCTCTTAGATGATAATCGGGGAGAGGACTGCCCTCTCTCCCCAAGTTCTCACGAGCGAACGCGTATGACCGTCTTTCCCGCGCGCCGCCCGGTCGATAGCTGGGCTCGATCGGCTTCGACGACGCGGAAAGTACGGGTCCTCACCGAGATGCTGATCAAGAGCTTCGAACTGAATCCACACCTTTGGGGCCTCAACCGCTGAACTCGATCAGAACGAAGCTCAGATCAGGGGCAGGAGTTCGAAGATCGCTCTGCTCGGCCGCGAGCGCGACGATATGGCCCGCGCGGTCCGTCGACTCGACTCAGCTCAATGCGTCGCAGGAAGGGCGGCGCGATCAGCCGGCACGCAGTTTCCCCAATATCCTGACAAGCGCATCCAGATCACCTGCCGGCAGGCTTGTCAGTTCCGGCGGCGGTTGGCGGTAGGCCGCCTGCAAATCATTCTTTGTCGCTGCCCCCTTTTCGGTTGCCCGCACGAGCTTCACACGCCGATCGCCGGGGGATGGAATGCGCTCGGCCAGGCCAGATCGCTCCAGCCGGTCCACCAGCCATGTCGCGGTCGAGGGATCGCATCCCCATTCGCGCGCCAGTGCCCCGATCGGCTTGCCTTCGGCGTCGAGCAGGAACAGGGCGCGGGAATCGTTCGGCGTCAGCTCATGCCTTTGCTGCGCCTCCAAACGCTGCGGCGCCGAACGCATCAGAAAGTCGAACATCAGGCGCCAGGCCTCGCCGGCAAGGTCGGGCGCGTCGCGGGGAAGTGTCGTCATGCTTCGGTTCCCGTGCTGCTGAGGCAGCTTGACATATTTTGATTAATCAAATAGTTTTGTCAATCAAAATAATTACTGGCCACTTGCAGCCCGGCTCCGCCGGGAAGGAATCCGTCGTGTCCCAAGCACAGGAGTATCCCATGAGCACGCGCATCCCGATTGTGATCGTCGGCGGCGGCCTGAACGGCCTGACGGCCGCCGCGCTCCTCGCCCATCAAGGTATTGGCTGCATGGTTGTGGAGCGCCACGCCGACACCTCGATCCAATACAAGTTCGCCGGCATCTCACCGCGCAGCATGGAGATATTCCGAGGTCTCGGGCTGGAGACGGAAATCCGCGCCAAGCGCACCGGCGATCAGCAGGGTGGCGGCATTGCACGGGCAAGAAACCTCGCCGATCCGGATATCCGATGGGGCGGCCCGGCATGGCCCGATGCCAGCCCCTACAGTCCCACGCAGCCCGCGACCTGCGACCAGCATGTGCTGGAGCCGATCCTGCGGCATTGCGCGGAAAGGCTCGGCGCGGACATTCGCTTCGGCACCGAGTTTTCATCCCTGGAGCAGGACGCCGCCGTCGTTCGTGCCGTCATCCGCGATCGCGAAACCGGGGAGGAAGAAACGGTCGTCGCCGACTATCTGATCGCCGCCGACGGCGCCAACGGCACGCTGCGCGAAAGTCTCGGCATCGGCCGCAACGGCCCGGGCGTGCTGCAGCACTGGATGAACATCATCTTCGACACCGATTTGTCTCCCGAGATCGGCGGCAGGCCGCTCACTTCCTGCTTCGTCAGCGACCTCAACGCCACCGTCACGCCGCGCCCCGGCGGACGCTGGCTGCTGGCGCTGCAATATTTTCCGGCAAGGGGCGAGCGGCCGGAGGACTTCGACCGCGACCGTTGCCGGGACCTCGTCGAACAGGCGGCGGGCCGATCCGGCGTCAAGGCCGAGCTGGTCGATGCGCGGTCCTGGGAGATGGCGGCATTCGTTGCCGACCGTTTCCGCGCGGGCCGCTGCTTCCTGATCGGCGACGCCGCCCACCTGATGCCGCCGACCGGGGCGTTCGGGGGCAATTCGGGCATACACGATGCGCATAACCTGGCCTGGAAGCTCGCCATGGTCGTCCGCGGCGAGGCGGATCCCAGCCTGCTCGACAGCTACGATGCGGAGCGCCGGCCGGTGATCGCCGCGACGCTGGCGCAGGCACTCGCCCGCCTACAGCAGTGGTTCAAGGACCCTGCGGGGCGCTTGCCGCCTGCCGTCGCCATCGTGGACGACTACGACGTCGTGTTCGGACAGCGCTACGACAGCGGCGCTTTGGTGCCTGAGGCAGCCCGCAACCGGCCATTCGAGCCGGTCGCGGAACTCGCCGGCGTTCCTGGCAGCCGCGCGCCCCATCTTATCCTTGAGCGTGAGGGCAAAAAGCTCTCGACGCTGGATCTGTTCGGAAGCGACTTCGTGCTGCTTGCAGGCGATGCGAGGTGGCGCGCCGCGGCGGATCGCTTGCGCGAGGATGGCGGCGTTCCGCTCAGCTGCCATGTCCTCGGCTCGTCCGGCGATCTCGACGCTTCGGGAGGAGGCTGGTCGCGCGCCTATGGCGTGGGCGATGGTGGCGCCGTGCTGGTTCGCCCTGACGGCTTCGTGGCATGGCGTGCGCCAGGCGCGGAGACCGACTTCGAAGGCCGGCTTGTCCAAGCTCTGGACGAGATCGGTGTGCGTGTCGGCCATCATGACGGGGCGTGTCAATGACGTGATGTCAGGCGATTCCGAACGTGACTTTGCGTCCGTCGGGTCATCGGCCCCGGCAAGACCCTCGCGAGCGCATGGCGGCGCTATCATATTGCAAAGGACAATCGGCGGTTTGGCGCGCCCGAAGAGATTCGAACTCCTGACCCCCAGATTCGTAGTCTGGTGCTCTATCCAGCTGAGCTACGGGCGCGCAATAGGCCGTGTTTGACACAAGCCCCGCGATCCGGTCGAGACGGCCGGCCGCGATGTGGAGTGTTCCCTAACGACTGAATTTGCGAAAAGCAAGCCGATCCGGCAAAAGTTTTGTCGCAGGTGTTTTTTGCCGATGCTGACCGAGGCGCGCCGCTGCCGACAGCGCTCAGCCAGACGTGGTGGTCTCAAGCTGGGCGGCGCAGACCGTTGCGCGCTTGATCGAGCCGCACCGGCTGGTCGGGGATGGTGACGGCAAAGACGGTGCGGCCGCCGATCGATTCGACGAGCTCGACCGTGCCGCCATGGGCGCGGATCAATTCATGCGCGATCGCCAGGCCAAGGCCGGTGCCGCCGCTGCGCGCCGAGCCGCGGAAGGCGGCGAACAGGTTCTCGCGCGCCTTGGGCGGCAGGCCGGGGCCGGTGTCGGTGACGGTGATGCGGCTGACGCTGCCTTGGCGCTCGGCGGCGACCGCCAGCCGGCGCACCACCGCGCTTTCGGTGTCGGCGGCCATCGCCTGCACCGCGTTGCGGCAAAGATTGGTGAGCACGCGGAAGAGCTGGTCGGAATCGGCATCGACCTCGAAGGCGAGCTCGACGCCATTGATGAACTCGATGCCGTCCTCGATGTCGAGCAGGCCGTGCACGTCGTCAACCAGCTGGCGCAGCCGCACACGGCGGCGCGACGGCGCCGGCTCCTGCGTGCGGCCATAGGCGAGCACGCCTTCGGAATAGGCGACGGCGCGGTCGAGCGCGCGCAGAAGCTTGGGCGCGAAGGACTGCACGGTGGGATCCTTCACCTGGCGCAACCGATCCGACATCAGCTGAGCGGAAGCGAGGATGTTGCGCATGTCATGGTTGATCTTGGAGACGGCCAGGCCGAGGTCGGCGAGATGCTTCTGTTCCGACAGCGTCTTCTGCAGCCGGTCCTGCATCCGCGACAGTTCGCGCTCGGCCACGCCGATCTCGTCGGCGCGGTCGGCGGGGCGGATGACCCGCCCGGGATCGTCGGGCGCCTCGGAGAAGGCCAGGATCGAGCGCGTCATGGTGCGGATCGGCCCGATCATGATCAGGTCGATCGCCGCATAGACCAGCATGGCGGTGAAGAGCGAGATGAGCAGCGAGACGACGGCGACATTGCGCGAGTATCTCAGCATGGCGTCGCGCAAGCGGTAATCCGGCATGATCAGCTCGAATTCCTTGTCGCTGTCGCCGACCGGGCCGAAGACGCGCAGCATGCGCTTGCCGCCGAAGAAGAGCGTGTCGAGCGCGCCGGTCATGCCGTTGACCAGCCCGACATCGGCGATGTCGATATGCTCGTCGACCTGGGGCGGCATGTCGGAAACGACGAGCAGCCGGGAGACCCCGCCGTCGCGCACGGCGATCGCCTTGGCACCGATCGCCATCAGCACGTCGTTCTGGGCGTTGTGCGACAGCGAGTTGGGCTCGCCCTGCAATAGCACGATCGACACCGCGGCCGCGGTGCTCAAGCGCTCCTTCAGCCAATTGACCCGGTAGCTGGCGATCCAGGGCAGGAAGATCAGGACTTCGGCCAGGAGCACGAAGGCGATGGTGAGGAAGAGAAGCTTGGTCGACAGGCCGCGCGACAGCGGCACCCGGCGCGTCGAATTCGCCGGCGGCCTTGCCTTTTCATCGGTGGACAGGACTTCACTCGTCATGACGCGGTCTTCACGAAGCCTTGATCAGCCAAGATTATGTGATTTGCAGCTTTTTTGCCAATTTCAACCTTGGTCCGCGAAAAAATGCCTCGCGGCCACGCCGGATTGACTTCCAAAAACCTTCTTTCTATAAGCCCGCTCACGCTCGGGCCATTCGTTCCGGCGCGGTTTCGATCGCGCCTAAGCCGGCCCGGCAAAGCTCCTGTTACAGAGTGACAGAATCAAGAAGGGCCGCACCCCGCGGTATTAAAACAAATGAAGCGTACCTACCAACCGTCCAAGCTCGTCCGTAAGCGCCGGCATGGTTTCCGTGCCCGCATGGCCACCAAAGGTGGCCGTGGCGTCGTTGCTGCCCGCCGCAACCGCGGCCGCAAGCGGCTCAGCGCCTGAACGAAAGACGAGATCGTTGCCCGCAACCGGCAAGCCAAAGGGGAAAACTCCCGGGCGGCTTCTGAAACGCGCGGATTTCCTGGCTGTGCGCGGCGGCGAGAAACGCCGCGGGCGGCTTTTTCTCGTTGAAGTTCTCGACCGCGGCGACGACCTTGCGCCGCGCGTCGGCTATACCGTCACCAAGAAGGTCGGCAACGCCGTGGTGCGCAACCGCGTCCGGCGACGGCTGAGGGAAGCCGTGCGCGCGCATGCCGCCGATGACATGGCGCCCGGCAATGACTATGTCATCGTCGGGCGTGAGGACGTGCTTGCCATTCCGTTCGGCCAGTTGAAGGCCGAGCTTTCCCGCCGGCTGCGCGGAACACGATAGGCCAAGGGCTTTCGATGGAAAACAACCGCAATTTCTTCATCACCATCGCGCTGTCGGTGCTGATCCTGACGCTCTGGCAGGTGTTCTACATGAACCCGCGGATGGAGCAGCAGCGCGAGCAGGCCCGCATCGAGCAGCAGCGCGTGGAAGCGCAGAAGAAGGAAGCGCAGGGGACCAACCCCGGCGCGGCCGGCACGCCCGCCCCGGCGGCCGGCGGTGTCCCCGGCGCCCCAGGCGGCGACACCGTGACGGCAGCCAGCCGCGACCAGGCCGTCGCCGCGACCAAGCGCGTCAAGATCGACACGCCGAGCCTCGATGGTTCGATCAACCTGACCGGCGCGCGCCTCGATGACCTGAGGCTCAAGCGTTATACCGAGACGGTCGACAAGAACTCGCCCGAGATCGAGCTGCTCAACCCCTCGTCCTTGCCTAATGGCTATTTCGCCGAGATCGGCTTCATCGGCAACGACACGACCGGTGCCGTGCCGGGCGCGGATACGGTGTGGAGCGTCGAGGGCAATCCGACGCTGACTCCGTCGTCGCCGGTGACGCTGACCTTCACCAACGACAAGGGCCTGACCTTCAAGCGCACCATCTCGGTCGACAACGAGTATATGTTCACCGTGTCGGACACGGTGCAGAACTCGGGAGCCGCCCCGGTCTCGCTCTACAACTACGGACGCGTCACCCGCTTCGACAAGCCCGCGATTGCCAGCACCTACGTGCTGCATGAGGGGCTGATCGGCGTCACGGGCAGCGAGGGATTGCAGCAGTTCAAATACGCCGCGATCGAAAAGGACAAGGAAGTCAAACCCGGCAAATCGACCGACGGCTGGCTTGGCATCACCGACAAGTACTGGGCGGTGACGCTTGTCCCGACCACCAAGCAGCCCTTCCAGCCGAAGTTCTCGTTTTTCGAGCTCAAGGATGGCCCGCACAGCCATAGCTATCAGGCCGACTTCCTTACCGACGCGATCAACATTGCCCCTGGGCAGTCGGCGACAGCCGAGTCGTCCGTATTTGCCGGGGCGAAGGTGGTCTCGACGATCAATGGATATGAGCAGGACCGTCACATTCGCCAGTTCAACCTGCTGATCGACTGGGGCTGGTTCTATTTCATCACCAAGCCGATGTTCTGGCTCATCGACACGCTCTACAAATTCTTCGGCAATTTCGGGCTGGCGATCCTCGCCACCACCGTCATCGTCAAGGCCATCTTCTTCCCTCTCGCCAACAAGTCCTACGCCTCGATGGCGAACATGAAGAAGGTGCAGCCGAAGATGGTCGAGATTCGCGAGAAATACGCGGACGACAAGATGAAGCAGCAGCAGGCGATGATGGAGCTTTACAAGACCGAGAAGATCAATCCGCTCGCCGGCTGCTGGCCGGTGGCGCTGCAGATCCCGGTCTTCTTCTCGCTCTACAAGGTGCTCTATATCACCATCGAGATGCGGCACGCGCCGTTCTTCGGCTGGATCCACGACCTCGCGGCGCCGGATCCGACCTCGATCTTCAACCTGTTCGGCCTGCTGCCCTTCGCGGCGCCCGCCTTCCTGCCGCATATGGGCGCCTGGGCGGTGGTGATGGGCATCACCATGTTCCTGCAGATGCGCATGAACCCGGCGCCGCCGGACCCGACGCAGGCAGCGATCTTCACCTGGATGCCGGTGATCTTCACCTTCATGATGGGCTCTTTCCCGGCCGGCCTCGTCATCTACTGGGCCTGGAACAACACGCTGTCGATCCTGCAGCAGGGCGTGATCATGAAGCGCCAGGGCGCCAAGATCGAGTTGTGGGACAATCTGGCGGCAATGTTCCGCAAGAAACCATCGCCAGCGGAATAGAAGGTTCCGCGAGCTCCAGAACCAAAACCCCGGCCTTGCTTTGGCCGGGGTTTTTTGTTGGTTGCCGCTTCAGGGGGCTCACCGTTTCGCCGAACCGCTGAACCGCTTCACCCTGTTTGTTCGCGTGTGGTTGCCCAGGAACCCAGCGCGCGTCCGGGCGACATATTGGATTTTTCGCAAATTTGTCGGGAGCCCGTGAAACTCCGCGCCGGCTGGCCTCGTATGATTCCAGTCCTCCCCAAAAAGGCCGGATGGCTTCCGGCGCAATGACGCCGGTGTTTGGGAGGCTGTTCGGCAGACCGGGATCCCGCCACGGCGGGATCCCGGTCCCTCATTCCATGACAGCGCTGTGATCGATCTTGGCCGGCGTGCCAGGCTTGCGCAACAGAAGCACCAGCGGGATGGCGGCCAAGGACAGGATCATCATCAGCTTGAAGTCGTCGACATAGGAAATGATCGTCGCCTGCAGCGTGACCAGGCCGTCGAGCGCGGCGCGGCCGGCGGCGGTGTAAGGGCTCATCGCCTGCGAGATCGCCGGATCGCTGAAGGCCGGATTGTAGGGCGTCACATAGGTGGCGATGTTAGCGTGGTTGATCTGCTGGTTCTGCGTCAAAAGCGCCGTGACAACCGAGATGCCGACGCTGGAGCCAATGTTGCGCGACAGATTGTAGAGGCCGGTGCCTTCCGAGCGCCGCTCCGGCGCCAGCGTGGCGAAGGTGATGGTGGTGAGCGGCACGAACAGGAAGCCCAGGCCGGCACCCTGGATGAAGCCGGTGCTGATGATCGTCCATTGCGAGACGTCCGGCGTCCAGCCGGTCATGTCGTACATCGCCCAGGCGGTGATCGCGAGACCGATGAACAGCAGCCAGCGCGTGTCGACCTTGCCGACCAGGCGGCCGACGATGAACATGCAGGCCATGGTGCCGAGGCCGCGCGGCCCCATGACGATGCCGGCCGTCACCACCGGATAGCCCATCAGCGTCTGCAGGTAAGGCGTCATCAGCGCCAGCGAGGCGAGATAGGTGATGCCGATGATGAAGATGAAGATCATGCCGACGGAGAAGTTGCGGTCGAGGAACAGCCGCGGGTTCACGAATGTGTCGCGTGCTGTGAAGGTGTGGACGATGAAGATGTAGAAGGCCGATGCGCAGACCAGCGCCTCGACGATGATCTCGGCCGAGGAGAACCAGTTGAGCTGCTCGCCGCGGTCGAGGAACATCTGCAGCGAGGCGATGGCGATCGAGAGCATGCCGAAGCCAAGCCAGTCGAGCCTCGCCTTGAGGTCGAGCTTGGTTTCCTGGACGAACATCGAGACGCCCATAAAGGCCAGCGCGCCGATCGGCACGTTGATGTAGAAGACCCAGCGCCAGGAGACGTTCTCGGTCAGCCAGCCGCCGATGACCGGGCCGAGCACCGGGCCGACCATGACCGAGACGCCGAACAGCGCCATGGCCGAGCCGCGCTCCTCGACGCTGTAGATGTCGAGCAGGATCGACTGCGACAGCGGCACGAGTGCCGCGCCGAACAGGCCCTGCAGCAGGCGGAAGCCGACGATCTGCGGCAGCGACTGGGCGAAGCCGCACAGCACCGAGGCCACGACGAAGCCAGTGATGGCGACGAGCAGGATGCGCTTGCGGCCGAAGCGGTTGGCGAGATAGCCGGACGGCGGCGTCATCACCGCCGCGGCGACGATATAGGAGGTGAGCACCCAGTTGATCTGGTCGGCGCTCGCCGAGACGCTGCCCTGGATATAGGGCAGCGCCACATTGGCGATGGTGGTGTCCAGCGCCTGCATGATGACCGCCAGGATCACGCAAGCGGTGATGGCGCCGCGATTGGCGACCACGGGCGCGCCTGTCGCGGAAGCCGTTGTCATGACTTTTGTCCGAAACGCTTGAGGAGGTCGGTGACGAAGTCGGGCAGGCCGCGGGCGTGGCCGGTGTCGATGCTGACGACCGCGCTCATGCCGCCGCGCAGCGGCGGCTTGCCGTCCGGATCGTCGATCGTCACCCGCATCGGGATGCGCTGCACGACCTTGACCCAGTTGCCACTGGTGTTCTGCGCCGGCAGCAGCGAGAAGCTGGACGAGGAAGCAGGGCTGATCGAGCCGACCGTGCCGTGCCAGACCTCGCCCGGATAGCCGTCGATGCTGATCGTCGCCTCCTGGCCCGGGCGCACATAGGTGAGCTCGGTTTCCTTCGGCTCTGACGCGATCCAGATGTCGGTCGACGACACCAGGCTGAAGGCCGGCTGCGAGGCCGGCAGGTACTTGCCGACCTGCAAAGCGTCGACATTGGTGACGATGCCGTCGAACGGCGCCTTGACGACGGAGTCGTTAAGGTTGCGTTGCGCATCGTCAACCGCCGACTGGGCCTGCAGGTAGAAGGGGTTCTGCTCGACAGGCTGGCTGGCGTCGCCGCCGAGCTGGGCAAGCATCGCCTGCGCCTGCGCCTTGGCGACGGTCACCTTCTGGCGGGCCGCTATGAGATCGTGCTGGGCGCTGTCGAAGGTGGCCTTGGAGGCGGTCGAGGTCTTGAGCAGGTCCTGCTGACGCTGGAAAGCGGACTCGTAATAGGGGAGGTCCGCCTGCGCCTGGTCGATCGTGGCGAGCGACTGCTGGTAGCTCGCCTGCAGCGTCAGCACCTGGTTGCGCACGGTGCCGAGCTGCGCCTTGGCGCCGGCGAGCGCGGTCTCGAAGGAGGCCGGCCGCAGGCGGAAGAGCACATCGCCCTTCTTCACCGCCTGGTTGTCGTGCACGTCGATCTCCTGCACGGTGCCGGAGACGTCGGTTGAGACGCCAAGTGACTGCGCCTGGATATAGGCGTTGTCGGTGGTCATGACCTGGCCGCCGATGACGTAGTAGTAGCCGCCGGCCACCAGCGCGACGGGCAGAAGCGCAAACAGGATCGGCCGCGTCAGGCTGCGGCGCGGCTTGACGGGCGCGGGCGGAGCCACCGTGACGGCAGCCGGCTTCGGCTGGGCCGAGGGAGCCTCCAGCGTCGCCGGCTCTGGCGCCACGGGCGCTTCCAGCTCATCGTCTTCGACGACAGGCGGATTGCCGCGCCTTTGCTCGCGCTGGCTGTCCAGGTGAATGACCTGGTCGCTTGCTCTTTCGCCAACATTTTCCTCGTCGGCGGGCTTTCTGGGTGAGGTTCCTTCAGACATGGATTTTCTCCCGGTCGACGGCCGGCTGGGTGCAGGCCTCGAGCAGATTGGATTTGATCAGGCAAAGGGTTTGCAGCAGCTGCTGCTGCGCGTCCGCGGACAGGCCCGTAAAGGCCTCCTCGCGCGTCTTTTGGCCATTGCTGCGCATCACTTCGATGAGCGGATGAGCCTTCGGGGTCAGATAGATAAGCCACGCCCGGCGGTCGGCCGGATCGGGCCGCCGCTCGATGAAGCCGCGCGCCTCCATCTTGTCGAGCAGCCTTGCGAGCGTGATCGGCATGATCTCGATGAGGTCAGCCAGCTTGTTCTGATGGATGCCTTCCTGCCGCGAGAGATAGGACAGCACCTGCCATTGCGCGCGGGTCAGGTCAAAGGCGCGCGAGCGCTGCTCGAACCGCTTCCTGAGCAGGCGCGCGACATCGTGCAGCACGAAGCTGATATTGGGCGAGGTGGACATGGGAGGACTTCAGAGTCGACAGACAGGCTTTCGTAAGCATGCTTATTATCATCATGCACATAATCCTGCTGGACGCGGAGCGCAAGACCGACTAAGGCGCTTGGTAAAAATATCGCATAGGCCAGAACCCGGTCCGACCGGCTTTGGGTCACGGCACGGACAAGACGATGAAACGGCTCAAGATCGCCATGCTGGCGCTGCTCATGGGATACGCTTTTCCGGCCGCCGCGAAGGACGCGGTGAGCTGCGGCGGAGCGGCGATGCTGGGCGGCGCGCAGCTCAACTGCAGCCACGTGCAACCCAAAGCACCGCCGCAGTTCTGCACCTTCAGCTGGGCCCTGCACACGACGACCGGCGACCAGAAAATCGTCGAGGGCAGCTTCTCGCTGCCGCCGGGAGCGTCGAACGTCCAGGTCTACCAGGGCAGCGGCTTCGACAGCGCCCTTTCCAACCCGATCGTGATCTGCCGCGGCAGGCAGTGAACGGTTGGTGCCGCAGCCGGATCACGTTAGTTTGATCGGACGTTGACCGCGCCGGATACGCACTGTCTCTCTTTTTTACGCAATTCCGGACGGAAAACCGCTCACACTTTTCCTGGAATTGCTCTAGCCACGGAGGGACGGCGATGACCGGACCCAACCCCAACATCAAGCATCCGATCGCGATGCATCCGCGCGTCGGCTTCCTGAAGGGGCTGGTGACGTCGCCCAACATCGAGATCGGCGACTTCACCTATTACGACGACCCCGACGGCCCGGACAAATTCGCCGAGAAATGCGTGCTGCACCATTACGACTTCATCGGCGACCGGCTGGTGATCGGCAAGTTCTGCGCCATCGCGGAAGGCGCGCGCTTCATCATGAACGGCGCCAACCACGCCATGTCCGGCTTCTCGACCTTTCCGTTCAACATCTTCGGCCATGGCTGGGAGGAAGGTTTTGACCCGCAGAGCTGGTCGAAGGAAATCCGCGGCGACACCATCGTCGAAAATGACGTGTGGATCGGCATGGAGGCGGTGATCATGCCGGGCGTGAAAGTGGGCGACGGCGCCATCGTGGCGGCGAAATCGGTTGTCACGCACGACGTGCCGCCTTATGCGATCGTCGCCGGCAATCCGGCCAGGGTGGTGAAGATGCGCTTCGACGAATTCACGGTGCGGCGGCTGTTGAAGGCTGCCTGGTGGGACTGGCCGGTCGACAAGATCAGCCGCAACCTCAACGCCATTCGCGGCGCCGACATTTCAAAGCTGGAGGCGGCGGTTTGAACGCGCCCGGCAAAAGCACGAACGAAACGGCAATCAGCCAGGATCTGTTCACCCGCGGCTGGATCTTCATCCGCGGCGTGCCGTCGATGAAGTTCCTGCCGCCGGAGGGACCGCCGGAGATCGCCTTCGCCGGCCGCTCCAATGTCGGCAAGTCGTCGCTGATCAACGCGCTGGTCGGGCACAAGGGCCTGGCGCGCACCTCGAACACGCCGGGACGCACGCAGGAGCTCAACTATTTCGTGCCTGACGGCTTTTCCGGCGAAGGCGCCGACCTGCCGCCGATGGCGCTGGTCGACATGCCTGGCTACGGCTATGCCAGCGCGCCGAAGGACAAGGTCGATGAGTGGACGAAACTCATCTACGAATATCTGCAGGGTCGCGTGACGCTGAAACGCGTCTATGTGCTGATCGACGCCCGCCACGGCATCAAGGCCAAGGACGAGGAAGTGCTGACCCTGCTCGACAAGGCGGCGGTGTCCTACCAGGTGGTGCTGACCAAGACCGACAAGATCAAGGCCGCCGGCGTGCCGAGGCTGATCGAGGAGACGCTGGCCAAGATCAAGAAGCGGCCGGCGGCGTTTCCGGTGGTGCTGGCGACCTCTTCGGAGAAAGCCTCTGGCCTGGATGAGCTGCGCGCGGCGATCGTGCTGGTGGCGAACGGCGGCTGACGCAGTTATCGCCTTGGAGCGGGTAGCCGCGTATGGCGCTCCCCCTCGCCCAGCCTCCGCTTCGCTCGGCTGACCTCTCCCCCAGGGGAGAGGAGACGATCGGCGCCGACGCCAATCTCTTCTCCCCTCGGGGAGAAGGTGGCCGCGAAGGGGCCGGATGAGGGGGCTGGCGCGGCCCGCTCAGTCTATGTCCTCGCGCTCCGGCTCGCGATCGCGCCGGCCGGTGAGGATCTCGCGCTTGCCGACATGGTTGGGGGCGCCGACCAGGCCTTCCTTTTCCATGCGTTCGACCAGCGAGGCGGCGCGGTTGTAGCCGACGCCGAGACGGCGCTGGATGTAGGAGGTCGAGCATTTCTTGTCGCGCTTGACCACCTTGACGGCTTCCTCGTAGAGCGCGTCGCCATCCTCCTCGGCGATCGCGCTTTTGTCGAACACGGGACCGGTGTCGGCCGCTTCCTCGGCCTCTTCCTCGTCGGCGGTGACGGTGTCGAGATATTCGGGACGCCCCTGTGCCTTCAGATGCGCCACGACGTGCTCGACCTCGAGGTCGGACACGAAGGGGCCATGCACGCGCGAAATGCGTCCGCCGCCGGCCATGTGCAGCATGTCGCCCTGGCCGAGCAGCTGCTCGGCGCCCTGCTCGCCCAGAATGGTGCGGCTGTCGATCTTCGACGTCACCTGGAAGGAGATGCGGGTCGGGAAATTCGCCTTGATCGTGCCGGTGATGACATCGACGGAGGGCCGCTGCGTGGCCATGATCAGATGGATGCCGGCGGCGCGTGCCATCTGCGCCAGTCGCTGGATGGCGCCTTCGATCTCCTTGCCGGCCACCATCATCAGGTCGGCCATCTCGTCGACGATGATGACGATGTAGGGCATGGGCGCGAGGTCGATCACGCGTTCCTCGAACAGCGGCTCGCCCGTGCCCTTCTCGAAGCCGGCCTGCACCTGCATGGTGACGACCTCGCCCTTGTCGCGGGCGCTTGCCGCACGCTGGTTGTAGCCGTCGATGTTGCGCACGCCGAGACGCGCCATCTTGCGGTAGCGGTCCTCCATCTCGCGCACCGCCCATTTGAGGGCGGTCACCGCCTTCTTCGGATCGGTGACGACCGGCGTCAGGAGATGCGGGATGCCGTCATAGACGGAGAGCTCCAGCATCTTGGGGTCGACCATGATGAGGCGGCATTCCTCCGGCTTCATCCTGTAGAGCAGCGACAGGATCATGGTGTTGATGGCGACCGACTTGCCGGAACCGGTTGTGCCCGCCACCAGCAGATGAGGCATCTTGGCGAGCTCGGCGATGACCGGCTCGCCGCCGATCGTCTTGCCGAGGCCGAGCGCCAGCTTGCAGGAGGTGTTGCGGAAGCCGGCCGATCCGATCAGCTCGCGGAAATAGACCGTCTCGCGCGTCTCGTTGGGCAATTCGATGCCGATGACGTTGCGGCCCGGCACCACGGCGACGCGCGCCGAGATGGCCGACATCGAGCGGGCGATGTCGTCGGCCAGGCCGATGACGCGGCTGGACTTGACGCCCGGCGCCGGCTCGAACTCGTAGAGCGTGACGACAGGACCGGGGCGGACATGGATGATCTCGCCCTTGACGCCGAAATCCTCCAGCACGCTTTCGAGCAGATCGGCATTCTGCTCCATCCGCTCCTGCGACATGTAGAAGCCCTGGCCTTCCGGCGGCAGCTGAAGAAGATCCTCGGAGGGAAGCTCGTAGCCGGTCATCGCGGATAGCGGCATGACCTCGCCGGCCATGGGCAGCGAAGGCGCCTGCCTGGGCGATCTTGCGCTCACGGGAGCGGAAACCGGCACGGGCTCGACAGGCGTCGGTTGGACGGTCGCGAGGGCCGGCGTGGACGTCGAAGCAGAGCCAGCATTCGGCACATTGGAGCGCCATTCGATGACCCGGTAAAACGACGTCGCCTCGCTCATGAAGGGGGCGTGAGCCTGCCTAGGCTGGGCCGCCGGACGCTGCGCCGGCATCGGCTTGACCGGTGGCTGCGCCGGAACGGCGGGCGCCTGACCGGCTTCGCTCAAACGTGCCCGCGCCAGGCGCTCGGCGAGGAAGGGCATGCCGAATTCGAAGAAGGCATGGTCGGAAAGATAGGACCAGCGCAGTCCGCTCGGGCGCGGTTTTGGCGTCGGAGCGGCGGTAACCTGGGTCGACGCGGTCGGAGGAGCCGGAACCGCGGCCGGAGCAACCGTGGAAGGTGCGCGGACCGCTTTGGCTTGCATCGGCGCAGCGGCGGGGACGGCGGGATTTTTCCGGACCGGAGCGGCTGGCGGCGAAGCCGGCGGCGCGGGCCGAACGGGCTGAATCGTGGGCGCCTTGCCTGGCGCGGCGTCTTCCTGCGGGGCGGCCCGCCTGGCGAGGTCGGTGTCCGGCGTGCGGGTGAACCGCACATTGGGCGCAAGGAAGAAATAGTCCTGCCAGGCCGGGCGGCTGAATTCGCCGCCATCGGCCGAATCGAGCGATGCGTTGCGCGCGGCATCCGATTCGCTTGCCGGCGCGGCGCGGAGCGGAACCACCTGCCCCGCCTGCGCCCGCGAAACCCCGCCCCGGCGCTCGTCCGCGCTGTGATCGTCGTCGCCTTGATAGGCGGAAGCACCGGAAAGATTGGCACGGGGAAAGCGCATGGATGTCATACTCGAGACTCGCCGGTTGAACGTCTCCCGAGACATAGGAAGCGATGGTTAACAGGCCCTTCCGAAAGTGCCTGCCTGACGATGCCGATCAATATTTTGGGAAGGACGACGGACGATCTCGATGGCGTCGCGTTCAGCCGTCATACCCGCGCCTTCAAGGACGCGCACGGCCTTTCAGCCCTGCTTCACGCTGCTTCGGGATTCATGTGCCCCGGAGCGGTCAGGCGGGTTGCAACGCCTTTTCCTCGGCGAGGAATTTTTCCGTGGCGTAGGCCTTGAGGAAGACGTCGACGCCGGACTTCACGACACGCTCGATCTCCGCCGGGGTCGGCGCCTTTGTGCGGTAGGAAAAGATGCACTGGCGAAACAGACCGGCAAGGCAGAGCTCAGTGAACTGATAGGCGGCAAGGTCGACATCGTCGATCTTGAGCAGGCCGCGTTCGACGGCTTCGTTGAGGAAAGCCATGACCTTGTCATGGCCACGCTTCGGGCCGCGCTCGTAGAAGCGCGCGCCAAGCTCGGGAATCCGGTCGGCGGCGCCGACCACGGTGCGCTGGGCCTGGATGACCTTGGCCGAGGTGATCTTAGCGGAGAGCCCCATGCCGAACTTGACCAGCGTCTTGCGGAGGTCGTCGAAATGGTCGAGCACCTCATACATGTTCTTGAAGATGGTGCCGCGCTCTTCCTCAATGAGAGCCTCGAACAGCTCTTCCTTGTTTTGGAAATAGACGTAGATCGTGCCCTTGGAGACGCCGGCCTCGCGCGTGATGTCGTTCATCGAGGCGGCCTCGAAGCCCTTGTCTATGAAGACGCGGCGGGCGCCTTCGATGATCTGGGCGCGCTTGACCGGGTCCTGCCCGGCGGCCGGGCGCCCTTTGCGTAAGTCGAGCAGATCGCTATCGGCTGTCGTTTCGACCATGGAAGTCGTTCCTTGAAAAATATTTCGAACCGCTCGGTTCGATTTCCTCTTGATATGGCTCTCTTTCCGCGCTATGTCAATCACCAATTCGAACCGAACGGTTCAGTATGACTGACATCCAGAGAGATCCCCATGTCCTCGAACGCGCCCGCCACCGCCGAAGTCCGCACCTTTCCCAACGCCAAGGTACAACCGTCGACCGAAGCGCCGGAAATCCCTCTCCAGCCCGCCGCTCCGGTTGCGACGCCCGCGGCTGAGGCACCAGCCAAGAAGAAGCGTTCGGCGCGCTCTTTCCTTTTGCCGATCATCGGCCTTGCCCTTCTCGGCGCCGGCTCCTGGTATGGGTATAACTATTGGACCGACGGCCGGTTCATGATCTCCACCGACGACGCCTATGTCCAGGCCGATATGTCGTTCGTTTCACCAAAAATATCGGGTTACATCGACAAGGTGCTGGTGAGCGAGAACCAGAAGGTCAAGGCCGGCGATCCGCTGTTCGTCATCGACAATGGCGACTACAAGATCGCCGTCGCCCAGGCCGAGGCGCAGATCGCCACCTTGAGCAAGACGCTCGACCGCATCGACGCCCAGACCAAGGCGGCCCAGGCCTCGCTGTCGCAGGCCCAGGCGCAGAAGGTTGCCGACCAGGCGGCCGCCGACAATGCGGAGCGCGCCCAGATGCGCGCCGCGCAGCTGCTCAAGACCCATGTCGGCACGCAGGCTCAGCTCGACGATGCCCAGACCGCGCTCGACCAGGCCAAGGCGGCGCTTGTCGGCGCCGATGCGCAGATCGCCGCGGCGCAGGCCAATATCGGCGTTCTGGAAGCACAGCGCGCGGAATCGGCCTCGACGCTCGCCTCGCTGCAGCTCACCCGCGACAAGGCCCAGCGCGACCTCTCTTTCACCGTGCTGAAGGCGCCCTATGACGGCGTCGTCGGCAACCGCTCGGTCGAGCAGGGCGACCTCGTCAGCCCGGGCCAGAAGCTCGCCGTTGTCGTGCCGATGGACAAGCTCTACATCGTCGGCAACTTCAAGGAGACGCAGCTCGGCCGCATGGTGCCCGGCCAGAAGGTCCGCATCACTGTCGACGCGATCGACGGCCAGACCTTCGAAGGCACGGTCTCCTCGCTGGCGCCGGCTTCGGGCGCGGTGTTCTCGCTGCTGCCGCCGGAAAACGCCACCGGCAACTTCACCAAGGTGGTGCAGCGCGTGCCCGTGCGCATCGACGTGCCGGCCGATGTGCTGAAGACCGGCAAGCTGCGCGCCGGCCTGAGCGTCGTCGTCGCGGTCGACAACCGCACCGCGCCGGCCTCGACGACCAACTGATCGGGGGGCGGTTCGGTGGCCATTCGAGCGCCGAGCCGCCCAGCCTGCTTTATCCGTTCGACGCAATCCGGGACCGGCCCGCGCCTGTCCTCGAGAATTGCTTAGGGAGGCCATGACATGGCAACCGCAACCATCACCGCAGGAGCAATGCCGGGACGCCCCATCGCCGCCGCGCCAGCCCTGTCCGCGGACCATATGCCGGTGCGCCGCGTCGTCGCCTTCCTGGCGATGGTGTTCGGCATGTTCATGGCGATCCTCGACATCCAGATCGTCTCGGCCTCGCTGTCGGAAATCCAGGCGGGCCTGAGCGCCAGCTCCGACGAGATCCCGTGGGTGCAGACCGCCTATCTGATCGCCGAGGTGGTGATGATCCCGCTGTCCGGCTTCCTCAGCCGCATGCTGTCGACGCGGGTCCTGTTCACCACCGCGGCGGCCGGCTTCACCGCGGCCAGCGCGCTCGCCGCCACCGCCACCAACATCGACCAGATGATCGTCTACCGCGCCATCCAGGGTTTCATCGGCGGTGGCATGATCCCGAGCGTCTTCGCGGCCGCCTTCACCATCTTCCCGCCTTCCAGGCGCGCCATCGTTTCGCCGATGATCGGCCTGGTGGCGACGCTGGCGCCGACGATCGGCCCGACGGTGGGCGGCTATATCAGCCACGCCATGTCCTGGCACTGGCTGTTCCTGATCAATGTCGTGCCCGGCATCCTGGTGGCGACGGCGGCCTGGGCGCTGATCGATTTCGACAAGCCCAACCTGAAACTGTTCTCCAAGTTCGACTGGTGGGGCCTGATCGGCATGGCCGCTTTCCTCGGCTGTATGGAATATGTGCTGGAGGAAGGCCCGAACCATGACTGGCTGCAGGAGCCGGCGGTCTTTGCCTGCGCCATCATCATGACCATCGGCGGCGTCATCTTCTTCTGGCGCGTCTTCACCGCCGAAGAGCCGATCGTCGACCTCAGGGCCTTCAGCAACGTCAACTTCGCCTTCGGCTCGCTGTTCTCCTTCGTCGTCGGCATCGGCCTTTACGGGCTCACCTATCTCTATCCGGTGTTCCTCGGCCGTATCCGCGGCTACGATTCGATGATGATCGGCGAGGCGCTGTTCGTCAGCGGCCTGGCGATGTTCTTCACCGCGCCCATTGCCGGCATCCTGTCGAACAAGATCGATCTCAGGCTGATGATGATGATTGGTTTCCTCGGCTTCGCCACCGGCACCTGGTGGATGACGCATCTCACCGCCGACTGGGATTTCTATGAGCTGTTGATCCCGCAGATCCTGCGCGGCTGCTCGATGATGCTGTGCATGGTGCCGATCAACAACATCGCGCTCGGCACCCTGCCGCCGGAACGGCTGAAGAATGCGTCCGGCCTGTTCAACCTGACCCGCAACCTCGGCGGCGCGGTCGGCCTCGCGCTCATCAACACAGTGCTGATCGACCGCAACGCCTTCCACTACGCCCGGCTTTCCGAGCACGTGCAGTGGGGCAGCCAGGCGGCGCAGACCAAGCTGCAGAACATGACGCTGAATTTCGAGCAGACCGCCGGCCTCGACGCCACAAGTGCCGCGATCTCGAAACTGTCCGGCATGGTGCAGCAGCAGGCCGCGCTTTTGTCCTTCATGGACGTGTTCATGATGCTGACGGTGCTGTTCGCCTCGCTCGGATTCTTCGTGCTGTTCATCAACAAGCCGGAGCAGCAGCGCGGCGGTGGCGGCGGAGGCCATTGAGGAGCCGGAACCCCCGCCTGGCTTCCTCAACGCGTGACCCCGGAAATCGGCGACGATTTCCGGGGTCATTCTTTTTCGAGCAGTTGAAAGTTGTTCTTGCTTGCAGCAATTCCGGACGGAAAACCGCTGCGCACTTTTCCTGAAATTGCTTAGGCAGAGGCTGGCTTGAAGCTCAGCGCCACGCCGTTGATGCAGTGGCGCAGGCCGGTGGGCGGCGGACCGTCGTCGAAGACATGGCCGAGATGGCCGCCGCAGCGCCGGCAGTGCACTTCGGTGCGCACCATGCCGAGCGTGCGGTCCTCGGTCTTGCCGATGGAATTGGCGATCTCCTGCCAGAAGCTCGGCCAGCCAGTGCCGGAATCGAACTTCGTCTCCGACGAATAGACCGGCAGGTCGCAGCCGGCGCAGGCGAAGATGCCCTTGCGGTGCTCGTTGAGCAGCGGGCTGGTGCCGGGATATTCCGTGCCTTGCTTGCGCAGCACGTCGAAAGCCTCGTCCGAAAGGATGGCATGCCATTCGGCATCGGTCTTGGTGACCTCGAAGGTCTCGGCGGCGAGAGCGGGCTTGGGTCCACCGGCGCGCAGCATCGCTGCGGATCCGACGATGAGAGCGGTGGCGGCAGCCCCGCTCCAGAGAAAATCGCGACGGTTCATGGCCGTTCCTCCTGACGCATTTTGCCAAGATAGAGCCCGGCCCGAAAATCAAAAGCCGGTGACGCTCCATCTCCTCATTCGAGCAATTCCGGACAGAAACCTCGCGGAACACTCCGGATGCTGCTCCGCGCCGCCCTTGCGGCACGACGCGGAGCACACCCTTGCCGGCGGCGCGGATCTTTAATATCGCGGCCGGCGCTCAGCCATGTCTTCGCCGGCCAGGTCCGCTTTGTTACATCTTCGGCAAGAGAACCTTGTCGATGACGTGGATGACGCCGTTCGACTGGCGGACATCGGCGATGGTGACGTGGGCGACATTGCCGTTCTCGTCGGTCACGGTGACCTTGCCGTTCTGCGCCTTCAGCGTCAGCTCGCAGCCGCCGACGGTCTTGACCTGGTGCGCGCCGCCATCGGCCTTGGCCATCTTGGCGACATCGGCGGCCAGCGCCTTGGCGGCGATGACATGGCAGGTGAGCACCTTGGTCAGCTTGTCCTTGTTCTCGGGCTTGAGCAGCGTGTCGACCGTGCCGGCGGGCAGCGCCGCGAAGGCCTCGTTGGTCGGCGCGAAGACGGTGAAGGGGCCGGCGCCCTGCAGCGTGTCGACCAGGCCGGCTGCCTTGACGGCGGCGACCAGCGTGGTGTGGTCCTTCGAATTGACGGCGTTCTCGATGATGTTCTTCTTGGCATACATCGGCGCGCCGCCGACCATCGGATTGGCGGCGTAGGCAACGGCGCCGAGCACCGAAAGGCCGAGCGTAGAGGCAAGCAAAAGGGTGGCGAGTTTGCGCATTTTATCAGTCTCCTCGGGTTGTTTTTCCCGTCCTTGGGAACGCGAGGAGATACGGTCTTGAAAAAAGTTAGTTTCACGAAGGTCGATAGATTTTTTCTTCGACCGATCTATTTCGTTCTCCCCGCTCGTGACGACAGCAGCCTCTATCCTCCCGGTAAAGGCCGGATATAGACTTTCATTAGACTTTTAGAATGTGCCGCCTGGGATCAGATGCCCTTCAGGTCACCGGCGGCGACGACCGGACCGGTCGGCTGGCCGGTCGGCGAACCGCCCGAAGGTTCGAGGCTGACGGCGAGCACGGCGCCCTGCGCGAGCTTCTGCTGGACAGCCGGGGTCACCGCCATGCGTGCGGTCGGGCCCGCGGGGATGACGCCCATCGAGACCGGCGCGTTCTTGCCTTCGATCATCCACAGCTCGAAGTCCTTGCCGGCGCCATGGTCGCCAGAGACCAGCGACAGTCCGACCTCGCGGCGGGCGGCGTCATAGACGGCAAGATATTTGACGCTGCTGTTGTCGGCGGCGAGCGACGCGACCAGCCTGGTCGCGGGCTGCGGCGCCGGTGGATTGACGTAAGGCACGGCGACATAGATGGCCAATGCGGCAATGGCCGCGGCGGCAAGGCCGCGCCAGAAGGCAAGGCTCGTCCACAGACTGCCCCCGGGCACCGTGGACGCGGACGACGCAAACAGTCGCCGGTCGATCGCCGCCTTGACCGAAGCCGGCGGCTCGACCGCGGCATAAGCGGCGGCCATCGGGGCGAAGCGGACCTCCCAGGCATCGACCAGGCGGGCGAATGCCGCCTCCGTATCGATGCGGCGGGACGCGACCTGGCGTTCGTCGGCGGGCAGGACGCCGAGAACATATTCGGCGGCGAGCAGGTCGTCGCCTCCACGTTCCGGTCCGTTGTCTTCCGCCAGCGTCATCTTTCCAGGCATTCTCTCAGTTTGAGCAGGCTTCGCCGCAGCCAGGTCCGCATCGTGTTCAGCGGAACCTTGAAGCGCTCCGCCAGCTCGGCATAGCTTTCGCCGCTCAGATAGGCGCCCCGGACGGCCGCCGCCCGGTCTTTCTCCAGTTCGTCGAGGCAATGGTGGATGCGTTCGGTCTCGCCGCCCGCCACAGCCATCGCCTCAGGTCCCGGCGTCGGATCGGCGACGTCGAGGGCTGCGTCGATGTTGGCGGAAGGGCTGCGCCGCGCCCTGATGCGATCGATCGCATGGTTGCGCGCAATGGCCACCAGCCAGGAAATCGGGCTCAGATCGGAAACGGCGAAACGATCCGCTTTCGTCCAGATCTTGACGAAGACTTCCTGCAACGCTTCTTCCGCATCTCCCCGGTCCCTCAAGACACGAAGGCAGACGCCGAAAAGTTTCCCGCTGGTCTGCTTGTAAAGCAGATCGAACGCAGCCCGGTCCTTCATCGAAGTCCGGACGATCAGCTTGCTGATGTCCTGCGGCGCCATGGCGGCAAATTAGAAGATTGCGATTGAATTGCAACGGGCGCTGAAGGCGTTGTCCACCAAGGGGTGTGGGCCGGTCCGGCGCAGCCCGCACCTGCGTCGTTGCCAAGCGAATAGGACGCCGCTAGCCTCGTCAAAAATCGGGGGATGCGGATGTCGATCGAGCGCGTGCTTTGGGAGCAGGATGCGACAGGGCTTGGCGAGCTCGTGCATCGGGGCGAGATCGCCCCGCAGGAACTCGTCGACGCGGCGATCGCGCGCGCCGAAGCGACAAGGCCGGACATCAACGCCATTGCCACGCCGCTTTACGACGCGGCGCGGGCACGGGCGAAGACCGTCGACCGCACGCTGCCGCTGGCCGGCGTGCCCTTCGCGCTCAAGGATCTCGGCATCGGCCTCAAAGGCGTGCCGATCCATGGTGGCAGCCGCATCCCGCCCTTCACGGCCGATTTCAACTCGGTGATGGTCGAGCGCTATCTCGCCGCCGGCCTGATCCCGATCGCCACCTCCACCTCGCCCGAGCATGGGCTGAGGCTGATGACGGAATCGGCCCGCTTCGGCATCACCCGCAACCCCTGGAACACCGGCCACACCACGGGCGGCTCGTCCGGCGGCGCCGCCGCGCTGGTAGCAGCGGGCGTCGTGCCGGCGGCGCACGCCTCCGACGGCGGCGGCTCGATCCGCGTGCCCTCGGCCTGCAGCGGGCTGGTGGGCTTGAAGACCTCGCGCGGCCGCGTGCCGCTGACGCCGCTCGTCAGTGAGAGCTGGTACGGCATGGTCGTCGACCACGCCGTCAGCCGCTCGGTGCGCGATACCGCGCTTCTGCTCGACCTCACCCACGGCGCCGATCCGCTTTCGCCCTACGCGGCGCGCGCGCCGCAGGGTTTCTTCGCGGTCGCCGCGGCGCGCGACCCGGGCAAGCTCAGCCTCGCCGTCTACCGGAAATCGCCGCTCGGCCTGCCGATCTCGGCCGAGACGCTTGCGGCGCTCGACACCGCGGTGGCGCTGGCGCGCGAAGGCGGCCACGCGGTGGAGGAGATCGACCTGCCTTTCATCGGCCGCGACTTCATCGCCGATTTCTGCAAGACGGTCGCTTCCGCCGTCGCCGGCACGATGCGGGGTGAAGCGCAGCGCGTCGGCCGCCCGGTGACCGGCGAGGTCGAGCGCGCGACGCGTGTGCTCGCCCGTCTCGGCGAAATGCTGTCCGCCGGCGAGGTCTATGAGGGCGTGCAACGGCTCAACGCCACGGCGCGGCGGCTGATCGAAGAGACGGCCCGCTATGACGCCGTGCTGATGCCGATCATCGCACATCCGCCTCTGGCTTGCGGTTCGATGGACCCGAAGGGCGCCGACGAGTTCATCGAGAACCTGCTCGACAAATTGCATCTCACCCGCCTGCTCAAGGTCAAGGCGCTGTTCGGCCAGTTGATGGACAAGAGCCTGTGGTTCACGCACTGGCCGGCGATCCAGAATGTCAGCGGCCAGCCTTCGATCGCGCTGCCGGTGCATGTTACCAAAGCCGGCCTACCGCTGGGCATCCAGGCCGCCGGCCGGCCGGGCGACGAGGAGACGCTTCTGTCCTTCGCGGCGCAGATGGAAAAGCTTTCGGAATGGCTGAAGCGGCGCGCGCCGCTCAAGGCGCCGGGCTGATCTGGAACTCACCGCCGCAGATTTCATCATTGTGACCGCAAAGCCGTTTGCGACCTGCGGCAATTCCCGCTAAGACCCCGCCGTCCTTTCCTAGAAGCCGGGATCACATCGATGACGGACATCGCCGCCAACGCCGAAATGCAGGCCGCGCTGCTCTCACGCGCGCTGCCTTACATGCAGCGCTACGAGAACAAGACGGTGGTGGTGAAATATGGCGGCCATGCCATGGGCGATACCGAGCTCGGCAAGGCGTTCGCCCGCGACATCGCGCTGCTGAAACAGTCCGGCGTCAACCCGATCGTCGTGCATGGCGGCGGGCCGCAGATCGGCGCCATGCTTTCCAAGATGGGTATCGAATCCAAATTCGAGGGCGGCCTGCGCGTCACCGACCAGAAGACGGTCGAGATCGTCGAGATGGTGCTGGCCGGCTCCATCAACAAGGAGATCGTGGCGCTGATCAACGCCGAAGGCGAGTGGGCGATCGGGCTCTGCGGCAAGGACGGCAACATGGTGTTCGCCGAGAAGGCGCGCAAGACCATGATCGACCCGGATTCCAACATCGAGCGGGTGCTGGATCTCGGCTTCGTCGGCGAGCCGGTCGAGGTCGACCGCACGCTGCTCGACCTTCTGGCGCGCTCGGAGATGATCCCGGTGCTGGCGCCGGTGGCGCCTGGCCGCGACGGCCACACCTACAACATCAACGCCGACACGTTCGCCGGCGCCATCGCGGGCGCCTGCCGCGCCTCGCGCCTCTTGTTCCTCACCGACGTGCCGGGCGTGCTCGACAAGAACAAGAAGCTGATCGACGAGCTGACGGTCGCCGAGGCCAAGGCGCTGATCAAGGACGGCACGGTTTCTGGCGGCATGATCCCGAAGGTCGAGACCTGCATCGAGGCGATCGAGCGCGGCGTGGAAGGCGTCGTCATCCTCAACGGCAAGACGCCGCATTCGGTGCTGCTCGAGCTCTTCACCGAGCACGGCGCCGGTACGCTGATCGTTCCGTGACAAGGGCAGGCAAGCTCACCGTTTTCGCAAACGGTGAGCTGCCATGATCAGCCGGCTAATCTTCTTCGCTCCGCACGGGCTGATCTCCTATGACAGGCACCTTTCGGGCCGGACGCCGGACGACCATCGATTCCTCCTCGGCGTCCTGCGGCGCGCCCCAGAATTCGGCGAGCGTCGGGCCATTCGTGACGCGGCCGTCGCGAGCCAGAAACCCCCAGACCTCGCGGAACCAGACGCGACGGCCCATCTTGGTGTACCAGCGCATCGAATGGCGCTGCTCCGGGTCGGGGTGGAACAGGATGCGCGCCAGCGCCTTCGGGCGCGACTGCACGGCAACTTCGATCAGCTTGACCGCGAAGAACAGCATCCAAGGCTTCAGCCGGGTCATGTGCAGCACCTGGTGCTTGTAATCCCAGAGACGGACGTCCTTCTGGATTACCTTGCGGTCGCGCGCGATGCGGAAGAACGGCGTCCAGCGATGCGGCGTGACATAGAGCGCCTGGATCTGGTCGGGATCGTAGGCGATGAGCTGGCGGAAGCCGTGCCAGAGATCGCGCAAGGTCTCGTCCTCGAAGCCGGCGACCCAGGTCGCCATCGACAATATGCCGTGCCGGCGCAGCAGCTGGATCGCCTCGCGGTCGGACTTGACGCTGCCGCCCTTGCGGATCAGCGACAGCGTCTCCTCGTCGGTGTTTTCCATGCCGAGCAGCCAGCGAATGATTCCGGCCTTGCGATAGAGATGCAGGATATCGGCATCGCGCACGATGTCGTCGGCGCGGGTCGAGCCGACGATCAGCACCGGCACGTTCTCGGCGATCATGGCGTCGAGGAAGGCGCGCCAGGCCTTCTTCGAGGAGGTCGGGTTCTCGTCTGCCAGGTTGATCAGCTCGACGCCGTGCTCGCGATGGAGCCAAGCGATCTCCTTGGCGAATTTGACCGGGTCGCGGTAGCGCCAGCGGGTCCAGAAGCCGCGCTGGCCGCAATAGTTGCACAGATGCGGGCAGCCGCGCGAGAACTGCATGACCACCGCCTGCTTGCCGCCCCAATAAGAGTAGCGGCGATGATCGATCAGCTCCCAGCCGACACGATAAGCATCGAGATCAGCGATGGTCATGGCCGGCTGCGTCGCGACCGGACGGCCGCAATCGTCGCGATAGGCGATGCCGGCGACGCTCGCCACCGGCTGGCGCATCTCGATCGCCTCGACCAGCGCCGTCGCGGTCGCCTCGCCCTCGCCGCGCACGATGAAGTCGAAGGCGTCGGCCGCGGCGAGGATGTCGCGCCAATGATAGGTCGGAAAGACGCCGCCATAGATGACGATGACACCCGGCGCGCGGGCCTTGATCATTTCGGCGATACGCAAGGCCGTCGGATGCGCCGAGGTCGAGCCGGAATGGCCGATCAGCACGAAATCCGGATCATCTCCCAAGGCCTCATCGACAAGCATTGTGAGCGGCATCGGCCCGAATTCGGCATCGACCAGGCGCACCCGATGTCCAGAATCGATCAGCGGTCCGCCGATCGCCAGGAGGCCGAGCGGCGGCAGATGATCGTCGGGCACGCGGCTGCCGATGGCCGTGTGCGGTGGATTGATCAGCACGATGTTCATGGCGGACCTCCAGTTGGTCCGCCTGTGCTAGCCGCCGATGCCGAAGCCGCCTTGGCGCGGTTCAGCAGTTTCCACGCAGCTTTTCGGGAGAAGTTTGTTTTGAAGCAATTCCGGACGGAAAACCGCTTCACACCTTTCCTGGAATTGCTTTAGCGCCGCAGATGACTGAGCGGCACGTGGCCTGGGCCCTTGATGTTCTGCAGCACCAGCTGGGTGTGGACGTCGCGCACGCCGGGCAGCCGCATCAATCGGTGCATGACGAAGGCGTTGAGATCGTCGACCGACGGCACCATGACATGCAGCAGGAAATCGTGGTCGCCGGTCATCGTCCAGCAGGACGAGACCTCGTCCATGCGCTGCACGGCGGCGATGAAGCTTTCGGGCGAGCCGTCGCTGTGGCTGACCAGCCGCACCTGGATGAACACCTCGACGGTGAGCCCCACGGCGCGGCGGCTGAGCACCGCGGCAAAGCCCTTGATGATGCCGGTTTCCTGCAAGGCCTCGAAGCGCCGCGCGCAAGGGGTGGTCGACAGGCCGATCTCCTGCGCCAGCTCCGAGACGGGCTTGCGGCCATCGCGCTGCAGAATGTCGAGCATCCTTATCTCGAAATCATCGAACTGAGGCATGTCTTCTCGATCTCACGTTGATCTGAGTGCTTTTACCTCAAAATCCACGAGCGAGCTACGAACAAGGCTGATTTGCCTCAGCGACCGTCCCTAAACTTACCCTCACGATCCGCGGATCACGATCTTGAGGAGGATATGATGACGATCAGTGTTGCCGATTACGCCGCCGAATGCGCGGCGCAGGGCCTTCGCGGCGACTATTCGGTGTGCCGCAGCGATTTCACCGTGGCGCAGGGCTACGACTATTCCGCCGAGGAACAGGCGGTGTGGCGTACGCTGTGCGACCGCCAGACGAAGCTGACCCGGAAGCTTGCGCACCATTCCTATCTGGATGGCGTCGCCGCGCTCGGCCTGCTCGACAGGATTCCCGATTTCGACGAGATCAGCGAAAAGCTCGCCAGGCTGACTGGCTGGGAAATCGTCGCGGTGCCGGGCCTGATCCCGGCCGGCCCGTTCTTCGACCATCTCGCCAACCGGCGCTTCCCCGTGACCAACTGGCTGCGGACGAAAAAGGAGCTCGACTACATCGTCGAGCCGGACATGTTCCATGATTTCTTCGGCCATGTGCCGATCCTGACCCAGCCGGTGTTCGCCGATTTCATGCAGATGTATGGCGAGAAGGCCGAGGACATGATCGCGCTTGGCGGCGACGAGATGATCACGAGGCTTTACTGGTACAGCGCCGAATACGGCCTCATCCAGGAGGCCGGCCAGCCGGTGAAAGCCTTCGGCGCCGGGCTGATGTCGTCCTTCACCGAGCTGCAATTCGCGGTCGAGAGCCAGGACGCCCACCATGTGCCGTTCAAGCTCGAGACGGTGATGCGCACCGGCTATGAGATCGACAAGTTCCAGCGCGCCTATTTCGTGCTGCCGTCCTTCGATGCGCTGCGCGATGCTTTCGCCGATGGCGATCTCGCCGGCATCGTGGGGCGGTTCAAGGGTCAGCCGGTGCTGGACCCGGCGACGATCTGAGGTCGGTTTTCGCCCAACCGACGCTTCAGGGCGGTTCAGCTGCCGGCGTGCGGCTGGGCCGCTTTGACCTTTTTGCCGATCAACTCGTTTTGTCGGGCTCGGCCTTGATCCTGGCCAGCTGCTCGCTCTGCAGGTCGAGAGCGGCGTTGACGAAGCGGAGCACAGTCTCAAGCTCGGTATCGCTGAAGCTCGCCACCACCTTCTCGCCCTCCCGCGCGATCGTGCCGTAATAGCGCTCCGACAGCTCCCTGGTCTGTTTGGTCGCCTCGATCACCACCTTGCGCCGGTCCTCCAGGCTGCGGGTCCGGGTGACGTAGCCGCGCGCCTCCAGCCGGTCGGTCAAGGCCGTCACCGCCGCCGGCGTCAGCCCGGTCGCCGCCGCCACGGCGCCCGCCGATTGCAGCCCCGAATAGAGCAGGCCCAGGCAATGCCGCTCGGCGACGATCAACCCAAGCCGCGCCCCCAGCGTAGCCGAGACCGAGAGAGCATCACATGCGATTCCCCTGCTCCACAAAAAAGGCAAACTCACGCCGCCAGCAGCGACTTCAGCTTGACCGCTTGCGAGCCGAGCGCCTCCGGCGCCGGCGCCGCTCGCCTGGCGATCAGCATTTCCGCCAGGCGGATATCGCGCGCCACCGCGTTGCCGGGGCCGATGCCGCTGGCTGCAACCAGCCTGCCATCGTCGGCCAGATGGAACAGGATGAAGGCGCCGTCGTCGAGGTCGCGCCGCACGATGCTTTTGCCTTCGTCCGACAGCCCGGCGATCTGAAGCGTGAGGCCATACTGATCCGACCAGAACCACGGCACGGCGGCATGCGCCTCATCGGCGTCCAGCATGTTCTTGGCGGCAAGCGCGCCCTGTTCCTGCGCGTTGCGCCAGGCCTCGAGACGCACGCGCCGGCCGCCATAGACCGCGAGCGGGAACGAGCAGCAATCGCCGGCGGCGAAGATATCCGGGTCTGTCGTGCGCAAATGCTCGTCCACGGCAATGCCATTGTCGATGGCAAGGCCCGCCTCGGCGGCTAGCGCCGTCACCGGCACGGCGCCGATGCCGATCACCGCGAGATCGGCGAGGATCCTCTGACCGTCGGCCAGCGTGATGCCGACTTCCTTGCCGTGATCGGCGATCGCGGCGATCCCCTGACCGGTGCGGATCGAAACACCCTCAACCTCATGCGCCTTGTGGATGATTTCGGCGATCTCGGCCGGCACGCCGCGCATCAGGATGCGCGGCTGCGCTTCGATGACGGTGACCGTGGCGCCGAGCTTGCGCGCCGAGGCGGCAAGCTCCAGGCCGATGAAGCCGCCGCCGATGATGGCGACGCGGTTTTCCGGGTTGAGATGGGCGCGGATGGCCAAAGCGTCGTTGAAGGTCCTGAGATAAACGCAGAGGCCCCCGAGCCCCGGCATCGGCAGCTTGCGCGGCACGGAGCCGGTGGCCAGCAAAAGCTTTTCATATGGCAGGGAGGATCCGTCCGACAGCTGCACGGTATGGGCTGCACGGTCGATCGCGACGGCCCGGACGGAATGGACGTGATTGATCGAGCGTTCGGCGAAGAGCTCGTCGGTGGCGATCGCCTTGATGGCGGGAGCCTCTCCGGTCATCGCTTCCTTGGACAGCGGCGGCCGTTCGTAAGGCAGGTGCGGCTCGTCGCCGACCAGCGTCACCGGCCCTTCGTAGCCGAGATCGCGCAGAGCGAGCGCCGCGCGTCCGCCGCATTCGCCTGCCCCGATGATCACCATCCCCGCCATTATCTCACCCGATCTGGATCAGGACTTTTCCGGCATCGACCTTGACCGGATAAGTCTTGAGGTTGACGCAGACCGGCGCGCCGCGCGCGTCGCCGGTCTTGTAGTTGAAGCGGCCATTGTGCTTGGGGCATTCGATGATGTCATCCATCACCAGCCCGTCGGCCAGATGCACCTTTTCATGCGTGCACAGGCCGTCGGTCGCGAAATATTCGTCGTCCGGGCTGCGGTAGACGGCGAAGGTACGGCCGCCATGGTCGAACCGCATCACGTCCTCTTCGTCGATGTCTCCGGCCGCGCAGGCCTCGACCCAGTCGCTCATCTTGTCCTCCGCAAAAATCGATTGGTTAAGCTCTTCGGCGGCTCACTCGGCCGCGGCCGCCACCGGATTGTCGTTGTGCAGTTCTTCCCGGTAGGGCTTCGCCGTCGGCGGTAGCGCGCGCTTGAGGAAATAATCCTCGTTGCGCAGCTGGCGCAGGAAGGCCGGGATCATCTCGCGATAGCCGGCCAGGATCGACGGCGTCGGCGCCGGCAAATCGTGCTTGATCATCTCATGCAGCTTCGGCAGCGCGTGATAAGGCACCATCGGGAACATGTGATGCTCCACATGGTAGTTCATGTTCCAGTAGATGAACCGGCTGATCGGATTCATGTAGACGGTGCGGCTGTTGAGCCGATGGTCGACGACATTGTCGGCAAGCCCGCCATGCTGCAGCAGGCCGGTCATGACGTGATGCCAGGCGCCATAGAGGCGGGGCAGGCCGACCAGCATCAGCGGCAGCCAGGAATGCAGGTAGAGGGCCAAGGCGATGGTCGCGAGATAGATCGCGAGCCAGATGCGGGCCACGCGGATCGCCTTCGGCTGCTCTTGCTCGGGAATGAAGGTCTTTTCAGCGGCGCTGATGACGCCGGCGGCATTGCGCACCATGTCGGCCATCGCGTGCCAGGCGTCGAGGATGCCGAAGAAGTTCAGCACCACGCGCAGCAGGTCCGGCGGCCGCATGACGGCGATCTCCGGGTCGCGGCCGACGATGATCGTGTCGGTGTGGTGGCGCGTGTGGCTCCAGCGCCAGGTCACCGGGTTGCGCATGATCATGAAGCAGGCGAGCTGGTAGACGGCGTCGTTCATCCACTGCGTGCGGAAAGCCGTGCCGTGGCCGCATTCGTGCCAGCGGGAATCGGTCGAAGAGCCGTAGAGGGTGCCGTAGACGAAGAAGAACGGCACGCACCACCAGCTGCCCCAGAACCAGATACCGCCCGCGGCGCTGACGACGAAAGCCGCCAGCCAGATGATGGTGTCGCGGATCGCCGGCTGGTCCGAGCGCTGCATCAGCTCCTTCATCTGCTTGCGCGGGATTTCGGTGTGATACCACTCGGCCGCGGCCAGGCCGTTCTCCACCGCGAGCCTGGCGTCTCGCCCGGTCAGGCTGTAGTCGCGCGGCGACGCCGCCGAAGACGTTATTGCCGTCATTGGGGTTCCTCCGCCAGCGCTTGGCGAACCGCCTCGACCATGCAGGGCTCGCGCATCGCTGACTTTCGGCTTCAGCATAGCCGCAAGGTCTGATAGTCTCAACATCACAAAGATAGTTTCTATCATTTCCTATCAGAATGAGATATCTTGAATCGGATATCCGGAGTCGGGCAAGCGAGGAAGCATTCATGGCAAAGCGGCCGACCATCACCGATCTCGCGCGCGTCTCGGGCGTAAGCGTCGCCACCGTCGACCGGGTGCTGAACAGCCGCCTGCCGGTGCGCGAGGAGACGGCGCGCCGGGTCTACGACGCCGCCACCGAGATCGGTTATCACGCGGCCGGGCTGATCAAGCAGCGCATGCGCCAGGAATTGCCGGAATACCGGCTCGGCTTCCTGCTGCTCAGGGGCAATGATGTCTTCTACAGCGATTTCGCCAAGGAGCTCGAGCTGGCAGTCGCCCAGTCGCAGCGCTTCCGCGGCGTTGCGACGGTCGACTTCGCCGCTTCGCTGGCGCCTGACGAGATCGCCGCCCAGATGCGCAGCCTGGCGGCAAAATCCAGGGCCATCGCCGTTGTCGGCCCGGACCATCCCAACCTCACGGCGGTGGTCGAGGCGCTGAAGGCGAGGGGGCAGCCGGTCTTCTCGCTGTTGTCGGATTTTGCCGCCGGCATCCGCGAGGGCTATGTCGGTCTCGACAACCGCAAGGTCGGGCGCAGCGCGGCCTGGATGATCGCCAAGGCCGCCAGGAAGCCGGGCAAGGTCGCGCTCTTCGTAGGCAGTCACCGCTTCCACGGCCATGAGCTGCGCGAGATCGGCTTCCGCTCTTTCTTCCGCGAGCATGCGCCGGACTTCACCGTGATGGAGACGCTGGTCAACCTCGAGGCCAATGACGTGACGCACGACGCCATGATCGACCTCCTGGCGCGCCATCCCGATCTTGCCGGCTGCTACGTTGCCGGCGGCGGCATGGAAGGCGCGGTCTCGGCGCTGAGGACGACCAAGCCGACCGAGATGCCGGTCGTCATCTGCAACGAAATCAACGCCGTCTCGCGCGCCGCACTTGCCGACAACATCCTCACCATGGTGATCTCGACGCCGCTCGCCGCGCTCTGCCGGGAGCTCGTCGGGCTGATGGCCCACGCCATCGAAAGCGGCGCCGCCAATGCGCCGGGGCAGACCTTCCTGCCCTTCGACATCTATCTGCCGGAAAACATCTAGACCCCGGAGCAACGGGACCGCCTTGAAAGAATCCATCAGCCTGATGGATTCTTTCAAGGCGGTTTGCCGCGATTCTGGCCCACGCGATCGACCATCGCGGTCTTTGTAGCGCCGATAGTGATCGAAAAACCGGCCGCCCCGGTCGGAATCGCCCTTGACGTTTCCGAAACGAAATGGAATAAATATTTCACGAACTAGGCCTTTTGGTCCTTTCGTTCCGGAGCGTCTGTTCGAACGGAGGAAGAGGCGTTCCAGCCGAATTGGCGACGCCGCATGGCCGCAGGGAGAGATTCCCCGGGCAAACCGGGGATTCCGGTTCAAATGGGTGCAGCCGGACACCAAGTGGAGGAGAATAAAATGAAGAAACTTCTTTTGGGCGTCGCGCTTTCGGCGCTGATGTGTTCATCCGCCTTCGCCGCCAAGATCGGTGTTTCGATGGCGCGTTTCGACGACAACTTCCTGACCGTGCTGCGCAACGGCATGATCGCCCAGGCCAAGGGCATGAGCGGCGTCGAGCTTCAGGTCGAGGACGCGCAGAACGACGTGGCCAAGCAGCTCGACCAGATCAAGAACTTCGCCGCTTCGGGCGTCGACGCCATCATCGTCAACCCGGTCGACACCTCGGCCACCCAGGCGATGTCGGACGCGGCCGCCGCGGCCAAGATCCCGCTGGTCTATGTCAACCGCCAGCCGGTCAATGTCGACACATTGCCGGACAATCAGGCCTTCGTCGCTTCGAACGAAGCCGAGTCCGGCACGCTCGAGACCAAGGAAGTCTGCCGCCTGTTCAAGGAAGCCGGCAAGAAGGAAGCCAATGTCTATGTGATCATGGGCGAGCTTTCCAACCAGGCCGCGGTGCAGCGTACCAAGGACATCGATGAAGTGATCGCCACGCCGGATTGCAGCTTCATCAAGATCATCGACAAGCAGACCTCGAACTGGCAGCGCGACCAGGCGCAGAACCTGATGACCAACTGGCTGTCGGCCGCCAAGCAGTTCGATGGCGTCATCGCCAACAACGACGAAAGCGCCATCGGCGCCATCCAGGCGATGAAGGCCGCCAACATCGACATGAAGACCATGATCGTCGGCGGTGTCGACGCCACCCAGGACGCGCTGGCCGCCATGCAGGCAGGCGACCTCAAGGTGACGGTGTTCCAGGACGCGGCCGGCCAGGGCGCCGGTGCGCTCGATGCGGCGCTGAAGCTCGCCAAGGGCGAGAAGGTGGAACACAAGGTCTATATCCCGTTCCAGCTCGTCACGCCGGCGAACATCGACAAGTTCTTGAAGAAGAACTGAGGCGACCCGATACGGGGCGGCGCATCCAATAGGAACAACTGCGCCGCTCCGCCCTTCCTCCCGCCCGCTCGGGAGGCAGGACAAGCGCGCCCCGACGGAGGAAGAAGACGTGTCACAGACATCGCATGGCATTGGCGGATTGAGTTATGACGCCAAGAAGCGCCCATGGCCGGCCGAATTCAACGTGTTCCTGGCGCTCGTCATCCTGGTCGGCCTGTTCGAATTGATTGGCCGGGTCTTCCTCGGCGACAGTTTCCTGTTCAATACCCGCCCGAACGTCAACGCGATCTTCAACGAGCAGCGCCTGCAGATCATCATCCTGCAGGTATCGATCGTCGGCATCATCGCCATCGGCGTCACCCAGGTCATCATCAGCGGCGGCATCGACCTGTCTTCAGGCTCGGTCGTCGGCGCCACCGCCATGATCGCCATGAGTTTCGCCCAGGTGGCGACGGTCAATGGCAACCCCAACCCCAAGGCCATGTTCCTTACCTATGGCTGGATCGATCTGCCGGTTATCGTGCCTTTGCTCGTCGCCATAGGTTGCGGCCTGATCGCCGGCCTGGTCAACGGCATGTTGATCGCCTACACCCGCATCCCGCCCTTCATCGCCACGCTCGGCATGATGGTCACCGCGCGCGGCATCGCCAAATGGTGGTCCAAGGGCGAGCCGATCTCGTTTCCGACCGACAGCTTCGCCGCGATCGGCAAGGGGCTGATGCCCGTCGTCATCTTCATTTCGCTGGCGATCCTGTTCCAGCTCATCCTGACCTACACGAAATACGGCAAGCACTGCTACGCCATCGGCTCCAACGAGGACGCCGCACGCATGTCCGGTATCAAGATCGCCAACCACAAGGTGCTGGTCTACGTCATCGCCGGCATCCTCGCCTCGCTTGCAGCGGTGGTGCTCTGCTCCAAGAACCTCACCGCGCAGTCCGGCATGGGCGTGATGTATGAGCTCGACGCCATCGCCATGGCGGTCATCGGCGGCGTCTCGCTCTCGGGCGGTCGCGGGTCTATCATCGGCACCGTGATCGGCTCGTTGATCTTCGGCGTCATCATCTCCGGCTTCACCTTCCTGCGCCTCGACGCCTACTACCAGGAGATGGTCAAGGGCGTGATCATCGTCGGCGCGGTCGTTCTCGATCAATGGCGCCAGCGCCGCCGCGCGATAGGAGCTTGACCATGTCCGACATCGTTCTGAAGACCGAGAACCTCACCAAGCACTATGGCGGCGTGCATGCGCTGCAGGAGGCCAACTTCGAGCTGCGCAAGGGCGAGCATGTCGCCATCATGGGCGACAACGGCGCCGGCAAGTCGACCTTCGTGCGCCAGATCACCGGTGTCGAGCAGCGTACCGACGGCAAGATCTGGTTCGACGGCAAGGAAGTGAACTTCGCCGGCCCGATCGAGGCGCGCGAGGCAGGCATCGAGACCGTGTTCCAGAACCTTGCTCTGGCCGACGACCTCGACGTGCCGTCCAACCTCTTCCTCGGCCGCGAGAAGGTGCTGTTCAACCTCGGTCCCTTCTCCATCCTGGACCGTAAGGCGATGCGCAAGGCCACCGAAGCGGCGCTTGTCCGCACGGCGGTGAAGATCCCCAACCTCTCCAGCACCATCCGCCACATGTCGGGCGGCCAGCGCCAGTGCGTGGCGATCGCCAGGACCGCGACCTTCGCCTCCAAGCTGATCATCATGGACGAGCCGACGGCGGCGCTCGGCGTGCAGGAGACGGCGCAGGTCGAAAACATCATCCGCACGCTGAAGGAAAACGGCGAGCCGCTGATCCTGGTCAGCCACAACATGCGCCAGGTGTTCGACCTGGTTGACCGCATCGTCGTCTTCCGCCGCGGCCGTATCGTCGCGAATCTGCGCAAGCAGGATACCGACGGCAACGACATCGTCGCCTACATCACCGGCGCCAAGACCGGACAGGCGGAGCTTCAGGCCGCCTGACGAGGCGCCACGACGGGACCCACCAATCGTCCGCGCCAGAAGGCGCGGACATCTTTCAGAACCGCCCTCAAAGGACATTCCATGACACTCCGCTTCGCTCTTCTCGGCGCCGGCCGCATCGGCAAGGTGCATGCCCGCGCCGTCGCCTCCAACCCGCAGGCCAAGCTGGTGGCCGTGGCCGATGCCTTCGAGAAAGCGGCGACGGAGCTGGCCTCCGCTTATGGCGCCGAAGTCCGCACCATCGACGCCATCGAGAAGGCCAAGGACATCGACGCCGTCATCATCTGCACGCCGACCGACACCCATGCCGACCTGATCGAGCGTTTCGCCAAGGCCGGCAAGGCGATCTTCTGCGAGAAGCCGATCGATCTCTCCGTCGAGCGGGTCGAGAAATGCCTGGCCGTGGTCGAGAAGACCGGAGCCACGCTGATGGTCGGCTTCAACCGCCGCTTCGACCCGCATTTCGCCGCCGTGCGCAAGGCGATCGACGACGGCGCCATCGGCACGGTCGAGATGATCACCATTACGTCGCGCGATCCCGGCGCCCCGCCGCTCGACTATATCGCCCGCTCGGGCGGCATTTTTCGCGACATGACCATCCACGACTTCGACATGGCGCGCTTCCTGCTCGGCGAAGAGCCGGTTGCGGTGAGCGCCCATGCCTCTGTGCTGGTCGACAAGAAGATCGGCGACGCAGGCGATTTCGACTCGGTCAGCGTCATCCTCGAAACCGCCTCCGGCAAGCAGGCCGTCATCTCCAACTCGCGTCGCGCCACCTATGGCTACGACCAGCGCATCGAGGTGCATGGCTCCAAGGGCATGGTCGCGGCCGAGAACCAGCGTCCAGTGTCGATCGAGCTCGCCAACGACAAGGGCTACACCCGCCCGCCGCTGCACGACTTCTTCATGACCCGCTACATCGACGCCTACGCCAACGAGATCGCGTCTTTCATCGCCGCGGCAACCGCGGGCAAGAAGGCGGCGCCGAGCGGCAAGGACGGGCTCGTTGCGCTGAAGCTGGCCGACGCCGCGCTGAAATCGGCCAAGACGGGCAAGACAGTGTCGATCTAGAGCAATTCCAGGAAAAGTGTGTAACGGTTTTCCGTCCGGAATTGCGTGAAAACAAAGAGTTAGAACGGTTCGGCGGTTCCGTGAAACGCTGAACCGCTCTAGGATATCGGCTGAGAAATACGATGACCGCGCAACTGAAGTTCTCGCTGAACCACATGGCGACGCCCAGACTTGACTGCCGGGCGTTCCTCGATCTCGCCGCCTCTCTTGGCTGTATCGGTGTCGAACTTCGCAATGACCTGGCCGAGAAGAAACTGTCCACCGCCGCATTTTTCGACGGTGAAGCGCCGACCGTCATAGGCGGCTACGCGCGATCGAAAGGGCTTCGGCTTCTCGGATTGTCGGAAGCTTACGGCTTCAACGCATGGTCCGATGGAATGCGCGCAAAAGTGCAGATGCTGATCGACCAGGCCGCGCAAGCTGGCGCCGAGTCGATCAGCCTCATCCCGCGCAACGATGCGCCGCAATATGCGGCGGGCGAGCGCGATGAGGCGCTGCGACGCTCGCTCGGTGAAATACTGCCGATGCTGGCAAGCGCCGGTCTTGTCGCGCTGATCGAACCGCTCGGCTTCGTTACTTCGTCGCTGCGCCACAAGGCAGACGCCATTGCTGCGATCGAGGCTGTTGGAGGGGAGGCGCATTACAAACTCGTGCACGATACCTTCCACCATCACCTCGCGGATGAGCGCGACGTCTTCCCGGCATATACCGGCATTGTCCACATCTCTGGCGTCGTCGATCAGGGGTTGCGCACCGAGCAGATGCAGGACGGGCATCGGATACTCGTCGACGACGGGGACCGGCTGGGCAATGTCGACCAGATACGAGCTTTGCTGGACAACGGCTATGCCGGCGCGTTCTCGTATGAGCCGTTCTCAACAGAGGTCCATCGGCTGGCAAACCCAGCCGAAGCGATCGGCAGCAGCATGGACTTCATCCGCGGCAGTCTTGAGGCCGCTGGGCAGCTCGCGGATGCGGCGTCAGGCAAGACCGTCCGCCTCGACAAGTAAGAACTGGAACTCGACCCAGGAGCTGAGCGATGAGCACATCAGCCGATCGCAATAAGAAGACTCGCGCCATCGTCACCGGCGGCGCGCAAGGCATCGGCTTTGCCGTCGCCGAGGTCTTGGCCGACGAGGGCTGCAAGGCACTGGCGCTGATCGGCCGCTCGCAGGAGAAGGGCGACAAGGCCGTTGCCCATTTCAGGAAGCTCGGCGTCGATACGATCTTCATCAGCGCCGACGTCGCCAAGGTCGCTGACTGCAAGCGCGCCGTGGCCACGGCAATCTCGCATTTCGGCACCATCAACGCGCTGGTCAACGCCGCCGCCACCTCGGCGCGCGGTTCGCTGGTCGAAACATCCGAGGAGACCTTCGACCAGATCTTTCAGACCAATGTGCGCGGCCCGTTCTTCCTGATGCAGGGCGTGGTGGCGCATCTCCTGGAAACGAAAGCGCCGGGCTCGATCGTCAATGTCCTGTCGATGGCGGCGCATTGCGGCCAGTCCTTCCTGGCGCCTTATTCCTCCAGCAAGGGCGCGCTGGCGACGCTGACCAAGAATGTCGCCAACGCCTATCGCTTCAACCGTATCCGCTGCAACGCCGTGCTGCCCGGCTGGATGGACACCGAAGGCGAGAACGTCGTGCAGAAGAAATGGCACGGCGCGTCGGACGACTGGCTGGCAAAGGCCGAGGCCGGCCTGCCGATGGGCCAACTCGTCAAGCCGGCCCAACTGGCACGGCTGATCACCTACATGCTGAGCCCGCAGGCCGGCGTCATGACCGGATCGCTAGTGGATTATGATCAGAATGTTGCGGGGACTTCGCCGGAGTAGCACCGGCGAGTCTGGCGGAAACGCCCATCGCTTCGTCATCCACGGGCGGAGCAAGGAGCGCAGCGACGCAGCGCAGACCCGAGGATCCATGCCGCGACTTTCGCGCGTTGCTACGGTGCAGAATTCTGCTCCGCTGCGCTCTTCGCCTGGCGTCACGGAATGGATCCTAGGGTTTCCGCCACGTCGCTTCGCGACTGCTCCACCCTAGGATGACGAAGTTCGGGAGGCTTCGGCCAATCGCGAACGGGTTGGACGATACTTCCTCGTCGTCACCCCCGTGACAAACGCCTCCGCTTCCACTATATGACCCGCATGATCCACCTGACCGCCTCGTTTTGGTACTTTAGCTACGGTAGCTCGCTGGCGGCGGGAGGATTGCGCTCGATCTGAAAAACTCCAGATCAAAATCCGACAAGCCGCCAGACCTGGCGGCTTTTTTGTTTCAGCCGGCAGGTCTCCTAAACAGGAGCAGAAAGCCGTGTTGACCACCACAGACGACCTTCGGGTCAAGGAACTCAAGGTCCTGAGCACGCCGGACGACGTGATGCGCGAGATACCGCGCTCGCTCACGGCGACGCGTACCGTTGCCGCCTCGCGCAACGCCATCCATTCCATCCTCACGGGGGCCGACGATCGACTGGTAGTCATCGTCGGCCCTTGTTCCATCCACGATCCGGTCGCCGCCGTGGACTACGCCAGCCGTCTGGCGGCGCTGCGCGAGGCCCTGGCCGACCGGCTCGAGATCGTCATGCGCGTCTATTTTGAGAAGCCGCGCACCACGGTCGGCTGGAAGGGTCTCATCAACGATCCCGACCTCGATGGCAGCTTCAACATCGACAAGGGCTTGCGCATGGCGCGCAACGTGCTCTCGGCCGTCAACAATCTCGGCCTGCCGGCCGCGACCGAATTCCTCGACATGACGACGCCGCAATACATCGCCGACCTCGTCGCCTGGGGCGCCATCGGCGCGCGCACCACCGAAAGCCAGATCCATCGCGAGCTGGCCTCGGGCCTTTCCTGCCCGGTCGGCTTCAAGAACGGCACCGACGGCAATCTTCGGATCGCCGGCGAGGCGGTGAAGTCGGCCGCCCAGCCGCATCATTTCATGGCGGTAACCAAGGGCGGCCGCAGTGCCATCGCAGCGACCACCGGCAACGAGGATTGCCATGTCATCCTGCGCGGCGGCATCACGCCGAACTATGACGCCGCAAGCGTCGAGGCCGCCGCTGCCGAGCTCGCCCGCATCGGCGTCGCGCCGCGGCTGATGATCGATGTCAGCCACGCCAACAGCGCCAAGAAGCCGGAAAACCAGCCGAAGGTCGCGCATGACGTGGCCGGCCAGGTCGCGGCGGGCGACGAGCGCATCATCGGCGTCATGATCGAGAGCAATCTCGTCGCCGGCCGGCAGGATGTCGTGCCCGGCAAGCCGCTCGCCTACGGCCAGAGCATCACCGATGGCTGCATCGACTGGGCGACCACCGAGACCGTGCTGCACGGCCTCGCCGGCGCCGTCGAATGGCGCCGGTCGGTGAAGCGCGAGATGCTCGCGACCCGTCAGGGCGCGGCCTGAGCGGGAAAGCGAGGGCGGCGATCACGCCGCCCTCAACCCTTCCCAGGCGGTGAATATCGAAACGGCAAACAGCAGCAGCCCTGCTGCGCGGCCGGCAAATATGGTCGCTTGCGGATTGTCGACCAGCAGTCCCCGGCTGCGCCCCGCCGTAACGGCAAGTCCGCCATAGATCGCGGCCTGCGTGGCGACCGTCAGCAATCCCATGATGGTCGCCTGCATCCAGATCGGACCGTAAGCCGGCTTCAGGAATTGCGGATAGACGGCAAGGATGAAGAGATAGGCCTTCGGATTGATCAGGCAGGTGACCAACCCCTGGCGAAACGCCTTCCAGGCCGAGCGGCTGCCCGTAGGCCCGTCATCGGCGACGGTGATCGAGCTGCGCATCAGCGAAATGCCGATATAGGCCATGTAGGCGGCGCCTGCGACCAAGAGCGGTGTGAACAGCATTGGCACGAAATGCATGAGCAGGCCGACACCGATCGCTCCGTTCAGTGTGTGCACCGCCCCGCCCAGCATGATCCCGGCGGTCGCCGCCAGGCCGCGGTTGCTGCCGCCGGTCAGCGCATTGGCCAGCACGAACAGCATGTCCATGCCCGGTACGGCGATGATGCCGAACAGAAGCATGAAGAACAGCCAGAGGTTTTCGCTGTAGCTCATGTCAGTTGCCTGTTGCCGCGCCGGCGCGGGCGAAAAGGAATCTGTTGATTTTCAAGCCGGTAGGCGGCCCTATAGGTCATCCCAACTGACGAGGGTGTGTCAGTTGCGTTTCCGTCGGATGGAAAAATGCGCAAGGCCTCGCGCCTGTTCGAGATCATCCAGATCCTGCGTCTGGCCAAGAGCCCGGTGACGGCGGCGGCGATCGCCGAGCGGCTGGAGGTGACGGTTCGCTCGGTCTATCGCGACATCGCCGCCCTGCAGGCGATGCGCGTGCCGATCGAGGGCGGGCGCGGCATCGGCTATATCCTGCGCCCCGGTTTCGACCTGCCGCCGCTGATGTTTTCCATCGAGGAGATGGAGGCGATCGTGCTGTCGCTGGCCTTGCTCGAGCGCACCGGCGACGAGGAGCTCAAGCAGGCCGCGAAACGCGTCGGCGCCAAGATCGCCGGCGCCGTGCCGCCGCCTTTGCGGCAGACGCTCGACGCCAACGGCTTTGCGCCGCCGTCCGCCGCCGTCGACCTCGCGCTGGTCCGCCGCGCCATCCGCGACGAGGAGAAGCTCGACCTCTCCTATCGCGACGAGGCGGGACGGACGACCGACCGCATCATCCGTCCGGTCGCGCTGATCTATTATGCCGAGACCGCCAACATCGTCGCCTGGTGCGAACTGCGCCAGGCCATCCGCAATTTCCGCAGCGACCGCATCGAGCACTGCCGGCCGGCGGGCCTGTGGTTCAAGGGCGAAGGCGACCGGCTGCGGCAGGTCTGGGTCGACGGCTGGGAGATCAATGCCGCGACCGCCGTCGGCAACTGACGCCTTGCCGGCTCAGCGATTCTACACGCTCGACGTGAATTTCAAGGCACGATGCCGCGACAGGCCCAGGCGACATTGGCGAAGGATCGCGGCCCATCGGGCCGGCCGGCCTGATAGGCATCGCGGACGGCGGCCTCGATGCGCTTCTGCTCGGCCGCGTCCAGCGTGGTCATATATCTGCCGAGCGGGCCTTCGCCGGCGCCGATCGGCGCCCAGAAGTCGTTGAAATCCGCGTAGTCCATGCGGATCATCAGCTCGGCCTCGGTGACGTCGACGAGACCCTGCTCGACAAAGGTGCGCTTCATCTCGCCAGGCTGCATCATCGGCTGGAAGCAATAGCGGCTGCGCATCTGGCGCCCGCTTTCGCCGAGCGCCGCCATCGTATCGATTATCATGCGCATGCCGGTCATGCCGCCATAGTGGTCCCAGACCACGGCCGCGACCACGCCGCCCGGCCGCACCACGCGGCGCATCTCGGCCACCGCTTTGCCGGCTTCCGGCACGAAGTGCAGCACCAGCAGCGCCAGCGCGCGGTCGAAAGCATGATCGGCGAACGGCAGCGCCATGGCGTCGGCCTGGCCGATAGTGATACGCGGATCGCTGTTGCGTTGCCTCGCCGCCTCGACGAACACCGGCGAAAAGTCGATGGCCTGGATCTCCGCAAGCTCGGCCGACCTTGCCAGCTCGAAGGTGAGACTCCCGGTGCCGCAGCCGACATCGAGGATTTTTTCGCCGCCGGCCAGACCGGCGAAGTCGATGAACTTGGGCGCGAGCCTGCGGCTCCAGCGTCCCATCAATTGCTCATAACCGGATGCTGCATGGACGGTGAAGGTGGACGTCATCTGAGCCTCTCATTGATGAGCCTAAGCTAAACGACGGCGCAATTGCTGCATAGGCCGGGTGATCTCGTTGCCGGAGCAAGGATATCGTGGCGCGCCCGAATGTTTATGTGGGCGATCTCACACTGACTGATGGATCAGGGCTCAAATGCCCGAGAATAACGCCTGCACAGTCTCGATCGGCAGCAGCATGACTCGCTCACCCAACGGAGACGCAAGGAAGCCGTGCCGTTGATAGAAACCTACAGCGGCATCGTCGACAGCATGCGCAACTACGGCACGGACTCCGGCAATGTTCGAGACAGCGAGGCACCGCCGCAAGGCGTCCGAAAGCAGGTCTCCTCCGAGTCCTATCCCCTGGAACGTCTGATCGACCGCAAGGCGACCGATCAGGAGCAAGGGCACTTGGTCGGGCATGCCACGCCGCAGCTTTGCGCTTGGCAGCGCGATCCGTTCTTCCATCGCCGTGGAGATCGCATAGTAGCCGACGACGCGATCTCCCTTGCCCGCGTCACAGACGACATAGGTTCGGGCGGACAGTCCTTCGCCAACCATGGCCCGATTTCGCAGCCAGTCATCAAGCGAGGGATGCTTGCCGTTGTGAAATTCGGAAACGTCGTGGCTGATGGTCAGGCGTTCCGGAGCGCGGACTCGCAATCCTCCCGATTGCTCTGCAGGCATCAGCGCTCCCAGGCAGGCTTACGCGTCATACGGGTGCGCAGCTCCTCCGACGGTTTGTTCGGAGCATCAAGCAGGTCAAGAAATTCCTCGTGCGCGTCAGTATCGAGAAAGAAGGCTCGCTGGTCGAGGATGGTCTCCTCGGCCTGCTTGCGGGCACTGTCCAGCATGAACTCCGAAAGCTTCTGCCCGCGCAAACTCGCGGCTCGGTTGAGAATAGCCTTCGTTCCCGCCGAAGCGCGGATCTGAATCACGTCATCCTTGCGTGCTGAGTCGTGATTGCCGCCAGCATGACCGGACTGCGCCATCGAAGTTCTCCTGTGTCAGGACAAGATATCTAGCGACTGTCAATACAATGTCAATACACCACGAGGTTTGAAGAGGTAACCTCAGGGTATGCTCATCCCTTCGCGTCTGCGACCGACTCCCGCTCCACCAGCGGGCACTCCAGCTTGGTGATGGGGTACCGTCCGCGGCCGGGCGTCGGCGGCGTCTCCAACTGCTCGATCGCCCATTGACCCATTGCCAGATGCGGCAGGATAGAGGTGGTCAGCGGCGGGAAGAGATGGCGGGCGATCTCCTCGTCGTCATAGCCGACCACGGAAATGTCCTGCGGTATGTGCAGGCCGGCTTCCTTCAGCGCCTCGTAGCAGCCGATCGCGGTGCGGTCGTTCTGGCAGAAGATGGCGGTGGGCCGCTCCTTGAGCCCGAGCAGCTTGACCGTCGCGGCGTAGCCGGCGCTGGCCGACCAGTCGCCCTCGACCACCAGCTCGGGATCGAACGGGATATCGGCCGTGGCCAGAGCGCGGCGATAGCCTTTCAGCCGATCTTGAGCGGCCTGCATCCAGGGCTCGCCCGTGATGGTGGCGATGCGGCGATGGCCATGACTGATCAGATGCCTTGTCGCGCTCTGGCCGCCGGCGATCTCGGAGGGAACCACGGCCGGGAAGGCATAGTCGGCGGTGTAGCAGTTGAGCAGGATCACCGGGATGTCGAGGCTGTAGAGGAAATCCGGCGCGGCGATCTCGCGGGTGAAGATGGTCATGTAGATCAGCGCCGAGATGCCGCGCCTCGTCAGCGCGGAAATCGCGCGCGGCTCCATCACCGCGTCGCCCATGGTCTGCGCCACCAGAAGCACATTGCCGGCATTCCACGAGGCCTGCCGCGCGCCCTCGATGGCGACCACCGCCTCGGGGCTGGTGGCGAGCTGGTCGACCGCGAAGCCGATGACGCCGTCCAGGCCTTCGAACGGCGTCACGGGCGGCCGGAGCGCCGAAAAGACCGGCGGCGAATAACCCAGCGCCCGGGCTGCCTCGATCACACGGTCGCGTGTCTGCTGCGACAGCCTGATGCCCGGCGAATTGTTGAGCACGAACGACACCGTCGCCTGCGAGCAGCCGGCGGCGCGCGCGATGTCGGTCATGGTGACACGCCCCTTGGGCTTGGCGGCAGGCTTGCGGCGCCTGGAAGCCCCGGGAGAATCGCTGAGTTCCGTCGGTTCGCTCATGATCGTTTCCCAAACCCAGCCGGCTCTAAAGCAAAGGCCGACGGCAACGGCAAGATGGTCGAGGTCGGCGCGTTTATCGAGATTGCACCAGACTAATACATATTAGCAAGCGCGTTGGGCAAATCACCGGCTGCACCGCTTCGCGACGAAACCGGTCAGACAAGGTCAACAGTGCTGACAATTCCTGTATCTTCGGCACGGCTGCAAGCCTTGCCGCGCTCGTTCTCCTCACTCCCGGCGCGCCCTTCGACCAGCGTCTCCTCCGCTTCGAAAATACGCGCCCCGGCTTCATAACTAATACTCTTTACTAATAGCCGTTAGCGTTCTACTGTCAACTCGTCGTCTCCGTTCGGTGGCGACAGGTGCGAGGGACGCTTGCATGAAAACCGGCGGCTTCGCCGGTCTGGGCTCGGGTCCATTCTCACGAAAATGTCAGACAAATCGGACTATTTACGAAAGCCACATGAGTGTCTAGTGTCTCGACCGCGGCCGGATCGGCACCGTTCTTAAGTCGGCGGACCTTTGCGCCGCACCCTTGAGGAGGAGGGTTATCCAGGCCGCGGCCGAGACATCGGCGACGAGTTCTACAAGGCAAGTTCTACAAGGGAGGTTGAACTATGAAATCCATGATCCGTAATGCATCTGTCGCCGCGGCGGCCCTGGTTGTCGGGCTTGCGGCCACAGCGGTTGCCCGCGCCGACGACAAGCCGACGCTGGCCTTCGTCGTCAACGGCGCGTCAGACTTCTGGAAGGCGGCGGAAGCTGGCGTGAAGAAGGCGCAGGGCGAGTTGCCCGACTACAATCTCGAGCTCAAATATCCGGAACAATCCTCGGTCGCCATCCAGCAGCGGCTGATGGACGACCTAGTGACGGCAGGCGTCAAGGGCATCATGGTCTCGGCCGTCGATCCCAAGACCTCGACCGACGGGCTGAACAAGATCGCGTCGCAAACCGCGCTGTTCACCACCGACTCCGATGCGCCGCAGACCAAGCGCGTCGCCTATATCGGCTCGTCCAACGTCGATGCCGGCAAGCAGGCCGCCGAGATCGCCAAGAAGGCGATGCCCAACGGCGGCAAGTGCCTGGGCTTCGTCGGTCTGCTCGGCGCCGACAACGCCAAGGAGCGCATCCAGGGCATGAAGGACGGGCTCGCCGGCAGCAAGATTGAGCTGGTCGACGTGCGCGGCGACGACATCGACCAGGCGCGCGCCAAGAAGAATGTCGAGGACGCGCTGGTCGCCAGCCCCGACATCACCTGCATGGTCGGCTTCTACTCCTATAACACGCCGCGCATCTATGAAGCGCTGCGCGACGCCGGAAAGCTCGGCCAGATCACCGTCGTCGGCTTCGACGACGATCCGATCACGCTGGGCGGCGTCAAGGAAGGCACCGTGGCCGCGACCGTGGTGCAGCAGCCGTTCGAATGGGCCTATCAGGGTATGAAGCTGATGGCCGCCTATCTCAAGGGCGACAAGTCCGGCATTCCGGCCAACAACCTGATCATCATCCCGACCAAGATCATCGGCAAGGATGATGTCGACGCTTACGCCGCCAACCTCAAGGCGATGGCGGGCAAGTAAGTCCAGCACAGTTGCGCCGGCTCAAGGGTTTGCCTTGGGCCGGCGTTCGTATTGACGGGCCGGCCGAGGCCCGTCAGTCTGTGGCCACCGGCTGTTACCCCCTGCGGTAAACTTAGGCGCGATGACCTCTACCGACACCACTCACCCCGACACCGCTCCGTTTCTGGGCCTGGATGCCGTGCGCAAGACCTATCCGGGCGTTGTCGCGCTGGACAGGTTCTCGATGGAGGTCCGGCCCGGCGAGGTCATCGGCCTGGTCGGCGAAAACGGCGCCGGCAAGTCGACGCTGATGAAGATCCTCGGCGGCGTGACGCGGCCGGACAGCGGCACCATCACCGTCGATGGCGCGGCGCATGATGGATTGACCGTCGAGCAGAGCATCGGCTCCGGCATCGCCTTCGTGCACCAGGAATTGAACCTCTTCGAAAACCTCGACGTCGCCGCCAACATCTTCTTCGGCCGCGAGCCGCTGCGCGCCGGGCCGCTGAGGCTGGTCGACCGCGCCAAGCTGCGCGAGATGGTGGCGCCGCTCCTGAAGCGTGTCGGCGCCAATTTCTCGGCCGACGCGCCGGTGGCGTCGCTGTCGCTGGCACAGCAGCAGATGGTCGAGATCGCCAAGGCGCTGTCGATCAAGGCCCGCCTCGTGATCCTCGACGAGCCGACCTCCAGCCTGCCGATCGCCGAGACCGAGAAACTGCTCGACGTCATCAAGGGCCTCAAGGCGGAAGGTATCAGCGTCATCTTCATCTCGCACCGGCTGCATGAGATCGAGCGCGTCGCCGATCGTGTCGTGGTGCTGCGCGACGGCACGCTGGCCGGCACGCTGGCGAAAGATCAGATCAATCACGACGAGATGGTCAGGCTGATGATCGGCCGCATGCTGAAGGAGCGCGAGAAGGCCGGCGAAGCCGCCCGCGCGCCGGGCAGCGTCGCCCTGTCGGCGGATGCCATCCGCACCAGCACTTATCCGGATCGGCCGGTCAGCATCGAGCTGAGGCGCGCAGAGATACTCGGCCTCGCGGGCCTGGTCGGCTCCGGCCGCACGGAGTTGGCGCGCGTGCTGTTCGGCATCGACGAGCGGCTGGCCGGCAGCGTGACGCTCGACGGCAAGCCGCTCAATGTCGGCTCGGCCGCCGATGCGGTGGCGAACGGCATCTTCCTGGTGCCGGAGGACCGCAAGCTGACCGGCATATTGCTCGATCTCTCGATTGCGCAGAATATCTCGCTGCCCAACCTGCCGGCCCATGCCAGGCGCTCGCTGGTCTCGGCCAGTGCCGAGCTGGAGACGGCAGAAAAGCAAAAGAAGAACCTCGGCATCAAGGCGCCGTCGGTGCTGACCCGCACCGGCACGCTGTCGGGCGGCAACCAGCAGAAGGTGGTCCTGGCCAAGTGGCTGGCGATGAACCCCAAGGTGATGATCCTCGACGAGCCGACGCGCGGCATCGACATCGGCGCCAAGGCCGAGATCTACGGACTGATGCGGGCGCTGGCCGATGCCGGCGTCGCCGTGCTGATGATCTCCAGCGACATGGAAGAGGTGATCGGCGTCTCGGACCGCATCGCGGTCATGCATGAGGGGCAGATTTCCGGCATCCTCGACAAAGACGATTTCAGCCAGGAGAACGTGCTCTTGCTGGCGGTCGGCAAGAAGCCGAAACTGCTGCAAGCGGCGGGAGGAGCGCAATGAGCAAGAAAGATCTCGGCCTGCTGATCCTGATCCTGGTGGTCGGCGCGGTGGTGACGGCCATCAACCCGCGCTTCCTGTCGACGATCAACCTCGCCAACACCTCCAACCTCGTCGCGCTGTTCGGCATCCTGTCGATCGGCCAGGCCTTCGTCATCATCACCGGCGGCATCGAATTGTCGGTCGGCTCTCTGATCGCCTTGCTCGGCACGCTGTTCATCGACTTCATCGCGGTGCGCGAGGTGAACTGGCCGCTGGCCTTCGTGCTGATCCTCGTGCTCGGCGCCGTCATCGGCTTCGTGCATGGCTGGCTGATCACGCGGCTCAAGCTGCAGCCCTTCGTGGTGACGCTGTGCGGCCTGTTGATCTATCGCGGCGTGGCGCGCTTCTACACCGCCGACGGCACGGCGGGCTTCGCCTTCGGGCAGAATTTCCCGACGCTCGAATTCCTGACCGCCGGCCGGTCGGGCGGCCTGCCGAACTCATTCATCGCGCTGATCGTCATCGCCATCGTCATGTGGGTGGTGCTGCACCGCTCGGTGTTCGGCCGCTACCTCTACGCCATCGGCAAGAACGAGGAAGCGGCGAAGTATTCCGGCATCCGCACCGGCCGGATCATCATCGCCGCCTATGTCATCTGCGGCGTGCTGACGGCGCTGTCGGCGATCTATTTCGCCATGTACACGCGCTCGATCTCGCCGGCGAGCCACGGCCAGTTCTACGAGCTCTATGCCATCGCCGCGGCGGTGCTCGGCGGCTTCTCGCTGCGCGGCGGCGAGGGCTCGCTGGTCGGCGTCGTCCTCGGCACCGTGCTGCTGCAGGAGCTGCAGAATCTCGTCAACCTGCTCGGCATCCCGTCCTCGCTCAACTTCGCGGTGATGGGCGGCGTGATCCTGATCGGCGTGCTGGTCGACCAGCAATGGGGCGTCTTCCACGCCCGGCGCCGCATGATCGAAGCGACGCGCCAGAACGTTGCGGGCGCGCCGGCGGAATAGTCTCACTCTCAAGGCATCCCAGGAAAATCCGTAGCGATTTTCCGTTCGGACCTGCTGAGGCAACGGTCCTGATTGGATCGATGCTCGCGGCTTAGCCGCTGGGCGGGTCCAGATTCGTCGATGATTGCAACAACACGTGAACCGGAAAACAGCCCTTGTCGGCGAATCGGGGCTGGGCTAAGCAATTGGTATCTGAGGGTTCCAAGAACAAAAATGGGAGAAACTACCGTGACATCATCACGTTGGATCGCGCTCGCCGCGCTGGCGTTGACCTGCTCGACCCCGGCAATGGCCAAGGACTGGAAGACCGTGACGGTCGCCATGGAGGGCTCCTACGCCCCCTGGAACCAGACCGATGCCAGCGGCAAGATCGTCGGCTTCGAGGTGGACATCCTCAACGACGTCTGCGCCCGCGCCAAGCTCGAATGCAACATCGTCGCTCAGGATTGGGACGGCGTCATCCCCGGCCTCACGGCGGGCAAGTTCGACATCGTCATGGATGGCATGTCGATCACCGAGGAGCGCCTGAAGACGATCGACTTCTCGATCCCCTATGCCTCCTCGCCGGTGGCTTTCCTTGCCGACAAGAACGGTCCGCTGGCCCAATTGTCCAACAGCGGCAAGATGATCGACCTGTCGAAGGATGACGCTGAATCCAAGGCGGCGCTCGACACGCTGCGCAAGGAGCTCACGGGCAAGAATCTCGGCCTGCAGGTCTCGACCACCGAGGCAACCTTCGCCGACAAGTATCTCAAGGACGTCGCCAACGTCCATGAATACAAGACCACCGACGAGCACGATCTCGACCTGATGGCGGGCCGCATCGACGTCGCTTTCGCCGACACCACCTATTTCCTCGGCACACTGGCCAAGCCGGATGCCAAGGACCTGGAATTCGTCGGGCCGCAATTCAAGGGCGGTCCGATCCTCGGACCGGGCATCGGTGCTGCCTTCCGCAAGACCGACAAGGACCTGCAGGACATCTACAACAAGGCGCTCAAGGCCGCGCTCGACGACGGCTCGGTGTCGAAATACTCGATGCAGTGGTTCAAGATCGACATTACCAAGTAATGTCGCAACGGGAGCAGCCAAGGCTGCTCCCGTTTTGCATTGAGTGCATGTCGCCCGAAAGTGCCTAGCGGTTTCGGGGAAACGACATGCGCAAGATAAAGTGCATGTCGCCCGAAAATGCGCGGCGGTTTGGGAGAGCGCATCAAAGGCAAGCCGTCGATGCCTATCTCGGCGCCCGCAGGAGCCGTAAGTGGAGTTTCTCAACGATCTCAAGGACCAGGTGTCGACGGCCTATGAGCTGTTGGCCGCCGGCTGGGGCGTCCAACTGCTCTGGGGTATCGGCTGGACGCTCGCCGTCACCGTCGTCTCGATGCTGATCGGTGCCACGCTTGGGTCGCTGGTCGCGGCGGCCAAGCTCTCGCAGCGCGGCGGATTGCGGTTCATCGGCGAGAGCTACACCACCATATTCCGCGGCGAACCGGAACTTTTGATCATCTACCTGTTCTACTATGGCGGCACCCAGGTGCTGACCGGCGTGGCGAGGTCGACCGGATCGATCGGCTCGACGGACATCTTGAACATGCCGAGCTTCCTCGGCGGCGTGCTCGCGGTCGGCATCATTTCCGGCGCCTACCAGGCCGAGGTTTTTCGCGGGTCGTTCCTGGCGATCCATCGCGGCGAGCTGGAAGCGGCACGCGCCTACGGCATGTCGGCTTGGCTGCGGTTCCGCCTCGTGATCATGCCGCAGGTCCTGCGCCTCGCCGTGCCGGGTCTGGGCAATGTCTGGCAATTGACCATCAAGGATTCGGCGCTGATCTCGGTCACCGGCGTCGCCGAGCTGATGCTCACCGCCAACAAGGCTGCGCGTTCGACCCATCATTCGCTGCTTTTCTACACGCTGGCCGGCATCCTCTATCTGGTGATGACGTCGGTCTCGACGCCGATCTTCGACAGGGCCGAGCGTTACACCTCGCGCAGTTTCACGCGGCCGAAGTGAGAGGTGGCGGTGGATTTCGACTTCTACCTTTCGACCATGTGGAGCGTGCTGAAGGCGCTGCCACTGACGCTCGAGATCTGGTTCTTCGGCATCGCCTTCGGGCTCATCATCGCCACCGGCCTGACCTGGCTGCGAGCTTCCGGCTATAAATTCGGCGAATATTTCACCCGCGCCTATGTCTTCATCTTCCGCGGCTCGCCGCTCTTGGTGCAGCTCTACCTGATCTATTTCGGCCTGTCCCAGTTCGATTTCGTTCGCCACAGCCCGATCCTGTGGCCGATCCTGCGCGATCCGATGTATTGCACGATCGTCGCCATGGCCTTGAACACAGCCGCCTATGAGAGCGAGATTTTCCGCGGCGCGCTTAGGGCTGTTCCTGTCGGCCAGATCGAGGCGGCCAAGGCGTTCGGCATGTCGGCCTTCACCCGTTTCCGCCTCGTCACGCTGCCGATCGCGCTGCGGCTCGCCTTGCCGGCCTATTCGACCGAGATCATCCTCATGACCAAGGCGACCGCGCTCGCGTCCGTGGTCACCATCATGGAGATGATGGGAACGGCGCAGAAGATCCAGCACGACACGTTCCGGCCGATCGAGGTGCTGACCTGCGCCGGTGTGATCTACCTGCTGCTCAATCTGTCGATCGCCCGGCTGTTCGCCTGGGTCGAATACCGGCTTTCGCCGCATCTGCGCCCCCCGCCCGAGCAGAGCCAGCTGGTCAAACCCATCCCGGAGGTGTTGTGATGCCGGCAAATGTCGCCGCTGCAACGAAAGCAGCACGGTCCTCTGACGAGACGGCCGCCATCAGCGTCAAGGACCTGCGCAAGTGTTTTGGCGATCACGAGGTGCTCAAGGGCATTTCGCTCGAAGCCCACAAGGGCGATGTGATATCCATCCTCGGCTCCTCGGGCTCCGGCAAGAGCACGATGCTGCGCTGTATCAATCTCCTGGAAACCCCGGATTCCGGCGAAGTGCGGGTGGACGGCGAGCTTATCCGGATGAAGCGGGGCCGCGACGGTCATCAGATGCCGGCCGATATCCGCCAGGTGGAGCGCATCCGCGCCAACCTCGCCATGGTTTTCCAGAGCTTCAATCTTTGGTCGCACATGACGGTGCTGGAAAACCTCGTCGCCGCGCCGACGCATGTGCTGAAGCGTCCACGTGCGGAGTGCCTGGAGCAGGCCGAGGCGCTGCTGAAGCGCGTCGGCATATGGGAGCGCCGCAACTATTATCCGCCGCATATGTCCGGCGGCCAGCAACAGCGTGCGGCCATCGCCCGCGCGCTGGCCATGAACCCCAAGGTGATGCTGTTCGACGAGCCGACATCCGCGCTCGATCCGGAACTGGTCGGCGAGGTGCTGCGCGTCATGCGCTCCCTCGCTGAAGAAGGGCGCACCATGCTGGTCGTCACCCATGAAATGGGCTTTGCCCGCGACGTGTCGAGCAAGGTGATGTTCCTGCACAAGGGCGAGGTGGATTCGGTCGGCGAGCCGAAGGAAATGTTCGCCAGGCCGCCGACACCGCAGTTCAAGCAATTCATCGCCAACTTCAACAAGTGAAGCGTCGCTTTCCCCTTCTCCCCTTGTGGGAGAAGGTGGATCGGCGCGAAGCGCCGAGACGGATGAGGAGTGTTCCAGCTTGGCGATGGCGTTCGCCTGGCAGCACCGTTGTGCCCAACCGCTGGCGCTTCATTCCTTCCAGCACCCCTCATCCGGCCGCTTCGCGGCCACCTTCTCCCGCAAGGGGAGAAGGGGAAGGCGCTAAATCATGTCCGACAGGTCCGAGAACGCCATCGCCTTGCGCAGCACCTCGGCGAAGCGTTCGCCGGCGATTTCCTTGTCGCCGCTGTTGTCGATCGAGGTCACGTCCGGTCCCGTCAGCTTGACGCTGGTGCTGCGCGCCAGGCGGGCAAGCACTTCGCCGCGCGATTCGCGGCCGCGCGCGGCAAGCCGCTCGGCGAGGATCTCCGGCGCGGCGGTGATCTCGACCACGGCCAGGTTCGCGTAGCGTTCGCGCAGCGCCGGGATGACCGCGCGCGATACGTTGGCGACCGCCACATGGCCGTTCGCCACGGCCCAGTCGACATCGGCCGGCAGGCCATAGCGCAAGCCGTGCGCGTCCCAGCACAGCGAGAAGGCGCCGTCCGCCTCCGCTTCGGCAAAGGCGGCATCGGCCAGCGTGTCGTGGTCCTCGCTTGCCGTATCGCTCGGCCTGGTGATGACGCGGCGCACGAATTCCAGCCGCGTCTCGCCGGCAAAGTGCTGCTTGGCATAGCCGATCACCGTGTCCTTGCCGGCGCCGCTCGGGCCGACCACCGCGACGAAGACGCCGTTGCGGATCGGCAGGCTCTCGGCCAGCTCGCGCTCGATCAGGGCCGAGACCATCATGCGACCCGGCGGCCCTGGCGCCACACGGTGCGCACGACCGGCACATGGTCGTCCACGCGCACGCGCACTAGGTCGGCGCGGCGGCCCGGTTCGATGACGCCGCGGTCGGCGAGACCGACCGCCTCGGCCGGGTTCTTCGACACCATGGCGACCGCCTGCGGCAGTGAAATCCCTTCGACAACATCGCCGAGGAAGAAGGCCGACTGGATCAGGCTGAAGGGGATGTAGTCGGACGACAGGATATCGAGCAGGCCGTCGGCGGCGAGCGTGCGCGCCGAGACGTTGCCGGAATGCGAAGCGCCGCGCATGACGTTCGGCGCGCCCATCAGCACGCCGAGGCCCGCCGCCTTCGAGGCTTTGGCCGCTTCTTCCGTCGTCGGGAACTCGGCCACGCGCACGCCCTGCTCGATCGCTTCGTCGACATGGCTGGCGGTCGCGTCGTCATGGCTGGCCAGCACGATGCCGCGCTCGCGGCAGGCGGCCGAGATGAAGACGCGGTTCGGGCCGGAGTTGCGTGCCGATTCGCCCATGCGCTTCTCGCAGAATTTCTGGAAGTCGCGGTCGGTCAGCTTCAGCTTACGCTGGTAATAATAGGCATAGGTCTCAAGGTTGACGAACTGGCGCTGTCCAGGCGCGTGGTCCATCAGCGAAGCGAGCTTCACCCTGTCGTCGGTCTCGAAATTGGCGAAAGCCTCAAGGCAGTCCGGCGCCGAGACCTCGCAGCGCAGGTGGATGAAATGGTCGGCCCTGAGCCGGTCCTGGCGCACGCTGTCCTCGATCGCGTCGGCCAGCTTGCGGACGTCGTCGGATTTCAGGTCGGCGTCCTCGTCCATGCCGACGCGCAAGGCGTCGAGCACGGTGGTGATGCCGGCGGTCGCTACCTGGGCGTCATGGGCAAGCACGGCGGCGATGGGGTTCCAGCGCACTTTCGGGCGCGGCGCGTAATGGCCTTCGAGGTGGTCGGTGTGCAGCTCGACAAGCCCCGGGATGATGTAGTCGCCGCCCATATCCTCGCCGGCGTGGGCAGCGCCCGGCTCGACGGCGGCAATCAGGCCGTCGCGCAACAGAAGCGAGCCCTCGACGATTTCGTCGGGCAGCACGATGCGGGCATTGGTGAGAACGGTTTCGGCGGTCATCTCAGGTGGTCCTGTCTCGAGCGGTCATATCAGGGCAATTCCAGGAAAAGTGCTTTGCGGTTTTCCGTCCGGAATTGCGTAAAAACAAAGAAATAGGGCGGTTCAGCGTTTCCGCTGATCCGCCTTAGGCGGTCTTGCGGGCCGGGCCACGGCCAAGCGCATGGTGGGAAAGCACCATGAACGGGGCGCCCGGCTCGGTCTCGACGAACAATGTCAGCGCATCCACCGGCACCGGCTGCCGCAGCACGTCGGCGAACAGGCCGTCGATCGCTGCGCGAAGACGTGGGCTTTCCTGCGGCCCGACCCGCCCAGACAGCGTCATGTGGAAGCGGAATGTGTCGAAGACGTATGGATAGCCCCATTGGCAGAGGTTGCGAAACTCGTCCGGCTTCAGCGCATCGGGGCTGCGGCGCTCGATCTCGGCGTCGGTGAGCGGCGCGCGGAACGGATCGAAGGCGCGCACCACCTCGCCGGCGAATTGGTTGAGCGGCGCAAATCGCGTTTCCGGCACCAGCGCGAAGAAGCCGTCGATCTGCCCGACGACGAGACGCGGGATCACGACCGGCGGCGTCGCCTCGGCGAACCTGTCGAGCGCGGCGCGCAGCGAGGCTTCCGTCTCGTTCGGCGCTAACCGGAACGGCGCCTTCAGCGTCGCGTGGAACCCGTAACGCCTGGCGGAGGCGGTGTGGAAGGCGACTTCCGCGGCCGACAGATCGCCCACGGCCTCGACCGGCCGCGTCGCCGCGCCGAACGGGTCGCGGCCCAGCCAGTTGGCGGCAATGCGCGCCAGTGGCTCATCCTGTGCCGGGGTGTAGTAGATGGCGTAGCGCATCGGCGGTCCTCGTCAAGCGCGCTGCGCCCCGAAGGATCATGCGACGCGCTTCAAGTCATTGTTTTGGCAAGTCGTGGGTCCAAAAAACGCCAGAGCGCTTGCGGCGACATGCATCAGACCCGCTGCCATAGGTGATTTCCATGACGGATTGACGAAGCTTTCATGGGTTTTCGAAGGCAAGTCCAGCACGGAGCTTGTTAGCCGACGATTTTTCCGTACTGGACCAACGGCTTTGCCAAGCTGCCCGGTCAGGCCTTCATCAGCCATTCGTGCTCGGCCGCGTTGTGGAATTTCCACGTCCGCTTCGGCCCGGCCATGACATTGAGGTAATAGAGGTCGTAGCCGTGGCAGGCCGCGCAGGGGTGATAGCCCTTGGGCACCAGCACGACATCGCCGTCCTCGATCGCCATCGCTTCGTCCAGCTCGCGCACGCCGTTGCGGTCGGCATCGGTGTAGACGCGCTGGAAGGCAAAGCCCTGCGGCGGGTTGAGGCGATGGTAATAGGTCTCCTCGAGGTAGGATTCCGCCGGCAGATTGTCCTGGTCGTGCTTGTGCGGCGGATAGCTCGACGTATGGCCGCCGGGCGTGATGACCTCGACCACCAGCAGCGAATCCGCCGGCTTGCCCTCGGGCAGGATGTTGGTGACGTAGCGCGTGTTGGTGCCCTTGCCGCGCACCTCCTGGCCGAGATCGTCAGGCCCGATGACGCGCACCGGCAGGCCGCCGCCTAAGCCCGGGGCCGAGCAGACGGCGAGCTCCAGCTCGGTGTCGGCGGTCACCGACCAGTCGGCGCCTTGCGGCACATAGACCGACCAGGGCTTGCCCTCGAAGGGCGACATGCGCTCGCCGAGCAGGCCGAGGTCCTTGCCGCTGGCAGAAGCCTTGCCCTTGCCGGTGACGAAAACCAGGCAGACCTCGCGCTCGCCCGTCTTTCCGGACGCCGTCTCGCCCGGACGAAGCCGATGCAGATCGAAACCGACATAGGTCCAGCCGGCGCTTTGCGGCGTGACGTGAGCGACGTGGCCATGGCCCTTGTCGGCCTTGACGAGCAGTTTCGACATGCGGGGCTCCTTTGGATCATTCCTTCGGCTCGGCCGGAGGCTTGTTCTCCTCTGCCGGCTTGTAGAGGTAAAAGAACTGCCACACCGCGTAGCCTGCGAAGCCGAGCGCGATGACGCCCCAGAACGGCGTGCCAGAAGCGAACTCGATCACCGACCAGACCAGGCAGACCTCGACGACGGCGATGCGGCGCCACAACGGCCGGAAGAAGGGATGCTCATAGTCTTTCATCGCGCCAATCCAGGATTTGCCCAAAGCGCAACGGATAAACCGCGCGCCCCGGCGAATCCACCGTTTACGCCGGAAACCCTTGTGTCTCCACCGTGTAGCCGGCGGCCGTCATCACCCGCATCAGCTCCTTGTGGCCGACTTGGGCCATCTTGAGCGGCGGGTTCTTCTTCGGATCCTGCTCGGCCTCGACCACGAACCAGCCTTCATAGCCATGATCGGCGAAGCGCTGGACGATGGCGCCGAAATCGAGCGAGCCGTCGCCAGGCACCGTGAAGGCGCCGAGCGCCACCGCGTCGAGGAAGGACTGTTTCGAGCGGTCCAGCCCGTCGATCACGCCCATGCGCACGTCCTTCACATGGACATGGTTGATGCGCTTGTGATGGTTGTCGATGGCGCGCAGCACGTCGCCGCCGGCAAAGGCGAGGTGACCGGCGTCGAGCAAGAGCGGAATGCCTTCGCCGGAATGGCGCATGAAGGAATCGAGCTCCGGCTCGGTCTCGACCACCGCCGCCATGTGATGGTGGTAGGACAGCGGCATGCCCTGGTCCGCGCACCATTCACCGAATTCGGTGACGCGGCGGCCGTAGGCCTTCATCTCGTCATCTGAAAGTTTCGGCTTGGTGGCCAGCGGCTTGGAGCGGTCGCCCTGGATGGAACGGCCGACCTCACCATAGACGATGCAAGGCGCGTCGACCGCCTTGAACAGGTCGATCATCGGCTGGATGCGGTCCTTGTTCGTCGCCAGATCCTCATTGACCAGCGTGCCGGAGAACCAGCCGCCGCAAAGTGTGACGTCGGCCTCCTTCAGGATCGGCAGCATCACTTTCGGATCGTTCGGGAAGCGGCGGCCCATCTCCATGCCGGTGAAGCCCGCCGAGCGCGACTGGCGCAGGCACTCCTCCAGCGACACGTCATCGCTCAATTCCACCAGATCATCGTTCCACCACGCGATGGGGGACATGCCCAGTTTGGCTTTCAAGTCGTTACTCCAATGTCGGTTCGTTGCGAGGCCGGTTCAGCCCTGGCGGCTGCCCACGGCTTCCTCGTATTTCTTGCGCGCGGCGTTGACCTGGGGCCGCGACGAGACTTCCGGCACGGCGACATCCCACCAATGGCCGCCGGCCTCGGTCGACACCAGTGGATCGGTGTCGATGACCAGCACCGTCGTCCTGTCGTTCTTCTTCGCCTTGGCCAGCGCCGTCTCCAACTCGGCGATCGAGGCCACCTTCTCGGCATTGGCGCCCATGCTTGCGGCGTGCGCGGCGAAGTCGACGTCGGGCATAACCTCGTGGCGGGCGTCCTTGAGCAGATTGTTGAAGTTGGCGCCGCCGGTCGCCATCTGCAGCCGATTGATGCAGCCATAGCCGCGATTGTCGAGCAGCACGATGGTGAGCTTGAGGCCCAGCATCACCGAAGTGGCGATCTCGGAATTGAGCATCAGATAGGAGCCGTCGCCGACCATGACGACGACCTCCTGGTCGGGCTTGGCCATCTTGGCGCCGAGTCCGCCGGCGATCTCGTAGCCCATGGTCGAGAAGCCATATTCGGCGTGGTAGGAGCCCGGCGCGCCGGCCTGCCACAGCTTGTGCAATTCGCCCGGCAGACCGCCCGCCGCATGCAGCAGGGTGACGCCCGAGCCCATGGCGCGCTGCACGGCACCGATCACCTGCGCGTCGGAAGGATAGGCGGCATTGGTCGAGGCCGTCACCTTGGCGGCGGCGGCCTGCCATTCCGTCTTGCCCTTCAGCGCATTGTCGGTCCAGGCGGCCGGCACCTTCCAGCCCTTCAGCGCGGCGGACAGCTCGGAAAGCCCTTCGGCCGCATCGGCGATCAGCGGCAGCGCCCAATGCTTGCCGGCGTCGAAGACCTGGGTGTTGAGCCCGATGATGGTGCGGCCGGCATTCTTGAACAGCGCCCAGGAGCCGGTGGTGAAATCCTGCAGCCTGGTGCCGACGGCAAGCACGACATCGGCCTCTTCCGCCAGCCGGTTGGCAGCCGACGTGCCGGTGACGCCCACCGCAGCCATGTTGAGCGGATGATCGTCCGGCAGCGAGGATTTGCCGCCCTGCGTTTCGCAGACCGGAATGCCGGCGCCCTGCACCAGCTTGGCGAGCTCACCCGATGCCTGTGAATAGAGTACCCCGCCGCCGGCGATCACCAGCGGCTTCTTGGCGCCTTTCAGCGCCGCGATCGCGGCCGCCAGCTCGTTGCGGTCCGGGCGCAGCCGGCGCGGTATCCAGACGCGCTCGGCAAACAGGCTTTCGGGATAATCATAGGCCTCGGCCTGCACGTCCTGGCAGAGCGAGAGCGTGACCGGGCCGCATTCGGCCGGATCGGTCAGCACCTGCATGGCGCGGTTCAGCGCGGGGATGATCTGCTCCGGCCGCGTGATGCGGTCGAAATAGCGCGATACCGGGCGGAAGCAGTCGTTAACGCTCGCCGTGCCGTCGGAGAAATCCTCGGCCTGCTGCAGCACCGGATCGGGCAGGCGGTTGGCGAAGACATCGCCAGGCAGAAACAGGACGGGCAACCGGTTCACATGCGCGAGCGCGGCGGCCGTCACCATGTTGAGCGCGCCAGGGCCGATCGAGGTGGTCGCGGCCATGAAGCGGCGGCGGAAATTCGCCTTGCCATAGGCGATCGCCGCATGCGCCATCGCCTGCTCGTTATGGGCGCGGAAGGTCGGCAGCTCGTCACGCACCTGATAGAGCGCCTCGCCGATGCCGGCCACATTGCCATGGCCGAAGATCGCCCAGACGCCGCCGAAGATCGGCACCTTTTTCCCGTCGACCTCGGTCATCTGCCGGCTGAGAAAGCGGGTCAGCGCCTGCGCCATCGTCAGGCGGATTGTCTTGCTCATGATCTTTCCTCCGCGATCCTTCAGCGGTCTTCTTATGCGGCCTTGCGGCCGCGCGCCGCAAGCCAGGCCTCAGTCAGCTGCTCGAAGCGCGCCGCCATGTCGGCAATGGCCTCGTCATCCGACATCTTGCCGGCCAGCCATTGTTCGGCGGCGTTGATGAAGATGGTGCGACCGACCGCAAATCCCTTGACGATCGGCGCATTGCTCGTGGCGGCAAACGCCGCGACCAGCTCGTCCTGCGGCGCCTCCAGCCCGAGCAGAACGACGCCGCGGCACCATGGATCGTTCTTGACGATCACCTGTTCGATCTTTGCCCAGGCGCCTGCGGAAGCCTGCGGCTCGAGCTTCCACCAGTCGGGCTTGATGCCCAGCGCATAGAGTTCCTCCAGCGCGCGTGGAATGGTGGTGTCGTCGAGCTTGCCATGCTTGCCGGCGATGATCTCGACCAGCAGTTCCCGTCCGACTTTCCGCGCCGCCTCGAACAGCGCGCGCAGCTTCTGCTGTTGCTCAACTTTGAGCGCCTGCGGGTCGTCCGGATGGTAGAAGCACAGGCATTTGATGCAATGGTCGACCGGCCATTCGGTGAGCTGCGAGCCGATATCCTGCGAGAATTCGAAGCGCAGCGGTCGCGATCCCGGCAATTCGACCGGCCGGCCGAGCCAGGCGAAGGGGTGACGGGCGAATTCGAACATCGCGTCGCGGCCATATTTCTCGTCGATCAGCATGCCGTAGCCGTCGCGGCCGGCTGCGACCTTGGCCGCCGCCTTGACTGTCAGCACCTTGAAATCGGGGATACGCGAAGCATCGGCGCCGACCCTCGCCGCGACATCTTCCAACTGGACGCGATGGTCGCAGGCTAAAGCCATCAGCGAGGGAATGTCGCGCCGCCGTGTCGTCGCCCAATGGATGTGGTTGATCGCCTCGTCCTTGCGCAGCGCCAGATGCTTGCTGCCGTGCTTGAGGAAGAACTGTAGCTCGTCGAAGGTCGGATATTCCGGCGCGCAGAGCAGGCGCGACACTGCGAAGGCGCCGCAGGCATTGGCCCAGGTGGCGGCGGTGGCAAAGCTTTCGCCGCCGAGCCAGCCGCGCAGGAAGCCCGACATGAAGGCGTCGCCGGCGCCCAGCACATTGTAGATCTCGATCGGGAAACCCTTGCCGACGATGCCGTCCTCGAGGTCGTCGCTGATCGGCCCGTCATAGACGATGCAGCCCTTGGCGCCACGCTTCAGCACGATGGTGGCGGACGACAGCGCTCGGATCGTCTTCAGCGCGCTCAGGCAATCGTCGGCGCCAGACGCTATCATGATCTCTTCTTCGGTGCCGACGATGAGGTCGCAATCGGGCAGCACGGTCTTCAGCTGCGCCGAGACGCGGTCGGATTTGACGTAGCGCTCGAAACCCTCGGCGTGGCCGGCAAGGCCCCAGAGATTCGGGCGGTAGTCGATGTCGAACACCACCTTGCCGCCCTTGGCTTTCATCAGGTGGATCGCCTTGCGCTGCGCGGCATCGGAATTGGGGCGCGAGAAATGCGTGCCGGTAACAACGACCGAGCGCGCCGAGGCGATGAAGGCCTCGTCGATGTCTTCCTCGGCCAGCGCCATGTCCGCGCAGTCCGAGCGGTAAAAGATCATTGGCGAGACGCCTTCGCTCTCGACCGAGAGCAGCACCAGCGCGGTCAACCGCTCCTTGTCGGTCTTCAAGCCATCGACAGAGACGCCCTCACGCTTGAGCTGCTCGCGGATGAAGCGGCCCATCTGCTCGTCGCCGACGCGCGTCAGCAACGCCGAGCGCAGGCCGAGCCTTGCGGTGCCGACGGAAATATTGGCCGGACAGCCGCCGACCGACTTGGCGAAAGAGGTGATGTCCTCCAGCCGCGAGCCGATCTGCTGGCCATAGAGGTCGACCGAAGCGCGGCCGATGGTGATGACGTCGAGCGGCGGGTGTTTCCCTTCCACGGCTTCGCCCATTCGAACCTCCCATCGGCCTTGTTGTGTAAAGCAGCGTCGTTTCGGACGGCACGTGCAAGTGACGGCGTGATGCCGTCAATATGAAATATTAATTCCAATCGTCAGTCAATATGGAATGAGCGTTCCCGAGGCAAAAAGCGTGCCTCGGCGAGGCCTCAGCTCCTGCGCCGGCGTCCGGCTTCGCGGCGCTTCTCACCGACGGCGACGGTCAGCGCCATGGCTAAAGCCATCGTCGCCGAAATCGAGCGGAAGCCGCCGAAATCGGCCTCGGCGACCTCGAACCAGACCTTGGCGAATTGCGCCAGCGGCGAGAAGGACGAGTCGGTGATGGCCACGATCGGCACGCCCTGTTCGGCGATCGAGCGCGTCTCATCGATCGTGGCAGGCGCATAAGGCGAGAAGCTGATGGCGATGACGGCGTCGCGCGGCGTGGCGAAGCCGATCATCTCGGCGTTCAGGCCCGCGGCCGATTCCACCAGCTGATTGCGGATCTTGAGCTTGCCCAGCGCATAGGCGATGTAGGACGCGACCGGATAAGAGCGGCGCTTGGCCAGCACATAGATCGTCTCGGCCTTCGCCAGCAGCGCCACCGCTTCTTCGAAATGCGCATCGTTGAGCGCGCGCGAAATATCGCCTAGCGAGGTGCTGGCGGCGGCGACGAAGCCGTCGAAGATCGCCCGGTGGCCGCCACCGTCCTCGGCCTTGGCGCGCAGCGCCGCCAGCCGCTCGTCATAGGAGGAGTTGCGCTCGCGCAGCCGCTCGCGGAAAACCTGCTGCAGGCTGGTGAAGCCGTCGAAGCCGAGCTGCTGGGCAAAACGGATCAGCGTCGAGGGCTGCACGCCGGCCGAGGCGGCGATGCTGGCCGCCGTGCCGAAGGCGATGTCGTCGGGATTGTCGAGCGCATAGGCGGCGATCTGCGCGATGCGCTTGGGCAGGCTCGCGCGCCTGTCCAGGATCGTCGCGCGCAGCGTTTCGAAATCGCGAGGCACCCGTTCGTCCATCGTCGCTCCGCCCACGCCCATAAAGATTTGTCCCTCTCCTGCCCCATCATAGCGAGTTCGCGCAAGAACACCATAAAAAATGATTTGTATGTTCCATTCCACACCAAAATGGACTAATCAATCCACACCAGTATTCCTTCATCTTGGAGACAATCGACATGGTCGGAGTGGGCCTCATCGGCACGGGCTTCATGGGCAAGTGCCATGCCATCGCCTGGAACGCGGTGGGCGCCGTCTTTCCCGATGTCGAGAAGCCGAGACTGGTGCATCTGGGCGAGGTCAATGACGAGTTGGCCCGGCGCAAGGCCGGCGAGTTCGGCTTCGCGAAAGGCTCGGGCGACTGGCGCGCCGTGGTCAACGATCCGGACGTGGACGTCGTCTCGCTGACCACGCCAAACCAGTTCCACCCCGAGATGGCGATCGCCATCCTCGAAGCCGGCAAGCATCTGTGGTGCGAGAAGCCGATGGCGCCGAGCTTTACCGAGGCCGAGACCATGGCTGCCGCCGCGAAGAGGTCCGGCAAGGTCGCCGTGCTCGGCTACAACTACATCCAGAACCCTGCCATCCGCCATATCGGCGCGCTGCTCGAGGAAAAAATCATCGGCGACGTCAACCTCGTGCGCATCGAGATGGACGAGGATTTCATGGCTGACCCGGAAGCGCTGTTCTTCTGGAAGCACGAGGCTTCTTCCGGCTACGGCGCGCTCGACGATTTCGCCGTCCATCCGCTGTCGCTGATCAAGGCGCTGTTCGGCCGTGTTTCGCGCGTCATGTGCGACATGGTCAAGCCTTATGCCGATCGCAAGACCGCTTCCGGCGCCCGCCGCGCGGTGGAGACCTACGACATCGCCAGCGTCTTGATGCATCTGGAAAACGGCGTTGCCGGCACCCTGCTGGTCAACCGCTCGGCCTGGGGCCGCAAGGGCCGCATCGCTATCCAGATCTTCGGCTCGAAGGGCTCGATCCTCTATGACCAGGAACGGATGAACGAGTTCCAGCTCTACCTCACCGCCGACCGGCCGACCGAGCAGGGCTACCGCACCATCCTGGTGGCGCCGCACCACAAGCCATACGATTCCTTCCTGCCGGCGCCCGGCCATGGCCTCGGCTTCAACGATCTCAAGATGATCGAGTGCCGCGAGGTCCTGATGCGCATCGCCGGCAAGCCGGCCCGCATCCTCGACTTCGACGAGGGGCTGGAGATCGAGCGCACCGTGCACGCCATGGCGCGCTCGTTCCAGGAGCAGCGCTGGGTCGATGTCAGATAAGCCCGCCGGCCATCGAGACCGCCACAACGGGCCGCGGTGGCTGACCAATGCAAGATCGAACCTGAGCATTCAGGCCAGGTTGATGGCGACGTTGCGCAGCAACGCGACGGACTTGCGCATGCCTTCCATAGGCGACAGCATCATGTCCTCATGCTCGATGGAGAGCACGTCGTCATAGCCGGCCTGCTTCAGCGCAGTGCAGAACTGCCGCCACCAGGTCTCGCCATGGCCGTAGCCCAGCGTGATGTAGTTCCAGGCGCGTTCGGCATAGTGGTTGGGCGGGCGCGCATCGAGCACACCGTCGATGCCGGCCGGCACCGGCTCGACGCGCGTATCCTTGGCGTGGACATAGTAGATCGCGGAGCCAAGCTTGCGCACCGCGGCGATGGGATCGGCGCCCATCCACATCGGATGGCTCGGATCGTAGTTCGCCCCCACGGTCTCGCCGACGGCATCGCGCAGGCGGAACAGCGTCTGGACATTGTAGACCGCCTGATGGCCGTGCAGTTCCAGGCAGAGTTTGCCGATGCCGAGATTGTTCGAAAATCTCACCAGATCGCGCCAGTAGGGGATGATGCAATCGTCCCACTGGTAGCGCTGGATGTCGGCGCATTCGGGCGGCCAGTCGGTGATGATCCAGTTGGGGTTGGCGTCACCCGGCCCGCCGGGCAGGCCGGACATCATCACCACCCGGTCAATCCCCATCAGGCTCGCCAGCCGGATCGTATCCTCGGTCACCTGGCGGTGCTTCTTGCCCTGCGGTCCCGGGTGCAGCGGGTTGCCCGAGCAGTTGAGCGCCGCGATCGTCAGCCCATGGTCGCGGACCTTGGCGACGAATTCGGCGCGGGTCGCAGCACTCTCCAGCATCGCCGTGAGATCGATATGCGGCGCGGATGACCAGTTGCCGCAGGCGAACTCCAGCGTCTCCAGCCCCAGCTCGGCCGAGGCATGCAGCATCTCGTCGAAGGACAGGTTGCCGAGGCTGTCGGTGATCATGCCAATCTTCATGTCGGGTACTCCCGCTTGCCTTCAAACCATCCGCTCAGAGTTTTACCGGCTCGAACCGGCCGGACCGGGCCGATGCAAGGGCCGCCTCGCAAAGGATCATCGCCTTGCGGCCGTCGCTGGCGGTGACCGCCGGCTTCCTGCCGGTCTCGACGCAGGTGATGAAGTGATCGATCTCGGCGGCGTAGGATTCCGCATAGCGTTCGACGAAGAAGTAATAGGGCTTGTCGCGCGATATGCCCTTGCCGCCGTACATCTCGACCGAGGTCGGCAGCCGGTTGCCGGCCTGCAGCATGCCGTCGGCGCCATGCACCTCGATGCGCTGATCGTAGCCATACGCAGCCCTGACGCTGTTGTTGATGTGGCATTGCCGGCCGGAGGCCGTGCGCAGGATGAACATCGCGGTGTCGTAGTCGCCGAGCTTCCTGTATTGCGGCGCCACAAGCGAGGAGCCGGTCGCGAACAGCTCCACCGGCTCCTCGCCAAGCATGTTTCGCGCCATGTCGAAGTCGTGGATGGTCATCTCGCGAAAGACGCCCCCGCCTCCGGCCAGCGCTTCCTCGGTTTCGGGTTCCGGGTCGCGGCTGGTGATGATGACCTGCTCGACCGCGCCAATCTCGCCGCCGTCAAGGCGCTCCTTCAGCGCCCGGAAGCTCGGATCGAAGCGGCGGTTGAAGCCGATCTGGAACGGCACGCCGGCTTTCGCGACAGCTGCCAGGCACTCGTCCGTGCGCTTGAGGTCGAGATCGATCGGCTTTTCGCAGAAGATCGCCTTGCCTTTCGCCGCCGCGGCCATGGCGAGCTCGGCATGGGTGCGCGTCGCCGAGGCGATGAACACCATTTTCACCGACGGATCGTTCATCACGGTCCCGGTGTCCGCGATCTTGGCGCCGGTAACGGCGGCGACCTTCTCCGCCGCCTCGCGATTGGGATCGACGATGTAGCGCAGCCGCACCTTTGGATGGCGAGCGAGATTGCCCGCGTGCACGCGGCCGATCAGCCCCACCCCGAACAGACAAACATCCATCATGCGTTCGACTTTCCTATCGGGCCGCGCCATCGCGGCACGGCCGGTTCAATGTTGCCGGCGCGGTGTTCATTTCACCGCGCCCATGGTCAGCCCGCGCACCAGATGCCGCTGCACCAGCAGCGCGAAGAAGACGATCGGCAGCGCGCCGATGACGCCGGCCGCCGCCATCGAGGCCCAGTCGGTATCGATGCGGCCGATCAGCGTCGCGGTGCCGCGCGGCATCGTCATGGCGCGTGGCGTCGCCGTCAGCGCCAGGGCGAAGAGGAACTCGTTGAAGGTGACCAGCACGGCGAAGATGGCGGTGGCCGCGAGCCCGGGTGCCGCCAATGGCAGCGTGATGCGGCGGAAGGCGCCGAAGCGCGAATCCCCGTCGACCATGGCGGCTTCCTCGAGATCGACGGGGATCTCGCGGAAGAAGCTCTCCATCATCCAGACGCAGAAGGTGACGTTGAAGGCGGTGTAGGTGGCGATCAGGCCGAGCCAGCTGTCGAGGAGGCCGAGGCTGAGCATCAGGAGATAGACAGGGATCAGGATGACGACAGGCGGGATGATGCGCAGCGTCAAAAGGAACAGGCCGACCTTGCGCTCCGTGGCGAAAGGCAGGCGGAACCTGGCGATCGCATAGGCGCCCATCGCGCCGACGATGAGCGCGATGGCGACGGAGAAGAAGGTCACCACCAGCGAGTTCGTCAGGTAGGAACCGAACTGCTTTTCGGTGAACAGCCGCAGGTAATTGTCGAGCGTCGGCACATGCGGGTAGAGCGTGCCTTCCTGGGTGATCTCGCGGTTCGATTTGAGCGAGGTCGAGACCAGCCAGTAGATCGGCAGCAGCACGACAGCCAGCACGAAGACGGTGGTGAGGATGCGCGCCAGGCGGTTGCTCATGACGCGTCGATCCTGCGCAGCAGCCTGATGGCGCTGAAGGCCAGCGCGAGCACGACGAGGCCGATCGTCACGAACAGCGCCGCCGCGTATCCGGTCTGCTGGAACTTGAACGCGGTGTCGTAGCCGTAGATCGAGATCAGCCTCGTCGCTTCGCCCGGCCCGCCACGGGTCAGCACGAAAACCTGGTCGAAGGTGCCGAAGGCGTCGATGGTCCTGAGCACGATCGCCACCGCCAGTACCGGCCGCATCATCGGAAAGGTGAGGTCGGCAAAGACGCGCCAGGCGCCGGCGCCATCGACGCGCGCCGCCTCGAACGGCTCGTGCGGCAGCGATTGCAGCCCGGCAAGCAGGATCAGGAACATCAGCGGCGTCCATTCCCAGATGTCGAGCGCGACCAGGCCGATGAAGGCATTGAGCGGATTGCCGAGGATCTGCACCTCGCCGCCGCCCATGGCCTTCGACAGCGCGGTCAGCATGCCGGCATCGCTTGCGTAGATCAGGCGGAAGACTATGGCGACGACGACGGGCGTGACCACCATGGGAATGATCAGCACCGTCCTGAGCAGCCGGATGCCGCGGAATTCATGCAGGCAAAACAGCGCCAGCGCGAAGCCTAGCACCGCCTCGAACGACACCGACAGCGCCACGAACTTCACCGTGACCCAGAGCGCGTTGAGGAACTGCGCGTCGCTCCACAGATGCAGATAGTTCTGCAAGCCGACATCGGCGACCGGCGAGCCGTAGCGATAGGCCCTGGTGCTGGCCCGCAGCCCATCCCACAGCGGATAGACCAGCACGCCAAGCACGATCATCAGGCCCGGCGCCAGCATGAGATAGGGGAGGGCGAGGTCGAGCCCCGCCCCCTGCAGGCGATATTTGCGCGCCTGCATCCCGCTTCGCATCAGTAGTAACCGGCCGTGGTCAGGTAATCCTTGACCTGCTTGGCGGCCGTGTCGAGCGCGGCGCCGCCGCCGGAACCGGCCTGCAGCGCCTTGTTGAGCTCGATGCCGAGCAATTCCTCGACCTTTGCCCAATCCGGCGTGCGCGGCCTCGGCAGCGCGCCCGCGTCGAGCTGCTGGAGCGCAACCGGGATCAGCCGGTTGCCCGGCTTGGCGATGCCGAAAGCGCTGCGCTTGACGGGAATAGAGCCCGCTTCCGAGAGCTTGGCCTGGGTCTCGGCGCTGACATACCACTTCAGGAACTCGATCGAGTTCGCCTTGTTGGGCGCCGATTTCGGCACGCCGGCGATGAAGATGCCCATCTGCGCGATCGCCTTTTCCTGCTTCGGCACGACGCCGAAATCGAGCTTGCCGGCGACCTTGGTCTGCGACGGATCGTCGGCCTTCAGCGCATTGCCCGAATATTGGATGATCGCGCCAGCGTCGCCGCCGAGGATTGCCGCGCCTTCCTGGTCGGAGTCGAACTCGACCACGCCGCTCGCCGTGTTCTGCTTCATCGTGCCGACGAAGAAATCGGCTGAGGCCTTGCCTTCGGCGGAATTGAAGATCGGGTTCCACTTGTCGTCGAAGAACGAGCCGCCGAACGACAGGAAGATCGGATACCAGCTGGTGACGATCGGGTTGCCGGAGACGCCGCGGAAGACGACCGGGTATTTGATCTTGCCGGCGGCCACGCCTTCCTTGCCCTTGGCGATCACCTCGTCCCAGGTCTTCGGCGCGCCGCCGGTGAAGACGTCGTTGCGGTAGGTGAGCGTCTGCAGGTCGCCGACGAAGGGCACGCAGATCAGCGTCGGCTTGGCGTTCTCGAAGCCCTTGACGCGCGGCCCCTGCTGCGGCGGCCAGTAGCCCATGTCGATCATCGAGCCGATCCAGTCCTTGTCGGCCCCGTCGATGCCGCCGGCGCCGAGATCCTCGAGCACGTTGGCGGCGCCGAACTGCGGCACCCATGGGTCGTCGAGCAGATAGAGGTCATACTGGCCGGCGCCGCTCTGGGCGTCGGCGAACCACTTCTCCAGTGTCACGCCGTATTCGTCCTCGAGAAACTGGATGTCGAAGCCCTGCTCTTTCGCCAGCGGGATGATCTTTTCCTTGAACGGCGTCAGCCCACCATCGGCGAAGGCGCCGATGATGACCTTCTTGCCGGCGGCACGAGCCGGCAGCGGCAGGCCGAGCGTGGTGAGGGCGGTGGTCGCCAAAGCCAGGCCAAGCCCGCCCTTGATGACGGAGCGGCGAGTAAGTCTGCTGGAATGCATCATGTCACTCTCCCATTGTTGTTGACCCTGTGGACGGCGGTGAGGCCGGCCGAATTGAAGAAACAGGCGTTCGCCGGGTCGAAGGCGACGCCGATGCTTTCACCCACCACACCCCTGAAATCCCGTCCGGCCCGGACGGATACGTTGCCGCCTTCGAGGCGGACATTGACCAGCGTCTCGTTGCCCATTGGCTCGACGACATAGATTTCGCCGGGCAGGGCATCCGGCGTGTCGGCCGGCGCGACGCTGCAGTCCTCCGGCCGCAAGCCGATTTCGGCGATGGAGGCGGCATGGCAGGCGGCGAGCCGCGCGCTATCCAGCGGGACGACCTTGCCACCCACCACAACGCCATTGCTGCCAAGCTTGGCCGGCAGGATGTTCATCGGCGGATTGCCGACGAAGGTGGCGACGAAGCGATTGGCCGGGCGGTCGTAGATCTCGATCGGTGGCGCCATCTGCTGCAACTCGCCGCCATGCATGACGGCGACCAGGTCGGCCATGGTCAGCGCCTCGACCTGGTCGTGGGTGACGTAGATGGTGGTGGCGCTGAGACGCTGGCAGAGCCGCTTGATCTCGCCGCGCATGGTGAGTCGCAGCCGCGCGTCGAGATTGGACAGCGGCTCGTCCATGAGGAAGGCGGCCGGGTCGCGCACGATGGCGCGGGCCAGCGCCACGCGCTGGCGCTGGCCGCCGGAGAGCTGCCGCGGCCGGCGGTCGAGCAGATGGCCGATCTCGAGGATGGCGGCGACCTCGCCGATCTTGGCCTTGCGCCCGGCGTCCGGCGCGCCGCGGATCCACAGCGGATAGCCGATATTCTCGGCGACCGTCATCTGCGGGTAGAGCGCGTAGCTCTGGAACACCATGGCGATGTCGCGGTCGCGCGGCTGCAGCCGGGTGACGTCGCGCTCGCCGATGAAGACCTTGCCGGCGGTCGGCATGTCGAGCCCCGCCAGGATGCGCAGCGCCGTCGTCTTGCCGCAGCCCGATGGACCGAGCAGGGCGAGGAATTTGTGGTCCGGCACGGCGAGATCGAGCGATCGCAGCACGTTGAGCGCGCCGAAATTCTTGACCACGTTTTGATACAGAACCGAACTCATCGCCCTCCCCGGCGCCCCATTCCGCCTTCAGGCCTTGCGCTCGTGCACGTAGAAGCCCGCGCCCTCGGCCAGCCTTTTCAGATTGCGATACCCCATCGTCGCATAGGTCAAGGGATGCGCCTTGGCCGGGTCCTGCTCGGCCTCGACCACCAGCCAGCCGGAATAACCCTGGCCGGCGAGGATCTTGAGCAGCGTCGGATAGTCGATCGCGCCGTCGCCCGGCACGGTGAAGATGCCTTCCATCACCGCACCCATGAAGCTCGTGTCGGCCTCGCGCGCCTTCTTCAGCATCGCCGGGCGCACATCCTTGCAATGCACATGCACGACGCGGTTCACATGCCGGCGCAGCAATCGCTCCGGGTCGCCGCCGGAAAAGGCGCAGTGCCCGGTGTCGTAGAGCAGGCCGACCGCCTCGCCGGTTGTGTGCATCAGCCTGTCGATCTCCGTGTCGGTCTCGACGATCGTGCCCATGTGATGGTGGAAGGCCATGCCGACCCCGAAATCGGAAAAACGCTCGGCGAGCTTGGTGATCTTCGCGCCATAGGCCTTCCATTCCCCGTCCATCAGCTTCGGCCGCTGCGAGATCGGGTCGTGGATCGCGCCATGCCGGCCGCGCGAGGTGTCGGCATAGACGACGCGCCTGGCGCCAAGGTCGCGCAATAAAGTCAGATGCGGCCGGATCGCCTCGAATTCCTCGTCCACCTCCTTCTCGCAGATGCGCCCGTCATACCAGCCGGAGACCAGCGCCAGCCCGTAATGGTCGAGGATCGGCCGAAGCGCGCGGCTGTCGCGCGGAAACTTGCCGCCAAGCTCGGTGCCGGCATAGCCGGCTTCCGCGGTTTCGCTCAGGCACGTCTCGAGCGGCGTGTCGCCGCCCAGTTCCGGCACGTCGTCATTGGTCCAGGTGATCGGGTTGATGCCAAGTCGAACTGTCGTCATTGCGCGCTTTCCGCCCCGCAGCCGGATGGCTGCGGGGTTCATGGTCTCGGGAGGAGATGGCTGCGATTGCTGGCGGCGGGGCGAGAACCCTGCCGTTTCGTGTGGCGAGACGCCCTCCCGGCACCCCGCCTCACATGTCCCCGTCTTACATGTCCTTGTCGACGTCTTACCCCAACGTCAGTGAGCGAAGTCTACGCCGCTCTGTCTCCCTCGCGAGGGCCAGTTTTGAAGGAAATGAAGGAACCAGTTTGTGTTGAAGGGTGGGTGTGGCAGGATGGCGAGGGACGGAGGTCAGCAAAATGTCGAACGTCGGCGGGACAGCGCCCCCCTCTGCCCTACCGGGCATCTCCCCCACGAGGGGGGAGATCGATGTCACGCCGGCTTTCGCCAATCGCAAGCGCCGCAGGAAAGAGCGAGGCGGCGAAGCTGCCAATCTCCCCCCTCGTGGGGGAGATGTCCGGCAGGACAGAGGGGGGCGCGAAGGAACTCAACTATGCAGGCTAGCGCGCGTCGCACGCGCTAGCCGCACCACCCACGGCGCGAGGTGACCCTTGCGCCCCCACCCCAAACCGCAACCCTTCCCCCTCGACATGCTCGCCGTGAACCGCTCGAGCCCCGAGCAGCTCTCGCGCCAGCTCTATCACGGCCTTGTCGCCATCATCCGCAGCCGCGCGCTGCCGCCGGGCTCGGAGCTTCCCTCCACCCGCGCCCTGGCCGCCGAGCTCGGCCTTGGCCGCAACACCATCGTCGCCGCCTACGACCAGCTTGTCACCGAAGGCTATCTCGCGAACCGCCAGGGCGCGCGCCCGGTGATCGTCGACCTGCCCGATGGTCCGCGCGAGACGCCAGCTGAGGAGCACCCTGAGCCGTTGCGCCAACCCTCGCTGCGCGGCCAGCTTCTGCTCAGCCAGCCCTATCACCACGGCCGGCCCGGGCATGTCGCCTTCCATCCCGGCATGCCGGACGCGGGCAGCTTTCCCTTCGGCGTCTGGGGCCGGCTGGTGGCGCGCCGCGCCAGCCATGGCGGCGAGACGCTGTTCGGCACCTATGACGTCACCGGCCACCCGGCGCTGAAGGAGGCGATCGCCGGCTATCTCTATTCCGCGCGCGGCGTGCGCTGCAGGCCGGAGCAGATCGTCATCACCACCGGCGCGCAGGCCGCCTTCGATCTTCTGGCCCGCCTGCTGCTCGACCCCGACGACACGGTGTGGATGGAGGAGCCCGGCTATTACGGCGCCAAGGCCGCCTTCACCGTGGCCGGCGCAAGGATCCTGCCGATCGCGGTCGACCAGGAGCGCGGCTGGCGGCTCGACCAACCAAGCTTCTCGCCGCGCCTCATCTATGTGACGCCGGCCTGCCAGCATCCGCTCGGCATCACCATGCGCATGGAGGAGCGGCTGCGCCTGCTCGACATCGCCGAGACCGCCAATGCCTGGGTGATCGAGGACGATTTCGACGGCGAATACCGCTTTCAAGGCCGCCCCGTGCCGGCGATCCAGAGCATGGACCGCTCCGGCCGCGTCATCTATGTCGGCACCTTCGCCAAGCTCTTGTTCCCGGCGCTGCGCCTGGGCTTCATGGTGCTGCCGCCGGAGCTCGCCGGCCGCATCGTCAATGCGCTCTCCACCACCGGCCAGTTCGCGCCGCTGCTCTTGCAGGCCGCCTTGGCCGATTTCATCACCGAAGGCCATATGAGCCGGCACCTGAAGCGCATGCGCCGCATCTACGCCCAACGCCGCCAGCTTTTCCGCGACATCGTCACCGAGCGCCTGCGCGACGAAATCACCCTCTCCCCCGCCGAAGCCGGCATCCAGGTGGTGGGCTATCTGAGGGACGGCATCGACGACATCAAGGTCAGCCAGGCGGCGGCGAAGCGGGCGATCAACGTCTCGCCGCTGTCGAAATATTTCCAGAACACGGTACCGACCCAAGGGCTGGTGCTGGGCTACGCGGCGTGTGACGCGGCGCAGATGAGCGACGGGGTGGAGAGGCTGGCGGCGGCGATTGGGGAGGTGCTGGGGTGAGGGTGAGTCCAGCGGGTACCACTCGAGAGAAGGTAGTCTCCCTGCTTACTGCATCGAAGATGCGTCAACGATTTTGGGCAGATTCTGAGCAAGAGCCAGGAAAGTTTATCGTATGCGTCCGACCTATCCAAAGCCCGATTGGGCTAAACGCGCATATCGATATCGCAGTTATGAGATGAAGACCTCGTCCCGATGGTACTCCATGTACCGGCGCTGAGTCCCGCTTAGTCCTGAGCTTCCCCACGGCCGGGGAGCCTCTGCAAATCCAAATTGCTCGTGAACCAGATGTTCAAAACCAAGCCGACGCATGTCGACGTGATCTACACGCTGTGACACTAGCACACCGCCGTCGTTCGAAAAGGTTATGAACCCACGGTCGAAAAGAAGGTCGGCGTCGGGCGTGAGAAGAAGGCCGTTATGTCCGTCAAGCCGCTCGTGTGCAGAACTGCAATTACGCCACGGCTTTATGTGACTCGCAATAAGCAGTGAGGGGTTTGTAATACCTGTAAGGCGACAAGACCTCTCTATCCGCTCAACGTTTGATCGGAAGACGCCTTGCCCTCGACGCGCCATGACCAAACTTTTCCGCATTGTGTCGTCTAGCGTCAAGTCGACTGCGATCCGTCGCTCTACAGCATCATCGAGGAGCTCACTCACCACCTCGAAATTCAGGCTATTTGACCCACCACGCGCAAGGACAATGTCGTCGAAAAAAGCGCTAGCAACGATCACATCGAATGCTGCTCGCGGGATTTCCGCGAGGTATGCCTTTTGATTGCCATTTCCCGTAGTAGGGTGAATTGGCGAATATCGGGTGGGCAGGTGTTGACCCAGAGAGTTCATGAGTGTCTTCGGCCGAACGGCTGGAATGAGCTGGGTCCAATAGACGGGAAGCAACCATCCATCATGATTCCAATAAACTCCAGCGTTGCCGAATTCCTCCGGCTTAGGTGCAGAGAACGCGAACTCAGCAACTCTACCAACGTAGCGGATTTCCTGATTGGCATAGGAAAGCACAAGGTCGCCAGGCGATGCGCGCCGCATGTTGTTGTAGAATTGGCTACGCTTTCCATCCCTCTCTGTTTTAGGTGACCATAAGTAGCGACCTTCGATCTCCTGCCGAGCTGTCTGCTTATGATTTACCCACCAATAATTTGGCATTCTGGCTACATGTCGGCCGCACTACCGATTCAGATTTTCCGTGGAGTGGGTGCTCCTGTGAAGTCAAGTCCAACCCGAGTCATAGAGGCCCCAAGTCTATGGATTAGATTTAGTGCATATTCATACCGTAACTGCCCGACGACCTTGGCATGTTTTTTTTCCGATACCAATCGTGTTTTGCCCATCTTTGTGATGAACACGTCGAACTCAAAATCGCCACGGAATTCGCCGAGCTTGTCGGCATATAGGGTTTGCCAATCAGGTGAAGAGTTTTCCCCTTCCGGCCTGTTGAAGCAGAAGCTGGAAACCGAATTTTCGCATTGAATGAATATATAGCGATTTGATTGAATGTCGACCGGCGTAGACTTTCCTTCCCTCAATGGAACAAGCTTTACCGCAATGAAAGGAAGCCGCCCGCCAAACATCGATCGACGCTCTTTTGACAATTGGGCGGGCACCATATCACACGCAGGCGACAGACATACCCAATAATCGTCTTGAGCCTTAAAAACATGACCAGTGTTCAAATGCCAGCCTTCGGGCTCTTTACTGCATACAAAAGCATTGTGCTCGTGCTCAGCTTTCGATCGAGTAGTTGCATCTGCAAGCTTGACCTTAAAATGATTGAAACAGATTTCTTCGGCGTCCCCGTGTGCCTCCGCTTTGATCAACCTATCCGCGAACCTCTGTACAGGTTGCAGAACAGCGCCCATTAGCCGTTCCGAGTGACGCGATACGGCCTCGGCAATAAGCCAGCGCCGCTCTAAGCCATTAGCCGTCAAAAGGCGCTTGTACCAATGGGCGAGAGCGTGCTGGTTACTAAGTGCATTGGTCTGAGCAAGGACTCCTAACTCGTCCATTTCCGCGCGAATGCGAGCTAGCAACAGTCTGGATGGCTGCGGGTTCCAAGCATACAGGGCGGCTTGAAGTTCGGAGACCAGGTCCTCTCGATCGGCTTTATTGGAGAAGGCTATGAAAAGGGATTCAGACTTTATCCAGTGGACGCCTTCACTGGACCAGTGGAGACGCTCAAACAGAACGGGGCTGAAATCACGTTTGACCTTCTGCTCAATCGACGCAAGCAAACTGTACAAAACTAGGCGTTCTTGAACGCCGTCCCATCCAGCAGCCTGACATTCAGCATGGAAATTAGAGAAAGGAGCTTGACCCTTTCTAACTACTCGAAAATAAGAGTCGGGATGAGCACGTACATAAATATACTGATCTAAGTCGATACTAGCGAGTATCCGAGCCTCGGCACCTTCTTCCGTATCCTCACGACGGGCGATCAATTCGGTTGCTAAAGCGGCATCTTCATTTGTCTGGGACTCGCCCATAGGTGTCAGCAGCCCAATTAGAATTTGGCGAAAGACCTTGTCTATGCTTTCGCTTGTATGCAAAACGACCATATTGAAATGGTTATTTCGAGCCAACGTCCGTATAATCTCAATAGCCCACGTGCCATCTCCTTGCATACTTTTGTCAAGTTGATAATCCAACACAAGTAGGTCAGATTGATGGAGGTGCTTGGCGACTTTTAGATCTTCCCCGGCAGAGACATTATAGCCGTCATGGATATCGATAAGGAGTGATTTGTCTCGCAAGTTTGCAAGGACGCTTTTGATACGTCCCGGATCACGATACCACTCTTTTGATCTGGCCTGCTCTTGCCCTTCTGCACGGGCCATCTCGGTGTCCAGCATCTCATCAATTGTTGGATAGTCGTCATCAACGATTAGAACGGACCTTATCGGATGGACAAATGCCTCATCGATGAAGCTGGTGTAGTGATTACTCGCCGTCAAATTCCGCCCCCCGGAAACTTATAATGAAATTTGCGCCTTTGAGCGGCATTTTGGAAGTGGGGGACTCATACCTAATTCTGTGTCCGCCAGCCGCGAGGTTGGCCCTCGACAGGTAGAGCCCCACGCCCCTGCCACCACGAGTTTTGCGCGTGAAAAACAGACCGAACAAGCTCGCGACATCATCTGCGTCAACACCCGGACCACTGTCCGAAACGACTATCTCGTCATCCACAACACAAAGTACAATTTTTCTGTCAGATTCCTGAGATGTGCTTAGCCAGTAGATGCTGTTATTTATAAGATTTATGAAAACTGGCAGCAACCGAGATTGTTGATCGAAGACACGGAACTTAAGAAACTCGTCAGTAGCACTAAAAACGATATGCTGCTTCGCCATGGGCAGACGAAAAAACTCGCCGACGTAATCGGCGATTTCCCTACCAGTAATCCAGCGCTGAATCTTTTGACCTGCCAGCCGGAGCGGTGAGAGAAATCTGAGTTGGTCCGTCAGTCCTTGATAGCCGAACTCGATGTCTTTGACAGCGCGGCTGCTTCGAACCTCGTCCGGCAACTTCCCAAGTCCATCTCCAATTATGTCGTCATAAGCTTGAAGCTCATGGCCGACAATCTCAACCGCAATGCCGAGTTGCGCCAGCGCGTTCAACCGATCGAGTTCGGCGCGCATGTCACTTACTTCTTCCATACTGAAGACGGCAAGCTGTTCTAGATCGATACTTTCCTTTAAGCTTTCCAAAGCGCCGATATATGGCTGGAAGATATCCGCGTTGTCGGAGTCGACGCGGGATTTCATATGGTCCATGAGTTTAGATGTTTCTGCAAACCCAAGCTCTCCACGATCAAATCGTGCCAAGAGAGGTTCGGCTTCCGAATGGAAATGTTTGTTTCGCAAACCAACTAGATCACGGATTCGCTTGAATTCAGCCTTCTGAAGTTCGTCGATCGTGCGGGCCCAAACTTTGATCCGATGATGAATCTGCGCGGCATTTCGGGCCAACTGACGCTCCAAAAGCTCGCGAGGTTTCCTTGGTGCGACGCGCTCAATTTGAGCGTCCAATTCCTGGGAAATGGTTTCAACCAACACATTGGCTGCGCGGGCTGAATCTCGATAGCTTGTGTACGCCTCTTCAAGAGAGCCGAGCGATTTTGGAGCGCCTGGAAGCCTGAAATCTGCAGCCCGCTCCCTGAAAATTTCCAAATCTTGCTGTGCCTTCGAAATTTGGCTTTCGTCCGCTATGTGAAGGTTCTGAGCATAGTTCTCCAATTCGCGAACGAGTTCGGGAAGCTCTTGTGAGAAACGTCGCAGCTTTCCTCGAAACTCCTGGCGCTGTTTTTGACGCAGCTTATTACGGTCTTCGCTGGCACGCCTGGCCTTGTTTGACTCTGTTATCTGCGGGAGCAATTCCTGGCGAATGTCAGAATCAGACCCGAAATAGCGTCTCGCGGATTGTTCCAGTATTTGGGACACGACGAGTTTCAGTGTTTTCGCGGCTCGATTGTCGAGCAAACCCTCTCGCCCAGCTTTATCTTTGAGATTAGGGTTGGTGGCGCGGCTTATGGATAACCGGCCAAACATTTGGCGATGGTTCCAAAACTCTCTGCCTGCATTCTTGCTTCGGCGCGATTCAATTTCGAAAAAATCGTTGTCCGTACGGCCGTAAGGCAGAACTCTCAATCCATCTCTGAAAATCATAAACCCTGAATATCGCTCCGCCAGCCCTTTAAAGTGTTGAAACTCGGCCTGGGAATGGGTTGTCCTGACAGCTGTGAACTCCATCGTGGCGATATATATATCAAAAGGGCCAACCCTGGTGTCGGGTCTCTGAGGAATGTCGAGATCTTTGGGAGGCTCGATGACGCAAGGCGTATCAAGCCATTTGCCAAAAGCCTTTACGCGCCCGCGAAACGTGCCATCCGGCCCTACGGTGCCAACGATTTGATGTTCCATGCCGTCAAGTTGGCGACGATCAAACTGCTTCTGGTCACCAAGAATGAGTCGAGGGACGGAGCCGTCCCACGCCCTTACGGAATAAGAGAAATCTGGCTTTTTCCGTTGATCGTCTTCGTTGGCTGGATCAACAAACGGATCAACGAAACTCGACAGCGTTTCGAAGAATCGATCACGCGCAGCTCGGGCCGCCGGATCAGCGTCGTCTGTCTCAAGCTCTACGCGTAAATCGTAGTTTATCTGGGCAACAAGAAGGGCAGTTCCGTGGTTCGCTCGACCGCTCCAAACAGGCCATTCGGCGAAATGACGATTGCCAAAGTCGAGATGAGACAGCGTAGATAGGATCGCCTCGGATGGGGGCAACGGTCGATCTCCACTGGCTCTATTGTCGTCCAGATGGGATTGATCATATGTCCTCCAGGCGTCCTGAAGCCGCTTCGCGCGACTGGCGTCGCGCCCCCCTGTTAGATTTTCTGTCAGGGCGGAGATAAGAGTAGGTAACTGCTCGAGAAGTGCGCTCTGTTCCTGGAATTCGACAATCGGCACAAAAATATCGCTAAGATTAAGGAAGGGGTTCTCAAATAAGCGCCAGTCGATGAGAGCGGCGACGTACGGCGCATTGATGCGCTTGGAAACCAAAAGCAAAATCGGTCCCAAGTTGGCACACGAGAGTCGACCAATTCCCTTTTGTCCTTGGCGTGTCCGCTCAGGCAGCCCCAGCCGGTCGGCTATTGGTGTGCTATCCGAGGTGGCTTTCGACTCAGTGCCAACGACCAGCCATCGCCCAACAAGCTCTGACCGGCTCATCCCGTGCCCATCGTCCGAAATTACGGCAACCGGATCCTCGCCATCATAAATATTGAGTTCGACTTTTCTAGCGTATGCGTCGAATGCATTTTTCCAAAGCTCGGAAATCGCCGTTGGGCAGTCCGCAATCTGTTCGCGGCCCAGATGGTCGACGGTTCTAGCTTTGGTCTGAAATGATACGCCGTCAATCATGCCATTTCTTGAGTTCTTAACGCGGCGGTCTTTGTATGGGTACTTTGCTGGTGAGTTGCGTGCGACCGTTGTAAAACAGGCTTGAGATATTCGATAAGAAACCTGCCGAGAGCGACTGGGACAGCATTTCCGACTTGCTCGCCCGCAGCCATCAATCCTCCCGAAAAAATATAATTGTCAGGAAAGGTTTGAATTCTCGCCGCTTGGCGAACGGTGATGCCGTGGTTCAATGTTGGGTGAACGAAGCGGCCCTTAGACGGGTTTATGCAAGCGGTCGTCATTGTCGGGCCGGGTTCACTAGGATTGATCCGTCCATAGACATCATTATGACCGTCGTGCCCGTCATGACAGGATAGGATGCGGCCAGAATCATGACGGCTTCCTCCATTCGGAGGTGTTCGTCTGAAAGTTTCGACAAGTTCCGAGCCATGGTTCATGTGGACGTCATTCTCGTCCCCGGCCGGAGCTGCCTTGAAAGCATTGCTGCAATCAGCCCAGGCTGCGAGCATGGGATTCTTTTCCCGCGCTGTCGGACTTCCGTGGGTAGGCGCCGGCGGCCATGGCAGATCGCCTGGCAGCACACCATTTCGGAGGCCAAGGATGAAGACACGCTTTCTTCTTTGCGGAACACCGAAATCACGTGCATCTATCGTGATAGGTGCGCAGACGTGATAGCCTGCAAAAAGGCCTTCCTCATAAAACCTGTCCAGAGCCGCAGCGTGGCGAGGCCAAAGCATACCTGGCACGTTCTCCATGAGAAAAATGGTCGGCCTAAACACCCTCACGAAATTGAAGTATACGTGTATGAGGTCATTACGTTTGTCCGCGACACCAGCGTCTTTGATTCGGTGCGTGGAAAATCCCTGACATGGCGGGCCTCCGAGTAAGAGATCGCAGATCTCCCCTCTCCTGAAGATCTGCTTGTGCTCTTCCTCCGGCGACATAGTTGAAATGTCGCCTTCACGCACGACAGGAGAGTTCTCGACACCGCAAAGATTGTTGCGATAGGTGGATGCCGCGTGGCGGTTATTTTCAATTGCCAGCCTTATTGTAAGGCCTGCTTGCCGCGCGGCTAAAGAAAACCCCCCAGCGCCAGCAAACAGATCGACGCAATTAAGCATTTAGCTCGGACCGGCCAAGTAGTGGCTTTGCCGCCGCCATATTAAACATCACGCAACCCCCCATCCGCGGTAACGCATTCTAGCGCCACCGTCGGGGAGTGTCGAGATGCTTGGTCGACTGTTTACCTGATAGGTCGGGCAGTCAACGACTCCCTTTTAGCAGAAGGAGAAGCTTCTTTGATAGTGCCTCTTCATTCGTTGCCTCGCATTCCCAAATGACCGTAACCGCCCAACCGAGAGCGGAAAGTTCGCGCTCCACGATGCGGTCTCTCTCGATATTTCGCACAAATTTCTGTTTCCACTTTTCCGTGTTGGTGACAGGCTGGCTAGCACGCTTACATCCGGGGTGCCGATGCCAGAAGCAGCCATGGACGAATATGGCGGTCTTGTATCGAGGAAGGAGGACGTCGGGGGTGCCCGGCAAGTCGCGACGGTGAACGCGAAACCGGAATCCTAGTCGATGAAGCACACGCCGCACCCGCATCTCCGGCGCGGTATCCTGCCCTCGAATTCGTCCCATCAAGTCTCGGCGAGCGGCTGCTGTTAGGTGATCCATCTGAAATCCTATAGAGGTCCCGATCCTCTCGCTCAGTCGGGGCATGTCCTCGAGTGGCCATTGCTTGCCACACCCCCACCGCCCCAAATAGCCAGGGGTAGTGTGCTGAGAGTTCTGCAAATTCGCCGAGAGAGGGCGGTCATGGCAGGCTGGTGATTGTTCACGTCACCGATTCCCGCGAAGGAACGCCACCATGACCAAGACTGA
>NZ_JAVIIR010000015.1:0-183055 GCF_033977325.1 Mesorhizobium vachelliae
TCGTCTCGGCCCAGCCGTCATCAACAAGCGATTCGTGTGTCATCCCCAGCGTAGAATCACAACCGATTCCGCGCCGCAATCCCTATCTTAGCGCCTATGCCCACAAGGGGGGAGATTGGCTGTTTCGCTGCCGGCGCTTCCTCAATCAGTCTGCGCAATCTCCCACTCCAGCCGCATCGTCGCGCTCATCGTCTGCCCATGGTCCAGCGCCGTAAGCCCCTCGCCGTGATGCGCGTCGACCGGGTGCGAGACCGGTTCGAAGCAGAAGAAGCCGGCGTCGGAGGATGACGAATAGAGGATATAGACGTCGAGCTCCGGCGAGGCGTTCAGCGTGACCTTGATCCCCTCCTCCGGCTGCACGATCAAGGCGCGGCCGTCCCAGCCATCGAAGGCGTTGTTCACCCAGCCCTGCGGCAGCGGGACGGGGCGCGAGAAATCCCAGCCCGGATGCTCGCTCACCGGCACCACGCCCGTTGGCAGATGGCGCTCGTCCTCCAGCCAGACACGCTTCGCCTTCGCCTGCAGCGCGGTTTTCTCGCCGCGCGGAAACCAGGGATGAAAACCGAGACCATAAGGCAGGCGCATGCCGGCGCGGTTCTCCACCGTCAGGCGCACGTTTAGCGCGCCGTCGCGCAGCGCATAGGTGGCGGAGGCTGAATAGCGGTAAGGGCCGATCGCACCGTCGTCGAGCACCAGCTCGGCATCGATGTCGGTCTGACGGACAAGCCGCCACGGCTTCTGGAAACCGTCGCCATGGATCGGGAAGGCTTCGTCTGGCACATTCGGCTGGACGGCATGGAAGCGGCCGTCGAAGGTGAAGCCGCCGCCGGAAATGCGGTTCGACCATGGCACGAGGAGCTGGCAGCCGGACGCGCCGGTGCCATCGCCTGGCTTCAGCAGCGGAACTGGCGCGGTGCCGACGACCAGAGCGTCATAGCGGGCGATCGCAGCGCCCTTCTCAGGCGCCAGGGCCAGTCTCGACTGCCCGTCGTTCAGCTCGATCGCGCCGACCATGCCCTCACCAGCCGCCGTCGACGGCGATGTTCTGGCCGCTGATCATGTCCGAAGCCGGCGAGACGAGGAACAGCACGAGATCGGCGATGTTGCCCGGCTCGATGCGCTTCTTCAGGCTCTGGTTGGCGAGGATCCAGTCATTGTACTCCTGCAGCCGGTCGCCGAAGACGCGCTCTTCCGCCTCGGAGACCACCGCGCCCGGCGATACGGCGTTGACCCTGATGCCATGCGGCCCGAGCTCGCGCGCCAGCGACTTGGTGAGGCCGAGCATGGCGCCTTTCGATGCAACATAGGGCACGTAGCCATCCCAACGGCCATTGAGCGTGATCGAGCAGAAGTTGACGATCTTGCCGTAGCCCTTGGCCTTCATGCCCGGAGCGCAGGCCCGCGCGAGCGCGAAGGCGGCCGAAGAGTTGACGCGGATCTGGTCCTCATACTCGACGAGCGAGAATTCCTCGAACGGCCGGTTGATGATCAGCGCCGCGTTGTTGATCAGGATGTCGATGCCGCCTTCCTTCGCCGCCAGCGCGGCGACCGCCGCTTCCGCCTCGGCCAGCCGGTTGAGATCGCAGCCGACGAAGGCGATGTCGCCGCTGGCCTCGCCGGCCAGATCGGCGACGATGCCCGGCCCGTTCTCCGCCTCCGGCCGATCGAGCACCAGCACGCGCGCGCCGGCCCGCGCCAGCGTCACCGCCTGGGCCCGGCCGAGCGACCCTAAGCCGCCCGTCAGCAGCACCTTGCGACCAGCGAGCGTCTTCATCGGCTCCTCCTCATAAAACAGAGTGGACTTCGTCGATCGAGGTGTCGGCGACGCGCTTGTCCAGCACCACCTCGCCGCGCGCCATCGCCACGACGCGATCGCAGCAGTCGAAGACGTGATGCATGTTGTGGCTGATGAAGACGCCGGTCACCCCCTGCTCCTTCAGGCCGCGCACGAAGCCGATCACCTTGTTGGTCTCCTTGACCGACAGATGGTTGGTCGGCTCGTCGAGGATCATCACCTTCGACTTGAAATGCATGGCGCGCGCGATGGCCACGCCCTGGCGCTGACCGCCCGACAACTCTCCGACCAGCGCGTCGGGAGAGCGCAGATGCAGGTCGACATTGGCAATCGCCCGGATGCTTTCCTCGGCCATCTTCTTCTGGTCGAGGATGCCGACGCCAAAAACCGAGAAGCGCGTCGGCTCGCGGCCGATGAACAGGTTCCTGGCGATCGACATGGTGGGGACCATGGAGTTGTACTGGTAGATGGTCTCAATGCCGAGATCCATCGCATCGCGCGGCGTGGCGATGCTGACTTCCCTGCCCTCGACCTTGATCTCGCCCTTGTCGGCGCGGTGGACGCCAGACAGGATGTTGATCAGCGTGGATTTGCCGGCGCCGTTGTCGCCGACAAGGCCGAGCGCCTCGCCACGCTTGAAGTCGAGCGTGACACCTTTGAGGGCATGCACACCGGAATACCATTTGTGCAGGTCGCGCACCGAGATGATCGCGTCGCTCACCGCTTCAGCCCTCCATCTTGATCGCCTTGGCGCGCTTGCGCATCCAGGCATTGGCGACGACGGCGAAGATGGTGAGGAAGCCGATGGCGAACTTGAACCAGTTGGCGTCGACATGGCTGAGCACCAGCCCGTTGTCGATGACTCGGATCAGCGTCGTGCCGATGATGCCGCCCATCACGGTGCCGATGCCGCCGGTGAGCGAGGCGCCGCCGATGACGGCTGCCGCGACTGCCTGCAGTTCCATCCCCTCGCCGATCGAGGGCAGCGGCGAGCCCAGCCGCAACACCTGCAGCATGCCGGCGAAGCCGGACAGCACCGAGCAGAGCATGAAGCAGACGATCTTGACCCTGGCGGTCGGGATGCCCATCGAGGCGGCGGCGGGCAGGAAGCCGCCGGTGGCCTTGATCCAGTTGCCGAAATTGGTGCGCGACAGCATCAGCGAAGTCAGCACCGCGACCGCCGCGAACCACAGGAACGACATGCGGAACATGTTGCCCGGCCCGACGAAGGAGGTGAACAGCCAGTTGGGCAGGTCGATGGGCAGCAGCGGCGGGAAGCCGCCCGACACCACGACGGTGAGCGAGCGCGCCATGAACAACATGCCGAGCGTGGTGATGAAGCTGGGGATCGCGAAGCGGATAGTGATGTAGCCGTTGATGAAGCCGATCGCCGCACAGACCAGCAGTCCGGCGAGCAGCGCCAGCGGGAACGGCCAGCCATGCACTATCAGCACCGCCATCGACATAGGCATCAGCGCGAAGACCGATCCGACCGAGAGGTCGAACTCGCCGCTGATCATCAGGATGGTGACGCCGATGGCGACGAGGCCGGCCTCCGGCAGGATGCCGAGGATGCCGCGCAGATTGTCGGCATTCAGGAACACGCCATGCGAGCGGATCTGGAACAGGACGATCAGCAGCACCAGAAGGATCAGTCCGGCCAGTTCCGGTTTTTCGAGATAGGTCTTGAACAGGCGCTTCAATTAAAGGCTCCGGTCGTTCGGGATTCAGACGCATCGGCGACGGCGGGCGCCGCCGATGCAAGTCTTGCTATTTAGAGAGCTTACCTCATCCCTTGCGCGGAGAGCGCCATGATGCTGTCGGCCTGGTTCGGCCGCACGATGCCTTGGCCGGTGTCGATGTCCGACGGGGCAAGGCCGATCTTCTTGTTGAGATAGGCCTCCATCACCGGCATGAAGCCCTGCATGTAGGGCTGCTGGTCGACGAGAGCCTGTACATAGCCCTTCTGCATCTGCTGCAGCACCTCGGGCACCAGGTCGAAGCCGCCGAGCAGCACCTTGCCCGGCGCCACGCCCCGATCGGCCAGCACGCGCGCCACGCCGGCGCACCAGAAGCCGGTGTCGAAATAGGCCGTGGTGTCTGGATGCGCGTTCAAATAGGCGCCGACGCGGTCGGAGGTGATGGCGAGGTCGGTGCCGCTGTCGATGCGCTCCCACGACACGTCGCGGTCCTTATGAGCGGCCTTGTATTCCTCGAGGAACTGCATGATGCCGGCGCCGCGGCTTTCGGACCAGTTCTGGCCGGGTGCCGAAATGCCGACCAGCACCTTGATCGGGCCGTCCTTCGGGAAGCTCTCGGAAATCGCCTTGGCGAGCGAATAGCCGGCCGGCTTGAAGCCTTGGCCGACAAAGGCCTGGCGCGCATTGCCCTTGGCGCCTTCGGTGTCGTCGACATTGACGGCGATCACCAGCACGCCGGCGTCGCGTGCTTCCTTGATGACGTCGTCGAAGGCGTGGTCGTCGACGATGGAGGTCAAAAGCGCGTCAGGTTTGGCGGCAAGGGCTGCGCGCATGTTGGCGACCTGCTGCTCGACCGAGCCCTCGGTCTGGGTGAAGACCATGTTGCAGGTCGCCTCCACCTTGCCGCAGGCGTCGTCGAAACCCTTCTTCACCGCCTGCCAGAACGTGTTCGAGGCCGACGAATGATGGGTGAAGACGATGTTGAGCCCGTCGGCGCGGGCCGCGGATTGGCCGCCGATCAGGGCGACGCCGAGCAATAGCATTGCAGTGAGTTTCTTCATGTCTGTTCCTCCCTTTGGATCTTTCAGATGCTTGTCCCGTCGCTGACGCGACGGTGGACGGTGTAGAAACGGCCGAGTTCCGGATTGAGCGCCAGCCCCAGTCCCGGCCCGGGCGGCACGGTGATCATGCCGTCCTTCACTTCCGGCAGCGCTGTCACCAGGTCGCGGTACCAGGTGCGGTAGAAGGCGCGCACGCTTTCCTGGACGAGCGCGTTGGGCGCGTTGAGCGACAGGTGCGTCGAGGCGGCAAGCACGACCGGACCGGTGCAGTCATGCGGGGCGACCGGCAACCGCCAGGCCTCGGCCATCGAGGCGATCTTGCGCGCTTCCGACAGGCCGCCGCACCAGGAGATGTCGAGCATGACAATGCCGGCCGCTCCCGTCTCCAACAAGTCGCGAAATGCCCAGCGGCTGCCCAGCGTCTCCGAGGCCGAGATCGGCGCCGGACTTGCAGCGGCGTAGCGCCTCAGGTCGCCGAGGCTGTCCATGCGGATCGGATCCTCGTGCCAGTAAGTCGCGTAGGGTTTCAGAGCACGCGCGATCTTCATGGCCGGCAGAAGCTGCCACATGGAATGGAACTCGACCATGATGTCCATCTTGTCGCCGACGGCTTTGCGAATCTTTTCAAACGGTTCGAGCGCCGCCTTCAGGTCGGCCGCCGGGATGTCGTTGCCGCGCGTCTTTTCGGCCGCATGGTCGAACGGCCAGATCTTCATGGCCGTGATGCCCTCCTCCAGCAGTTCCCCGGCCAAGTCGCCTGCCCGGGTGAGGAACGCGTTGAGGTCGTCATAGTCGCGCCCGGCGCCGATGCCGTAATTGGCGGTCGTCTGGCCCTTGGCGTCCTTGATGTATTCGGTGCCGGCGCAAGTGTTGTAGGTGCGGATTGAACGGCGGCTGAAGCCGCCGAGCAATTGCGCGACCGGCTGGCCGGTGGCCTTGCCGAAAATGTCCCACAGCGCGATGTCGAAAGCCGAGTTGCCGCGCACCTCGACGCCGCTGGAGCGGAAGCCGAGATAGCCGACGAGGTCGGCGGCAAGCAGGTCGATCTGCAGCGGGTCGCGGCCGATCACCCTGGGCGCGACATATTCGTGCAGGTATTCCTCGACGGTGCGCGACAGAAAGAAGGTCTCTCCAAGCCCAGTGAGGCCCTCATCGGTATGGACCTCGACCCAGAGCAGGTTGGGCCGCTCCTCGATGCGGATTGTTTCGATGGCGGTGATCTTCATCGGCATATCCCCATCCTAGGCAATCCCCGCATCGATGAGCGCCTTGACGCTCTTGTCGAAATGCTCGGCCATGTGCTCGGCCGCCAGCCGCGGGTCGCCCTTGAGGATGGCGCCGGCGATGTCCTCATGGCCCTTGATCATCTTGAGCTGGGCCTCGTCGGAGGAGCGGGTCCGCCAGCCGATCACCCAGGTGCGGCGCGTGACGCCGCTGAAGGCAGTGACGATCAGCGAAAAGACCGGATTGTGCGAGGCCGCCGCGATCGCCTCGTGGAAGGCGATGTCATGCTCCATGACGGCCTCTGGGTTCCTGAAATTCTCGCGCATCAGCCTGGCCGACTGGGCAATGGCCGCAGCCTCGGTGTCGGTGCGGCGGAGCGCGGCAAGCGCCACGGTGCGCATCTCGATGGTGCGCCTGACGTCATAGACCTGCTGGACACTGATCTGCTGGGTGGTGATGCCATGCTCGATGACCATGGACATCGCGCCGGTGTCGAGCTTGGCGACGGTTGCGCGGCGCCCGGCGCTCATGTCGATGAGGCGCATCGCCGACAGCGAGCGGAAGGCTTCGCGCACGACCGTCCGGGATACGTTGAGCTGGCGCGTCATGGCAGCTTCGCTGGGCAACGGATCGCCCGGCGCCAAGCCTTCAGAGCGGATGTGCTGGGTGATCGCCTGGATCGCCGTGCTGACCAGGCCAGGGTTCGGTTCGCCCGGCGGGTCTGTCTGCTCCTGCATTTCCGCTTCCCCTAAACCTGTATGACAGGTTGTTATTCAATTGCTCATATTTCAGACCAAAGATATATGTCAAGCGTATTCCCAGACCCGGAGGAAACTGATGAGTGAAACGAAAGCCGGCCTGATCTTCGACGCGCGCGACGTGGTCGGCGAGAGCCTGATCTGGGACGAGCGGCGGGGCCGGCTGGTCTGGGTCGACATCATCGGTCGCCGGATCCATCGGCTGGACCCGTCCACCGGAGCGCATGAGAGCTGGCCGACGGGCGACCTCGTCACCTCGGTCGGACTGCGCGCCGACGGCGGCGCCGTCGTCGGGTTGCGCAAGGACATCGCGCTTTGGGATTTCGGCGGGCCATTCCGGACGCTGGCGACGATCGAGGCCGACCGGCCAGGCACAAGGCTCAACGAAGGCGTGGTGGCGCCGGACGGCTCGTTCTGGGTCGGCACGATGGCCAACAATATCGGACCGGACGACGCGCCTATGGCCATCGCAAGCGACGAGGGCCGGCTCTACCGGGTCGGCTCAAGCGGCAATGTGAGGCGCCTCAACGAAGACCGGTTCGGCATCACCAACACGATGGTATGGCTGTCCGAAGGACGCTTCATCACCGCCGACACGATGAAGAACGCGCTCTATAGCTATGGGTGGGACCGGAAGGCTGGACGGCTCGGCGAAGCACGTCCCTTCTTCACCGGCTTCGAGCGAGGCCTGCCGGACGGATCCTGCCTCGACGCCGAGGGCTATGTCTGGAACTGCAGGGTGGTTGGCGGAAGCTGCCTCGCCCGTATCGCACCCGACGGCAGGCTCGACCGGATCGTCGAGCTGCCCTGCAGCTGGCCGACGAGCTGCGCCTTCGGCGGCGCGGACCTCGACACGCTGTTCGTGACCTCCGCTCGCTTCACGATGAGCGCTGAGCATCTTGCCGCCAACCCCTTCGAGGGCGGTCTGTTCTCGCTGAAGCCCGGCGTACATGGCGTGCCAGCCAACCGCTTCGGATGAACTCCCAGCGGCCGGCACGTGGCCGTCGAATGTAGCGATGAGCGCCGTTAGGATGTGAGCCGGCGCGCGAACCGCCAATCTCCCCCCTCGTGGGGGAGATTAGTCGCTCCGCCGCTTTCGCCACGTCACCCTCGCTGGTGCAATCCAATCCGGTTCGTGCCCCGCACTGCTTCGTGCTAACAGAGGCGCTTCCAACAATTCCAACGAGTGGACAGCGACATGGCAGGCGAAAAGGTAGCTCTGGTGACGGCGGGCGGCAGCGGCATGGGCGCTGCGGCGGCGAAGCGCCTTGCGGCGGATGGGTTCAAGGTCGGCGTGCTCTCCTCTTCCGGCAAGGGCGAGGCGCTGGGCAAGGAGCTCGGCGGCTTCGGCGTCACCGGCTCCAACCAGTCGAACGAAGACCTGAAGCGCCTCACCGATGGCGCGATTGAACGCTGGGGCCGCATCGACGTGCTGGTCAACAGCGCCGGGCACGGGCCGCGCGCGCAGATCATCGAGATCAGCGACGAGGACTGGCACAAGGGCATCGACACCTATTTCCTCAACGCCGTGCGCCCGACCCGGCTGGTGACGCCGGTGATGCAGAAGCAGAAGGGCGGCGTCATCATCAACATCTCGACCGCCTGGGCGTTCGAGCCAAGCGCGATGTTCCCGACCTCGGCCGTGGCGCGCGCCGGGCTTGCCGCCTACACCAAGATCTTCGCCGACACCTATGCGGGCGACAACATCCGCATGAACAATGTGCTACCCGGCTGGATCGACAGCCTGCCGACGACAAACGAGCGCCGCGACAGCGTGCCGATGAAGCGCTACGGCACCTCGGAGGAGATCGCCGCGACGATCTCCTTCCTGGCCTCGGACGGGGCGGCCTACATCACGGGGCAGAACATCCGCGTCGACGGCGGCATCACAAGGGCGGTGTAGACGGGGCCGTAGGAAAGGAACGGCGTGAGGCAACAGGACGCCGCTCTCACGTCATCTGCGGCTGCGCGAATTGAGCAGCCACATTATGGCCAGCGATGCCGCGATGTTCAGCGCGTTGCCGACGACGACGTTCCAGAAGCGCGTCGGATCGTCGGCGAGCGCGACCCAGTGCAATCTGCCGCGGATTTCGCCCATCTTCAGGCCGTAGGCAATATTGTACGCAGCCAAGGCGGCGAGCGCGGCCATCAGGACAATGACGAAGTTGATCTTACGGTCCATGGCAGCGGCTTTTATCAGCGCTTGGTGAAGTTTTGCTTACCTTGGGTAAGGCGGCGGCCGGTGCACCGGCCGCCGCCCGCTGTCAGGACCTACTGGTTGATCTCGGGCTCGACGAGCTTGGCCAGGTTGCGCAGCGATTCCTGCCAGCCGAGATAGCAGGCCTCGGCGGGGATGGCGTCCGGAATGCCGGCCTGGGTGATGTTGATCTCGGTGCCGACCAACACTTTCTTCAGGGTCACCGTCACTTCGATCTGGCCCGGCAGGTTGGGATCGTCGAAGCGGTCAGTGTAGCGCAGGCGCTCGCCCGGAACGAGCTCGACGAACTCGCCGCCGAAGGCGTGGCTGTCGCCGGTGGTGAAGTTGCGGAAGGACATCTTGTAGCTGCCGCCGACCTTTCCCTCGAACTGGTGCACCGTGCAGGTGAAGCCGTTCGGCGGCAGCCACTTCGCCAGCGCATCGGCCTCGACGAATGCGCGGTAGACCTTCTCCGGCTTGGTCGCCAGGACGCGGTGCAGTTGGATGGTGCTCGGCATATCTCGATATCCTTCCTTTGTTGATCGATGCCCCAAGGACGGGCGGGCTTGGATCGATCCGACAAAGGTTGTCAAAAATTTTGCCTGCAGGCCACAGCGCCGCCTCCGCAATGGCGCAAAGGGCCATCGGGCAACCGACGATCGATGAACAGACGATGGATCGGATAGCCGCCGGGAACTCCGGAAATGCTCCCTTTCGCGATCGCCTCGAACCAGTGAACGGCTGGCACATGGCAAAGGGCGCCGCGCATGTTGTTGCGCCGGCGCCCCGCGAATGCACTTTCCGGAAATTGCTTAGTCGTCCGTCTCTGTCGTCGTGGTCGAAGACGAGCCATCGGTCTCGTCGGAGCCGGAGCCCGTGCCGGTACCTGACGTGCCAGTGTGATCCTCGCCCTGGTCGTCGTTGTCGTCGCCCTGGTCGTCGTCGTGGTTGCCGCCGGTTCCACCGGAGCCCGTGGTTCCACCGCCGTGATCATCGCCGCCGTTGTGATCACCGCTGTCGTGGTTACCGCCGTCATGGTCACCGCCATCATGACCGCCGTCGCCACCCTCGCCGCCGCCGCCACCACCGCTGCCGCCACCACCACCGCCACCGCCTTCGGACTCGGCATGCGCCGCCGCCGGAATGAGCTTGACCGATCCGTCCAGCGTCATGTGATAGGGGGCGATGGTGAGCGCCAGCGCCGTCGAGGCGCGCAACGTAAGCCAGGCAAGCCTGTTGAGGGGAACTCTGGTCATCCGATTCTCCTTCTTATGGATCCGGCCGCTTGGTCCGGCCGAATGGATGCCTGTGAATCAGCACGAAACGGACGCAAGGGTTCACAGCCTGCCCAGTACCGGAAGCGGCCCACGACCCCTGCCTTGCCTTGCCGGACCTTTTAAGCGCCGTCTGGGGTCCAAAGTCGCAAGGGTCGGTTCAGTGTGGGCTGAATCCACTGAAATTCCGGGTAAGATCTTTACCGCATCTTAACCAAGCCATTGGAGTCCCTGGAGAATTTTCCGACCAGCCAGCCTCTGGCTGTCGCGGGCAAAGGCCCGTCATGGCCTGCTCTCACGGCCAGCAGCGCCGCTTGACATCGGACAAGGCATCGCGGCTTGAACGATGTCGGAGCGCCGCGTCCCGGCCGGCCATCGCGCGGCGCATGAGCGCTTGAAAGCACGGGCTGCCTCCGCCAAGCTGCGGCACTCGGCAAGGAGGCAACCAATGAGCGCTTCGATCAGGTTGGGCATCGTCGGCGGCGCGGGCTGGCTGGGCGGCGCCATCGCGGGCGCCGCCCTGGAAGCCGGCGTCGTTCAGGCGCAGGACCTCGCCCTCTCCTACCGGAGCACGAGGCCGGATCGTTTTGCGGGCGCGTTTTGGACCGACGACAACCAGTCGCTCGCCGACCACTCGGACGTGATCCTGCTTTCGGTGCGGCCGCAGGACTGGCCCGAGCTTGCCATCGACGCCAAGGACAAGCTGGTGATCTCGGTGATGGCCGGCATCCGCCTTGCCGAGATCGGCCAGAAGCACGGCACGCGCCGCGTCGTGCGCACGCTGCCCAACGCGGCGGCCGAGGTCGCCAAATCCTACACGCCATGGATCGCGAGCAGCGACACGACCAAAGAAGATCGCGCCGTCGTGCGTGCGATCTTTTCCGCCTGCGGCCTTCAGGACGAGGTCGGCAGCGAGCGCGACATCGACTATCTCACCGGCCTGACCGGCTCGGGCCCGGCCTTCCCTGCCCTTCTGGCAGACGCCATGATGCGCCACGCCATTGCGTTTGGCCTGAAACCCGAAGTCGCGCAGCGCGCCGTCAACACGGTGCTGACCGGCACCGGCCGCATGCTCGAGGTGAAGGACGCCTCTCCCGCCGACACGGTCGAAGCCTTCCTCGGTTATCGCGGCACCACCGCCGCCGCGATCGAGATGATGCGCGAAGCAGGCTTCGACGAGGCCGTCGCAAAGGGTCTGACGGCTGCGTTCGAAAAGTCGATCGCGATGGGCGAGGCGTGAGCGTGCGATTCGATCTCGAAAGATCCAAAATCCGATCGACTCCACCAGCTCCCGGGCTTACTGCAATTCCACTTCGGTTCCGCTCGCTCGACGCGGGTTGGGACCGCTGGCCGGTGCGGACGCCTCCGCTGCGACAAATGCATCCACCCACGGCTACCTGCACAAACTTTTGGCAGAAAATCTTGCAAAATTAAGTAAAATTGAGATCTTCTCACGCCATAATTGTATTAGACGCCTCTTATTCTATCTTCTCAAAATATCGATAAAAATATTAGCAATTTTCTCTGTACTATTTGTTTGTTTTAGGGAACGATAATCCGTGTTGCAAGTTGGTTCGGAGCGATCGCTGGAACCTTGCAGCAAGCCATCCGGGCGGGGCAGCGCGGAAGGATTGTCCGATGAGCTTCGTCGTCAACGCGGTAGGCGTTCCTCTCTACTATAGCGGCGCTTCCAACCATTGGCTTTCGGCGTCCTCGTCCGGGCCGATATTGAACGGCACCAGCGGCAACGACTCCATATGGGGCGCCGGCGGCGTCAACGTCACCATGTATGGCGGCGCCGGCGACGACATCTATTACCTTTATTCGGCGGGCAACAAGGTGGTCGAGAACCCTGGCGAGGGTATCGACACGATCAGCACATGGATGAACTACACGCTGCCGGACAATGTCGAAAACCTCATCGTCACCAACGCCCACAATTACGCCTTCGGCAATGCGCTGGACAACATCATCACCGCCACGGCGGGTGGCCAGACCCTGGACGGCGGGCCGGGCAACGATATCCTGATCGATGGTGGCGGCGGTGCCGACACTTTCATCATCGCGAAGGGCAACGGGAGCGACTCGATCGTCAATTTCGCCTCGAACGATACCGTGCGCCTCGACGGCTACGGGTTCACGTCGTTCGCCGCGATCCACGAGAACCTGATCCAGGCTGGATCCAATGTGGTGCTGAACCTCGGATCGGGCGAAATCCTCGAATTCAAGAACACGACGATCGACAAGCTGCAGCCTCACCAGTTCGAGCTGCCGATCGACAAGTCCGGCATGACGCTGTCCTTCAGCGACGACTTCAACTCGCTCAGCCTGTGGAACGGCCACAATGGCGTCTGGGACACGAACTTCTGGTGGGGACAGCCGAACGGCAGCACGCTCACCCGCAATGGCGAGCTGCAGTGGTATATCGACGCCAATTACGGCCCGACCAGCTCGGTGCATCCGTTCAGCGTACAGGACGGGGTCCTCTCCATCACCGCGGCGCAGGCGCCGGCCGACATCAAGCCGCTGATCAACAATTACGAATACACCTCCGGCATCCTGACCACGCATGACTCCTTCTGGCAGACCTATGGCTATTTCGAAATGAAAGCCGACCTGCCAGAAAACGCCGGCGCCTGGCCGGCCTTCTGGCTGCTGCCGGAAGACGGCTCCTGGCCGCCGGAGCTCGACGTGATGGAGATGTATGGCCAGAACCCGAATTCGCTGCTGGTGACCGCGCATACCAACCAGACGGGCCAGCACACGACGGTCGGATCCACGGTGAACGTCATGGACACCGCCGGCTACCACACCTATGGCCTGCTGTGGACACCGGACAAGCTGGTCTGGACCTATGACGGCGTGCAGGTCGCCGAAGCGGCGACACCGTCCGACATGAACAAGCCGATGTACATGCTGGTCGATCTCGCGGTGGGCGGCCAGGCAGGCGCGCCGCCAGACCATCTCGCCACACCGGCCGAAATGAAGATCGACTATATCAAGGCCTATACGCTGAACGACTTGCCAAGCCAGGCGCTGGCGCTGTCCAGCAACACCACAAGCAGCACGCAGCACCATCTCGACACGACAAACGGGCATGCCTGAATCAGACGTTTAGGCGACGGCCCGTGATCCGGGCTTCGAGAGGGAGTGCGGGAATGACCGGACAATCGGGATTGCGGCCCGTCTTGCGTCGCGCCATCGTCGATGTCGGGCTGTTCTCGCTGCTCGTCAACCTCCTGCTGCTGGTGATCCCGCTTTACCTGCTCCAGGTCTATGACCGGGTGCTGCCCTCCTCCAGCGTCGAGACGCTCGTCTATCTGTCGGTCATCGCGGTCGCGGCGCTTGGCTTCCTTGGCTTCCTCGACGCCGTCCGCGCCGTCTACACGCAGCGCATCGCCGCGACGGTCAATGACAGGCTGGGCGCGAGAACGTTCGCCGCCTCGCTCGGCGCAAGGAGCGCGCCGTCGCCGCTCACCGACCTCGCCTCGGTCTGCGCCTTCATCCGCTCGCGCGGCGTTTCGGTGCTGTTCGACCTGCCCTTCGCGCCGGTCTTCCTCGCCCTGCTCTACCTGATCCATCCGCTGCTGTTCTGGGTCACGCTCGGCGGCGCGGCGCTGCTCGTGGTTCTGGTCTTCGCCAACCAGTCCGCCATCGGCAGGAACGATGCGCTCTCGGCGGAACGCTCGGCCTTGGCCAGCCAGGCCGAGCAGGCCTTTTCCCGCAACGCCGAGACGCTGCGGGCCATGGGCATGGTGGAAAACGCCGCGCGCGCATGGGGCCGGCATGTGGCGGAAGCGCTTGTCCTGCACGACCGTTCGGCCGGCGCCAACGCGATCTTCAGCGGCGCTTCACGGGCGCTGCGCATGATGCTGCAGCTGGCGATCCTCGGCACCGGCGCCTGGCTGGTGCTCAAAAGCGAGATGACGGCCGGCATGATCTTCGCCTCGTCGCTGGTGTCGTCGCGCGCGCTGCAGCCGCTCGACCAGTTGATCGGCTCCTGGCGGCAGCTCGGCGAGGCCAGGCGCGCCTGGACGCGGCTCGGAGGAGCTCTGGCGGCACAACCGGCTCAGGCGAGCAAGCTCCTCCTGCCCGAACCGACCGGCGCGATCTCCGCGCAGGATCTTTTCTTCATCGCGCCGAATGCCACCTTCGGCGCCGAGCCTATCCTGAAGCGGTTGAGCTTCGCGATTGCCGCCGGCGAAGCGGTAGCGATCGTCGGCCCGAGCGGCGCCGGAAAATCGACGCTGGCGCGACTGCTTGTCGGCGCTGCGCAACCGAGCGGCGGTTCGGTCAGGATCGACGGCGCCGAGCTCAGGACCTGGGACGAAAACCAGCTCGGCCGGCATATCGGCTATCTGGCGCAGGAGGTGGAGCTTTTCCCCGGCTCGATCGCCGACAACATCGCCCGCTTCGACGCGCAGGCCGACGACGCCGCGATCGTGGAGGCGGCAAGACGCGCCGAGGCGCATGAGCTGATCCTTGCGCTGCGCGACGGCTACCAGACGACGATCGCCGGCACGCTGTCGGGCGGCGAGCGGCAGCGGATCGGGCTGGCGCGCGCCGTCTACGGCAATCCGCGCATCCTGGTGCTGGATGAGCCGAGCACGCATCTCGACGGCGCCGGAGAGACCGCGCTGGAAGCCGTGCTTGCCGCCGCGCGCGCCGCGGGCGTCACCACGATCGTGATCACGCATCGCCCTTCGATCGCCTCGGCTTGCGACCGCGTGATGGTCTTGCGCGGCGGTGTGATCGAGGCGTTCGGGCCGAGCGCCGAGGTGCTGCGCCAGCCGGCTAAAGCGGCGCAGCGGAGCACGGTGGTGACCGGATCGTTCGCGCCGACCATCCGCGCCGCGCCGACCATACGCCACGGGTCCTGAACGATGACGCAGAGCCTCGCCTTCGAAGGCCGACCACGCACCGATTTCCGCCGCACCGCCTTTGCCGGCTATGCGGCGACCGCGCTGCTTGTCGGCGGCTTCGGCTATTGGGCAGCGAGCGCACCGCTGGCAGGCGCGGTGATCACCCAAGGCACGATCGCGGCGACCGGCGGCAACATCCTGATCCAGCACCGCGAGGGCGGCATCATCAGGCAATTGCTGGTGCATGAAGGCGACCGTGTGCGCGAAGGCCAGGATCTCATCCTGCTCGACCGGACCGCCGCGGAGGCCGATCTCAACCGGCTGACTAGACAATGGATCGCGCTCAAGGCGGGCGCGGCGCGGCTGGAGGCCGAGCGCGACGGGTTGGACAGGCTGGCGCCGATCGCCGAGCCGGCGCCGTCGCCGTTCCAGCAGGAGTTCGGAAACCTGATCCGCGAACAGCAGAAGGAGTTCGACGCCAGGCTGGCGCGATTCCGCTCGGAGCAGTCGATCCTGACGCAGCGCGTCGCCATGCATCGCGAGTCGGTGAAAGGATTGAACGCGCAGAAGCTGGCCATCGACCAGCAGGCCGAGGTGGTGAAGAAGGAGCTCGGCATCAAGACCGACCTGCTGGACAGGGGCCTTACCGACCGCAACGAATATTCGCAGCTCTTGCGCTCGGAGGCCGACCTCGTCGGACAGGCCGGCGCGCTGGAGGCCGACCTCGCCTCGGCCAACACGCAGATCATCGAGGCAGAGGCGCAGACCGAACGCGCCACCACCCAGCGCGTCGAGGACGCGCTGACCAAGCTCGACGAGGTGCGCACCAAGCTCGCCGACATCGAGGAGCAGATGCGGGCGGCGCAAGCGGTGCTGAAGCGCACGACGATCACTGCGCCGGCGGCGGGCATCGTGGTGTCCTCGGCCTATAATTCGCAAGGCAGCGTGGTGGCGCCCGGCGAAAAGATCATGGAGATCCTGCCCACTTCAGCCGGCCTCGTGGTGGACGCCAGGCTGCGACCGAAGGACATCGACCAGGTGCATGTCGGCCAGCCGGCAAAGCTCAGGCTCTCCGCGCTCAACACGCGGCTCACGCCGGAAGTGCCGGCCACCGTGAGCGAGATTTCGGCAGATCGGCTGATCGACCAAGCCACACACGAACCCTATTTCCGCGCCAAGCTGAAGATCACCGATGCCCTGCCCGCGGGCGTGAAGAGAGAACAGCTCTATCCCGGCACCCCGGTCGACGCCTTCATCAGCACCGGCGACCGGACCTTCTTCGCATATCTGGTGCGCCCGATGATGGACTCGTTCGCACGGGCGTTCAGGGAGCGGTAGGCGCATCGACACTGGCCGTCTCGAAGGATGGGCCGTCTCGAAGGAAAGGAGTTGCGCGATCGCCTATTCGCCCCGTGGAGTTCGGGAGCGCAGCTATGCTAGCTTGACCCCAGCGTCCATCGAGCCGGCCGAAGCTCGGGACCCGAGGGGCAAATCATGCTGGAGCAATGGGATAACTTCTTTGTCATGGTGGGCGGCGGCGCGGCAGGTCTAGCCGGGTTGATCTTCGTCGCGATCTCGATCAACCCCGAACGCATCGTCCGGAACACGACACATAAGAACCGGGCGATCAACATGCTGTCGGGCTTCAGCGCAATCTTCATGGCATGCAGCCTTGCGCTGCTGGGAAACCAGTATCTTCCGGCGCTGGGCTTCGAATGGCTTTTCCTCTGGGTCATAGCGACATTCATATTCGTCAGGGGCTATGTCGTGGCCATCATATCGGGAATGAGTTCCATCGGATTGACCCCGCCGCGGCTTGCGGGCGGCACACTTTGTTACCTTGCCGAGGTCCTGGGCGCAGTCTTGCTTATTCTCGGGCGCAGCATAGGGCTTTACATCGCGGCTATTGGAACCATCGTTTTGTTCGCCTTCCTCATTTCCGGCGCATGGCTCCTCATCGTCGGCATCTACGAAGAGCCAACGAAGGGATAGGTCCACCCGGGCTCTTGCGAGCCAGACAATGTCTTGGCGTCAGGGCTTCGGCGATGTCCGGGCCGATAGCGAACCGGCGGCGCCGGGGATATGCGAATCGGAAAGCCGACGTTACGCTGCGGCAGTCCAACACGACACGTAAGGCCTCCAACACGACACGTAAGGCCCAAGTGACAACTGCTCGTTTGCTTCATGTCTGGCGATCGCTGTCGGGTGTCGGCATGGCCCTGGGCATGTTGTTCTTCGCGGCCGCCCTGACGCCGACGCTGGTTCCCCGCACCGATCTGACGCAAGGCGTGCTGGCGGGCGCGTGCTTCGCCATCGGCTACGGACTTGGCGTCGCCTTGCGGTGGTTGTGGAAATATCTGGAGATCCCGGAGCTGCCAGCACCGGCGCATTCGCTGTCGAAGGCGGTCATCATGGTCCCCTGCCTCGGCCTGGCCATCGTGGCGCTGTGGCGATCCGGCGCCTGGCAGAACTCCATTCGCGCGGTGATGGGCATGCCCGCCGTCGACAGCGCTCATCCGGTCAATGTCTGCGCCCTGGCCATCTGCACCTTCATCGTGATGCTGGCGCTGGCGCGCCTCGTCGCCTGGCTGATCCGCGCCATAGCCGCGGCATTGAGGCGCTACATCCCCCGGCGCCTGGCGAATGTGGCCGGCGCCGCCATCGCCGCGCTGCTCGTCTGGTCGCTGGTGAGCGACGTCGCGGTCCGCGCGATCTTCAAGACGCTCGACTCCTCCTACGCCAAGTTCGACGCTTTGCTGGAACCGGAGCGCCAGCAGCCGAGCGAGGCGTCGAGGACCGGCAGCCCCGCCTCGCTGGTCAAGTGGGACGAGCTCGGCCGCGCCGGCCGCGAGTTCATCGCGGACGGTCCCGCCGCCGCCGAGATAGGCGCCTTCACCGGGCGCCCGGCGCAACAGCCGGTCCGCGTCTATGTCGGACTCGGAGCGGCGGACAACCCCCAAGCCCGCGCAAAACTTGCGCTTGAGGAGCTGAAGCGAACCGGCGGCTTCAACAAGTCCACGCTCGTGGTCATCACACCGACCGGCACCGGATGGATCGATCCGGCTTCGATGGACGCGCTCGAATATCTGTGCCGCGGCGATGTCGCCAGCGTCGCCACCCAGTATTCGTATCTGAGCAGCCCGCTTTCGCTGCTGGCGCAGCCAGGATACGGCGCCGAGGCGGCCCGCGCGCTGTTCCTCGAAATCTATGGCTACTGGACGAACCTGCCGAAACAGTCGCGGCCGAAGCTTTACTTGCATGGGCTCAGCCTCGGCGCCATGAACTCCGAACGGTCCGCCGGGTTGTTCGAGATTTTCGGCGACCCGATCAGCGGCGCGCTCTGGAGCGGCCCGCCTTTCGAAAGCCGCATCTGGCGCTCGGTCAGCGACACGCGCAACAACGGCTCGCCGCAGTGGCTGCCGATCTTCCGCGACAGCAGCCTGGTCCGGTTCATGAACCAGAGCGGCCCGGCGGTGGCGCCCGACACGCCCTGGGGACCGCTGAGGGTCGTCTATCTGCAATATGCCAGCGACCCGATCGTGTTCTTCGACTACCGCGACGCCTACCGGCAGCCCGACTGGATGAAGGCGCCGCGCGGGCCGGACGTCTCGCCGCAACTGAGCTGGTACCCGGTGGTGACCATGCTGCAGCTCGGCCTCGACATGGCCGTGGCGACAACCACGCCGATCGGCCACGGCCATGTCTATGCGCCGCAGGACTATGTGGAAGCCTGGAGCGCGGTGCTGGGCGTGAAGGACTGGTCACGACAGGATCTCGCCGCCCTCAAGGCCCATCTTGCCGCCAAGGTCGCGGCTGAGGCCAACAGAGGCGGGTAGAGCGGTTCACCGAAACGGCGAACCGCTCTACCTCCTTGTTTTTACGCAATTCCGGACGGAAAGGAGCACCATCGAGGCCGCGGACAGCCCGAGACAGACGATGCCGTCGACGGTGATCTGCAAGGTTGCCTGCGGACCCCGCCCCCTTACGACTTGACGATCTCCGTCACACAGTGGACGTAGTCCATGCGGTGGCCTTCGGGGGCGCGTGCCACCTCGGCTTCATAGGCGCCGTAAAGGTCGTCGACGATTGCGGAGCGGTCGTCGGCGGGGCGCGAGGCATCGAGCGCGTTGGCAAAGACGGTTTCCGACCAGGAGCGGAGCGTCGGCACATAGGCCTTGGCGAAATCCTGCGCATTGCCGTGGACCCGAAAAGCCTCGGCGTAGGGGCACGGCGTGACCATGGTGAAGATCTTTTCCAGCCGCAGTCCGGCTTGCGACACCGGCGAAGCCGGATCGCGGAAGGGCGCGGCGAACTCATCCGGCGTCTTGTAGAATTGCTGGAACGTCGCGTTGACATATTCCGTCTCGCTGATCCGCCCTGCCCGCGCCAGATCGCGCCAGTGGCGGGCGAAACCGTCGAACATGTCGACCCCTTTAGTATGCCCGAGATAGCGCCCTTCCTCGTCGACGCAGAAATTGGCCAGCGCCAACCTGCCGCCGGACCTGAGCTCGCGGGCTCTGGCAAGCAGGATCGTCTCCCAGTCGCGCAGGCCCTGGGCGCGAAACTGCGCCCGCTCGGCCTCGGTCGCGCCGACCGCCTGGACATGGTCGGCGATCATGCAGGGCCGCTTGCTGATCCAGTGCATCGCGGTGGCGGAGAAGCCGAACGAGAGCGAATTGTCCGGCAGGATCTGGCGATAGAAGCTGGTGCCACTGCCGAAGATGTAGAGCCCGGGCGTCTCGGCCAGCGGAACCTCGGTGGAGGTTCCCAGCAGTCCCTGGCTTAGCCGGAACAGGGTCGAGAAATCATTGTGCGGCAGGTCCGTGTAGGTGATCGATATCGCCCGCTGCGGTTCCCTCTCCCGGACGGCGCCGACCAGCCGCCGCATCATGCCCATCGAGGTGCCGCCGTCCGCCGCGCCGAAATCGGCGATGGCGAAAGGCTGGCCCTCGGCCAATCGTGGCATCCTGGCGACGGCTTCGACGACAAGATCGCCGACCTTGTCGATGACGTATTTGGCGCCGACGGTGTTGGCGGAATAATAGCCCGCTCCCCGCATGGCGATCTTCTGGCCGTCGGCTGCGCTCATTTTTTCCTCCCCTTGTTATTCATCGTCCACCCGGCCGCCTCCGGCGCCGCGCACGCGCGATCTTTCGCTTTCCGGCACATAGGTCCTAGCCGCGAAGGCATTCAGCGCGGCAAGCGTGTCCCCGTCGATGGCGCCGCGCCGGCCCGTAACCGGCGCTGCGATCGCGGCGCGGCCTTCGATGACGACATCGGCGCTTGGCGTCCGCAGCGGCGCCGGATGCGCCACGCGCACGGCCGAGCGGCCCAGCATGGCATCGAGCCAGACAGGCAGGCCAACACCAATGATCGTTAGCGGCAGCACGCTTGCTGGAAGCGGATCGTCGAGCAGCAAGGCCGCGGTTTGGATCGGACAGAGCGGCGTTTCGGCGGGCTTGTCGGCCTCGCCTTTTCGCCAGCGCGCCGCGCGGGCAGGATCGGGCGGCGCGAAGGACTGCGCATTTTCGAGCAGACTCAGCAGGGCCATGCCCCAATTCTCGTCCTTGACCGCGATCCGGCGCGCCGCGCGGCCGATATCCTCGGCCAGTCCCCAGGAAAATCCGGCGCCTCGCGCGGCCTTGGCGCTGAGCGTCTCCACCTCGTTGAGCGACAGGTCGATCACGCGGCTTCTCCGGCCGACGCCGCTGTCGCGACTTCCTCGATCAGGGGCTCGCCGCTGAACAGCGCGATCCGCAGCCAGCGGTCCGAGCGGGGATCGAAGCTGCGCGCGCCGAAGAACGCCAGCTTGGCGCGCAATATGTCGACCGGCCGCAATTCGGCGCCGATCAGATTGTCGTGAATCTCGGCATAGGGAAACTTGGCGACGATCTGGGCGCGTCGCACCGCGTGGCGCCATTCGGGCCGGCGCAGCAGAAAGTCCGCGACACTGGCCGAGGGTGGCTCCTGCGCCAACGCAGCGGCCAGGCCGAGCGCGTCGCGCGCAGTGGCCAAAGGCTGTTCGAGCTCGGCGCCGTCCTCCTCGAAACGTTCGCCAAGCCGGGGCTCGAGCTTTTCCGCCGAAACATACCAGAAGCGCGCATTGGCGGCCGGGTCTGCGAAGTCGATATCCGCCCAGGAGTAGGCATCGAGAAGTGCCTGGCGAAGCGAGCCGCAGGTGACGCTGCCGTCGATGGCATGTCCAGGCGTCTCGTCGGCCTTCATCGTGTCACCGAGCTCGTCGACCAGGGCGCCATGCGGCTCAAGGATCAGGGAGACGCAGGCCTCCTGCCCTTCGAGCGAGAAGTTTTCTTCGGCGAAGCGATAGAGCGCATCCCAGGGCTGCGGTTTCGCCAGAAGCCGATCGAGGTTTTCGGCCAGCATATCAAGATCGGCGGCCAGGGACCGGGTCGCGGCGGCCTGGCGGTCATCGTCGCTGTGCCAGCGGGCGACGCGCTGTCGCAGATCGGCAAGCGCCTGCGCGAAAACTCTCCGTTCCGCCTCGCCGGCATGTGGTTCGGCGCGAACCCGCGACAGCGCGGTCTCGCGGGCCAGGAACCAGCTATGCGTCAACAGCGGGTGGCGAACGAGGAAGGGCGCCATGCCGAGCCCCGTGGCGTTACCCACGCCGAGCGCCCGGCGCAGTTCCGGCGCCAGCCTTGCCGCGCCGCCCGGGTTGCGGCGATGCGCGATGTGGTCGACCAGATCGAGCGTGAAGGAGCGGATCAGCCACACGGTGAGCATCTCGGCCTGGAAGGATCCGGCAAGCTCGGGACGCGCGGCGATCTCGTCGCGATCGACGACGCCGAACTTGCCGTTGCCGTAGACCGCCGTGGTGCGCAGCAGGTAGCCGACGCCGAGCAATTGCTCTGCATCCGGCTGCCGTCCATGCGCGAGTGCAGCGGCGACTTCCTCGAACAGCCGCACGCTTTTGTTGGCGCGCGCCAGCACCAGTTCGCTTCTGGTGTAGCGGCCTGCCTCCTGCAGCGGCGCATTCGCCTCCAGCCGTGCGATGTCCGCAGGGTCTGGCAGTCCGTCGTAAAGCACGTAGCTCGTGTCCCAGGCCTGCGCGATCACCCGGTCGGAACGCTGCTCGTCGTCGAGCGGCGTCGAGAACGCGACCAGGCTGTAGATCCTTGTTGGCGTCTCGACCGCATAGACGACGCGCCCGAACCCGTTGTCGTCGAGGTCGAACAGGTGCTTGCGGACACGCCATTTTTCCCTGGTGGCGCGGCGGATGAGCTGGCGCAGGAAGCTAAGTCGCGTCGGATGCGCCGCGCCCAACCGCTGCAGGCGCATGACGACCTCCGGCGGGCGCAGCGCGATCGCCGTCATGCGGCGGTGCCCGCGAGCTTTTCGAGCGTGGTGAGCGTTTCGGCCGCCACCTCGATGCCTTGGCCATTCTGTTCGCGCGCGCCGAAACGCCGCGTGCCCGGAAGTCTCGCCTCGCCGGCGAAGGCGCCTGCGACGGTTTCCAGATTCCCCGCGAACGCGCCGGCCGACGTTGCGTCGGGCGAGACCGCCAGGAAGAACTGGCCGGTTCCAGGCGGCCCGCCGGCGGTGCCGGAGAAGGGGCTGGCGACAAGACCAGGGTTCGCTCCGGTCAGGCAGGCGGCGAAGATCTCTACCAGCAATGCGGAGCCGACGCCCTTGTAGCCGCCCGCCGGCGCCATCGTGCCCTTCAACGCTTCGGCGGCGTCGGTGGTCGTCTCGCCGGTTGCGTCGAAGGCCCAGCCGGGCGGGATCGGCTCGCCGGCGCGGGCTCGCTTCATGACTTCGCTCTTGGCGACGACGCTGGCGCTCTGGTCGATGACGAAGCGCGCGCCGCACTGCCCGTCCGGCACGGCCAACGACCAGGGATTGGTGCCGAGGGCCGCCTTGCGGCCGCCCCAGGGCGCGATCGAGGCCGGCGCGTTGGTGAAGCCTAGTCCGACCAGGCCGTCTCGGGCGATCCGTTCTGTGTGATAGCCAAGCGCCCCGCAATTGTAGGAGTTTCGTATGGAGAGCGCCGCCACGCCTTGCGAGCGCGCCGCTTCGATCAACGCCGGCAGGCCGAGCGCGATTGCCGCATGCGCAAAGCCGTTCGCCGCATCGACGGCGACGACCGCCGCAGCCGGCCGCGACAGGCGCGGCTCGGCCTGTCCCAGCACCTTGCCGCAGGTCAGGTGCTCGCAATAGGTCGGCAGATACATCAGCCCGTGCGATTTCAGGCCGTCGCGTTCCGCCGCCGCGATGCCGGCGGCCAGCGCCCCAGCCTGATCCTCGCAGGCGCCGTGGCGCATCAGCGCCTCGCGGGCGAGCGTTTCGATGCGGGCTTGCGCCAGACGTGTCATCCCCTCACCCACCGATCATGCCGCGGCATAGCCGAACTCTCCCTCGCTCGCCCGCGTCTGCAGGCGAATGCATTCGATGAAGCGCAGCGACGCCGGCTGCAGGTTACGGCCCTCCTTGGCGATCCAGCCGACGGTGCGGCTCGAGCGCGGATCGGCAAGCGGCAGGAAGCGCACCGCGTGGCTGGATTTCCAGCGGCAGAGCCTGGGCAGGACCGTCACGCCGAGGCCCGCCTCCACCATCGCCAGGTTGGAGCTCACATTGGTCGCGGTGAGCTTCGAGCCGGCGGCAAGCGACTCGACCTCGGCAATGCCGAGGGCAGCCGCCGCGCCGTTGCGGATGAAGCTCTCGCCGTCGAGCTGCGTCCATTTCAACGGACGCTTCGATTTTGCCAGGGGATGGTCGACCGGGCAGACGAAATCGAGCGGCTCGTGGAACAGCGGCTCGAAACGGAGCTGCGGCCGCTTGGTGGCGAGCACGCACAGGCCCACTTCCACCATGCCATTCTCGACCGCCTCGACGATGGCGCTGGAATCGCTGTCGCGCACATGAATGTCAAACTGGCCGCCCTCGGCGCGAAGTCGGGCGATGGCGCGCGGCAGAAGGGTCACCGCGACCGAAGGCACGCTGGCCACGTCGCAGCGCCCCTGCCGGTCCGCCGCGTAACTGGTCATCGCCAGGCAGGCGCGGTCGTAATGCGCGATCATGGCGCGCGCCTCGTCGAGCACGATGCGGCCGACCGGCGAAAGCGCGCCCTTGCGCTCGCTCTCGAACAGCGGCGCGCCGACATCGTCCTCCAGTTGCTTCAGGGTCATCGATACGGCCGACGGCGTGCGGCCGATCTGGTCGGCGGCGGCACGCACGCCGCCGGTCTCGCAGACCGCGACGAAGCTGCGCATGCCGGTCAGGCTGATGGTTTTGGTCACTGTTAAGCTTGCCTGAACATTTGCGTCAAAAATTGAGCTTGATTGAAGTTCACAGCATTGGTTAGGTCGTTGTCAACCGAATTGATGCAGGGCGAACGCGATGCTGAACGGTCAGAACTTCGTTGCAGGCGAATGGCGCGACGGCGCCGGCTGGGTCGAGGACGTCAATCCATCGGATGTGACCGACATCGTCGGGCGCTTCGCGCAGGCGCGCACCTTAGACATCCATGACGCCGTGGCTGCAGCGCAAGGCGCGCAGCGGGAATGGGCGGCGGCGGGGCTGGAAGCCAGAGCCGCCGTTCTCGACGCCATCGGGCGTGAGTTGATGGCGCGCTCGAAGGAGCTTGGCGAGCTGCTGTCGCGCGAGGAAGGCAAGACGCTTCCCGAAGGTGTCGGCGAGGTCTATCGCGCCGGGCAGTTCTTCATCTATTTCGCCGCCGAGGCCTTGCGCAACCTGGGTGCCTCGGCCGATTCGGTCCGGGCCGGCGTGGACGTGCTGATCGAGCGCGAGCCGCTCGGCGTGGTCGCGATCATATCGCCCTGGAATTTCCCCATCGCCACCGCGTCCTGGAAGATCGCGCCGGCGCTGGCCTTCGGCAATGCCGTGGTCTGGAAGCCGGCCAGCGTCACGCCGGCGAGCGCATGGGCGCTGACCGAGATCATCAGCCGGCAGGCGATCCCGAAGGGCCTGTTCAGCCTAGTGATGGGATCGGGCTCGACAATCGGCCGCGAGCTTGCCGCCAATGCCGACATCCAGGGATTGAGCTTCACCGGCTCCGGCGCTGTCGGCTCCGGCATCGCAGCACTTGCCGCAGCGCGCTTCGTGAAGCTGCAGCTCGAAATGGGATCGAAGAATCCGTTCGTCGTGATGGACGACGCGGACCTCGATCGCGCAGTCGACCTTGCAGTGAACGGCGCCTTTGGCGGCACCGGTCAGAAATGCACGGCCTCGTCCCGCCTGATCGTGCACCGGCCGATCCATGACGCCTTCGTCGAGAAGCTGCTGGCGAAGACCAAGGCCCTGAAGGTCGGCCATGCGCTCGAGGCCGGCGTCCAGATGGGGCCGGTCGTCAGCGCCGAGCAGTTCTCGGCCAATCTCGATTATGTGACGCTGGGCATCAGCGAAGGGGCCGAGCTTGCGACCGGCGGCGAGGCGCTCGATCTCGCGCATCGCGGCCACTACATGGCGCCGGCCGTGTTCCTCAATGGCCGTTCGCGCATGCGCATCAACCAGGAGGAGATGTTCGGGCCGATCACCTGCGTCATTCCGGCCGACGATCTCGACGAGGCGATCTTCCTTGCTAACGATACGCCCTACGGGCTGACGGCGGGCATCGCGACTCGCTCGCTGGCGCGCGCCACCAAATTCCGCCGCGCGTCGCGCTCCGGCTGCGTCATGGTCAACCTAGCAACCGCCGGCACTGACTATCACGTGCCGTTCGGCGGCGTCCGCGCCTCGAGCTACGGCCCGCGCGAGCAGGGCCGTTCGGCGGTCGAGTTCTACACCCAGGTCAAGACGTCCTACATCCATGCGGGCGCGGCCGAATGACCACCGGCGCGCCGCGAGTGCTCATCGACGGGCTGCAATATTGCAACTGGTCGCGCGCAATCTTCGAGGAGATGCGCCAGGGCGGCCTGACCGCGGTCCACGCCACGGTCGGCTATCACGAGGGTTTTCGCGAGACGGTGCGCCACCTCGTCGATTGGCGCACGCGTTTTCGCGACAATGAGGACCTGATCCTTCTGGCACGCGATGCCGGCGACATCGAGCGGGCGCGAGCCACGAACCGGACGGCGATCCTGCTTGGCCTGCAGAACCCGATGCCGATCGAGGACGATATCGGCCTGATCGAGATGCTGTTCGATCTCGGCATCCGCTTCATGCAGCTCACCTACAACAACCAGTCGCTGCTCGGCTGCGGCTGGATGGAACAGGAGGATAGCGGCGTGACGCGGATGGGGCGCGAGGCGATCGCCGAGATGAACCGGCTGGGCATGATCATCGACCTGTCGCATGCCGGCGAGCGGACCGCGCTGGAAACGATCGCGCTATCAGAGCGCCCGGTGGTCGTCAGCCATGCCAATCCGCGCTGGCTGCGCGACAGCAATCGCAATGTCTCCAGGGCCGTCATGCAGGCGCTGCGCGAAAAGCAGGGACTGCTCGGCCTGTCGCTCTATCCGCTGCATCTTCCGAACGGTTCGGACACGACGCTCGCGCAGTTCGGCAAAATGGCTTCCGAAGCCGCCGGGATCATGGGGGCGGAGCATCTGGGCATCGGCTCGGATCTCTGCCAGGACCAGCCCGACAGCGTCGTGCGCTGGATGCGCGAGGGCCGCTGGACCCGTGATATCCAGGCGGCGGCAAGTTTCCCGTCGCAGCCATCCTGGTTCAGGTCGAACCTCGACTTTCCCGGGCTCTCGGAAGGCCTCCTCTCGGCGGGCTTCGACGAGGCCGAAACCTCCCTCGTGCTCGGCGGCGCCTGGCATCGCTTCCTGACTGCCAGCCTGCCTGCTGCCAGCTGAGCGCCATTTTGCCGGTGCGATCGGACCGACCCTCGTCACGCGGATTCCATCCACTCAATCGCGTCCACATCCCCTGGCAGAATCGAATTTGGGCCAGCGCCTGTAGACATCGCGGCGGTAATGAAACAATCTTCACTGCGGGAACAAAAAGCGCCTCGAAGAAGGCGCCCACCTCGGGTGCGCATGAACAATCGCTGGACCTTGTACGATCCACGGCTGGCCTGGATGCTCGTTGCACCGGTGCTGCTGCTCTTGATCTTCTTCCTGCTGCTGCCTATCGCGGTGATGGCGACCTACACGTTCTTCACCTTCGTTACCGCCGGCGTCGAAACCAGCGCGCTGACCACCGCCAACTGGCAGGAATTCTTCACCGACAGCTATTATGCCGGCTTCCTTCTGAAGACGCTGAGGGTCGGCGCGATCACCGCGCTGCTGTGCGGCGTGCTCGGCTATTTCCCGGCCTATTTCATCTGGGCGACGAGCTTCAAGCACAAATGGCTGCTGCTGCTTTTGCTGATCGTGCCGTTCTGGATCAGCTTCACCATCCGCACCTTTTCCTGGATCAACATCCTGGGCGAACAGGGCGTCATCAACGTCGCGCTGCTCAAAATGGGCATCATCAGCGAGCCGCTGCCGATGCTCTACAATGAGGGCGCGGTGATCCTGGGGCTGCTGCACTTCCTTCTGCCCTACATGATCCTCAACGTCTATGTGAGCCTCGAGGGTATCGACCGCACGCTGATTGCGGCGGCGCGCTCGATGGGCTGCACCAGCGCGCAGGCGTTCCGCGAGGTGACCTTGCCGCTGTCGCTGCCCGGCCTCGCCGCAGGCCTGCTGCTCTGCTTCGTGCTGGCGGCCGGCAGCTACGTGACGCCACAACTGCTCGGGTCCGGGCGCGACGCGCTGTTCGGCAATTTGATCTACGACACCATCATGGGCGAATTGAACTGGCCGATGGGCGCTACTTTGTCGATCGTGCTGTTCCTCGTGCTCGGCTTCTTCGCCGCCATCTACACCCGCTACATGGGCATGTCCCAGATTGTGAAGGGATTGGGCGGATGAAGGCTGCGCGGCCGAATAAGGAGGGCAAATGGGCGTGGCGGCTGACCGGCTTCGTCACGCTCTGCGTCTACATCTTCATGTTCGCGCCGATCATGGCGACCGTCATCCTGTCGTTCAACGCCTCGATGTTCGGCGGCTTCCCGATGACCGGCTTTTCGCTACAATGGTACGCCAAGCTGATGAACAATGACGCGGTGCTGACCGCCTTCCGCACCTCGCTGTGGATCGCCCTGGTCACCGCAGCCGTCACCACGGCGATAGGCGTCGTCACGGCGTTCGCGCTGGTGCGCTTCGAATTTCCGGGCAAGCAGGCGCTGAGCACGCTGGTGATCCTGCCGGCGCTGGTGCCTGAAACCATCCTCGGCGTCGGCCTCCTGGTGCTGATCAAGGCGGTGGACCAGCCGCGCACCATGCTGCTTCTGGTGCTCGGCCATATCCTTTTGGCCGTGCCCTATGTGGTGCTGATCGCGCAGGCGCGCATGGTGGGCATAAGGCGCGTCTATGAAGAGGCGGCGCTCTCGCTCGGCGCCTCGCGCTTCTCCTCCTTCCGCGAGATCACGCTGCCGCTGCTCATCCCGGCGGTCGTTGGCGGCGCGCTCCTCGCCTTCACCATCTCGTTCGACAACACCTCGGCCAGCCTGTTCTGGCGGCCGGCGGGCGTGGAGACCATGCCCACACAGATCCTGTCCATGCTCAAGATTTCGATCAGCCCGGAGATCAATGCGCTCGGCACCGTGATGATCCTGGTGACCGTCGGCATTCCGCTTGCCGGCGGCCTGATCCTGCAAAGCCTGACCCGATTGAAAAAACGTGGCGAACCAAAGGAGGAGACGACATGAAACTCACAACTACCAAGCGGCTTGAAAGGCTGCACGACCGGTACGCGAACGGCGATCTCAGCCGCCGCACCTTCCTGACGCTGACGGCGGCGGCCGCCGCCGCGGCAGGCCTCGACATGCCCTGGATGCGCCGGGCGATGGCCGCGGTCGAGCAGGTCCGCTTCGACGGTTGGGGCGGCACGGTGCAGGACGCGATCGACAAATATGCCTTCCAGCCCTACACGGCCAAGACCAAGATCAAGGTGGTCCAAGGCACGTTCGGCGACGAGGACGAGATCATCACCAAGATCAAGACGGCGAAACCCGGCGATTACCAGGTGATCCACTCCTCCGGCGTCAACTACTACATCAAATACGTCAATGGCGGCCTGACCTCCGAGATCAACGAGGCCAACATTCCCAACATGGCGAATGTGCTGCAGCCGATGATCGACCCGTTCCGCAAGCTGACGCCGAAACTGTCGGCCGTGCCTTACGACTACGGCACCACCGGCATCGCCTACAACACCAAGGTGATCTCGCCGGAAGAGGCCAAGGAAAAGGGCGCGCAGCTTCTGCTCGACAAGAAATATGCCGGCAAGGTCGGCGGCTATTCCGACATGACCACGCGCGTCTGGTACGCGGCGTTGGCGACCGGACAGGATCCCAACAATCTCAAGGACATGGACACGATCTGGGCCAAGGTGCGCGAGACGCGCGACCTCGCCAAGAAGTTCTGGAGCTCCGGCGCCGAGCTGATGGACCTGCTTTCCAAGGGCGAGATCGTGGTGACCGACGCCTGGTCGGGCCGCGTCGCGGCGCTCCAAGACCAGGGCCATCCGATCGGCTATCTCGACCCGGCCGGCTCCTATGCCTGGATGGAGGACATGCTGATCCTGAAAGGCTCGCCGATGGCCGAGTGCGAGGAGCTGATCAACTTCATGCTCGATCCGGCGACCTCGATCGCGGTGGCCGAGGGCCAGAGCTATCCGCCGTCGCTCGATCCGACCAAGGTCAAGCTCACGGAGAAGATCGAGAAGCTGCCGGCCTTCGACAAGACCGGCACGATGAAGGCGCTGACCTTCGCCGATCCGACCTATTGGGCGACCAACGAGGACGCCTGGACCAAGCAGTGGAACAGGATCTCGAAAGGTGCCTGACAGCCAGGACACGCTATCCAATCCCCGGCCGGCTTCGGCCGGGGCAACCGTTGCGAACTCGACCGCCGGAGCAAACAGCCCGGCGGTCGAGTTCCGCAACATCGACATCGCCTATGGCAAGTTCGTCGCGGTGCGCGATTTCTCGCTGTCGATCCGCAAGGGCAGCTTCGTCACGCTGCTCGGGCCGTCCGGCTGCGGCAAGACGACGATCCTGCGCTCCATCGCCGGGCTGGTCGATATTTCGGCCGGCCAGATCATGATCGGCGGCCGGCGGGTCGACGACGTGCCGATCTACAAGCGCAACATCGGCCTGGTCTTCCAGAGCTATGCGCTGTTCCCGCACAAGACCGTGTTCGACAATGTCGCCTTCGGCCTGAAATACCGCAACGTGGCCAAGCCCGAGATCAGGCGCAAGGTGAGCCAGGCGCTGGACATGGTGCGGCTGCCGGGCAGCGAGAAGAAACTGCCCTCGCAACTGTCGGGCGGCCAGCAGCAGCGCATCGCGCTGGCCCGCGCCATCGTCTTCGAGCCGCAGGTGCTCTTGCTCGACGAGCCGCTGTCGGCGCTCGACGCCAACATGCGCGAGGAAATGCGCGTCGAGATCAAGAAGATCCAGAAGGAGACCGGCATCACCGCCATCTTCGTCACCCACGACCAGGAGGAAGCGCTGTCCATGTCGGACCGCATTGTGGTGATGAATGCAGGCTCGGCCGAGCAGATCGGCACGCCGGAGGAGGTCTATGAGCGACCCGCTACCGCCTTCGTCGCCGACTTCCTCGGCAAGGCCAATATGCTTCCAGGCACCGTGAGCCGGTCCGAAGGACCGACGATTGTCACGCTGGCCAGCGGCCAGACAGTCAATGTGCTGGCGCCCAGGCCGCTGGCGAAGGGCAGCGCCGTCACCGTTGTGGTGCGGCCGCAGAAACTGTCGGTCGGTTCGGCGAGCGCCAACCGGTTGCCCGGCAGGGTCGTGTCGGCCTCCTATCTCGGCGGCAGCGCCATCTACGAGGTCGACATCGGGGGCAAGACGAACATCCGCGCTAACGCCGCGATAGACGGCCGGGTGCTCGGCGAAGGCGAAGCGATCGAACTCGGCTTCGACCCGGACGACTGCGTCTTGCTGGACGAGGCCGGGCAGCGGATTTCCTGAAGGCCGCTGCCGCGCTGCGCAAGCCTCGGTAGTTACCTACCATCCCGGTTCCGACTGGCAGGGCGTCAGTCGCGAAATCTCGATTTCCACGGCAAATTCGACGTCCGTTCCAACGCTGGCTCCCCCGGTCGTAAGCCACAAGTCCTGCCATCGACGACGCGAACGGTCGCGCCGCAAAAGATGGAGACGACGATGACGACTTTGGGACGCACCGCTTATGAAACCGGCCGATCGGGCTTCGGCCTGATCGATTTTGCCAGCCGCGCGCTCAGGCATTTTTATCAGGCGATGAGGATGCGCAGCGACCGCGCCGCCATGCAGGCCATGCCCGACTATCTGCTCAAGGACATGGGCATCGCCCGTTCGGAAATCGACCATTACACCTCGATGCGCTACGCCGCGTCCGACGTCGATGGGACGGACATCAGAAACGTCAGATGACTGCCCATGGCCAGCGTGGCCACGCCCCAACATGCCCCGGGCGCTTCCCAACGCCTGGGTTTTTCGTTCCGGCGCATTCGGTTCAAGCGGTGGGCCATGTCGTTTCAAACGATACGTCCACGTCAATTTCCACGCTAGGCGTATGAAAAATTCCACGGTCGCATCCACTCTCGTTCAAACGCTCCATCGGCAAACAGAGGCCGTCACGGCACCAAGCCGTAAACCAACCTTTGGAGATAAAGATGCAACCCAGCACCAAACCTGCACGGCTTCCGCTCAATGGCGTCGACACGCCGAACCTGTTGGCGACGATCAATTTCGTCGCCGGGCAACCGGAACTGGCCAAATTCCAGTTCCGCGCCCACAACGAGTGGATCGAGGGCACGCACAGCAAGACGGTCATGAACGGCTTCTTCGGCGCCGGCCAGGAGCAGAAGCATGAAAAGCCGCACTATGCCGACGCCGACCATCCGGCGATCCTGTGCGGCGCCGACAATGCGCCGACCCCGGTCGAGTGGCTGCTGCACGGCCTGGCGGGCTGCCTGATGGCGGGCGTCGCCAACATCGCCGCCGCGCGCGGCATCAAGCTCACCAGGGTGAAGTGCTCGATCGACGGCGACATCGACCTGCGTGGCATCCTCGGCATTTCCGACGAGGTCCGCAACGGCTTCCAGAATATCCAGGTGTCGTTCGAGATCGAGGGCGACGCGCCTGCCGAAAAGCTGCAGCAGCTGGTCGAGCAGTCGCGTGCCCGTTCGGCCGTGTTCGACGTGCTGACCAAGGGTGTGCCGGTCACCGTCGGCATCAAGACCATCCAGTAAGCCGGCAGGCGGTCCGGAGCCGATCCGGGCCGCCTCCCCACCCCATTGACGGAACAGAATATGAGACGCGCGGACGTCGTCATCATCGGCGCGGGCCAGGCCGGGCTTGCGCTCAGCCATTGCCTCGGCCAGGCCGGCATCGACCATGCCGTGCTGGAGCGCGGCCGCATCGGCGAGCGCTGGCGCTCGCAGAGCTGGCGCTCGCTCCGGCTGCTTACGCCGAACTGGCTGAACGCCCTCCCCGGCTCGCCCTATGAGGGCGGCGATCCCGACGGCTTCATGGCCAAGGGGGCTTTCGTGGAAAGCCTGGAGCGCTACGCCCGGCAATGGCATGCGCCCGTCGAGACAGGCGTCGAGGTCACCTCTGCCAACCGGACCAGCGACGGCTTTGCCTTGCGCACCAGCGCCGGCGATTGGTCGGCGCGCTCGGTCGTCGTCGCGACGGGACATTGCGACCGGCCGGTCGTCCCGTTTTCGGCTGAGACCCCTCGCGGACCGCTCAGCATCCACGCTTCCCGATATCGTTCACCCGGCGAGCTGCCGGGCGGCGGCGTGTTGGTCGTCGGCGCCTCGTCCTCCGGCGTGCAGATCGCCGAAGAGCTCGCCCGCTCCGGGCGGCGCGTGGTGCTTTCGGTCGGCAAGCATACGCGCCTGCCCAGAACATGGCGCGGCAAGGACATCTTCTTCTGGCTTTGCGCAATGGGCCTGATGGCGCAGCGCCAGGAAGATCTCGCCGATCCGGGAAGCGCCCGGCGCCAGCCTTCGCTGCAGCTCGCTGGGCGGCCAGACAGGGCCGATGTCGACCTCGCCACACTGCAGGCGCTCGGCGTGGAACTGGCCGGGCGGATGCTCCGCGTCGGCGACCGCGAGATCGCCTTCGCCGGCGATCTCGGCCAACACATCGCGGCGGCAGAGGCGAAGCAGGCGCGCCTGCTCGACCAGATTGACCGCTTTGCAGGCTCGGCGACGCCATACCGGCCCGAGCCGGTGGCGATGCCGACGACGTGCGCTGAGCGGCTTTCGCTCACCGACGGATCGATCCGCACCATCATCTGGGCGACCGGCTATGCGCGGTCGTTCGGCTGGCTGGAGCCGCTGGCGCTCGGCGCCGATGGCGAGCTCGCCCATCAGGGCGGCGTCACCAGCGTGCCCGGCCTCTACGCGCTCGGCTTCCGCTTCCTACGCAAGCGCGATTCCAACTTCATCGGCGGCGTCGGGGCCGATGCCGAGGCGATCGCCGCCGAAGTCTCCCGTTATCTCGACTGCAACGGCCGCAAGGCGGCCTGAGGACCACGAACATGGTAAGCAACCTCATCTCCCTCATGGCCCCGCCCAAGCGCGGCCATTACGACGCCATCATCGTCGGCGCGCGCTGCGCGGGCGCGGCGACCGCGATGCTGCTCGCCAGCGCGGGCCTCAAGGTGCTTGCGATCGACCGCAAGCCTTATGGATCCGACACGCTGTCGACGCATGCGCTGATGCGGCCGGCCATATTGCAGCTGTGGCGCTGGGGTCTGCTCGAGCCGCTGCTTAAGGCCGGCACGCCGCTCATCGAGACGACGACCTTCCATTATGGCGACGAGGCGATCACCATCCCGCTCGCCGCCGGTCCTGACCTCCCCGGCCTGATCGCCCCGCGGCGCACCGTGCTCGACCGCATCCTGGTCGATGCGGCGCGCAAGGCCGGCGCGGAGATCCTGCACGAAGTGGCGGTCGGCGATCTCTTCGCCGACACGCGTGGCCGCGTGCGCGGCATCGAGATCCGCGCCGCCGGCCGTGCTGCCGTGCGGGTCAGCGCCGATATCGTGGTCGGCGCCGATGGCATCGGCTCGCTGGTGGCAAAATGCGTCGACGCCCAGACCTTGCGACGCGGCGCGGTCTCGGCTGCCCACGTCTATGGCTATGCGCCGGTCGAGCCCGGCGCCGGCTATCACTGGTATTTCCGCGACGGGATCGCCGGCTCATTCATCCCGACCAATGACGGCCTCGCCTGCATCGTCGCTTCGGTGCCGACAGGCCTGTTCGACCGGCGCTTCCGCCTCGGCCACGCTCGCGCCCGCATGGATGTGCTCGAGGCGCTTTCGCCGGCCCTGGCCGCGCAGGCGGCCCGCGCGCCGAAGGATGCGCGCCTGCAGGCGTTTCGCGGCGTGCCGGGCTATATCCGCCAGCCGCACGGCCCGGGCTGGGCGCTGGTGGGCGATGCCGGCTTCTTTCGCGATCCGATCACCTCGCATGGCATTTCCGATGCGCTGCGCGATGCCGAGAGCCTCGCGCGCGCCATCCTCGATGGGTCCGATGCGGCATTCTCGGTCTGGCAGCAGCAGCGCGACATGATCGCCAACCAGATTCTCGATACCACCGACGCCATCGCCGGCTTCGACTGGACGCTCGACGATCTTGGCGAACGGCATCGCCGCTTCAGCGCTGTCCTGAAGGCCGAGGTGCAGGCTCTGGCCGGGCAGCCCCTGCCGATCCGCCGCACCCCTTCCGCTGCATCGCGGCCTACGGCCCACCGTGCGCCGGCCAACCAGGACGAGCCGCCAGCCTCGGCTGGCTCGAACCCCAACCGCAACCGAACCGGAGCAAGACCATGACTGTGCATGTGATGAAGAACGGGTGGGTCGGCGTCATCAAAGGGCGCCCGCAGGTGGGTGCCTTCGCCGAGCGCTCGCGGCGCACACAGCCTCAGGATATCGACGCGTTCGCGGACATGACCGGCGACCGCAACCCGCTGCATTACGACAAGGCGCTGGCCGAGGCTTCGGTGTTCGGCAAGCTGATCGTGCAGGGCGGCGTCACCTCAGGCATCCTGAACGCCATCGTGGCGGAAGACCTGCCCGGCCCCGGCTCGGTGTTCCTCGAAGTCTCGTGGAAATTCGTCAAGGCGGTCGGCGTCGACGAATTGATCACCGGCCGCGTCGAAGTCAAGGAGGTGCGTGCCGACAAGCCGATCACCAAGCTGGAGACATCGGTGCGCAATGAAGCCGGCGAGCTTTGCCTCACCGGCACCGCGACGGTGTTCACGGTGCCTTTGGCCAAGGGCTGAGATCTCTTCGAAGCCCCGTCATGCGCCCGCCGTCTCGGCGATAAAGGCGCGGACGTGGTCGATGAACTCCTCGAAGGCGGGCTCGCCTTCGAGGAGTATGTGGTTCTGGCTATCGAGCTCGATGAAGCGCGCGCCGGGAATGCCAGCGGCCATGGTGCGGCCCGACTCCACCGGCGCCACGTTGTCGTCCCGCGCGTGCAGCACCAGCGTCGGCACACGCACCTTCTCCAGCAAGTCGCTGACGTCGATCACCGAAAAGGCGCTCTGAAGACGCCAGGCATCGTCGGGTGAGACGGTGCGCAGCATCAGATCGTCCATCCAGGCGAAATGCTCGTGCGTGGCGCCGGGGATGAACATGGAGCAGAAGGCCTGGCGGAACATCGGGTTTGGCTTGCCCCAGCTCTCGCGCATAAGCGTCGCCACGGCCTCGCGCGTCGCGATCTCGCCGGCGTCGCCGCGCGCCCGCCAGCCTTTGACGTAGCCGCCATAGAGGATCATCCCCGACACTTTCTCGGGGTGGCGGAGGGCGTAGGCGATCGAAACCGCGCAGCTCTGCGACAGGCCGAGCAAGGTGAAGCGGTCGAGCCCTGTCGCCTCAACCACGCATTCGAGATCCGACACCATTGTTTCGAACGAGATATCGACGACATGCCTTTGCGAAAGGCCGTTGCAGCGCTCGTCATAGCGCACCAACCGGTTGTCGCGCGACAGTTCCCGCATCCAGTGCCGCCAGATCGGGCTGTCCCAGTCGAAGGTGAGATGCGACATCCAATGCGCGGCGCGCAGGATCGCCGGACCGTTGCCGGCGCTGGCATAGGCGAGCCTGGTGCCGTCGAGAGCACGGCAGAACTGCACGGCGCGGCCGGGATCCTGCGGTGACGCAGCGGGTTTCGACGCCTGCGGCGGCGTGGGGGAAGCCGTATGCGGCGCGCGGCCGGTTGCTTGGGCAGCCGCCGACCGGACCTTGTCCTCCAGCGCCTCGATCTCGGCGGCGAGGCTGGAATCGTCGGGCGCGAGGCGGCGCAGGCGCTGCGCTAACGGTAGCGCCCGCCGCGGCTGGTCCGCCAAACGCTCGACCAACTCGCGCAAAATGCCGAGCTCGACGATCTCGACTTCGCTGGCGATGGCCTGCCGCCAGGCTTCATAGTCGAAGCACCGTTCGAGCGAGAGATCAGCGAGAAAGCCGCCGCGGATCGACGCCAGGACGGCTTCGAGCTCCTCGATCGAGTGTGATGAAAGGTCGGCCTTCACCAGCGGCGCCAGCCGCGCATAGTCCGTCCCGAGGTCGAGCGCGACGGCGTTGCGATCGGCGACAAGAATGGATTCGCCGCCGCCCAGCACCTGGCGGATCTTGGACAGGCTCCAGCGCAAGGCGCCGCGCGGATCGTCGGGGATGTCCCAGAATATTTCGCACAGTCGCGCGCGCTGGTGCTGCCTGCCGGTGACGGCAAGATAGGCGAGCAGTGCCCGCGTCTTGCGGGATGGCGGCAGGTCAAGCGGCGCGCCGTCGCGCACGACCTGAAAATCGCCAAGCACGCGCAGCTCAAGCATGTGCCGACCGCCGTTCATGCGTCCACGCGCTTGTCGATCGCCATGATCCCCTTCGGCCCCGGCCGCCGCTGCGAAGGGGCAGCCAATAGCAAAATCGGCTAATTTAGGAAAGCTTGGTTAGGACGGCTCACGACCCGAGCAACGAAATCGGCTTGGCGGCGCGAATAGCCGATCGACGCCATTTGCCGCTCCGTCACGCCTTTGCCGCCACCGCCCTCGGCTTGATGACCGTCGCCAGCACGACCCCGGCCACGATGAAGGCGGCGCCGAGCAGATCGTAGTCATGCAGGCTCTCGCCGAGCAGCAGATAGGCGAGGATGGCGACGAACAATGTCTGCAGATAGAGCAGCATGCTTGCCCTGCTGGCGCCCAGCGTCTCCACGCTTTTGTTGTAGAGATAATACATCAGCGCGCCGCCGGGGCCGGCCAGATAGGCGAGCGCGAGCAGGCCGTTGCCATTCAGGGCGGAACGCTCGTCGTTGAAGATTTCCCACAGATGGAACGGCAGCGCCACCAGCGCGCCCGCGCCGAGCAGAAGGACCACCAGCGGCAGGAGCTCGAGACCGAATCTGGAGCGGCGAAGCAGCACCGTGTAGAGCGCCCAGCAGAACGCGCTGCCGACGATCCACAATTCGCCGATGTTGAAGCGCAGTTGCACCAGCGCGCCGAGATTGCCATGCGCGACGATGACCAGCATGCCGGCCAGCGCCGCAACCGCGCCGAGCGACTTCCAGAACCCGAGCGGCTCGCCCAGCACGAAACGCGCGAGCACCATGGTCATGATCGGCGACATCGCCATGATGATGCCGGCCGTGGTCGCATCGGTGTCGTTCAGGCCATGGTAGATCATGCCCTGGCAGAGCGTCAGGCCGACGGCCCCCACGGCGACGAGCTCCAGGGGCCGGGATTTGAGGAGCGCAATCATCGCGCCGTGATGGCGGCGCACGATCGGCAAGAGGATAAGGCAGGCGAGCAAGAGCCGCCAGAAACACAACCCCCAGGGCGGCATTTCCGGCGCCACCCACTTGGCCGCGATATAGACGCCGGCCGAGAGCAGCCAGCACAGCACGGCGGTGGGATAACCGCCCAGTGAGGGTATCGAGATCGCGGCAGGTTGCCCCGCCGGATGCATGATCGGTATCGCCTGCATCGCATGCCCCCCGCTCGATGAACGCAGCCCAGACGTGAGCGGCAGTCTACCTCATCTCCGGGTTGTTACATATGGCCGGCGATGGAGAGCCATGGACCAAGGATCAGTGCGGCGTGTCGCTGGCCGGATGCAGCAGGTCCCAGGCCGAGCCGACGCGACCGTGGAGCTGCGACGCGAAGCGTTCGGCTTCGATGTCTTCGAGGCCGTCGTCGACAAGCGCCTCGATGCTTCGCCGCAGCAAGGCAAGCTGCATCTGGCGCGCATGACGCTTGTCGGTTTCGCGCATGATGGCGGTGACGTGATAGGCAATGACGGGCTGGCCAAGACAGGACAGGAGCGCGCCGGATCCCGCCGTCGCCGCGGTGACTGCTTCCTCGATATTCATGCCGGCGCTCCTCATCAAAGATGCTGGGCGCCTCCCCGGCAGACGGCGGCGATGATCCGCCGCTTCTTTTCTGATTTCGGCAGCTGCGAGGTCATTGTTCGCGGCCAAAATCAGTATCCTCCAGAATCTTATTAAAGGCCACCGGATAGTTAATCGATGGTTAACGGGAAGGGTCGCATCTTAGGCGTCTGACCCGATCTCGATGGGCCCGTTTGACGGCTAAGCGTTGTGTGACTTCCCGGCTTCGACCGGTGCGACATTGTCCGCGACGCGAAGCTTCTCGGCAGCGCATTGACCGAAGCCCTGGCGGTAGGCGACAAGCTTCGCCAATGAAGCCGGAAACTCCACATGCTCAGCACCATCGGCGTGGCCGCCACCCTGTTTGCGGCGTCCAACATCGACGACATTTTCGTCCTGCTTGGCTTCTTTGGGCATCGCAAGTTCCACGCCCATCAAGTCGTCATTGGGCAATGCCTGGGATTCGCGGTGCTGGTTGCCGTCAGCCTTGTTGCATCTCTCGTTTCGCTGGTGCTCGCGCCGGCGTATGTCGGCCTGCTCGGCTTCCTGCCGATCCTGATAGGCCTGAAAAAACTCTACGACCTTTGGCGCGGGGGCGATGACGACGAAGCGAGCACTCCCAAGCCCGGATTGGGAAACATATTTGCGGTGGCGGCAGTCACGGTGGCGAACGGCAGCGACAATATCGGCATTTACACACCGGTCTTTGCCACTAGCACCAAGGCCGAAATTGGCGTTACGCTTGCGGTCTTCGCAACAGGCGTGGCGGTTTGGCTGATCTTCGCGCACTGGCTGGTGAACCACCCGGCCTTGGGTGCGCCGATCCGGCGCTACGGCCATTGGCTTGTGCCGTTCGCCCTGATCGCGATCGGCGCCTTCATCATATACGACGCCGGGTCATTGGCGTTGCTTCAAGTTTCAAGCTGGCCCACGACCGGCATCTGACAGGATCATCGATCAGTGACCGGGGACGTTGCGCTCAGCCGACGGCGCGAGGCTCTGTGAACCGGGCACCGAAACAGGTGAGCCCCGAAGCACCCAGTCCGCAGAGATCTGGCCGATCACCGGGGCAAGCTGGATACCGTAGCCGCCGGCGCTGGCGGCGGTGATCAGTGACGGTTCCGAGGGGTCGATCGGTCCGACGAAGGGGCGATGGTCGGCGGTGACCGGGTAAAGGCCCGCCCAGCCCCGGCCGAGCCGCGCGCCCGGCAGATCGGGCACGCGTTCCAGCAGCAACTCGGCCAGATCGACCTTCGACTGCTCCTCGCACTGGTCGTTGTAATTGTCGGGGTCTTCCGGCGCGATCGAGTTCACCTTGTGGATCTCGGCGATCAACTCGCCCGGCTTTTCGTGGCGGAAGTTGAGGCCGCTGCCCTCACCGTTCACAAGGTCCATGACCATCGGCATGATGTAATCGAGCGGCTCGTCGAGATGGATGACGACTGCCTCGTGGCGCTCGGGCCAGATGTGCAGGTGCTGGCCGAACAGCGCAGCCACCTGCGGCGCCCAGGCGCCGCCGGCATTGACGACGGCGTCGCAGTCAACCGAGCCGCCGCCGGTCTCCAGCGTATAACCGCCCGGGCGCCTCAGTGCGCCGAGCAGCTTGCGGTACTGGCGGATCTCGCCGCCCTTGGCGCGGACGATGCCCGCCAGGAAATTGCACATCTCGTGCGGATCGAGGAAGCCGTTGTCGGGTCCGAACAATCCGCCTTCGAGCCCATCAGGATTGATGTGCGGGACGAGCTGCCTCAGCTCGTTCGCGCGGACCAAGCGCGATCTCAAACCCGCCTCGCCCTGGATCTCGACCGATCTCGCGAACAGCGCCATCTGCGCCGGCGTGCGCGCCAGCCGCAGATAGCCGATATGGTTGAAGCGAAGCCCCTCGCCTTCCCATTGGCGAAACCAGCGCAGCGCGTGAACGCGCAGCATGATCTCGAACGGGTCGGTCAGCTGCGATCCGACGACGCCGACCGACCTGCCGCTCGACCCCGAGGCAATCGACTGCGCCTCGAGCACCGTGACGCGCGCGCCCTGCTCGACGAGGTTGAGCGCCGTGCACATGCCCAGCGTGCCCGCGCCGATCACCACGACATGAGGGGAAGCTGTCATCTTATGGTCCGCCTGCTTCAGGACTGCGCGGCGACGTCGCCCAAGGTCTCGTCGATCGCCTGGAGGATGGCGCCGGCATCTTCCTCGGTCATCGGCGTCGACAGGGCGAACAGGCCGTAGCTGGCGGACAGCACGCCTCGGCCGAGCAAGCCCTTGTGGAAGACGTCGAATTTTTTCCGCTCGGCCTGGCCGGGATAGATGGAGCGGTAATCCGTGACGGGGTGCGAGGTGAAATGAATCTTGAACAGCGAGCCGAGGCCAACGCATTGGCCGGCAAGCCCATGCTTCTCGAATGAGGCGGTGACCCCTTCGCGCAAGGATGCGCCGAGACAATCGAGATGGGCAAAGCTGTCCTTCGTCAGTGCCCGCATCGAGGCAAGGCCGGCGCGCATGGTCACCGGATTGGCGGTGAAGGTGCCGCCATGCGGAAGCGCGGGCTTGCCGGCGGTCGGATCGAACACCGCCATGACATCGGCGCGGCCACCCACGGCGCCGACAGGGAAGCCGCCGCCGATGATCTTGCCCAACGCCGTCAGGTCGGGCTCGATGCCCCACAAGCCTTGCGCGCCCGACCATCCGAGGCGGAACGAGATGACCTCATCGAAGATGACCAGTGCGCCCGCCGCATGCGCGATCTCGGCCATGGCGTGGAGATAGTCCCGGCGCGCCGGGATGAGGCCTGCACGGTTGGGCATCGGGTCGATCAGCACGGCCGCGATGCTGTCGCCCTCGGCGGCGAAGACGGCGCGCAGCGCTTCTGTATCGTTGAAAGGCACGGCGATCACGTCGTCCAGCACGCCGCGCGGCGTGCCCTTGGCATAGGGCGTCGACCTCGGCAGGTCGCCCCAGTTGGCGGGCGAGGAATCCAGGCTCACTTCGGCGAAATCGTAGGAGCCGTGATAGGCTCCCTCGATCTTGACGATCTTCGGCCGGCCGGTGAAGGCGCGCGCGGCCTTGATCGCCATCATCACGCCTTCGGTGCCGGAATTGGTGAAGCGGACCTGGTCAACCGAGGGCAGCCGCTCGACCAGCAACTCGGCAAGCTCGACCTCGCTCAGCGTCGGGGCGCCGAAGGCCGTGCCAAACGGCAACTGCTCGACAACGGCCGCTGTGACATCGGGGTGCGCGTAGCCATGGATCATCGAGGTGAAATTGTTGATGCAGTCGTAATAGGCATTGCCGTCGACATCCCAGACCCTGCACCCTTCGCCGCGCGCGGCATAGATCGGGAACGGATCGACGAAGACCGTGGTGCGCGTGTTGCCGCCCGGCATCACCTTCCTGGCGCGCTCGAACAGGGTTTTCGATCCGGGCATGGCGTCGGGATAATGCGGCATGGCTCTCCGAAGGCGTTAAAGGCGGCGGCACCTGGACGGGATGCTATGGTCCGCTCCATTGCCGGCGCAATCGGCCAGACCGGTCATGCGAGGCGACCAGGGTCATCGCGGATCCCGATCATTTCGCGGCAGCAACCGCGCGGTTCGGGTGCCTGAGACGGGTCGGCGTGATGCCGGTCTGCTGGCGGAAGACGCGGCTGAAATGGCCGGCATTGGGGAAGCCGCAGCGATAGGCGATCTCGCCGATCGGCAGGTCGCTGCCTTCGAGCAGCGACCTGGCGTAATGCACCCTGAGCGCCAGATAGGCGGCCATCGGGCCGATTCCGAGCTCGGCGCCGAACAGGCGCTCAAGCTGGCGGCGCGAGCAGTTCTGCCGGGCGGCGATCTCGGCCACGGAGAGCGTTTCCAGCAGATTGCTTTCCATCAGAAGCAGCGCCCGCTTCACCGCGCGGCTCGCGGCGGCAGGAAAAAGGTCGCCGACCGGCTGCACGTCGCGGCTGGAGCGGATGCGGTCGAGCACCAGGATCTTGGCGGCCTTCTCCGCCGCCTTCTGGCCGATGAATTGCGAAACGAAATAGCCGGCGAGGTCGGCAGCACCCGTGCCGCCGGCGCAGGTGGCGCGGCCGCGATCGACGGAATAGAGGCTGTCGGCATGGGCATTCACATCGGGGAACTCGGCGCGAAAATCCTTGATGTGGAACCAGCTGACCGCGGCGCTGTAGCCGTCGAGCAGACCGTAGCGCGCCAGCACGAAGCTGCCGGTGCAGAGCGCGGTAAGCGGCACGCCCTTTGCGGCCGCGCGCATCAGGAACGCCTCCTTTTCCGAGCTCAGCTTGCGGTTGGTGTCGAGCAGGCCGCCGACCACCACGACATTGTCGAAATCCTCAGGATTGCCCATCGCCCGGGTCGGCAGCAATTCGACGCCGCAGCTGGCGCGGATCGGCAGGCCGCGCTCGCCGACGATCTCCCAGTCGAATTCGATCCTGCGGCTGCGGTCGCCCTCGTCGCCGGCGAGCCGCAGCGTGTCGATGAACAGCGACAGCGGCGACAGCGTGAAATCGCGCACCAGGAGAAAAGCGAACTTCTTGGCCATTCTTTCGCGATCCGACCTTTCATTCGAGCCAGGCGCTATCCCCGGAGCACCGGCCGCGACGTTTACCAACCGGCGAGCGGACTGGATAGCGCGGCCTTGAATAGCGATTTGTACCGTTGCATGATTCCTCGCGCGCTTTCGGCGGCCGCCGGGCGTCGCAATCCGGCACAGCGCCGTCATCGCCGGACCTTCATCGAAAGCGGCGGAGCCACCAGGCAATGACGACCATCCATCAATTCGCGGTGTCGGAGGGGCAGGAATGGGTGCTGCCGGTCGATGACGACACTTACGAGGTCTTCTTCAGCCTCGACGGGCGCTCGCTGGAAGGCAGGGAGCCGCCTGTGATGCGGCATATCGAGGAAGGCGAGCGGCTCTATTCCGATTTCCCGTGGCTCGGTGGGCATGCGCCGCTGTTGCGCCAGCCGGCCGTTGATGCGCTGGCGGCGACGCTGCGGCCTTATGGCGAGTTGATCCCGCTGCGCGGCGAGAAGGTCTGGCTGCTCAATGTGACCAATGTGATCGACGCGCTGGACGAGGCGCGCTCGCAGATCGTCCGTTTCGACGACGGCGACATATTGGCGATCGAGCGATACGCTTTCGATGCCGCCAAGATCGGGACGGCGGAAGTGTTCAAGCTGCCGATGCGGGCTTCCCCGGTCTTCGTCAATGACGTGTTCGTCGAGCGGGTGGGCAAGGCGGGGTTGCGCAACGTGTCGTTCGAGCCGGTATGGAGGTCGGGCGACTAACCACGGCCGCAACGCCCTGGCCCGCCCGCTGGGCGCATCTGGAACAGGGCTCTGGCCCAACCCGGACATGCACGAACGGGATGGCCATTATAACCAGACGCTTTATAACGGTCGCTATCACCCGGCCCCTCATAACGGCCGGCGACATGGCGATCACCAAGGGGAGACGATGCGTTACATACGTCCGCTTTCAATCGAAGATGCCGTTGGCGAGCTCGCCAAGGCGGTAGGACCGGCCGCGATCCTGGCCGGAGGCAGCGACCTCCTGGTCAGGATGAAGGGCGGCTTCATCGAGCCCGAACTGATCGTCGACATCAAGCGCATAGGCGGCCTGGCCGACGTCACCGAAACGGCTGACGGTTTCCGCATCGGCGCCGCGGTGCCCTGCGCGGTGCTGGGCGAGAACAAGGCGCTGCGCAAGGCATGGCCGGGCGTCGTCGAGGCGGCCAATTTGATCGGCTCCAAGCAGGTGCAGGGCCGCTGCACCATCACCGGCAATCTGTGCAACGCATCACCCGCCGCCGACAGCGTGCCGGCGCTGGTGGCGGCCGCGGCACAAGCGGTCGTCGCCGGACCTTCGGGCAAGCGGACCATTGCCGTGGAGAGTGTGCCGACGGGACCGGGCCGCACATCGCTTGCCAAGGGCGAGATCATCGAGGCGATCCTGCTCGACAAGCGGCCTGAGCATGGGGGCGACGCCTATCTGCGCTTCATTCCGCGCACCGAGATGGACATCGCGGTGGTGAGCGCCGGCGTCAACCTGACGCTGGACGACAAGGGCGCGATCAAGACCGCGCGCGTGGCGCTGGGCGCCGCCGCACCGACGGTGCTGCTGGTCGAGGAAGCAGGCCAGGTGCTGGTCGGCTCGAAGCTCGACGAAGGAACGCTGGAGCGGCTGGCGAAGATCTGCGCCGGCGCCTGCCGCCCGATCGACGACAAGCGCGGCACCATCGAATTCAGACGGAAGGTCGCGGGCGTGCTGGCAAGGCGCGTCGCGGCAATCGCCTACAAGCGTGCGGGAGGCAAATAATGGCCGGTGTAGCTGTATCAACCACGATCAACGGCGATGCCGTCGAGTATCTGTGCCAGCCCGACGAGACGCTGCTGGAAGTGCTGCGCGATCGCCTGGGCCTGACCGGCGCCAAGGAAGGCTGCGGCACCGGCGACTGCGGCGCCTGCAGCGTCATCGTCGACGGCAGGCTGGTCTGCTCCTGCCTAGTGCTGGGCGCGGAAGCCGAAGGCCGCAAGGTCGAGACCATCGAAGGCATGGCGCATGGCGACCAGCTGCACCCGCTGCAGCAGAAATTCCTGGAGCATGCGGCCTTGCAATGCGGCATCTGCACGCCAGGTTTCCTGATTGCGGCCAAGGACCTCTTGGCCAAGAACCCCTCGCCCACCGAGGAGGAAATCCGCTTCGGGCTGGCCGGCAATCTGTGCCGCTGCACCGGTTATGACAAGATCGTGCGCGCCGTCCAGGACGCGGCTGAAGTGATGAAGGGAGCCTGATCATGAATTTCGATCCGCGCTTTTCGGGACGCAAGTTCTCTTCCGTCGGCACGCGCCCGATCCGCCCCGACGGCATCGACAAGGTGACCGGACGCGCCCGCTACGGCGCCGACTTCAACATGGCCGGACAGTTGGTCGGCCGGGTGCTGCGCAGCCCGCACGCGCATGCGGTGATCAAGAAGATCGACACGTCGAAGGCGGAAAAGCTCGCCGGCGTGAAGGCGGTGATCACGGCGAAGGACCTGCCGGACCTCACCGACGGCGACGCCGCCATGTACGACATCCTCGACAACTCGATGGCGCGCAAGAAGGCGCTCTATGACGGCCACGCGGTGGCCGCGGTGGCGGCGATCGACGCCCGCACCGCCCGCCAGGCGCTGAAGCTGATCGAGGTCGACTATGAGGTGCTGCCGCATGTGACCGATGTCGACGAGGCCGCGCAGCATCATGCGCCGCTGATCAACGACCAGGTCTTCACCGAAGGCCTCGAGGAAAAGCCGGCGAAACCCTCCAACATCACCAAGCGCACCCAGTTCGGCCATGGCGATGTCCACAAGGGCTTTGCCCAGGCCGATTTCGTCGTCGAGCGCTCCTTCAAGACCGAGCAGACGCATCAGGGCTATATCGAGCCGCATGCCTGCGTGGCGAGCGTCAACCCGGACGGCACGGCGGATCTCTGGGTCTGCACGCAAGGCCATTTCGTCTATCGCCAGCATTGCGCCCAGTTGCTTGGGCTGGAAGCCTCGAAGCTGCGCGTCACCTCGTCGGAGATCGGCGGCGGTTTCGGCGGCAAGACCCATGTCTGGGCCGAGCCGGTGGCGCTCGCGCTGTCGCGCAAGGCCGGCCGCCCGGTGAAGCTGGTGATGACCCGCGACGAGGTGTTCCGCGCCTCGGGCCCGACCAGCGCCACCTCGATCGACGTCAGGATCGGCGCCAGGAAGGACGGCACCATCACCGCCGCGGAAGCGACGCTGCGCTATAGCTGCGGCCCCTATGCCGGCTCCTGGGCCGAGATCGGCGCGATGACCGCGTTCGCCTGCTACAAGCTCGAAAACGTCAAGACGGTCGGCTTCGAGGTGCTGGTCAACCGGCCGAAGACGGCAGCCTATCGCGCGCCCTCGGCACCGATGGCGGCCTTCGCCGTGGAAAGCGTGGTGGACGAGCTCGCCAAGGAGCTTGGCATGGATGCGGTGGAGTTCCGCATCAAGAACGCCGCGCAGGAAGGCACGCGCTCGTCCTACGGTCCGGTCTACGGGCCGATCGGCATCGGGCCGACGCTGGAGGCGGTGAAGAGCCATCCGCACATGAAGGCGCCGCTGAAAGCAAACCAGGGACGCGGCATGGCCTGCGGCTTCTGGTTCAACTTCGGCGGCCAGACCTGCACGGACCTCAACATCGGCATGGATGGCTCGGTGTCGCTGGCCGTGGGCACGGTGGATGTCGGCGGCTCGCGCGCGTCGCTGTCGCTGGTGGCGGCGGAGGAGCTCGGCATCGACTACAGCAACGTCAAGGCGATCGTCGCCGACACCTCTTCGCTGGGCTACAACGACATGACCGACGGCAGCCGCGGCACCTTCTCCTCCTCGATGGCGACGATCTCGGCCGCGCGCAACGCGATCAAGATCCTGCGCGATCGCGCGGCGCAGATGTGGGATATCCCGGTCGACGACGTAGTCTGGGAAAAGGGCCACGCGATCGCCAAGGGTGAGAAATACGGCAACCTGTCGCCGCTGTCGCTGAAGGACATCGCGGCCAAGTCGGGCACCACGGGCGGGCCGATCGCCGGCCATAGCGAGCTCGTCGCCGACGGCGCGGGCGTCTCCTTCGCCACGCATATCTGCGACGTCGAGGTCGACCCCGAGACCGGCTCGACCCGCGTGATCCGCTACACGGTGGTGCAGGATGCCGGCAAGGCGGTGCACCCGACCTATGTCGAGGGCCAGTACCAGGGCGGTGCGGCGCAAGGCATCGGCTGGGCGCTCAACGAGGAGTATATCTACGGCAAGGACGGGCGGCTGCAGAATGCGGGCTTCCTCGACTACCGCATCCCGGTCTGCTCGGATCTCCCGATGATCGACACGCAGATCCTGGAAATCCCCAACCCCAACCACCCCTATGGCGTGCGCGGCGTGGGCGAAACCTCGATCGTGCCGCCGCTGGCGGCGATCGCCAACGCGGTGTCGAACGCGGTGGGCGTGCGCATGACCCACATCCCGATGTCGCCGCCGCGGATTCTCGCGGCGCTCGACGCGGAGCGGGAAGGCTAATGCTGAAAAGCGCGAAGCGTTTTTCAGCTGACATCACCACCCCGACGAGGATTTGGGGGTAATGGTCGAGGTCACCCTCTGGGGCTCGCTCAGCGCCGTCGCCGGGGGCAAGGCCAAGCACGAGATCGAGGCCAAGGACATCAGGGAGCTGTTCCGCAAGCTGGCGGAACAGTATCCCGGGATCGAGCCTTGGATCGATCGCGGGATCGCGGTGGCGATCGACGGGACGATCTATCGCGATACGTGGAGCAAGGAACTGCCGAAGGACGCGGAGATTTTTCTGTTGCCGCGGCTGGCTGGCGGATGATGGAACTTTCGGTTCGCCGCCCTGCGCGCGGGAGACCGAAGCGTCCTTCGATCGGATGGCGATAGTTTAGCAATAACTTATATACTACTATCAGCCGGCGCCTAGTACCTACTCCGTGCGCCCCGCCGGTCAGACCCGGCTCGAGGGCACCCCCCGCTTTCGAGCCGGGCCGCACACTCTGGTTATCCGTCGGGGCCGGTTATCTGTCGGGATTGTTATCGGTTTGGCCGGTCTTCGCGCACGACGTTGTAGAGAAGCAGCCCCGCCATCAAGGACACGACAGCGCCCACCATGTCGTGGCCGGTCAGCCCCGAGCAATACACGAAAGCAAATGCCAACTCGGCCATAATTCCACCTGGCTGCGCGATGCTTCCTGAGAGAACCCTTGGCGCGCGCTAATGTTCCTGACGGCCAGCGCCGATCGGCAACACAGCGCCCTCCCTTTCGATGCCTCGGCAGCATCAGGGTCCACTGATACGGCTCCCGATCCGACTGAGGTCCCACTCCCCGGCGCATTGGTCCATCGCGTGAAACATTAACCCCGCGATCACATTAGGGCTGCACTGACGAGCAATCAGTCCCTTCATCGTCAGGCTGCCGGATCGCCCGCCACCTGCCCACAGTTGGCGGGCATCCGATGAAAGAACAAGAACCGGGGCAGAGGTGAACAATGTCGATTTCCGATGAGCTGCGGGACGCCAGTCTTCGCTATGAATGCCCAAACTGCCACCAGCCGATCATCAGAAATGGCTCATGGTTCAAGGCGGTGAGCACCTTCCAATGCGACGCCTGCAAGACCAAGCTCAGGCTTGGCTATTCCGCCAAGCTGGCGCTTTTCGAACGACACGACAAGGCGCCGTTTTCGGGAGCGTGACCCTATGTGGATGAGCTCCAGCGAACCCTTTCCCGAGCAGCAGTTCCTTTTTCGCGAACCGTTCGAAGTGCCCGCAAACGACAACGGCGCGCTCCGCGATCTATCCATGCTCAATCCCATCCCGGCCGATGACGAACTTGCGAAGGTTGCCGCGAAAGCGGAGCGCATGGGCTTTGCGGTGGCCGTGGGCATAGCAATCGGCCTTTTCATCGGCCCGGTGGTGTTCACGTGCCTGATGCTGGGCATCTGGAACGCGGCCGTTGGACAGTAACGGAGGCGAGCATGATCGAGACGTCCACGACGTTGGAAACCAAGGTGGCGGGTTTGCAGGACAGGCTGAGGGAAGCCAACCTCGGCAGGGATGACATGCTGGCCTTTCAAAAGGTCGCGGACGTGCTGGACAACGGCCATGGCGGCATCGACGTCGACGACCTGATCGCGCTTTCGTTTGTGGTGCCGGACGAGGGTTGAGGGCGAGCCGAGTCTGGCCCGGTCTGGCCGAAGTCTGGGGTTCGCTCAGCGCTGTCGCCGGAGGCATGGCCAAGCGCGACATCGAGGCCAAGGGCATGAGGGGGCTGGCGGAATAGTATCCCGGGATCGAGCCGTGGATCGACCGCGGGATCGCGGTGGCGATCGATGGGACGATTTATCGGGATACGTGGGGGAAGGAGCTGCCGAAGGGCGCGGAGATTTTTCTGCTGCCGCGGCTGGCCGGGAGGTGACAACTAAGGCCTGCCACCACACCGCCCGATAGCTAGAATCGTAGTCGCCGAGGAGAGTTTCGGAACCATCTAGACCTTCGCTTGCGATACCGAGGGCGATCATAAATCGAGGACCGGGCTTCGCGTCCGGCAATTTGTCGCTCGTGCCTCAACGTCGCAGTAACTGTTTGCATTACTGCGCGAACTGGGACGATCCAGGCCCACTTCCGCGCGGCATTCACAAAGGTGACTGACGAAACCGCAGCGACGACAGCGCACCCTTCAGCGCGTCCCGGCAAAAGGCACCGGAGCATCTCGTTGTTTGATGACGACACAACCTGTCCATCCCAACAATGATCGGGTGAAGGCCGAGCAGTTGCTCAAACTCTGGCGACCCCCTATGCGAATGAACTGCCTAACTCATATTAAAAACGTCGCGCAGTCGATAAACGGCGTCGTCTGACAGAATCTGAGCAATGATCTCGACAGTCGCAAATTCTCCGGCGCCGCGCTGCTCAAACAGAAAATAGCCGCTCGTATCAGCTAGTTCTTGGCCGGACATGGAAATGCGCCGCTCGGTCAGTGGTGCCAAGCACAACGTCCTTCCCTCTTCAATATTTACGCTAAAGTATAATTCGTCCATCATCGGGCACTGGAGGGCGAATCATGATTGAACAAAAGACACATCGGCTTGTCGAAAGACCCCAAATTTCTGCACGCTTCCTAGCCGACTACATGTCGTCTTCTCCGATCAAACGACGTTCGATCATTACAGGTTGCAAGTATCAATCGCTCGCTCGGGTCGTCCAGCACGACGAAGCGAAGCAAAGTATATCCAAATTCCTGCGAACTGAGAATCCCCAGATTTCAGACCTAAAAAATACTGCCAACAAGCTGAGGTCGCGACTGGCCGACGACGATTTCGAGCGCGATCTTTATGATCACAACGCTGACTACATCGACCAATTTGTGAAAAAGGTCGATGAGATCGAACTGCCGCTAGATGTTGAGCGCTTGGTACCCGGCAAGAGCCCTTCGATCACCCTTGGTAACGTTAAGGTCACGGCCGACATTCAGATGCGTCTGCGACGGCTAACCAAAACCAACAAGGTCAAGATCGGTGCACTGATGCTTCGCTATTCAAAGGGCAAGGCCCTTAAGCCAGAGACAGGTGTTTGGCAATCGGCCTTCTTGATGGGCTATCTTGGCCTGACGAGCACGGAAGAAGGCGCCGAACCGGAGCATAAACTATGCATTACCGTCGATATCTATGGTGGTGTCTCTTATTGCGCGCCAACCGATAGCCTGACCAAGTTCAAGCACTTGGAGGCCGAATGCCTCGGGATTGCCGAGCGATGGGACAAGATACCGCCTCCTCCCAAAGCAATCTTCTAAATTCTTGGAAAACTTCCCGAGGCGATCCGACTACGATCAATAAGCTAGGGCAAACTGGCATTTAACAACGGACTCAACGGCTGGCCGAGTCGAACCTTCATGCTCCCGCATCAAAATAATTCCTTTCACGAGGATATCTATGCCGACAATACAAGAACTTCAGCCGCTCCTGACCGAACCGCGCGAGGACCTCGCTGCCGAATACAAGAACTGGCTCGACCTGACCACGAATGAACACAAGGCCGTTTTGGCAAAAGCAGCTATTGCGTTAGCCAACCATGGTGGAGGCTACATCATACTTGGCTTTGAGGATCAAGGTCACCAACTCGCGCCGATTGCACGTCCGGCAAATGTACCTGAGATCTCGCAGGATATCGTCAATGCTGCCATCCACCGCTTCGCGACGCCCGAATTTCATTGCGAACTTTATAACGTCCCGCACCCCGCTACTCAGGTCGCGCATCCAGTCATTGTAGTCCCGGGAAATATGACCGAGCCCGTTATGAGCAGGAGGGACAGTCCGGGCGTGATCTCACAAAACCGCTGCTACGTTCGGAAGCCCGGACCACGCAGCGAGGAACCGCAGACGGTTGAGGAATGGAGGGCACTTCTACGTCGCTGCGTGCTGGCGGGACGCGAAGACATGTTGGAGGCAATCCGCTCCATCGTCTCGGGACGCGTCGAGACTATGCCGTTGCCGCCGAATGCGAGAGATGAGCTCCATACCTTCTGCAAAGCAGCACGCGCCCGCTGGTCTGAACTCGCCGAGGAGTTGCCCGCCAATTCGCCGGGTCTCTTCACCCATGGCTACTATGAAATGGGATTTTCTCTCGTCGGCAGCCAGCCTGCGCCGACCTTAGTAGAACTTCAGCGGAGATTGGAAGTGGCGCGACGGATTAGGCTCACAGGGTGGCCCGCCTTCCTTAGCATGGCTACTCCGGAATGGGCTCCCTATCCTCACGAGAACTTCGTGGAAGCGTGGGTCGGTCGCCCATCGGCGCGTAACCGCAACTTCGAAGATTCAGCGCATACCGATTTCTGGAGAGCCTCGCGCGACGGAAAGCTCTACACCATTCGAGGCTATACCGAGGATAGCGTGGCGGATCGGGTCGCACCCGGCAGCGCGATTGACGTTACGCTGCCCGTATGGCGCGTTGGCGAAGGTATTCTTTTTGCGACGCGCTTTGCTGAGACATTCGAAGATGTTGAGGCTATCGCGGTGGAGTGCCGCTTTACCGGGCTTAACAATCGTTATCTCACGAGCCTAAATCATGACCGTGCGGTCTTTGATGACCGCGTGAGCCATACCGCAGAGATAACGCTTACTGGTCAAGCGACACTTGTTCAATTGCGTGACAATTTAACTGAGTTTATGCATCAACTAATGGCCCCACTTTACGAACGCTTCGACTTCTTGGCTTTATCAGTGGAACTCGTAGACACCGAGCTCGGGCGTCTTCGCAACGGCCGATTCTGATCACTCGGAGGACTACAAATCAGCAAGGGAAATTAGCCGAGCCGGCACCGCGGCCGAAGCTTTCCGATTCGGCAATCCGCTGAGCGAACCATGACCAAACGAGTTACTGATGAAATGAAAAAGGCTGCGGCAGTCGACTTATGGAATCAGCTCTTAGATAGAGCCAGAGCCAATGAGTGGTCATCATTCCAAGACCCGGAGTATGCCGTCACCGACACGGACCGAGAGCGCGTTACGCAAGCTTATCTGGATGCCGGGTGGCATTTAGATGAGATAAAGATTCTCGGAGAAAGAAATCGTCAACTCGCAGTATCTGCGCCGATTACAAGTGAAGGTGTAAATCGCAACTCTGAGGTGATGTTGGGACGGCTAGTCAGACCACTGATGGGTGGCTTATCGCCGACGGATCGATTGCGGGCGGAAGAGGCACATTTCGTCGTAGAACCAAAAGCTGGCCCATTGGTTTCCACGATCAACGTTCCGATGACCAGTGAGTCTATCATTGCGATGGGAACACACTTTACGCGCTACTGTGGACTGATCGCCAGAGCGTATGTTCGAACTTGTAACCTGCAGCCCTTCGCAACAGGAACCCTGTACAAAGAGAGTGATCTGCGCCTCAAATTGCGCCGGAATCCAGACTTGCTGTTCTACTGGTGGAGCATCTTCACCTCATACGCACTAACGGGAACTCATTGTCTTACGGAATTTAAGCCATCAACTAGGAGTGAGGTGCTGTTGATGGAACAGATGGCTGCGGCGATGGAGATTTTCGCTCTCGCTCATGAACTTGGACACCACTGCCTCGCTCACGGTCGAAAATTCAACGCATTACATGACTCTAGAAGCGAAGAGTTTGAAGCGGATTTATTTGCCGTGAAGCTATGCGAGACCATCGAAAGAACCGCAGAATATCAGGAGATGCAGGGTTATTTTTTTCAAAACCCATACCTATGGAGTGGAGCGGGCGGCATATTACTTCTTGGATCGATCGAGATTTTTAGGAAGGTTAAAGAGAAGATTTTCTACAATCCCCGGTTCGACACTCATCCTGAATTTGCCGATCGTGCGGATAAGATTATTCACAGGAACGTTCTGGAAATTGCGAGCTACGAAACCCGACTAGATTTCTGTAGTTCTGCGCGCAATATACTCAGGTGCGTGTTGCTGGAACTGGAGCCAATTATGAGGGTTTGGCCCTTCAAGGAATTATCCTCCAAACTGCCGGATGATTGGGAGGTTGCCCAACAGAAGCTCACGCGCTCACTTGTCCCGGGCGGACTTCAAGACTCTATTTGATATAATGCCCTGACTCCCGCCGCCCTTCGCAGCCTGAGGCCGCTTGGCTCAAGGCGCCTCGTCCTCCGCCGAACCGCTCGGTAGCCAAGCTCCACCTTGGAGAGCGTCATCGCCGTTACACCCCCAGCGTCGGCTCCGTGTTCACCTCCAGCGCCTCTTCCGCCTCGTCCTCCTCGCCGAGCACGTCGCCATGCACGCCGAGCGCGCGGCCGATCCAGATCGGGTCGATCAGGTGGTCGCGCTTGGGGTTGGTGGTGTTGGGATGGATGAGGATGCTGAGGCCCCCGTGATTCAGCATCAGCCAGGGGACGAGTGTGGCGAAGATCTCGGTGGCGAAGGAGACCTGGTACATGGCCTGCTCGTGCGGGCCGACCGGCTCGTCGCGCCAGTTGCCGAGGCGCACGCGAAATCGCTCGCCGATGCGCTCGCGCAGCCATTCGGCCTGCCGGCGCTGCGCCGCACCGCCGTAATAGATGTGGGCGTGATAGCTGGCGATCTCCGCAAGCGGTCTCGGATCAAGTGGCGTGGTTTCGTTCATCGCGATGCTCCCCTTTCCCGGTGGTTCCAGTCTGTTTTGCGTGGCGGAATTGTAGGCGGTTCTTCGTTTTCTGGAAACGCCGCGCCACTCTACAAACTGTTTAGCGGCTGCGTGGTGGGCGCGGTGCGCAGACGCCGGCGCTGCCCCCTCATCCGGCCGCTGCGCGGCCACCTTCTCCCCGGTGGGGAGAAGAGGTTGGCGCCGGCGCTGACAATCTCCTCTCCCCGCCGGGGAGAGGTCAGCCGAGCGAAGCGGAGGCTGGGTGAGGGGCAGTGCCGATATTCGCGATTGCTCTACCGCCGGGAGAAGGCAATCGCGGACGCCGGCGCAGCCCCCTCTCCGTCCGCTGCGCGGCCACCTCGCCCCCGCTTTGCGGGGGCGAGGAAAAGGGCCGCCGCCGGCCGCTCGCGACAATGTGTATGGCCGCCATTTCAGTCTTCGCTTATCAACGGTGGCAGCATGCCATCCAGAGTTCCCGGACAGCCCCGTCCGGCGAAGAAGACGTCTTTGTAAATGAGGCAAGGGATGGAGGGGGATAGGCGACGGAACGGTCTTTGACACGCCTCAGGCGTGGCCGTTGACGACCGGAAACGGGCGGCAAGGCGCGCTGAAGCGGGCGCGTTCCGGCATCTTCAAAGCGGGCAATCAAGGCGGACCACCGAGCGGGCAGCGGCACGCTCAACACCAACACGCCACCCCGGGGCGCTGTCCCGGGGTGGCGTGACGGGTCTGTTTTGCCCTCTCCTTCGATTTGAGATTTTGAGCGGGGTTTGGCATGTCGCATCTTCTGTTTCTGCTCGCGCTCGGCTTCGTCGCCTGGCAGTGGTTCGCCAAGGGACGAAGCGAGGCAAAAGGCGCTCGAGCTCGACTGGGGCGCCCGGAAGGCGGGCGGCGCGCTTCGTCGCGGGTCGCGTCCTCCGACGATGGTGACGGCGAAGGCGGCGAGATCGCCGATGTCGCCAAGGCGGTTTCGAGCTTTCTCGGCGAGAAGGGTTTTCTGGGCGAAAAAGGCCTGCTTGGCGAAGCGCTGCTTGGCGAGACGGGGCGGGAGCTGCTCGGCCAGGCCGTCAGCCGCGCCTTGCAGGACTCACGCGTCTTGCAAGAACCTGGCGTCGCCACCGAGGTCGAGCGCAAGGCGGCCGAGGTGCTGAAGCCGCTCAGGCAAGCGGCCAAGCAGGCCTCGAAGAAGGCGGCGGCGCAGGCGCCGGGCAAGCAGCGGGCCAAATACCTGCTCGACGGCGACGGCGGCTTCCGGCAGCGCAGCGACCGCACCGCGCGGCTCGAACAATCCTTCAGGGGCAAGGGCCTCTGCTCGCCGCGTTAGCGCGGCTGCCATGCTGAATCGCCTATCCGCTCCAACTCTTTGTTTTGACGTCGTAAATCCATGAGGCACGCGCGGGGCGCGCCTCCAACCAAGCGAGGGAAATGCAATGGCAATCACCAGGCAGGTCATCACGTCTCTGCAGCGCGACGGCACGGATGCGCTGGGCACCAGGACCGTGGCGATGAAGATCGTCGACGAGAGCATCGTCTCGGGCTCGCTGCTCACCGTCGAAAGCAACCATTTCTGCATCCTGAAGTCGCGCGGCGCGGTGCTCAACGTCTATGAGACCGGGCAATATGCGCTGCAGACGCCGGACAAGCCGCTGGTCGGCTCGGTCGTGCAGGGCTTCTTCGGCGGCTCCTCGCCCTGGGTCTACGAGGTCATCTACATCAACCGCTCGAAGCTTCTGGTGCGCAATGAGGGCGTGGCGACCAGCGCCGAGATGGCGGAGATGTCCTATGTGGTGGACTATTATATCCACATCGACAGCAAGGAAGAGGCGCTCGACCTCATCACCCACATGCCCTTCGCGGGCGCGGTGATCGACACCAAGGAGATCGCCGACTATGCCGGCCCGGCCATCGAGCAGGCGATCAACCAGATCATCCAGGTCACCAAGATGGAGAACGTCAACGAGCGCATCAGCGACGTGCGCGAGGCGGTGAAGGCGCATCTCACCGATTTCCTCAAGGTCTACGGCATCATGCTGAACGACCTCAAGGTGCTGATCATGCCGCGCGACGAGCGCATGCGCGAATTGATCTCGCTGCAGGCGATCGGTTTGAGCCCCATCGAGGCAGTGCGCTATTACCTGGCGCTGCGTATGGCCGACAAGGGCCTGGTCTCGGCGCCCAACGCGGCGGCCGGCGTGCCGTTCCAGATCGGCGGCCAGCCGACCGGCTTCTATCCGCTGGGCGACGAAGTGGGCGCGACGCGATGAGCCGCTTCTACGAGGCCGGGCCGCTGGCGCAGGTCGGCATCAACCTGTTCTACGGCTATGGCTACAATTTCTACCGACAGGAGAACCAGCTTCGCGCCGACGACCAGCGGGTGCGCCAGATGGCGTGCTCGCTGCTCGGCCGGGCACGGGCCGGGCTCGGCGAAGCCGAGGGCCGCTACCGGCGCGAGAAGATCGCGCCGCCGACGCGGGCCAATCCCTTCCCCGATCCGGCCGTGGTCGCCAACGCCCAGGCGCTGGAGCGGCTGGGCAGCGAGGTGGGCGGGCTGGAAGGGCTGATCCGCCACCAGCCGGTGCCGGAGAACGACCGCATGGCGCAGCGCTACCGGCAGGAAGCCGCGACGCTCGCCACGCTGGCCGAAAAGGACGCGGTGCTGGTCGGCCAGGCGGAACTGCTGCGCTCGCTGATCGAGGGCGCGACTAGCGAGGCGATCCTGGCCAACAAAAGCGAGATCGAGACCGGCATCGCCGCCATCGCGACCACCTTGCGCGACCGGCAGACTTTTTTGCTGTGAGGGTGGCCCGGCTTCGGCCGGGTCGTCACGCCTTGTTTCTGCTCAGCCGCTCGAGCGCGTCGACGATCAGGTCGCAGAATTTTTGATGGTCGAGCTTCATCGCCACGGTGTGGCGGAAGTTCACCTGCTCGCCCGCAGTGCCGCCGAAATGGCGCATGCCGCCCATCTTCTCGAAATTGCAGACCGTCATGCCCTTGGTCCAGCGTCCGGCAGTCTCGACGCGGATGTCGGCCTTCTCGGTGGTGATGATTGCGGGATCGATCAAGGCGGCGACGCAGCATGCATCGTGGATGGCGGGATACGCAATCTGCAGCAGGCCGCCATGCGTGGTCGCGATGAACGCCCAGATGTCGAGGATGAATTTGGCGATCGGGCCGCCGACGGCACGCACCCTGTCCTGGAGGTCGGGAGTGGCCAGCGCCTGGGTTTGTGTAAGGTCGAGGCCGACCATGGTGACGTCCCAGTCAGCGCGGAACACCACGTCGGCGGCCTCCGGATCGGCATAGACGTTGAACTCGGCCGCCGGCGTGATGTTGCCGCGCGTGTAGCTGCCGCCCATTGCGACTACCTTCTTCACCCGCCCGATGATGCGCGGGTCCTTGCGGATGGCCAAGGCGATGTTGGTGTAGGGACCGACGGGCACCAGCGTGACGGTCTTCGGCTCATGCGCCATCACCGTCTCGATGATGAAGTCGACGGCATGCCGCCTGTCGAGATCGAAGGAGGCCGGCGGCAGCTCGGGGCCGTCGAGCCCGGTCTCGCCGTGGATCTCGACGGCCAGCACCTGGTCGCTGACCAAAGGGCCGGGCGAGCCCTTCGCCACCGGCACCTTGATGCCGTAGGCCGTGCAGGTGGAGAGCGCGTTGCGCGTGGTGTTCTCGACATTGTGGTTGCCCGAAACCGTGGTGATGCCGAGCAGATCGATGTTCGGGTTGCCTGCGGCCAGCAGGATGGCGATGGCGTCGTCGTGCCCCGGATCGCAGTCGAGGATGATCTTTTCCATTGGGTGGCGTCCTCCCTGTCGGCCTGGTCTGGCGCGATTACAGACTGGGGCGGCTTACGGCGTCAAGGTTCGTCGGTTGGCACAAAGACGGGTGCAACATCGCGGACGCCGGCGCTGCCCCCTCTCCGTCTCGGCTTCGCCGAGCCACCTCTCCCCCATTTCATGGGGGCGAGGAAACGCCAATTGCAACGGTCGCAGCCTTCGTAAGCTTGGGTTCCTCGCCCCCGCCAAAGGTGGGGGAGAGGTGGCTCGGCGCGCAGCGCCGAGACGGAGCGGGGGAGCACCGCTGGTGATTACCCACAACGTTGGAGCGCACCCCTACCCCTTACCGCCATTCGCCCCACTCCCCCACAACGCCCGCTGCAGCATGCTGCGCTTCTTCCTGCGCGACATGAGGTCGATATCGCTCACCAGCCGCGCGCCGCCCTCGCGCCGTTCCAGCGTGATTTTTCGCGTATGAAAGGCCTCCAGCTCGGCGCGGTGGGCGACGCTGATGATGGTGACCCTGGGCAGCTCCCGGATCACCGTCCGCATCATCTTGTCCTGGCTCTTCTCGTCGAGCGCCGAGGTCGCCTCGTCGAGCACGACGATGTCGGGCGCGTGCAGCAACAGGCGCGCGAAGGCCAGGCGCTGCTTTTCGCCGCCCGACAGCGTCTGGTCCCAGGGCGCCTCTTCCTCCAGCCTGTCCTTCAGATAGGAGAGGCCGACCTTGTCGAGGGCAGCGTCGATCTCCTTCGTCTTCCAGTTGTCGGCAGCGGCCGGATAGGCGGTGGCGCGGCGCAGCGTGCCGGACGGGATGTAGGGGCGCTGCGGCAGCATGAAAAGCCGCTTGCCCGGGTGGAAATCGACGCTGCCGCTGCCCCAGGGCCACAGGCCGGCGATGGCGCGCACCAGCGTCGACTTGCCGGTGCCGGATTCACCCGAGACCAGCACGCGCTCGCCGGGCTCGATCTCCACCTCGGTTTCCTTGACCACCGAGGTGCCGTCGTCGAGCGTCACGGAAAGATCGCTGAGGCTGAGCATGGCGCCGTCCTCGGTCTCGCCGCGCTGGATGCGGCCCAGCCGGTCGTTCTGCTCGGCGCGCTCCAGCCCGTCGAGCGACATCATCAGCGAGGCGATGCGGTGGGCCGAGGCGTTCCAGTCGGCGAGTCGAGGATAATTGTCGACCAGCCAGCCGAACGCTCCCTGCACGAGAGTGAAGGCGGAGGCTGCCTGCATGACCTGTCCAAGGCTCATCGAGCCGTCGAGGAATTTCGGCGCGCATAGAAGCACCGGCACCACCGGCGCGAACAGGCTGGAGCCTTGCGAGACCAGCGTGGTGCGCATGTGCTGGCCGGTGAGCCGCGCCCAGCGGCCGAGCACGCCGGCGAAGGTGCGGTCGATGCCGGCATTCTCCTCTTCCTCGCCCCCCAGCAGCGCGATGCTCTCGCCATTCTCGCGCACGCGGGTCAGCACGTAGCGGAACTCGGCTTCGGCCTGGTTCTTGTCTTCGGAAAGCTGGACGAAGCGGCGGCCGATGGCGAACATCGACGTCGAGGTTATCGCCGCATAGATGACCGCCGTGACGACGAGGAAGCCGGGCACGGTGATGGCCGAGCCGCCCAGCGTAAAGCTCAGCGCGCCGCCGATGGTCCACAAGACGACGATGAAGGTCGAGGCCGACAGGAAGGCGTTGAGGACGCCGGCGATGAAATCGACGGGCGACTCCGTGGCGATGCGCAGATCCTCGGTCAGGCGGGCCTCGGGGTTGGCATGGTCGCCCTTGACGAGGTTGAGCTGGTAATAGCGGCCGCTGGCCAGCCAGCGTTGGATGACCGCCGTGGTCAGCCAGGAGCGCCAGCGACGCTGCATGGTCATGCGCAGATAGACTTGCGCGACGACCAGGCTGATGCTGCTGGCGACCAGCGGCAGGAAGATGGCGCTCAAGACATAGACGGTGTGGGCGTCGCGCTGCTCGATGGCGTCGAAGATCGCGCGGTTCCAGCGGTTGATGCCGTATTGAAAACCGACATTGACGCAGATCAGCGTGAGCAGCCCGATCGTCAGCGGCCAGGCGAGCCTGTCGCCACGCAAACCCCAATAGCTGCGCCCGCTGATCCAGAAGCGCCGCAGCAGGTATTTCTTGCGCGCCCGCTCGGCCTCCTCGGGCGAAAGCGCGGGACCAGGCTCGGCGGCCTCGGGCGGCGGCGACCCGGCATGGCCGATGGCCTCCGGCGCGGCATCGGCGGGTGCTTTCTCCTCGGGCGGCTTGGGCCCGGCTTCGGGCGGTTTGCGCGGCTGTTCGGCCGGCTTAGGCGCACGCTTGGGCGGCTTCTCCAGCCGTGGCTTCGGCTTCCCCGCTCGCTTCTGTGGGCGCGGTTGGCGGACCGCGCGCGGTGTGACGGTTTCGGCGGGCTTCGATTTGGCTTTGGCCTTGGGCATCGCGCCGACAACGGCCTAAAAATCAAAAGGTTTCATGCGGGCCGCCCAGGCCAATCGCATAGGGCGCTCCCCCTCTCCGTCTCGGCTTCGCCGAGCCACCTCTCCCCCGCTCCCGCGGGGGCGAGAAACCCAAGCTTGTGAAGGCCGCGGCCCTAAGCGGCTAGCGTTTCCTCGCCCACCAAGTGGCTACGCTATGCACACATCTTCTGTGATTGACTGATCGACCTGAGGCTTGATTGCCACGTGGTTCCCCCAATCCGTCGCTGCTTCGCAGCGCCACCTTTCCCCCCTCCGGAGGGAAAGGAAGGGAGCGTTGCTGGACGTCTCGGCTACCCTGCCCTTTCGCGGTTGCTTCCAAGCCGGATCACGGTGAATGCCCGCGCAGGCAAGTCAGGCGGCGTTGCCGCTGCGGGGATTGCGCAGCGGCTCGAAAATGACCTCAGCGCCTGCGGCGTCGAAGGCGAGCGCATCGGGCATCGGGAGCGCTGCCGAAAACAGATAGCCTTGCGCAATCACGCAGCCCAGCGAACGCAGGATCATACGGTCGGCGTCGGTCTCGACGCCCTCGGCCATCACCTCTATCCCCAGCGTGTGGCCAAGGCCGATGACCGCCTCGACCAGCGCCTGGTCCTCCACGGATTTCGCCAGGTTTCGTACGAAATCCTTGTCGATCTTGATCTTGCGGATGCGGCTGTCCTTCAGCGAAACCAGGGTCGAGAAGCCGGTGCCGAAATCGTCGAGCACGATCGATATGCCGGCATCTGCCAGGTGCCCAACCTTTTCGTCGACCCGGGCGCGGTCGACCGGCGCCTCCTCGGTGATCTCGATCTCCAGCATCGCGGCGGGCACATTCTTCGCCTTCAGGCCGGTGAGGATCATGTCGTCGACATTGCCGGCCTCGAGCTCGCGCGGCGAGAGGTTCATCGCGACGCGGACGTCCTGGCGCCCATGTCTCATCAGTTCCCCGATCATGGCGCAGCAATTGAGGAACACCGTTTCGGTCAGCAGCGAAAGCAGGCCGGTTTCGCGCGCAGCGGTGACGATCTCGGGCGGCGAGATGGCGCCATGGACATCGTGATGCCAGCGCAGCAGCGCCTCGAAACCGACGACCGCATTGGTGTCGAGCCGCACCAAAGGCTGGAACCAGGAGCAGAGCCGGCCAGTCTCGATGGCGCCGCGCAGGTCGCGCTCGATGCGGTTCTTGCGTTCCAGCGCGGCGTCCAGCCCGGCGTCGAAGAGGCAATGTTCGTTCCGGCCGCCGCGCTTGGCCGCGTAGAGCGCGAAATCCGCCTTGAGCAGCATCTCGGTCAAGCGCGGCTTTTCCGACTGGTAGATGCCGATCGAGGCGCCGACGCGCACCGAATTCAACTCCGGATCCGGATTGGCGATGGCCGCGATGATGGCGGAGGCAAGCGCGCCGGCCGCTTGCCGCGACCTGCCGGCGGAAAACAGCAGCACGAACTCGTCGCCGCCGATGCGCGCGATCGTGGCACCCTGCGGGGCGTGATCCTCGATCCGGCGCGCCACCTTGACCAGAAGGCCGTCGCCGATGGTGTGGCCATAGGTGTCGTTGACGGATTTGAAGCCATCGAGGTCGATCAGCATGGCCACGAACGGGCCGTCGGAAGGCCCGAGCTTGGCGATCGCCTGCTCCAGCCCGTAGCGGTTGAGCAGATTCGTCAGCGGGTCGCGCCTCGAGTTGCGCTCCATCTCGGCGGCGAATTCACGTGCCTCGTATTTGAGGCGGCTCGTCTCGCGGAAGCGGGACTGTCCGAGCAGCGCGCTCCTGATCATGCCGCCGAGGAAAAGCAGGATGGTGAAGGCGAGCACGTAATTTTCAACGCCGCCCTTGGCCAGAATGCAGCCGACGGCGGTGAGGAGCGGTAGGGTGATGAAATTGATCGAGGCCGGCGCGTAGCAGGCGCCGTAGGTGACCGAACCGGCCGAAATGCCGGCAAGCACGATGAGATAGAGCGGCGCCTGGCTGGTCGTGTATCCGTCGCTCAGCAGTGCCAGGAACGACCAGGCGACGCCCGAGGCAAGCGCCAGCAGGCCGTAGACGGAAAGCCGGGCGCCGATCGCCCGAGGCCGGTCGTCGGCCGCTTCAGATCGGGCGAGCGCAAGCACCACGCGCGCGCCATTTATCAGGGCGATCGCGATAAACCACAGCACCGCCGCGGGGCCGCGGCCCGACAAGAGCTGCACGGCCAGGATCAGGGCCGAGAGCACCGTGCCGATGGGCATCGAGATGAAGACACCCTTGGCCAGATTGGCGAGTTGATCGCGCAGGATGCCGGCTTCCACGGCTTCGCTCCGCCCCTCGGTAGAGGGACCCGCAACCAGCCGCTCGCCATGCTTTTTCATGTTCCTAGTGGGTAGGCGAGCGGGATGAAAATCGTGTTAAGGATTTCAGCGGTTTACGGAGCATTTGCCGATTAAACATGCGGCAATCCCGGTTCCAGGCCTCTGCGCGGCGGTCGTGACATGGACGCCACGGATCCGGGAACGCGCGCCTTGCGGCCTCCACAGCGCTCTCACGGACCGATGCGACCTATCCGCCAGCGCGCCCGAGCGTATTGCAGAGCCTCGTCAGGGCGCTATGTCCATGCGCGAGTGGGCCGCAAAAGAGGTTCCGCAAATGAGCGGTCGTGTCGCTGCCGTGCTTTGTGTGCTGGCGATGGTTGTCGTCATCGTCGGCGTCGATTTTCTGTTCCTCAGAGACCGGTTCTGGGAACGGCTGGCCGCGAATGCTGCGATCGTCGTCGTGTTCGGGGCCGTCTATCTGCTTTTCCTCAGGCGCGGCTGAAGGCGGCAGGCCTCGCCGGCCGGCCGACGCGACGGCGAAGGCCGCCGATCACTCGGCGCCTGTACCCGTGGCCCCGATGCCTGGGCGGAAGGCGCGCGGATGCGTGACCTGTTGCGGGACGGGTCGCCTTCGCGAATGATGCCGGCATGGAAACTGCTCGCACGGAAACTGCTCGCAAGGAAACTCTTGGCCCGACCGGGCTCAGGCTGATGCAGGGCCTCGCCCAGGAGGTGACCGCGCTCCGGCCGGAGCTGCTCAACGGCGACGCGACGGTCGGCGAACTGGCCTGGGTCTGGGCCAAGGATTTCGACGCGCTCGGGCGGTTCTGGCGGCACCGGATGTGGTTCGCGGAGGGGCGGCTGGCGGCGTGGGGATGGGCCTGCCTGCCCCATCAGGTGCCGCGCGGCGACGGCACCGTGCTTCAGGTTAAGGGCGCCAATCTGATCTGGCAGACGCATCCCGATCGCGCCGCGATGCTCGGCGAAATCCTCGGCTGGTATGACGCCGTGGCCGGACATGTCCCACGGCTGCTGACGGTGCAATCCGCGGACGTTGAAGCGCAGCGAATTGTTGCCGCGCATGGCTATGCTTTCGATGCGGAGGCGGGCGCGGATGACGGATCCTGGGTGCAGTTCAACACGCGGGACTTGACTGATGTGCCCGACCCGGCGCTGCCCGAAGGGTTTCGCTTCCTTAATGTCAACGACGTTTCGGCAGCTGACGCGGTCAAGGCGCATCGCGACGCCTGGCATGCGTCGCGCTTCAGCGAGTCGGCGTTCGAGCGGGTGCGGCGGACCTGGCCGTACCGGGGCGACCTGCATGCGCTCATCGCCGCGCCCGACGGCACGCTGGCCGCCACCGCGATCATCTGGCTGGACGAGGCGACGCGAACGGCCGAATTCGAGCCGGTCGGCACGCATCGCGACTTCCGCCGGCTTGGACTGGGCACCGCCTTGCAGCTGCACGGCATGCAGCTTGCCAGGGCGGCCGGCGCCACGCGCATGCTGGTCGCCTGTCGCGGCGCACCGGCGGATCCGGCTGCCCGCAACATGTATTACGGCGTCGGCTTCCGCCCGATCAGCCGCGACCTGCCGCAGGTGAAGGTCGCCAGACAGCGGTATTGATTTTGCAGAGGTCAATGGCCTATCCGAATTGATCGCCATGGCACGGCGCGGGAAAAACCCTATCGTGTTTGTGTGACCGGCAAGCACAACCGGAGTCTCAGTTCATGACCCTGACCAATCGCGACCTTATCGAGCTGACCGAATGGCGCCGCAAGCTGCACCGGCATCCGGAAATCTCCAACGAAGAGGAGAAGACCGCGAAGGAGGTTGTGAACTTCCTCGCCGATACTAGGCCGGACAAGGTGCTGACGAGGCTCGGCGGTCACGGTGTGGCGGCGGTCTATGACAGCGGGCGGGACGGACCGACGGTGCTGTTTCGCTCGGAACTCGACGCGCTGCCGATCGAGGAGCTTTCGGGCGTCGAGCATTCCTCTCAGGTGCCGGGCAAGTCGCATATGTGCGGGCATGACGGGCACACCGCGATCCTTGCCGCGCTCGGCCGCCAGTTCGGGCGCGAACGGCCGGCGCGCGGGCGCGTCGTCTTGATGTTCCAGCCGGCGGAGGAGACCGGCAACGGCGCGGCCGGCGTCGTCGCCGATCCGCGCTTTGGCGAAATCCAGCCGGATTTCGCGTTTTCACTGCACAATCTGCCGGGCGTGCCGTTCGGCGAGGTGCGGCTGAAGGACGGCACCGTCAACTGCGCCTCGCGCGGCATGCGCATCATGCTCGAAGGCAAGACCGCGCATTCCTCGATGCCGGAGACAGGCGTATCGCCCATGCCGGCGGTAAGCGAATTGATGCCGGCGCTGCCCGCGCTCGGGCGCGGCACCTTCGCGGACGAGGATTTCGGCATGGTGACCGTCACCCATTGCGCGATGGGCGAAGCCGTGTTCGGCATCGCGCCCGGCTATGCGGAGGTGTGGGCGACGCTGCGCACCCGCCGCGACGAGCGCATGGCCGAGATGGTTGCCGCCGCGGAGGCGCTTGCCACGAAGATCGCCGCCAAGCACGGTCTCGCGGTGCGCTTCGACTACCACGAGATCTTCGTCGCCAGCGTCAACGCGCCGGACGCGGTCGAGCATCTCAACCGGGCGCTCGACGAGGAAGGTGTTGCGCGCAGCGAAGAGACACTGCCGATGCGCGCCTCGGAGGATTTCGGCATTTTCGGCCACAATGCGAAGTCGGCGATGTTCTTCCTCGGCGCCGGCGAGCGCCACCCGTCTTTGCACAATCCCGACTATGACTTTCCCGACGATTTGATCCCGATTGGCTCGCGAATCTTCATGCGTACGGCGCGCAATCTGCTTGGTTGAACGAAGGCCAATGATGGGCGGGCCGATCGTCGCCAATCGCCATGCCGTCTAAGACCGGCTCCGATTTCTTCGCGCGCGACGCGCTCGTGGTGGCACGCGCGCTGATCGGCGCGAGGCTTGCGCTCGCTGGTGCCGGTGGCATCGTCGTCGAGACCGAGGCGTACCGGCCCGACGACCCCGCCTCGCACAGCTTTCGCGGCCGCACGCCGCGCAACGCGCCGATGTATGGGGATCCCGGCACCGCCTATATCTACCGCTCCTACGGCCTGCACTGGTGCCTGAACGCGGTGTGCCTGCCGGGCAGCGCCGTGCTGATCCGCGCGATCCAGCCGCAATCGGGCGTCGCCGCGATGCGCGGCCGCCGCGGAACGGATGACGACAGGCTGCTCTGCTCCGGCCCCGGCAAGCTTTGCCAGGCGCTCGGTATCGACGCCTCGCACAACGGGCTCTCGCTCGCCGCGCCGCCCTTCGAATTTGCGCGATCTCAGACCGATCCGGCAGCTATCGTCAGCGGACGCCGGATCGGCCTCACAAAAGGCGTGGAAGCCGAGTGGCGCTTCGGTCTCGGCGGATCGGCCTATCTCAGCCGGAAATTTTGAGCCGCGTCGGTGGCTCAGACTTCCCTGCTGTCGAAAAGGAACATCTGGATGCCCGACTCGTCGGGCGCATAGAGCCGGCGATCCGCTCCGGCCGCTTTTCCCTCGGGACTCGCCATCCCCTTTTTCATGGCGTCGAGATCGTCGAAATGCAGCACCCCGATCAGATAGATATCGGATGGCCCGGCCACGGTCGTGATCGGCCCCCTGCTGACCTCGTATTTCCTCAGACCCGGTATCTTCTTGGCCAGCGGTATATGCGTCCCGAAATAGTGCTTGTCGAACGCATTCACGTCAGCCGGCTGCTTGTAGATGACGACCATTCCAGCCATTGCGGCTCTCCTTTTTTCGTAACGGACAAACCAAGGACGATACGGCTGGCGAAAACGGAACGAGGCGTTGGAGAAATTTCGGGGGCGCGCCTCGAAGAGTGCGACGGCGACGGTCCAGTTCCTTCCGCCTTAGCGGTAGTCCCGCTTGCGCGAAGATGCGTTCCGTGTTCTGTCTGCGCTACACCAGTGGGGACTCAAACGATGAGAATTGAGGTGGTCGTCGCGCTCTGCGCGGCAGCGGCTGGGTGCGCGTCCTCCCCGGTCGACTATGGCGCCTCGCTTTCGCAGCAGGATCCGAAATGGGCGTCGCCGGAATGCCAGCAGGCCCGCATAGCTGCTTCGGATTATGCTGCCCGCGAGAAGGAGCATCCCGGCTGGGGCTTCGGTGTGCTGTTCGGCCCTTACAGCATGGGGCTCGTGGCGGCCGTCAAGGAGCACGAGCGGCAGCAGCGAAAGCTGTACGCCCGCAATGTGCATCTGCAATGTTCGAGCCAGCCATTGCCGAAAGAGCTGGACGTCGACCCGCAAACCGACGCGCCGAAGAAGACGCACTATCCGTAAGCAGCGCAAAGCGCGCCGCCTTCACACCGAGCGTGCCGCCGTATCCTTCCCGTCGAATGCGTAGGTGAGGATCGCCACGCCGGTTGCGGTCGATACCTGGCTGGACAGTGTCAGCGTCGACGGCGGCTGCCCCGCCTCGAAAAGGCGAAAGCCTTCGCCCAGCACCAGCGGGTGGACCATCAGCACCAGCTCATCGACGAGTCCGTGCCGCATCAGCGCGCGCAACAGCTTGCCGCTGCCGAATATGACAAGCGTCTTGTCGTGACCTTGCTTGAGCTCGCGCGCTGCTTCGGCGGCATCGCCGGCAAGCAGCGTGGAATTCTCCCAGCGCGGTTCGTAGCCGCCGTCATGCGAGGCGACGAATTTCTGCGCGCCGGTCAGCGCTTTGGTCATCGGATTGGCCGGCTGGCGGACAGCCCAGGCTTCGTGAAGATCTTCATAGGTCGTCCGACCGACGAGCAGCGACCAGCCGCCGGTCATGGCGCGGCCGATGACCTCCTGCATCTTCGGGTCGCTGCCTGGAATCCCCCAGCCGCCGTGTCCGAAACCGTTGCGCGTGTCTTCATCGGCACGCGCCGGCGCCTGGAAGACACCGTCCAGCGTCAGATGCTCGATGGCGACGATCCTTGCCATTTCAGTCTTGGCTCCATGCTTTCAGCAACGGGCCATCGCCACCATACAGCGGATCCTTGTCCGGACGGCCAACCCGCGGGATGGTGCGCAGCGCCTCGGCGTGCTGCTCGGGACTCCGGCACAGATCGTATGTGCCGAAGGGCGGATAGGCGCCGACCACCAGAAGGTCGGCCGAGCCGGACAAGCGTTGGTGGCCTGTGCCTGCCGGCAGAACCGCCACGTCGCCAGCCTTGACCTCCAGCACCTTGCCCTTGTCGCCGCCGAAGCGAACCTCGGCGCCGCCGCGCGCGATGCCCAGCACCTCGTGGATGCGCGAGTGGTAGTGGACGAAGCCGTAGATGCCGTTGCGCCAGCTGTCGCCCCAGCCATTGGCGGCGAAAATATCCTCGAGGACGGCCGCCGGATCGACGTCGTCCGGCAGTGGCACCGCGCCGGGATAGACGAGCATCGGCCAACACGGATGATTGGGCACCAGCCCGTCATCGGCGAAGCGGAAAGCGAGAGGCTCGATCGGATTGACGCGCTGTTTCACCTTCTCGCTCCTTCGGGATCATTCGCTGTTAAACGCCCTTGCCCGGATTTTGCTCCAGCTCATTGCTCATGGCAGCGCTGGAAGATTTCCGGAGTCTCGGCTGTCCAGAAGAACCCGTGCAGCGACACGCTGATCCTGTCCGGCTTCGAGCGGGAGAGCTCGACCTCGCCCGCGGTCATCGGGCTGCCGCCCTTGTAGCACTGCGCGGCTATGCGCAATCTTTTCCCACCCGCCGTCGGCTCGTCGAATTCGCAGCCGATCTCATAGAAGGTCAGGCCGTCCGGCAGGACCTCGAGCATATCCACCTCGCCGTTCACCTGCTCGCAGCGCGCCGGGTCGGTCGACCATTTGCCGATGAAATCCGCCGGCATCTTGGCTTGCGCGGCAACGGGCAGCAACGCCGCCAGCGCAACAAGGGCGGCGGCCAGACGTCCTCCCTTCGCGACGCGATTCCGGGCCGGGCCGGATTGGTTCTGCGGCATGGCCGATCTGGTCGTAAGCATGGTTTCTCCTTCCTGCCCCGCCCCTTCGCCACCGGCCCGCCCAAGGACCGGCGGCATCGATCACGCCATGTTTTGCGCCTTCACCCTTGCGGCCCTCGTCCTGGCGACTTTTGCCTTCGTCTTTGCTGCGGTCGCCTCGATTGCCTTCGGTTTGGCGGCCGGCGCCTTTTTCACTCCGGCCTTCGCGCCTTGCGCCTTCTTCGCCAGCGCCTTGCTCTCGCGGCGGATCGGCCGGCCGACCGGGCAGATCTCCTGCACGAAGCCCGTCAGCGTCGAGGCCAGCCGATCGGGCATCTGGCGGTAATAGACGAACTTGCCGCGCTTCTCGCTTTGCACCAGGCCGGCATGCTCGAGCAATTGCAGGTGCTGCGAGATCGAGGGCTTCGACATGTCGAAACGCGCGGCGATCTCGCCCGCGCTCAATTCGTGATGCGCGACATAAGCGAGGATCTTGCGACGTACCGGCGAGGACAGCGCCTCGAAGATCAATTGGATCGACATGCGACAATGCTATACGATATGAAGTCAGTTAGGCAATCAATTAATCGTTGACGCGTAGACGATAAGCTGATTACCTAAATGACGAACCAACTCGAACCAGGGCGAAGGGGCTTAAGACAAGGTCGTCTGCCGGTGGCGGACGACAAAGGAGGACCAGATGCGCCCGGTCTTGATAACCCTGTTCAAGGTCTGCTTCGACATCGTCGCCACGATCGCGTTCTTCTACCTCGCCCTGCTCTTCGTGCCCTATGCTGTGGGCTTTCCCGCAGCCGGCCTCGTCCATCTCATCTCGCTCGTGCCGGGGCTGTCTGGAGATTTCGGCCGGTCCGTGGACCAATCTTTCCTGACGGGCGCACTGCTCTACACTTTGAGCATGGTCTATCTGATGCTGTTTTTCGCCATCGGCATCGAGATCGTGCGACGGCTGGTCGGATCCAAATCGATCTGGCTCTATGTCGTCGGCGCCTTTGTCACCATGGCCGTCTATATAAGCCCGACATCCACCGCTTCAGGCCCGTCGAAAGCATTCGCCGTTGCGCTGCCGCTGATAATGGCCGCCGCCGTCGGCGCCGGCTACTGGCTGGTGACGATCAGGCTGCGCGCCGTGCTCATCCAATCCGCAAGACGCTTGACGTGCGGCCCCGACGCCAATTCCTGCCTGTTTTCCTAAAAGGAGGTCAAAATGATTGTGTTCCGCTTTTCGACGCTCGGATTCATCGCGATGTCGGCATTCGCATTGCTTGCCTTCGCCGCCGGCACGGCCGCGCTTGCGACGGCCAAGGCCGCGCCTGCGACGGCAAACGCCGCGCCTGCGGAAGACCTCTACAAGCTCTGCCGGCAGGTGAAGAACGACGACACGGTCCGTCCCTACTCGCACGCGCTCCATGCCGGAACGGTCAAGGCATTCAAGAAGCTGTTCCCCGATGCCAAATCGGCGCCGGAGGAATCCGAGCTCCAGACCGAGGCCAACTACCGCTGCATGAACGGGAAGGTGCTGACCTGCTTCATCGGCGCCAACCTGCCCTGCGTCAAGATCAATGCCCAGCGCAACAATCCCGGCGCCGCCGACTATTGCAAGACCGCGAAGAACGGCGACACCCCGCCAATGGCGGCGACCGGCCACGATGCCCTTTATGCCTATACCTGCCAGAACGGCAAGGCGGTGGTCAGCGGCACGGTGTGGGCGCTCGACAAGCGCGGCTTCGCCACGAAGCTGTGGGCCGAAGTGCCTAAACCCTGAGACGGCCGGTGCCACAAGGGCCTTTGCCGCCGCCGCGACCGGCGGCGGCAAAGAGTTCAACTCGCTGGCGGCTAGACCTCGAGCATGACCTTGATGGCGCGGCGCTCGTCCATGGCGCGGTAGCCTTCCGCCACCTCGGCCAGCGGCAGCTTGAGGTCGAAGACCTTGCCGGGCTTGATGCGGCCTTGCAGCACGCGCTCCATCAGATCGGGCAGGAAGCGGCGCACCGGCGCCGGACCGCCCAGCATGCGCTTCTGGCCGAAGAACAGTCTTTGGCCGTCGAAGCTCACGCCATGCGGCACGCCGACATAGCCGATCGTGCCGCCGGGCCGCGAGCAGGCCAGCGCCTGGTCGAAGGATTCTCCTGTGCCGACGCATTCCAGCACCGAATCCGCGCCGACGCCCCCGGTCAGTTCCTTGATACGCGCAATGCCTTCCTCGCCGCGCTCGGCGACAATGTCGGTGGCGCCGAACTCGCTGGCGAGCTTCTGGCGGCTCGCGTGGCGGCTCATGGCGATGATGCGCTCGGCGCCCATCTCCTTGGCCGCGAGCACGCCCATCAGGCCGACGGCGCCGTCGCCGACGACCACGACCGTCGATCCTTCGCGGACCTCGGCAGCATCGGCGGCATACCAGCCTGTGCCGAGCACGTCCGAGACGGCCAACAGGTCAGGGATGAGCCCGGCCGGCGGAACCTCGGACGTCGCCACCAGCGTCCCATCTGCCAACGGCACGCGGGCGTAAGGCGCCTGGGCGCCGCTCATGAACTCGCGCTGCTCGCAGGACGACTGGAAGCCGAAGCGGCAATGCGGGCAGGTGTTGTCGGAAAGGCAGAAGGAGCCGACGACGAACTGGCCGGGGCGGACATTGCGCACCTCGGCGCCCACCTCGACCACGATGCCGCAATACTCATGACCCATATGCTGCGGGCCCTCCACAGGCTGCAGCCCACGATAAGGCCACAGGTCCGAGCCGCAGATGCAGCTTGCCGAGAGCTTGATGATGGCGTCCGTCGGGCGCAGGATTTTCGGGTCGGCGACTTCCTCGCAGCGGATGTCGCCGGGCTTGTGAAGAACGGTTGCGAGCATTTTTCTTCCTTTCGTTGGAATGTCGGGTGTCAGGCGCCGTAGTCGGCGTCGCTGACATGTTCCAGCCAGTCCACGGCCTTGCCGTCCTTGGTCTCCTGGACGGCAATGTGGGTCATGGCGGTTTGGGGCGATGCGCCGTGCCAGTGCTTTTCGCCGGGTCCGAACCAGACGACGTCGCCGGGCCGGATCTCCTCGACCGGGCCGCCCTCGCGCTGCACGCGGCCGAGGCCGGAGACGACGACCAGCGTCTGCCCCAGCGGATGCGTATGCCAGGCGGTGCGGGCGCCCGGCTCGAAGGTGACCTGCGCTCCCTGCACGCGCTCCGCGTCGAAAGGATTGAAGAGCGGATCGATCCGCACCGTCCCGGTGAACCAGCTTGCCGGACCTTTGCCGGAAGGCCTGCTGCCTGCGCGAAGAATGTCCATGGTGTTCTCCTGTGCGTTCTCAGATACGTTCTATGTGAAGCGGGAACTCGCCGCGCACGTGCAGCGCCTGTTCGCCCTCGTCGAAGCGGCCGAGCCTGATCAGCCCGGGATGGCGATAGTCGGCGTAGAACATCGCCAGGTTGCCCCAGGACATGAAGTAGCAGAGGTCGTAGGGCTGTTCGTTGCCGAACGGACCGCTGCCCTCCTCGGTCAGCTTGCGCGGCAGGTAAGCGATCTTCTCATTGTGGGCGTAGTCGCTGATGGTGAGATGGAGCGGCAGCATGGAAAAGAAATCCCGCGCCGAAGGATTGTCGTAGAGCCTGGCCGTCATAATGCGGCCGTCGAAGGTCATCCTGATCCGCATATCGGTCGGCTCCTGGCTGGTCGGGTCCCTGCCCTGTTGGCTGTTGGCCGGCTGCGCCGAGGCTACGGTTGCAAGCGCGGCGCAGAGCAGCGCTCTCCGGCTGATCGGTTGTCGCTTCATCAATGGCTGCTCCGGCGTGTTGTCGCCGCAGCGGCAAGCAGCGCCGAGCCGAGAAGCAGCACGGCGCCGAGCGCAAACGGGCTCCACCAGCCGGCGGCGTCGAACAGCAGCCCGCCCGCGAAGGCGCCGAAGGTGATGGCGAACTGGATCAGCGCCACCTGCAGCCCGCCGCCTGCCTCGAGATCGTTGGGGATCACCCTGGTCATCCAGGTGTTCCAGGCGACGGGGATCGGCGTTGTGCACAGGCCCCAGGCGATCAGCAGGGTCGCGGTTGCGACGGCGAACGGACCGAGCGCGATCAGCAACAACGCGATGATCGCCAGAACCGTCGGCAGGCCGATCAGCACGGCCGCAAGATGCGACCGTAGCAGGAACCCGACCACCGACGTGCCGACCAGGCCCGCAAGCCCCAGCCCGAGCAGGACCATCGACAGCGTGTTGACGTCGAGGCCGGTGACGCCTTCGAGGAAGGGGCGCAGATATGTCGAGAGCGCGAACTGCCCCATGAAGGCGAGCGTGGTGGCCGCCATGCCGATGGCGAAGACGCGATTGCCGAGCAAGCCATACATCTTGCCAACCGAGGCCTGTTCGCCGGCAGGCATTTTCGGCAGGACGGCAAGCTGCCACACGATCGCAAGAAGGCCGATCGGAACGACGATGAAGAAGGCGCCGCGCCAGCCGATCAGGCCGCCGAGGAAGCTGCCGAGCGGCGCCGCGATGACCGAGGCGAAGGCCGTCCCGCCCTGCAGCATGGCGATCGCCTTGGGCAGGTCGGCGCCTGGCACGATGCGGGCGAGGATGGCGGTCGACAAAGACCAGAAGCCGCCGATCGAAACCCCGATCAGTGCCCGGCCGAGCATGAAGACCAGGTAGTTCGGCGCGAAGGTGATCGCCAGGCCGGAGACGACGAGGACAACGGTGTAGAGAAGCACGACCGTGCGCCGGTCCAGCCGAGACAGAAACGCGTTGCCGAACAGGCTGGTCAGGACCGCGAAGAAGCCCGAGACGGAGATCGCCTGGCCGGCCTGCCCCTCGGAGATGGCGAGCTCATTGGCGATGGGGGTCAGCAGGCTGACCGGCATGAACTCCGAGGCCACCAGCACGAAGGTGAGCAGCGACAGGCACGTCACCGCTCCCCAGGCGCTCGGCTCTTTCACCGCTTGGGCTTTCGCCAATTGGCTGCCGTATGTCGTTTCCATGTGCCGCGGCCCGTTGCCGAGCCCTCCAGTCATTTCGCTGGCGGCTATATAAATCACCGGCACTATTCCGATTAGCCATTGCAATCTGCATGAACTTATCCATTCTTGATATGAATTGATGGTTGATGGCCACGAACCGTCACAGCTTGAACGAGCGGCCGGGCCAGGATGGTGCCGCCATGCAGCGCGAGGATCTGAAGGATTTGCTGTGGTTCCTGACGGTGGCCAGGGAGCGCAGCTTCACCAGGGCGGCGGCCGAGCTCGGCACGTCGCAGTCAACGCTCAGCCATACGATCAAGCAATTGGAGGCGCGGCTCGGCGTGCGGCTTCTCACCCGCACGACGCGAAGCGTGGCGCCGACGGAAGCGGGTGAGCGGCTCTACCAGTCGCTCGTCCCGCGGTTCGAAGGCATCGAGTCCGACCTTTCGAGCCTGGTGGCCTTCCGCGACAGGCCCGCGGGCACGGTGCGCATCACGCTGTCCGATCATGCGCTGCGCATGATCGTCTGGCCGAAGCTCGAGCCGGTGCTGCGCGACTACCCGGATCTGCGCGTCGAGCTCCACAGCGACAACGGCATGCGCAACATCGTCGAGGAGCGCTTCGACGCCGGCGTGCGCCTCGGCGAAAGCGTCGACAAGGACATGATCGCGGTGCGCATCGGCCCCGACTGGCGGCTGGTGGCCGTCGCCTCACCGGATTATTTTTCGCGCCGCCCGGTTCCGAAAATTCCGCAGGACCTCGTCGGGCACGAGTGCATCTGCCTGCGGCAGACCACCTTCGGTGGGCTCTATGCCTGGGAGTTCGAGAAGAAGGGCCGCGAGCTCAGGGGCCGGGTGGACGGTCAGTTGACCTTCAACACCACCATCCCAATGGTCGACGCCGCGCTGAACGGCTATGGCATCGCCTACGTCCCGGAAGACCTCGTCAGCCAGCACGTGGCCGAGGGCCGGCTGAGGCTCGTGCTCGACGACTGGAGCTTGCCCTTCCCGGGCTACCACCTCTACTACCCGAGCCGGCGACAGCTCTCGCCGTCGATGGCGGTCATCGTCGAGGCGCTCCGGCATCGACGTTGAGGCCGGCGCGGGCCAGGCCGATCCGGCCAATGCCGGGAACGCGGATCGCAGGCCGAAACTCGACGATGCGCATATAAAGACGCTTGACTCATCCTCTCCCTTACGGACAAGTTACGTTGTCAGACATCTTACATACGAGAGGGAGGTTTCGTGAGGAGATTTATCGCTTGCTTCGCGCTCGCTGCCGGCGCGCTCGCATTCGCGTCGGCAGCGTGGGCGGGAGGAACCCTGGATCGCGTTACATCCAAGAAGGCCATGGTGGTCGCGACCAACAGCGGCTGGCCGCCGCAGAGCTTTCTCGACGAGAGCAACCAATTGGTCGGCTTCGATATCGACGTCTCGAAAGAGATCGCCAAACGCTTGGGCGTCGAAGTCAGCTTCGAGACGCCCGATTGGGCCACCATGACCGGCGGCCACTGGCAAGGCCGCTATGATCTTGGCGTTGGGTCGGTGACGCCGACCAAGGCCCGAGCCAAGGTGATCGATTTCGCCGGCATCTATTATTACAGCCCTTATGTCTATGTGGTGCACAAGGACAGCAAGGCGAAATCCGTGGACGACTTGAACGGTAAGGTGATCGGCGTCGAGACCGCCACCACCTCGGAAGATTTCATCCGTCGCCAGTTGGAGATCGACGCTCCCGGCCTTCCGCCAATCGAATACAAGCTGCAGCCTGGCGAGATCCGGACCTTCGCCGATTCCATGTTGCCCTTCGACGATCTGAGACTTGGGGACGGCGTGCGGCTCGACGCAGTCATCGCGCCGGAGCAGACCGCTCAAAACGCCATCAAGAACGGCTATCCGCTGCGCATCATCGAGGGCGATTACGCGTTCCGCGAGCCGCTGGTGGTGATCGCCGATAAGGGCGATGCGGAGTGGACCACCAAGATCGGCGGCATTATCGACCAGATGAAGAAAGACGGCACGCTCGCCACGCTGACCACCAAGTGGTATGGCAAGAACTACAGCGCCGATTGACGCTCATCGCGGGCGGCCCCTCAACGCCGCCCGCCCTCATTAGAACCCACCATGACCTATCCCGATACCTATTATCGCCGCACGCTTGCCGACGAGAAGGTCAGACCACCACTCGCGGGTCCGACCGAATGCGACACGGTTGTCGTCGGCGGCGGACTGGCCGGTCTGACGACGGCGCTGCAGCTGGCGCGCGCCGGGCAGCAGGTCGTGCTGCTCGAAGCCGAGAGCATCGGCTTCGGCGCCTCGGGGCGCAACGGAGGCTTCGTCAGCCCGGGCTTCGCGACCGGCAGCGACAAGATCGCCGCGATGGCCGGCGCGGCGTCGGCACGAGAGCTGCATCGGCTGTCGATCGAAGGCGTCGATTTCGTGCGGCAGACGATCAGGGACCTCGACATCACGGCAGCGAAGCCTCGCGCCGGGATCATGGGCGTGCTGCGCCATGACGGCGGCGCCGAACTCAAGGCACATGCGGACAGGCTGGCGCGGGATTTCAACTATCCGCTCGAATATCTCGAGCGCGACCAGTTGCGCGCTGTGCTGCATTCCGAGCGCTACTACCAGGGCCTGCGCGACGCGAACGCCTTCCACATCCATCCGCTGAACTATCTGCGCGCCGTCGCCGTGGAGATCGAGCGGCTGGGCGGCAGGATTCATGAAGGCTCCGTAGCGATCGAAGCCAGGCTTGACGACCCGCAAAAGACCATAAGAACCGCAATCGGCGAAGTACGCGCGCGGCAAGCGGTGTTTGCCACCGGTGGCTATACAGGACCGCTGGTCGGCCGGCTCAAGCGGGCCATCTTGCCGATCGCGACCTATGTAATGCTGAGCGAGGAAGCCCCCGATCTCATCGCCGGCGCCGTCGCGACGACGGACGCCGTCGGCGACAACCGCCGGGCCGGCGACTACTACCGTGTCGTGGAGGATGGAAAACGGCTGCTCTGGGGTGGGCGCATCACCACGCGGGCCGCTTCGCCGGCGGCGCTGGCCAGGGAATTGCGCCGTGAGATGGTGGGAACCTATCCCCGGCTCGAGGCGCTCAGGACCGAGCTCGCCTGGTCGGGCTTGATGGCCTACGCCCGCCACCTGATGCCCCAGATCGGGGAGTTGCAGCCAGGCGCCTGGTATCTCACCGCGTTTGGCGGGCACGGCATCAACACGACTGCGATAGCCGGCAAGGTGATCGCCGAGGCGATACTCAGGCAGTCTGACCGCTACCTTCTGTTCGCGCCGTTCGGACTGGCCTGGGCGGGCGGACCGGTGGGGCTTGCCGCGGCGCGGCTCACTTACTGGAAGCTGCAGGCGCAAGATTGGTGGCGCGAACGCCCCCGCTGACCAGAGGGAGATCGACAGGTGATCGGCAGACTGCTGCTCAACTATCCGGACGCCGCGCGCCGCATCGGCGCGTGCCTGGCGCTCGCCGCCTTCGCCGCGGGCCTCTACGGTCTCGGCATCAAGGCAGACTGGATCGGCAAGCTGATCCCCGGCTCGATCGAATGGCTTACGGCCAATCCCGTGGTGGCGCGAGGCGTCTCGGCGGTGCTGATCGCGCTGATCGTGGCCGTCAACTGGAAGGCGCTGCAGCAACTCGGGCGCAAGCAGCAGATCGTGGCCGTTTGGATCGAGCTGTTCGTGCTGCTGATGCTGTTCTTCTACTCCTTCGACCTATCCTTCTCTTTCATCGCCAGGAAGATCGGGTTCCTTATTTCGCAAGGCGTGGTGACCACACTCTACATTTCCGCGATTTCGATCGCCATCGCGACAGTCATTGCCTTCGTCGGCGCCATAGCCAAGCTTTCCAAGAATGGTGCGATCTATGGCCTGGCCACCTTTTACACCTCGCTGTTTCGCGGGCTGCCACTGCTGATGCAGATCTACATCATCTATCTCGGCTTGCCGCAGGTCGGTTATGTGATCGGGGCCGTGCCCGCCGGCATCATGGCGCTGTCACTTTGCTACGGCGCCTACATGACCGAGATTTTCCGGGCCGGCATCGAAAGCATTCCGCGCGGCCAGACGGAAGGCGCCACCGCCCTTGGGCTCAGCCCCAACCAGACGATGTTCCTGGTGATCCTGCCGCAAGCGATGCGCGTCATCGTGCCGCCGACAGGCAATCAGTTCATCGCGATGCTGAAGGATTCCTCCCTGGTCTCGGTGGTCGGGGTCTGGGAGATCATGTATCTGGCGCGCACGCAGGGCCAGACCGAGTTCCGGCATATCGAGATGCTGATCACCGCCTCGATGATCTATTGGCTTTTGTCCATCGGGCTCGAATTCCTGCAGTCCCGCATCGAGGAACGGTTCGGCCGATCGCTCAAACGCTGAACTTCAATGCGGCATCCCCGCCTGGGAAAAACCGCCAAGATGGCGGCAGGCCACAGCGGCATGATCGCGACCGCTTTCGAGGCATAGCAACAGCGGCTTCCCGGCCAGCCAGGCATGCAGGTAACCGGCGATAAAACTGTCTCCGGCGCCGGTCGTGTCGACGACCTCGACCGGACGGATGCCGGTCTCGGCGCGCTCGCGGGCCGTCAGCGCCATCGACCCATCGGCACCGCGCATGACGACGGCGCAACCTGCGCCGCGCGACAGGAGATCCGCCGCCATCGCTTCCGACGCATCGCGGGGTCGGTCCGTCGAGCAGAAAGCAATACTTAAGCCCTGCACACCGATGTTGGCGAGATCGGCGTTGACCGAAATGTCCTGCGAGACGCTGACGCCTGCCCGCGACAAGCGCCTGCGCAAGGCGCCGCCATCGTCCAGCCAGCCGATATGGACATGATCCATCCTCCCCAGGACCGCCAGTTCGGCCTCGTCCGGCGTATAGCCGGCGCAGGCGCCGAAATCCTCGGCGGCAATCAAACGCTCGCCGGACGGCAAGACCTTGATGTCGGTCCAGGCGGTGTTGCGCTGGCCTACGCGCAGGTGCTCGACCGCTACCCGATTGGCCTCGAGCTCGGCGCGGGTGCGTTCGCCCTCGGCGTCGCGGCCGACGGCGCCGAAATAGAAGCTGTCGTGGCCAAGCCGGGCGATTTGGACGGCGACATTGAGCGCGTTGCCGCCGACCAGCGAGCGACCGATCGGCGCTCCGAGGCGATCGATGCAATTGTCGCCCACCGCCGCGAATCGAAAGCTGCTCATATGCTGTGCTACCCGCCGGCGCCTTGGGCTTCAGTTCAATATGCAACGCGCTTGTAGTAGCGGCGCGTCGTCAGCGGGTGGTTGCGGATCACCTCGAGATGAGCGCTGACCCGTTCGAGCGCGGTCGCGAGCACGATCGGCGAAACCAGCGTGCGAACATCCGGCGAAATGCCGGGCAGTTCAAAATCGGCCGCGTCGAGCACAGTCAACTTGTCCGTGTAGCCAGGCGCGAATTTCTCGACGCGATCGGCCAGCGGCCGGGCGCTGTCCTCGCCCTTGAAAAGCACCAAGCTGACGTCTTTGTCCACCAGCTCCAGCGTGCCATGGAAAAAGTCGGAAGCATGCACGGGGCGGGTCCGGATCCACTGCATCTCCTCCAGGATGCACATGCCGTAGTACCAAGCCTGCGGCCAGACATTCCCGGCGCCGGTTATGATGTGATAGTCGGAGGCGGCCAGCTTTTGCGCGAAACCGGCGGCTTCCTTTTCATAGCTCCGCTTCACCTCCAGCAGTAGCCCCGGCAATCGCTCCAGCTCGACGAGAATCCGCTCGGATTCAGCCAGCTCACCGCGATGCTTCAGCACTGCCAGCGCGATGAACAGGGATTGGAGATAGAAGGACTCGCAGGACGTGTCGTCCTCGGCGAAGTTGACGAAGACATGGTCTCCGCCCTTGCCGAGCGGCGTCTCCTGGTGCCCGACCAAGGTGATCACGGTCGCCCCGACTTCCTTGATCCTGGACAGCAGCGCCACGCTTTCCTTGGTGGTGCCGGAGAGCGAGGGCAACACGACGATCGATTTGTCGGTCAGATGCACGGATTGGACAAGCTGCAGCTCGGCGGTGATGTCGACGAAGGCCGGAAAGCGGGATCGGCGTTGGAGCAGTTGCGCAGCCGGATGCATCAGGATCGCCGCACCGCCAGTGCCGAGAAAGAAGATGTTTTGCGCTCCGGCAGCGAGGCATTGCGCCACGACGGCGTCAATGCGCTGGCGCAAAGCCACCGCCCCGGATTGGATACGCATAAACCGGGCTTCATCGAAATTGAGCATGGTTCCCTCGATCGGTTAAGTTGTAAGACAACTGACATCTTGAGGAGGGCATTTCAAGAGAAATTTTGCCGATCGGCTTGCGGGCGTTTCCCGTACACCATGTGATCGCCGCGGCATGCATCCGCTTGACCCGGGCGCAATTGTCCGACAACAAAGGGGGAGTTGGCACAATGGGGAAGAGGGACTTGGACGAGCCGCTTCGGGATGCGCGCACATTGGCGGTCCAGCTCCGCGACCGCTTGGCCGACCTCATCAGGACCGAAGGGCTCAAGCCTGGCGATCGGCTGCCAACGGAATCGCAGCTGACGCAGCGCTTCCGCATCTCGCGCCCTGCCCTGCGCGAAGCGCTGAAGCTCCTCGAACAGGACGGCGTCATCTCCGTCACCCATGGTCTCGGCCGCTTCGTCACCGCGAACTCCGCCGTCCATATCGATCGCCCCATCACGGTCTTCGAGAGCGTGACCGACATGTCGCGCCATTACGGCTATGACACCGTCAACAAGGTTCTTTCCATCGCTGAGGAGACGCCAGAGCCGCTGATCCAGCAGCAATTGGGGCTGGCGGACGGAGAGCGCGTCATCCGGCTTGAACGGCTGCGGCTGCACAACGATCTGCCCCTGATCTACTCACTGGACTACGTGCCGCGGAACCTCTTGCCGGGCCGCCTTTTCGACATTGAATGGAGCGGCTCGCTGCTCGCATTGCTGGAAAGACACCGTCACCAGCCGCGTATGTCTGCTGCCTCGGTTGCAGCCGTAACGCTGCCGGACGAAATCGTGCAGCGTAACGACCTGCGCGACTTCGGGCCGGCCCTGCTCATCACGGAAACCTGTTTCGACGGAACCGGAACCCCGGTCGTCCATGCCGCCGTCTATCATCGCGGCAGCCACTTCGCCTTCAGCTTCGCACGAAAGTGACGGCTCGACCGGTTGCGATGATAGTGATCGTCGAGGCGCTTCGACACCGCGCCGTCAGCGGCAATCAGCTGTTCGCCATCGCTACGCGCCTGTGGACGACTTGCATTAGAACCTCACGTCCAGCCTTGCATTGAATCCGTTCTGGCTGGCGCCCGAGGCGAGCTGGCCGCGATAGTTGACGCCCAGCGTGGCATTGGGCGACAGCGCGAAATCGAGGCCGGCCTCTACCAGGGTGGCATCGCTGGCGATCGGAGCGGTGATGGCGAAGGGATCGGAGCCGTCGATGGTGAAGACGGCTTCGGCCCTGGCGTCGTAGGCGTGACGCCAGCCCAGCGTGCCGCGCGCGGTCGCCATCATCGAGCCGAGGTTGAAATTGGTCGAAGCACGCAGGCCGAGCGTGGTGAAGGTGGCGTCGGTGGTCGAGGATGGGCTGATGAGCGCCGCCGCGCCGCCCTTCTCGGTGAAGCCGTCGCTGCGCAGGTTGACGTAGGCGAGGTTGGCGAAGGGCTCGAGGCCGACCGATCCCGCTTTCATGCCGTAGGCAAGCTCGCCGAAGGCCAGCGCCGTGCCAGCATCGTAGTCGGCCGACAGACGGTCGCTGAAGCCAGGGAAATCGACGCCACGCGCGGTCGATATGTTGTGCCAGGTATAGGCCGCGCCCGCCCGCAATCCGAGCGCGCCCCACTGGCCGCCGCCATAGAGGCCGAGATGCCAGTTCTGGCTGTTTCCCGAGGACATGTCGGCGTCGAAGCTGGTGTGGCTGTAGCCGGCGACGACGCCGGCGCGCCAACCGCGGCCAAGCGCTGCATCGATGCCGGTGAGGAAGCCGCCCGTCGACGAGGAGACGCCGCCGTCCAGATGCCCCCAATCGCCGAAGGCGTTGCCCCAGGCCTCGGGCGCCAGCGTATCGGCCGGAGCGAGCGCGGCATCGATCGCGGCCGTTGCGCGATTGTCGGTACCATCCTCGCCATAGGCGATCACGGGCGATGAATCGGCGGCCACCGCGCCGAACGCCGAACGCAGGCGGGCGTCGATGATGTCGCCGATGAGCTGGCTGGTTTCGATCAGCACGCTCCTGCCCGAAGCATGTATGCCGCCCGACAATTGGTCGAAAGCGGAACGCGCGACATCGGCGCCGGGCACGCCGGCAACCGCGTCGAACAGCGTGTTGCCGTCACCGAGACCTTCCACCGCGTTGGCCACGGCGCACTGGTTCGCGGTTTTCGCCACGGCGCAAAAGTCGACATTGTTGCGCACGGCCCTGATATGGACCGCGGTCGGATCGTAGGTCAGCTTGAGATCGACGAAGGGCGTGTTCTGGTCGAGCGTGTCATAGGTGCCGTTCACGCCGCCCGCCGCAGTCAGGATGGTGTAGACGGTGCCGGGCGCGTAGCTGCCTGTTTCCTTCGACGCATAGACGGTGCCGCCCTCGATGGTGGCCTTGCCGGTCACCGAGATCAGGTCCGAGGTGCCGTCCGGCGCGATCTCGGCCAGATAGGTGGAGCCCGCCTTCTGCACATAGTCGCCGTCGATCGTCAGCGTGCCGATCGAATTGCCCGGCGAAACCGTGCCGCCGGATGCGACGGTGACGACGCTGCCGGCGCCCGAGCCGATCTTGCCGTGGCCGGCGAGCGTTGCCGTGTCGCCGACAATAAGCGAGCCGCCGAGCCGTGCCGTGCTGCCCGCGACCGAGCCGACGATCAGCGTGCCGCCGGCCACCGTCGTCAAGCCGGTGAAGGCCGAGCCGTCGCCGTCATAGGTAAGCTTGGCCGAGCCGCTCTTGGTGAATCCGCCGGCGCCGGAGAGCGTGCCTGCGAACGAACCATCGACGCTCTGGTCGACGGTCAGGGTGCCGGCGCCGAGTTTCAGCGCGCCGCCGGTGCCGGAGAGATTGTTGACGCTGGTATCTCCCGCGAGGCCGGTAAGATCGAAGGCGCCGCCGATGATCGTCAGGCTGGAGCTCTGCGCTATCGATCCGGTTCCCGTCAGCGCAAGTGTGCCGGCGGCGATCGTCGTGGCGCCGGTATAGGTGTTGGCGGCATCGAGCTGCAGCGTGCCGCCGCCCTGCTTGGTCAGCCCGCCGGCGCCGCCGACGACCTGGTTCAGCGCAAACTGGTTGCCCACATCGGCGATGTCGATCGTGCCGTTGCCGGTCAGCGTCACCGCGCGGCTCGTGCCGGTATAGGCGGTGCCGGTGATCTTGAGCGTGCCGCCGTTGAAGGTGAGCCCGCCGGAGGTGTCGCCCAGATTCGTATCCGACGAGACCGACAGCGTGCCGGCTTCCAGCGTCGTGCCGCCGGAATAGGTGCTCGCCCCGGTTAGCACCAGCGTGCCGGCGCCGGTCTTGCGCAGACCCGCGCTGCCGGCGATCACATTGTCGATCGTCGCCGTCCAGGCCGCCGAGCCGGCGCTGCCGTCGCCGACCCGGATCTCTACCGGCGCGGGATGGTCGGCATCGGCCACGAGGTCCAGGCTGTCGCCGATGAGATGATAGTCGTCAGATGCGAATTGCATGCCGGTCGCGGCGACGGCGCCGTCGGTATCATCCACCCTCACGGTACCTGCCGTGCCGCCGAAAATGGCGAAACCGGGCTGCGGAGCCATCGGGCCGGTGAACGCGCCATCCGCAGTCGCCCAGAACGGCGAGAAGATCGACCAGGTACCGCTGCCGCCGCCCATATGGGTTGCGTCCGCCTCGCCGTTCGCGTTCCAGAAATTGAGCTCGAAACCGGCTGTCCTGATCAAGTTGATCTTCTTGTCGACGGTCAGGATCTGAAGCGTATCGCCGGCGGGCGGAGCAAAACCGCCTCCGGTGATGGCCAGCGTGCCGCCCCAACCGAACAGGTTGTACAGACCCGGCCCCATATTGCCGGTGTCGGTGACCTTTAGCGTGGAACTGCCGATGGACAGGTTCCCGGTGACGTCGACGCTGTCGCTTTGGCCGGGCGTGTTGAAGTTCGCCCCCGGCGCGCCGAATTCGAAATCAAGCGTCGCCCCGTCGCCGATGGTCAAGTCGCCATTGACCGCCAAGGTGCCGATCGAGGCTCCCGGCGCCAGCGTGCCGCCCGAATTGATCACGGTTGAGCCGACGGTGCCATGACCGCCGAGCGTACCGCCGCTGCCGACCGAAACATTGCCGGCGATCGCCGCGCTCGAATGGCCATCGCCGCCGACGATCAGCGTGCCGCCTGAAACCGTTGTCAGGCCGGTATAGGTGTTCACACCGTTGAGCGTCAGCGTGCCGGAACCGGTCTTGGCCAGCGCCACCGACCCGCCGCCCGAGCCGTTGTTGATGATGCCGCCGAATTGACCGGAGCCGGTGACCGTAAGCGTGCCGGCAGTACCCGACGAGTTGGTGATGAAGCTGCCGGCCTCACCGTTCAGCGTCGAGACCGTCTGGTCGAAACCGCGAAGATCGAATGTGCCGGCATCGGTGGTGTCGAGGCCGCCGCTGCCGAGGGCGCCGGCGCGGCCAAGCCTGAGCGTGCCGGCATCGATCGTGGTGCCGCCGGAATAGGTGTTGGCGCCGGAAAGTGTCAGCGTACCCGCACCTGCCTTGATCAGCGCGCCGGCCAAGGTGCCGTCGCCGACAGGGCCCGAAAGCGTCTCGGAATTGGTAGCGACCAGATCGAACGTCGCATCGCCGCTGATCGTGAATGTATTGGCGATAGCGTAGTTGGCGACGAAGCTAAGTGCCGATCCGTCCGCCATGGCGACGGCGCCGCTGCCGAGCGCGCCCGCATTGCCCATTGTGACCTCGCCGGCCGAGATCGTCGTTCCGCCGGTAAAGCTGTTGGCGCCGCTCAAGGTCAGGATACCGGTGCCGACCTTGACCAGCTTGGCCGTATTGCCGCTGATTGTTCCGCCAAACGTGGTGTTGCCACCCAGACCGCCCAGGGTCAGCGTTCTGCTACCGAGCATGACGCTGGTGCCCGCCGAACCGGCGAGCGAACCGATAGCCTGATCGGCCGTCGCGCCCGAAATGTCGAGAGTGGCTCCCGATCCGGCGAGCGTGACAGCACCTGTCGGCGAAAGGCTGCCGTTGGCGCCCACCGCCACCGTCCCAACCTCGATGTCCAGGGTGCCCGTCATGGAGCTGGCGCCGCCAAGCGTCAGCGTGTTTGCGCCTTTCTTGATCAGCGTGCCGGCGCCGGAAGTCGATCCGTTGAGGGTCAGAGGGTTGGCGCCCAGCACGGTCAGCGAGGCGCCCGCGTCGATCGAAACCTGATTGCTGAGGCTGAGAGACGCGACCGTCGAATCGATCGAAACGGCACCCGCGGCAGTAATGGTGCCCGTGACGGCCGCGTTGGCGCCTCCGAGAAGAATCCCGCCGCCGGAAATGGTCAGTCCGCCGCTGAAAAGACTGTTGTTGCCGCTCAGCGTCAGCAAGCCGGTGCCGGCCTTCACCAGCTTGCCGGTGCCGCTGATCGTTCCACTGTACCCGGTGTCGGTGCCCAGGCCGCCGACCGCGAGAGTCGTGCCTCCGAGGTTGATGCTGCCGCCAGCGCCGGCCAGGGCGCCGATCGTCTGACTTGTCGCCGCCGAAATATCGAGATTCGTGCCGGAAGCGAGCGTGACCGTGCTGTTCGGCGAAAGGCTGCCGCCGGCGCCCACGGCCACGGCTCCGCCCGCTATATTGAAGCTGCCGCTCAAGGAGCTGGCGCCGCCGAGCGTCAACGTGCCTGCACCGCCCTTGGTCAGGTTGCCCGCGCCCGATATGCTGCCGTTGAGGGTCAGCGCGTTGCTGCCCAGCAAATTCAGCGTGGCGCCGGAGCTGACCACTATACTGTTGGCCACGTTGAAATTGGCTGCCGTCGTGTCAAGCAAGGCGGTGCCGCCGACGGTCAGCGTGCCCGAACCAAGCCCCATGGCATTGCCGAGCTTGACACCGCCTGCATTGAGGTTGACGCCGCCGGAGAACAGGTTGGTACCCGTCAACGTCACCACGCCGATGTCGTTGATGGTCAGTCCGCCCGAACCTGAAATCATGCCCGTCAACGCCAAGGCATTCGTTCCGGTCAGAGTCAGGCGGCTGTTGCCGTTCAACGAGATGCTGTTGGCGAGCGGCAGATTCGCGACCGAAGCCGCGAGGGCGCCGCCATTGACGTTGAGAAGGCCCGAGCCGAAGGCATTTGGATTGTCGATGTTGACGAGGCCGTCATTGATCGTTGCGTCGCCGCTGACGACCATGCCCTGCAGGTTCCATGTACCGCTGTTGACCGTGAGGTGCTGGAAATGCTGGTAGGATGAGGCGCTGATCGTCGTGACGGCGCCAGTGGTGCCCGAACCTGGCCCGGTCGCCGAATTCTGGAGCACGAGCCGGTTATTGTTGCCCGATCCGGCATCGACGATGCCTGCCGCGGCGAGATTGACGGCAACGCCCGCGACGCTGCCCGCGCCGGCGCTGCCGACGTTGGTGATGCTCGATCCGGACACGGCCGTGAAAACATTGCCCGTTGCGGTGTCACCGAGATAGACGCTGCCGTTGATGATCCCGGCGTTGAGAAAGCTGTTTCCGACACCGGCGGTTCCGGATGCGGCGAAGCCGATACGCCCGGTGATGGTGCCGGTGTTGGTGAAATTGACCTGGCTGCCGCCATAAACGAATATGGCCACTGCGTCGGCCGACATGCCTGTATCAGGCACTGACATGCCGATCGTGCCGGCGTTCTTTATCGTGGTTGTGCCGCCTGTGGCATTCTGCACGACAAGCGCCTGACCGCCGGGCGTCGTGGATGCACTGTTTGCCAGACCGTTGATGACCCCGCCCGACTGGTTGTTGACAATGATGGTGTTGCCGCCCGCCGTGTTGTTGCCGAGCATCGCGCCACTGGCCGCTAGGGCGATCCCGCCGTCGACGACGGGATCGATAGTGCCCAGATTGTTCAGGGTTATGCCGTTGCCGGACAGAGTGAGCGCGTTGCTAAATGGCCCCGACGGCACACTCAACACGGCACCTGCATCCACGTTGAGCGTCACGCCGTTGGCGAAACTCGCCAAGTTGTCCGTGCTGGAGCCGGTGGCACAGGTGATCGTCGTGCCGGCCGTGGTGCAAGCCGCATAAGCGGCCGGGCTAGCGGAACTCAGCAGCAGCGCCAGAACAATCTTTTGCCCGGCGCCGGCGCGCCGAACCCCCAAGCAACCGAAATTCATCGCGCCGCAGTCCACCCCTGAACATCCGATTGGCCCGTCAACCGGATGATTTGCGCGGCATTCTTAGCGACATGCTATTACCGGGCAAGTACTTTTGATCAACAGATGATCGGTCCAGATATTCTGCGTGACCGTGATGAAATCGAGCAACATATTAAGGCGACCTAAAATATCGAGCCGAGGTGAAGCAGATCGAAAAAGCATCGGGCTGGTTTGGGCATTTCACAATACCCATGGCTTTGCGCCTGAAAGCATAGGCTACGGGCTAAACCTTGGTTTCCTGCAAGGATCAGTTCGAGCGGCTGCAACGCGAGTGTCGAGGGGCTCGCCGTCAGCGCGGGAGCAGCCGCGAGACCTTGAGACGCGGCGCGAAGAAGCAGCGCAAATAAGGCTGGTTGGTTATCACGTAGCGGTTCTCGCAGATATGGTATCGGCCGTCCGGCGATTCCTGCACGCGGTCCGGCGGGATGTTGAAACCATCGGGCAGATAAACATAGCCACCGTCGGCCCTGGGCTGCACCGAGGACTGCGGTATGGGGCGGCAGTCCGTACCGCCGCAACATTTGAAGTTGGTTACCGGATCGACCTTGTTTTGGTACCAGTCATGGGCGTCGGCGCCTGTCGCGGCCGCGATCCAAATGGCTGTGACGATGACCCTTCGCATGGCATTCCTCGACGACGCGGAGGCGCTGCTCATTCGAGCATCATCTATATTAGCGTTCCGCCGGAAACGCCATTGGCGTGCGAACGGCAAACGCCAGAAGCGGAGCTCGCAATCAACGCGAGAAGTTGGCGCTCGTGAATTCCCGCACTTCGTCAGCGATCCAGTTTCTGAACGCGCGAACCTTGGGGTGGTCTTGATTGCCTATCCGATAGACAAGATCGTATCCCCATTCGACGTCCAGCCTGGCTTGTGGAAACAGCGCCACAAGGCGCCCTGCTGCGAGGTCCTCGGCGACCAGCACGCTTCGCCCGAGCGCCACGCCCTCGCCCCGGATCGCAGCCTCGATGGACATGCTGCCAAGGCTGTAGCCGGCCCCCCGCGTCCTTGGATAGGGCAATTCCATCATCGAGAACCAGCGTTCCCAAGTCGTGTTCATGCCGATCTCATGGATGAGCTGGCATTTGGCCAGCTCGCTAGGCGATCGAAGCCCGCCCATGCGGTCGCGATAGTCCGGCGCACAGACCGGGGAGACTGTTTCGTTCATGATGCGCTCGGCCGCCGCGAAAGGGTACTGGCCATTTCCATAGCGCAGGGCGACGTCGACGTGACCGGTCGCGAAATCCAACACCGCGTCAGTCACCTCGAGATGGACCGCGAGATCCGGATAGCGCGCCATCAATTTGTGCAGGCGCGATGTCAGCCATTTGCTTGCGAAGGAGACCCCCGAGTTGACGACAAGGCGCGTCTCGTCATTCCTGCGGCGAATGTTTTCCGCCTCGCGCGCGAGCTCGGAAAGCAGACGGGTGACGGCGCCGAAGAATGAGACGCCCGCCTCGGTCAGTTCGATCCTGCGGGTCATGCGGCGGAAGAGCTGAACCCCCAGATGATCTTCCAGCGCCTTGATCTGGCGGCTCACCGCGCCATGGGTCAGATGCAGCTCCTGTGCCGCCAGCGTCATGCTCAACCTCCTGCCTGTCGCCTCGAAGGCGCGCAAGGTCTGCAGCGGCGGAAGTTGTTCAGGCATCTGGCTCCTTACGCGTGAGATCTATTCACACGTCCTGTGAGGACAAATGGTTTGTCGGCAGCGTTCGACGACTTGTAGACATGACATGGATGCACGCACCTGCCAATCGCATCAAGTGAAGCCCATGACGCAGAACGCCACCAACTCCGCGGCCCTCTCGCCCGTCGACATATCCGCCCGGTCCTTGTCCATGAGGAGCCTCGGCGCAATGTTCTTGCTTGCGATCATGTGGGGTCTTTCGATCCCGATCACGAAGCTGGGCCTTGAAACGATCCCACCTTTGACGCTGACGGCGATGCGCTTCCTCGTCGCGGTGCCGCTGTTTCTGGTCCTGGCGGCGGGCCGGCTTCGCGTGCCGTGGCAAGCCGTCCCCAACATCGTCGCGCTCGGCGTGATGGGCATCACGCTTGGAAATGTCGCGCAGTCGTTCGGCGTGCAGGGCACGTCTGCATCCGCCGGCACGATCATTTCAGCGACGATCCCCATTTTCATCGTCATCTTCGCGGCGATCCGCCTCAACCAGCCCGTGACCGGCCGGCAATGGTTCGGCCTGCTCGCCGCCTTTGCCGGTATCGCCTTGGTGGCCATCGGAAGCGGATCGGGAGCTGACGACCTGTCCAAAACCACGCTCGTCGGCGTGGTCTGGATGCTCGTTTCGGCTGTCGCCATTGCGTTCTATTACATCTGGAGCGCACAGCTCACAGCCAAGCACGGCACCTTGCCGGTGGCCGCATGGAACGCACTGGCGGGACTGGTCGCAATCCTGCCCCTGTCCGGCTGGGAGTTGGCCCACACGCCCGTGCACATCACCATGCAGGCAATATGGGTCGTCGTTTATCTCGGCGTCCTGGTGACCGTCGCCGGGCTGCTGCTGTGGCTCTATCTCCTGCGAGCGGTCCCGGCCCGGATCGCGGCGAGCGTCCAGTATATCCAGCCGGTTTTCGGGATTGCCGCCGCGTCCGTTCTCTTCGGCGACAGACTCGGCCTGATGTTCGCGGCAGGCGTCGTTCTGATCCTGGGCGGCCTTGCCTTGGCCGTAGCCAACAAGAGGCCCGCCCCCGAAGCGGCGGTGACGCACGAATAGCGTCACGCTGGCCTCACGCCTGGCCCGTCAAACCAGCCGCTGCCCGCCATCGATGTGGATGGTCTCGCCGGTCATGAATTCGTTCTGCATCAGGTAAAGATAGGCCGGCGCGATGTCGGTGGGCCTGGCGATTTTTCCGGCCGGCAGTCGGGCGCCCATCTGCTCGAAATAGCCTGTCTTGGCGTCGCCGACGATCTCGTCCCACATCTCGGTGTCGACCCAGCCTGGCGAGACGATGTTGACGCGAGTCGGCGCAAGCTCCAGCGCCAGCGCGCGGGCGAAATAGGTGAAGGAGCCGGCGACTGCCGAGACGACCGAGCCGCCGGGGATCGGTGGGCGGTCCTTGTTGATGCCGGAAGTAAAGATCATCGAGCCGCCCTTGTTCAGCGTGCCCACCGCGTGCTTGGCGAGCATCACGGCGCCGATCAGCTTGCCGTCGATGAAGCCTCGGACGAAATCCATGTCGGTCTTGCCGATCGGATAATTGGGCGGCGGCGAGCCGGCGGTCGCGACCAGATGATCGAAGCCACCGACCGCGTCGAACAGGCGGGCGACGTCCGCCTCGTTCGCCATGTCGGCGGCTAGGCTGGTCACGCGCCCTGCCCCGCCGAGCCTCTCCGTTGCGGTCTTCAGCTTGTCCGCCGAACGGCCGGCGATCACCACCTCTGCACCGCTTTCCAATGCAGCCGCGGCGACGCCGAAGCCGATGCCGGAACTGCCTCCGACGACAATGATCTTCTTGCCCGTGAGATTGGCCATGGGTCTTCTCCGTCCTCCAGTGATCAGGGTTGAATTCAGGCGCTGCCGGCGTAAGCCGCTTCGATGTCGGCGAGGATGATCTTCCGCATCGAGTACATCGCCTGCCGCGCCCGGCCGGCCTTTTCGCGATCCGGGTCGTTCATCAAGCGCAAGGCCTCGCTCGGGATGACCTGCCAGTAGACGCCGAACTTGTCCTTCAGCCAGCCACAGGGCTGTTCCGAGCCGCCGCCGGCCGTCAGTGCGTTCCAGAAATAGTCGGTCTCGGCCTGGTCCTTCGTCTCGATATAAAGCGAGATCCGCTCGTTGAAGGGCGGCACGTGGCCGGCATTGAGCGCGGTGAAACGCTGGCCTTCGAGCTCGAAGTCGAAGATCGCGTGCGGAACTGTCTTGTTGGTGCCGCCGACGAAGTCGGTGAATTCGATCGAGCCCAGCGCGCGGCTGTTCTTGAAGACCGAAAGATAGAAATCCCGCGCGGCCCCGGCATCGAGGTTGAACCAGAGAAAGGGATGAACGGTGGCCATGGCGTCCTCACTGCGTTGAGCTTTGATCACAAATTCTGTGAGGATTTTTGGTTGGAAAAAGCTCGACGGACAAACCAAAGTTTGGCAAGTATTTGTTACCATAACTCACAAATGATCGTGCCATGATCCGCAAACTGCCTCCACTCAACGCCTTGCCGGCCTTCGAGGCCGCGGCTCGACATCTGAATTTTTCGCGAGCCGCCGACGAGCTAAACCTCACGCATGGCGCGATCAGCCGGGCGGTGAAGCATCTGGAGGATCAGCTCGGCGTGCAGCTCTTCGAGCGCGCGACCCGTTCCGTGCGGCTCACCCCGGTCGGCGAACCTTATGCGGTGGCCGTGCGCGAGGCGCTCGACCAGCTCGCGCTGGCGACGCAAACCGCGACGTCGCGCCACTCGGGTTCGACGCTCAATGTCAGCACGTCGGACGGGTTTGCCGGAAAATGGCTGGTGCCGAGGCTGTATCGTTTTCACCGCACGCATGGCGATATCGACGTGCGCGTCTCGACCACCGGCAGGTTGACCAATTTCCGCGGCGACGGCATCGATGTCGCGATCCGCTACGGCGCCGGCCATTATCACGGACTGACCTCGGAATTCCTCACCGGCGAGGAAGTGTTTCCGGTCTGCAGCCCGAAGCTCTTGGAGGGTCCGCACCCGCTCCGGACCCCGCAGGACCTCAAGCACCACACGTTGATCCGCGACGGCTACCGCATCGACTGGGCGGCGTGGCTCGCCAGCGCCGGCGTCGAAGGCGTCGATCCGAACAGCGGGCTCACCTTCGATTCCGCCACCTTCGCGGTGGAGTCCGCCGTCCAGGGGGAAGGCGTGGTGCTTGGCCGCACCATGCTGGTTTCAGCCGATCTCGCCACCGGCAGGCTGGTGCGGCCGTTCGATCACGCGCTGAAGGCGGTGTCGAGCTTCTACCTGGTCTATCCGCCAGAGGCGATCCGCCAGCGCAAGGTAAAAGCGTTTCGCGACTGGCTGTTTTCGGAGATCGGGCCGGGCTGACATCTACACCGCCTTGCGCGTGTGCTGTCTTCAAGACTTGGCTTTGATCCTCGAATGGGCAACCGACGGCATGGGCGGGGGGGCGTTGGGGAGCCGCCGGTTACCAGGACGAGGGGCCATGGAATCAGAAAATGCATAGGCCCTTATGCGATTATGCCAGTTATCCGCGCGCAGGGTAAGTGTTTTCTGACTTGAAATTCAAACAGATATGGGAGGGAACGCATACACAAGATCTTCGCGCGGCTGCACGCGACAGGAACCGGATCGGCTGTCCCGCGTCATAGAGACAGGTTCTTGTCTCGGTTCGGGAGAGACGTCGATGGTTAGGCTCCTTCTTGTCGTTGCGATGGCGCTCGCGCTGGCGTGCGGCGGGTCGCAGGCCGCGAAGCTGGACATCGATACGGTCAATCAGGTGCAATTCAGCGAAGACGGGCCGAAGGGCATCGATCCGATGCTGCTCAAGGCGCAGATCCTTCTCGATCGCGCCCGCTTCTCGCCCGGTCTGATCGACGGCCGCCTCTCCGATAATTTCACCAAGGCCGTCGCGGCCTTCCAGGCGGCGAACGGGCTGCCCTCCGACGGCAAGCTTACGCGGGAAACCTGGGACAAGCTCGCGGCAACTTTCGCCGGCCCTGTGCTGACGACATACGAAGTCACGGCCAGGGATGTGCGCGGCCCGTTCACCAGGCGCATTCCGGTTCGCATGGAGAGCATGGCCCGCCTGAAATACCTCGGCTACCGCAACGCGCAGGAGAAACTGGCCGAGCGTTTCCATGTCAGCGAACAATTGCTGAGGATGCTCAACCTCCGCGCGGGATTGAGCAGGGCCGGCACGACCCTGGTGGTGCCCGATGTCGGCCGCGGCGATCCTCCTTCGCAGATTGGCGGCGTCGAGGTCGACAAGGCATCCCGCCAGGTGCGCGCGCTCGATGCGTCGGGCAAGGCGATTGCGGTCTATCCGGCCTCGATCGGCAGCGAGGAAAAGCCAGCGCCGAGCGGCACGGCCGAGGTCAGGCGCGTGGTGCATGATCCGACCTATCACTACAATCCGAAATTCGCCTTCAAGGGGGTGAAGACCAAGCGCCCCTTCACCATCGCCAAGGGACCCAACAATCCCGTCGGATCGGTGTGGATCGACCTCTCGATCGAGAGCTATGGCATCCACGGCACACCTGACCCGGGCAAGATCGGCACCACCTTCTCGCACGGCTGCATCCGGATGACCAATTGGGACGCCGAGGACCTCGCCGCCATGGTCAAGCCGGGCACGAAGGTCGACTTCAAGGACGAGGCCGCGCAAGAGGGGCAAACCAGGTGAGCGCCGCAGGCTCGCGCCCTGCCGCGCGCGTAACCGCTGCATAAGCCCAATTTATCGTCACCCCTAGTTTTTGAAGACGTTACACGGTCTTTCGCCGCCTGTAGCTTTCAGCGGCACTTTTGCTCTGAACAGTTGGATTGGTGGTTTGATGCAGACACATGCGCGGGTGGTGATCGTGGGCGGCGGCTGCGTCGGCGCGGGTATCCTTTATGGCTTGGCCAAGCGCGGTTGGACGGACGTGGCGCTGCTGGAGCGCACGCAGCTCACCGCCGGCTCGACCTGGCATGCGGCGGGGCTCATCCCCTCTTATGCCCGCAACATCAATGTCGGGCGGATGATCAACAAGACAATCGAGATCTATGAAGGTCTCGAGGCGGAGACCGGGCAGCCGGTCGGCTGGCACAAATGCGGCCAGCTGCGCATCGCCAATTCCAGGGACCGGCTCGACGAGTTCAAGAGCTATATGAGTGTCGCCGAGGTGCAAGGCATGCGGGCGCAGTTGCTGACGCCCGACGAAGCGCGAAAGCTCTGGCCGCTGCTCGACAACAAGGACATGCTCGGCGCGCTCTACCATCCCGACGACGGCCACATCGCGCCGGCCGACGTGACCCACGCCATGGCCAAGGGCGCCCGCGACCTCGGCGCCAAGGTCTATCTCAACACCGAGGTCACCGGGTTCAAGCGGACGCCGGGCGGCGAGTGGCTGGTCCAAACGAACCAGGGCGACATCACCTGCGAGCATGTGATTTGCGCCACCGGCAATTACGCGCGCCAGACCGGCGCGCTGCTCGGCCTCGACATCCCGGCGATCCCGATCCTGCACCAGTACTGGATCACCGAAGCCGTGCCGGAAGTGGTGGAGCGCAAGCGCGCGGGCCGGCCCGAAATGCCGATCCTGCGCGACGAGGGTTTCGAAGGGTATCTGCGCGAGGAAGGCGACGGGCTGATGTTCGGGCCTTACGAACGCACGGCGAATCTGAAGCTGTTTGCCGAGGACGGCGTTCCCTCCTGGTTCGGCGCCGACCTGCTCGAAGAGGATTTCGAGGCGGTGTCGTGGAACTGGGAGCAGGCGCTGCAACTGGTCCCGGCCTTGGGGCGCGTCGGCATCAAGGCCAATGTACGCGGTCCCTTCCAGATGACGGCGGACGAGCTGCCGCTGATGGGACCGGCCTGGGGCCTGCCCAATGTCTGGCTCGCCGAAGGCGTGCCCGGCGGCATCCTGTGGGGCGGCACGATCGGCTATTATTTGTCGGAGCGGATCGTCGAGGGCGGCAACAGCCTCGACACCTCCGACCTCGACCCGCGCCGCTTCGGCGACTACGCCAACAAGGCCTGGACGCGGGAGAAGGTGCGCGAGGCCTGGGGCACGCATGCCGAACAGAAATATCCCGGGCAGGACATGCCAGCCGCCCGGCCGCAAAAGACCGCGCCTTCCTATGACCGATTGACGGAGCTCGGCGCCGTCTGGGGCGTGCTCAATGGCTGGGAGATGCCCAACTGGTTCGCGCGCAGCGGAATCGAGGCGAAGGACCAGTATAGCTGGCGCTGGACGCCCAAGGGCAACCTCGTCGGCGAGGAGGTGCTGGCGGTGCGCAATGCCGTCGGCCTGGTCGAGATGACGCCGATGACCAAGTTCGAAGTGTCGGGAAAAGGCGCGGCCCAATGGCTGGACAGGATCATCGCCAACCGCCTGCCGGCGGTCGGCAAGGTGACGCTGGCGCATCACCTGACCCCCAGCGGCGGCGTGCAGGCGGAATATATGGTGGTCCGGCTTGCCGAAGACCTGTTCTACCTGATCTCGACGCCGCGCGCCGAGCGCTGGAACTTCGACGATCTGTCCAGACTGCTGCCCGCCGACGGCAGCGTATCCTTGAAGAATGTCACCAACGATCGCGGCTGTTTCACCGTCGTCGGACCCAAGGCGCGCGAGGTGCTGCAGCCGCTGACCGAGATCGACCTTTCCAACGAGAATTTTCCGTGGTTCGGCGTCAAGACCGGCAGCGTAGCCCTGGCCAGCGACGTGCGGCTGCTGCGCGTCAACTATGAGGGCGAGCTCGGCTGGGAGCTGTATCACCCCCTGCCCTACCAGCGGCAATTGCTCGACGCGATCCTTAAGGAGGGCGAGAAGCATGGCATGCGGCTGGTTGGCCTGCACGCGCTGGAGTCGCTCAGGCTCGAGAAATCCTATCGCGCCATGTATCGCGACATGAACCCGGAGCTCAACGCGCTGGAGAGCGGGCTGGAGCGCTTCATCCGTCTCGACAAGGGCGACTTCGTCGGGCGCGATGCGGTCAAGAAATACAAGGAGCGCAACGACCAGCGGCGCTCGGTGACGCTCAGGATCGACACCGACGGCGCCAGCACTTTGGCCAATGAAGGGCTTTACAGCAACGGCAAGCTGGTCGGGCGCATCACCTCGGGCGGCTATGGCTACGCGCTCGGGCATGACATCGCGCTAGCCCTGCTGCCTGAGCGTTTTGCCAGGCCCGGCACGAAGCTCGACGTGGCGATCCTCGGCGAATGGAAGATCGCCGAGGTGGTTCCGGATTCGCCTTACGATCCCACCTCGGCAAGGGCTCGGATGTAGCCGTCGACCGCCGAATGCATTCTTCGAGGGGAGCCGAGCATGCGCATCGATCGGATCAACGTCTATTCGGCGCAGCTGCCGGTCAAAGGCGGCGTCTACCGCATGGCCAGCGCCGATGTGGAAGCGCTGGACAGCACACTTGTCGAGATCGCAACGGATGACGGGTTCGTCGGCTGGGGCGAGACCTGCCCGATCGGCCCGGTCTACCAGCCTCATCATGCGCTCGGCGCCCGCGCCGCGATCGCCGAGATCGCGCCCGGGCTGATCGGTTCGGAGATCGCCTCGATCAGGCTGCTGTCGAGGCAGATGGACGAGCGCCTCAACGGCCACGGCTATGCCAAGGCCGCCTTCGATATGGCGTTCCTCGACCTGCTTGGCCAAAAACTCGGCGTGTCGGTCTCGACGCTTTTGGGCGGCGCGCTGACCGACCGCGTGCCGGCCTATTATTCGCTGATCGTCGGCGCGCCGGACGAGACGGCGAGGATAGCGGCAGACAAGGTGAAGGCCGGCTATCCGCGCCTACAGGTCAAGATCGGCGGGCGCGATCTCGAAGAAGACGTCGCCGTCATCCACAAGGTCTGGGAAGCGGTCGGCTACGGAGCGCGCATCGCGGTCGACGGCAATCGCGGTCTGACGGTCGCCGCCGCGATCCACCTCGACCGGCTCTGCCAAGCCATCCCCTTCGTCCTCGAGCAACCTTGCAACACGATGGACGAGATCGCGACGCTGAAGGGCCGCGTCACGCATCCGGTCTATCTCGACGAGAGCACCGAGGACCAGAACGCGGTGCTGAGGGCAATCTCGATGGGCATCGCCGACGGCTTCGGCTTCAAGGTCACGCGCCTTGGCGGCCTCACCAAGATGACGACGGTGCGCGACCTCTGCGCCATCCGCTCGCTACCGCATAGCTGCGACGATGCCTGGGGCGGCGACATCATCGCGGCGGCCTGCGTGCATCTGGCGGCAACCGTCGAGCCGCGCCGCATGGAAGGCGCCTGGATCGCCCAGGAATACATCAAGGGCCATTTCGACCAGAAGCACCCGGTCGTCATCAAGCAAGGCCACATCGCCGTGCCGCAACGGCCGGGCCTTGGCGTGAAACCGGAGCCCGGCATGTTCGGCAAGCCGGTGGCCATCTACGGGCCGTAACCCCACGCGCAAAACCTGCGCGGTGGTGGCCCGGATCTGTGCCGGCGATCACTTCGTGAACGGCCCGGATCGTTCCGCGCTGTCCCGCGTTCTTGTGACACGCAAGGAGGAACGGCGATGGACGACGATCGAACCGAGAAGATCAGGCAGCGTGCCTATGAGATCTTTCAACGCGAGGGCGGCATCCTCGGCAACCATGAACGGCATTGGCATCAGGCCGAACTGGAGATCGACCGCGAGGCGGCGCTGCCGCTGACGGCGGGCGATGCACTGCCCGAAACGCGCGAGATCGACAGCACGGATGTGCTGACGGTCGAGGCGCTGGCCATGCGCACCGGCATCTCGGGCGACGAGGCGCAGGAACTGCTCGACCGGCTGGGCAACGATCGCGCGGCGATTGAGCAGGCGGCGCGGAGCCTGAAGGCGAAGCGGCGCGGTTGACGCGCTGGCTGCGGTCCAGGATCAGAACGACAGGCATGCCCCAGGCGCATCTCTTTGCGCCTGCGCGCGGCATGCGCTCTCCATCCGGGTTGACAGGACAATCATCGCGCCCTAGCTTTCGCGTTAGTGGCCACTAACGCGAAATACTGGACGGCGCTCGGCGATCCGACACGGCGCACGATCTTCGAGCTGCTGGTCGACCGTCCCAGTTCGGTCAGCGGGCTGGCCAGTGCGTTGCCCGTGACCCGGCCGGCCGTCTCACAGCACTTGAAGGTGCTCAAGGATGCGGGGCTGGTGACCGACACGCGTTCGGGCAAGGAACGCATCTACCGCATAGATCCGGACGGCCTTGCGGCCTTGCGGGCGGAGATCGATCGGTTCTGGGTAAAATCGCTCGCGGCCTACGCACAGCTCGTCGAGCAACCGACGGAGGACGAAACATGATCAAGCAACCCGCCCCCGCTCCTGTAAGGCATTCCGTCGTCGTCTCGGCGCCGATCGCGCGCGCCTTCAAGGTGTTCACCGAGGATTTCGGCAACTTCAAGCCGCGCGAGCACAATCTGCTTGCCGTGCCGATCGCGGAAACGATCTTCGAGCCGCGGGTCGGCGGCCATGTCTATGACCGTGGCGTCGACGGCTCGGAGTGCCGCTTCGCCCGGGTACTTGCCTACGAGCCGCCGAACCGGCTGCTCTTAAGCTGGGACATCAACCCACGTTGGCAGATCGAAACCGATCTCGCCAGGACGAGCGAGTGGGAAGTCCGCTTCACGGCCGAGGCGGAAAACCGCACCCGCGTCGAAATCGAGCATCGCCATATCGAGCGCCACGGCCAGGGCTGGGAAAGCGTGCGTGGCGGGGCCGACAGCGATCAGGGCTGGCCGCTCTACCTGCAGCGGTACCAGCAGCTTTTTTCCCGGGCAACCTGATAGCAGCGCCCAGCACCGAGACCATTGCCCGCACGACAGCGATTGGAGGAACGAAGAAGATGGGAAGCTACTGGCTGAGCAGCCTCGGTGTTCTTGCGCTATGCCTCCTGTCGGTGGCGCTGGCGGTCTATTCCGGCTCGTCCAAGGGATTTGCGGGCAAGCTCTCGGGCCCGGTCATCCCGGCGGACGACGACAATCCGCTCTACCGGATCGATCGCGTCCACATGAATTCGGTCGAGGCGCTGGCCCCTTTCGTCGTACCCGCGATGCTGGCGATGATGGTCGGCGTCGGGCCGGTGACGCTTGCCGTGCTTGTCTGGGTTCATCTGGCGATACGCCTCACACATATGGCGATCTACCTGCGTGGCGGGAACGCCGCCAAGGGCGGCAACGTCAGGACGATCCTCTATGTCTCGGGCGCGGTGGTCACGCTTGTCCTCATCCTCGTGACGGGATGGGCGGCGCTTCGCTGAGCAGCGCCCGCTTTTCGCTCCGTCGGCGGAACCCTCGGCCCGACAATTCCCAGGTCGGTTTTTTGCGCGGCGCGGCAAATAGGGTTGCCGGCCTCAACGCCGACCACTTGCCGCATCCGCTTCAGACCAATCTCGCATCCGTGAGATTGTTCATGTCTGTGTCACAAGCTTTCATTGTACTTGCATGCCGAACTTCTGGTCTGGAGGAGACAGGGCGATGAACCTGAAAGCCGCGGTGGCATTTTGCCTGGCGACAACGGTGACGGGTGGGGCGATGTGCGGCCAGGCGTTGGCCTGGGGCCAGGAAGGCCATGCGGTGATCGCGGAGATCGCACAGCACAGGCTCAGCCAAAACGCCCATGACGTGATCGAGCAGCTTTTGCGTTCGCATCTGAAGCTGCAACCGCCCGCCACCGTCTCGCTGCCCTCGGTGGCAAGCTGGGCCGACGATTATCGCGCCGACCACAAGGAGACGTCGAACTGGCACTTCATCGACATTCCGCTGGCGTCAAAGCCCGGCGATGCGACCGCCAGCACAACCGCCTACGACCCCGCGCGCGACTGCAAGGACAATGAGAGTTTCGGCGTCTGCCTGATGCGGGCGCTTCCGGCGCAGGAGAAAATCCTGGCCGATCCGGCAAAGAGCGACGAGGAGCGCTGGCAGGCGCTGGCCTTTGTCATTCATCTGGTCGGCGATCTCTCGCAGCCGCTGCATTGCGTCGAGCGCCTGGACGGCAGCCAGGGCGACCAGGGCGGAAACACGCTGACGGTGAGTTTCAACGTCTACCGGCCGAAGCCGGACGGCTCGACCTATCGCGACCTCACCACCTTCCATGCGGTGTGGGATTCAAGCCTGATCCTGTTCAAATACTATGACTGGGGCAAGGTGGCGCTCGACCTCGAGAGCGACGTCATCCCCCATCTCCCTGCCATGCCTGCCGCAAACCAGACGCCGGAAAAATGGTTGGCCGAATGTCATGAGAAGGCGGAGGACGCTTATCGCGCGCTGCCGCAAGGGACGGTGATCAAGTCCGACAACCCGCACGCCGTGATCCTCGACCAGGCCTATTTCGACAAATTCTCACCGGTGGCGATCGAGCAGCTCGCGCTCGGCGGCCTGCATCTGGCCGCCGTGCTCAACGAGACGCTGGCGGTAGATAAATGAGCGAGCGCCACCGCCCTGGCCGGCGGTTCGCCGACGCTGCTTCCCGAAGACGGCTCAGGCGAAAAAAGCCCGCTCCGGCATGCCGGAGCGGGTGCAAATTCAAAGGCTGCAAGCTTACTTGCAGTCCTTCAGCATCTTCAGCGCCTTTTCGGCATTGGCCTGGGACGTGTAGGCCTTCGTCCCGGCATCGGTCAGTTTCTTGCCGTCCGGCTTCGTCGAAACCACCGAGCATTTCTTGGTGGTGGCGTCCTTCGCCACCCAATACTGCGTGGCCGCAAATGCCGGCATGCTGAAAAGCGCAACAACCGAAGCTGCAACCAAAACCTTGCGAATCATAGCGTTCTCCCAAGTTGAATTCGGCTCGGCCCATTCATCCGGAAGTGCCCATCACGCGGATAGCCGAGCCGAACCACTGGCGAGCCGTATCGCGATTTGACCGACGCGGGCAATTTACAAAAATGTAAAGTTCGGCAGGGCCGCAAGGGCGGCGTGCGACGAGGCTATCGGCGCACTGCCGAGATGAGACAGACGCAGAGACCAACATTGACTGTCGCCGCCAGTGCAAGCGTCGTCAGGACGAGATTGCCGCCGCCCATGCCAAGAAGAAGCGCGCCGATGGAAGGGGCAGCTGCCTGGATGATGAGGCTGGGCGTTGCGAGCTTGCCCATCAGCGCTGCGTATTGCTGCGGGTCGAACAACACCAGCGGCAGCGCGCCGCGCGCGATCGTGTGGATGCCGTTGCCCGCGCCGTAGAGGATCAAAGCGAGGGCAACGAAGGTCTGGCTCGCCAGGAGCAGCCAGATCCCGGCCGCGAGCAGCGATACGGATGTCAGCATCGTCCAGATTGGATGATGCCGGTTGCGGCCGATCAGCAGCTCGGCCACCCGCGCGCCAACCTGTGACGGGCCAACCAATGCGCCAAGGCCGACGGCGGCCGCCAGGCCCACGCCGCGCAACTGCAGCAGCGTCAGCAGGTGGACGGAGAGCATGGATGCGATCATCGCGGCCAATGTCTGGATCGAGGCCAGCAGAACGAAGCGTGCCCGCGCCCCGCCCGTGGCCGAGGCCTCCTTCGACCTGTCTTTCACCGGCGCGGGTGCCACGGGCGGAGGTGGTGGGATCACCCAAAGATGGAGCGGCAGACAGACCGCCAGATGGATCGCGGCATAGGCAAGGCAGGCGACGCGCCAGCCGCCATGCTCGACAAGGAGGGCGCTGAGCGGCCAGCAGACGGTGCTGGCAAAGCCGCCGAACAGCGTCAGGTTGGTGATGGCGCCGCGCGCGCCCTGACCATAAAGCCGCCCGAGCGTCGCGAAGCCGGCATCGTAGAGACCGCTCGACATGCCCAGGCCCATGAGCAGCCAGGCAATCAGGTAAAGGGGATAGGCGGTTGCCGTCGCCAGCAGCAAATGCGCCGCCGCCAACAGCAACGAGCTCGCGGCAAGCACGGGCCGGCCGCCGTGGAGCTGGATCAGCCGCCCGGTGACGGGAGACACCAGCCCGGCAAGCAGCAGCCCGCAGGACAATCCAGCAACGACCGAGGCGAGCGACCAGCCGGTATCCCTGGCAATCGGCGCGGCAAGGACAGCGGGCAGATAGTATGACGATCCCCAGGCAAGAATCTGCGTGATGCCGAGAGCCGAGACGAGGAGATGGCGGCTGCGGGCGAGCGGTGCCGTGGCTTCCAATCAGACTTGCCCCGGCTCGTAGGAGACCTTCTCGCCATCCTCCTTGACGAATTCGCGCACTGGATTGTCGAGCAGCGGCAGCACCGCTTCCGACGGCCGGCAGAGTTTTGTCCCTTTCGGCGTCTCGACGATCGGCCGGTTGATCAGGATCGGATGGACGAGCATGAAATCGATCAGCTCGCCGTCGCTCCATTTCGGGTCGGCGAGGCCGAGTTCGGCGTAAGGCGTCCCTTTCTCCCGCAACAACTCGCGCGGGGCGATGCCCATCGCCCCGATCAGTTCGAGCAGCCGCTCGCGGCTCGGCGGCGTCTTCAGATATTCGACCACAACCGGCTCCTCGCCGCTGGCGCGGATCATGGCAAGCGTGTTGCGCGAGGTTCCGCAAGCGGGATTGTGATAGATCGTGACCGTCATGGCTCTGCTTTCAGTGGCTGATACTGCTGAACGGTTTCGGGCTTAAGCAGCCAGCCCATCAGCGCGAGCGCGATCAAGGCGCCGAGCAGTTCGGCGACGATGAAGCCCGGCAGATCGACCGGCCTGATGCCGGAGAAGGTGTTGGTGAGCGAGCGCGCCATGGCGACGGCGGGATTGGCGAAAGAAGTGGACGCCGTGAACCAATAGGCAGCCGTGATATAGAGCCCGACCAGCCACGGCACGGCCCGCCGCTCGAAACGGAGACCGGCGAGAATGACGGCGACAAGGCCGAATGTCGCGACAACCTCCGAGAACCATTGCGCCGGCCCGGCACGCAGCTTCGTTGCGACCTCCAGCATTGGCTGGGCGAACATGAGGTGCGCCGCCATCGTGCCGGCAATGCCGCCGGCGACCTGCGCGGCGAGATAGGCGACAAGATCGCGGGCCGGCAGCGACCGGTTGATGCAGAACACCAGCGAGACGGCTGGGTTGAAATGCGCGCCGGAGATCGGCCCGAGGATGGTGATCAACACTACCAGCATCGCGCCGGTCGCAAGCGTGTTGCCAAGCAGCGCCAGCGCGGTGTCATGCGTCAGCGTCTCGGCCATGATGCCGGAGCCGACGACCGTCGCCACAAGCAAACCTGTGCCCAGGGCTTCGGCCGCGAACCGGCGCGAGAGATCGAAAGTGTTCATCGGTTGGCCTTGGGTTGGGCGACGAGGAGCTGGGCGGCGGGCACGTCGATCATTGCCGGGTCCCCTCGCCCGGCCGGCAGCAAGGTGCCGCAAGCGCCGGTGCGCAGATTTCCGGGCGGCCCGAGCAGCAATCCTCCATCAGGAAGCGGATCAGTCCGGATAGCGCGTCGTACTCGGCGCTGTAGACGATCGAGCGGGCATCACGCCTCGCGGTCACGAGGCCAGACCGTTCCAATTCCTTGAGATGGAAGCTGACATTGGAGGGCGAGACCTCGACTTGTTCGGCGAGCGAACCGGCGGCAATGCCTTCCGGTCCGGCAACGACCAACAGGCGCAACAGGCGCAGGCGCGTTTCCTGCGACAGCGCGCCAAAGGCGATCAGGGCTTGACGTTCATCCACGTTTCAATAATCCTTGAAATGTTGAAATGAGGAATAGCCGACATGCTCTCTTCTGACAATCACAAAATCGATGCCGCGCTCCCGATGGCCCCATCGGATCTGACCATCGGTGACCTTCTCGGCGCGCTGGCCGAACACGGGGACAAGCCGTTGGTGTTTGTTTATGACGGCCGGCCGGTGAAGCCGGGCTACCACGTGACAGAGGTCAAGGCGGGAGAGTTCTCGGCGCTCGATTGCGAGGCGAATCCCGAGTCCTGGTCGGAAATCTTCATTCAGTTGTGGGACGTGGACGAAGGCGGCCCGGTTCACATGCTGGCGGGGAAGTTCGCGGCGATCATACGCAAGGTGGCGGATCACGTGGCGCTCGACCAATCGGCCAAGCTGACCTTCGAGATCAGTGACGGCGTCCGCCCCATGGAATTGCACCGGGCGGCTCAGCCAAGCATCGTTGGCGGTGTCATCGAGGTCGAGCTGACACCACGGCCGGCAAGCTGCAAGCCGCGCGACCGCTGGCTGAAGGAACAGAAGGCGACAAGCCAGCCGTGCTGCGGAGCGAGCCGCTGCTGCTAGCGCTGGGCCGCCGGCCTGGAATCTGATCATGCCATTTGCCTCCAGCAGATACAGCCCCACGAGTACGATCGCGATCAGCGCCACCCAAACGGCTGTCCTGCTCGTGCGAGAATTCCCCGTTGATCGGCAGCGATGAACGCGCTGCGACTGCGTTCCCCATGTGCCGTGTCGCAAATCATCCCGGGCCGGATCAAATCCTGAATTGCTGAGTGGCGCGCGACCGTGCATAGTGGTTGCGATGGCGCCTGGTTGAGGACCGGCGAAATTGACCATGGACAACAAAGCGGACAATCCGGGGGTCGCGGTGTTCCCGCCGCCGCTCTTTCTCGTGGCGCTGATCGTGATGCTGGCGCTGCGCTATGTCCGGCCGCTGGCGATCGGCGGCCGTCCGCTCACCATTGTGCTCGGCATCGTGCTGGCAGCGCTTGCGATTGCCATCATCGCCTGGGGACGCTCGACCATGTTGCGCGGCGGCACCAATGTGAACCCGACTTTGCCGACCACCGCGATCATCACCAGCGGGCCGTTCGGCTTTACCCGCAATCCGCTCTATATCGGCCTGATGGGGCTGCTTCTCGGGATCGGCCTGCTGTTTGACACTTGGTGGGCCGTTATCGCCCTCATCGCGAGCTTCCCCATCTTGCACTATGGCGTGGTGCTGCGCGAGGAAGCCTATCTGGAGCGCAAGTTCAGCGAATCCTACCGCTCGTACAAGGCGAGCGTGCGCCGCTATCTTTGAGCGTCAGCCCTTCGGCGCGTTGCTGTAGAGCGCGACGCCGACGCGATCGTTGCGCCGCCACCGCACCAAAGCGCGATAGGCCATATCGTCGGCTGGAACCTCGAGCAGGAAGCGTTCCGGGAGGGCGACATCTGCACCGACGCGCAATTCCGCGCCCTGCTCATGCTGGTTCCTGACGGAGCAGCCGATCCGGACGCCGTTGGCAATGATCGTGGCTTCCTTGAGCACGAATTCGCGTACATGAAGACGGCGCTCGGTCTCGGGATATTCGGCCATGTCCGGCAGGCTCCTCAGGCGAGGCTCTCCTCGCCACGGGGCGGCACCATAGCAGCGAGGCGTTTCCGTTCCGTTAGCGATCGCTGAAACGGCAGAAGCCTTGATATCCTGGTTATGCCGTACGGCTCGAAGCTTGACATAGGCCGTCTGCGAACCTTCCCTAGGCCGCGATGCTCAACCGAAGCATGATGCCTGCGGACGTGTTGGAGCCGACGATGACGACCACCAACGGTAAGACACTGCGGCTGCATATGCCTCAGTGGCAGGGCGGCAACCTCGAGGAATACCATCTCAGCTCAAGGTTGCTGTCGTGGCTGCTTCCCTTAGCCCAAGGACCTGAGGAGACCGTCACCGTTCCCCCTCCCGGCGACGGTCCTGCTCTCGACATCGAAGACGGCATCCTGGCAAAGCAGGCCCTGCTCGCTCAGGCACGCGCGGCACGAGCCGCCGTGGAACGGCACCAGCCGGACAAGGTCCTGACCATCGGCGGCGACTGCCTGGTCGATCTAGCGCCCATCGCCTACCTCAACAAGCGTTATAGCGGGAATATCGGCGTGCTCTGGATCGATGCGCATCCGGACGTGCAGACGCCGGAGGAAACCCCTCACGGCCACGCGCAAGTGCTGGGCATGCTGCTCGGCGAAGGCGATCCGGATTTCGTCGCCGAAGTCGACGTTCCGCTCGATCCGGCCAGGGTGATGTATGCCGGACTGGACGAATGGTCGCCGGCCGAGAACGAATTTCTCGTCCGCATGGGCTTGCGCAGCGCCGGCTCCGGCGAGGTTGCCGAAAGTTCTTCCACGGTCCTGCAGTGGCTCGAACGGCAAGGCATCGAGCAGCTTGCCGTCCATTTCGATGTCGATGTCATCAGGCCGCAGAGCTTCCGGCCGATCCTGTTCAACAAGCCCGGGACCGGAACGGACTTTCTCAAAGGCGTTCCGCGCGGCCGGCTGGAACCGGAGCATGTCCTGCGGCTGCTCGATGATGTCGCTGGCGCCTGCAATATTGTCGGGCTCGCCATCACGGAATACATGTCCTGGGATGCCGTCCAGACGCAAAGGTTGCTGCGCCGGCTGCCGCTCGTCGGCAATTGAACGCGGGCGATCTTGCGCAGCGTTCAGCCGGCGACGACGCCGCTCGCATGCAGCACCCAGCGGCGGCCGTCGCTGCGGAACTCGGTGAGCGATAGCGGCTCGATGTCGATCTTCCAGATCGAGGAAAGCGGCGCGCCCAGCACATGCACCATGGCGGCGCGGATCGGCACGGCATGGGTGAGCGCGATGGTGTGGCCGCTCTCAGCGCCCAGGCGCTCGATCAACGCGGCGACGCGCCGGGCGACGGCGGCAAGCGATTCGCCGCCATGGGGTGCGGCATCCGGATCGGAAAGCCAGGCCTCCATGCCTTCCGGGTCCTTGGCCTGCATTTCCTCGAAACCTTTGCCGGCCCACCGCGCGAAATCCTGGTCGGCAAGCAGCGGCTCGACCGTCGCATCAAAGCCGAGCGCCTCGGCCGTTTGCCGCGCGGCAAGCGCCGGGCTCGTCCAGACGTGGTCGGCGCGGCGCAGCGAAGCGGCCAGCGCGGCGGCGCGGTCGATGGCTTGCGGCTCCAGCGCCTCGTCATTCGGAAAGCGACCCTTGCGCGTGGCCCGCGTCGCGCCGCTTGCGATCATCGTCAGGCGGGCGAGCATCCCAAAACTCCCTGGTCCAGTGAAATTTCGGCCGCGCGAAGCCGCGTTGGCCATTACATGTCGTTGACAGGCGAACGAAGTGCTGACAAGTGTTTTAGCGCTATACGGGATTGGAAGCCGGTGCGAGTCCGGCACGGTCGCGCCACTGTGATCGGCACCAGCCGAAAGTCAGGCCTTATTCCGCAGCATTGTTCGATCAACGGGACGCAGTATCCCACGGGAGGTCAATATGTCCGACACCACCTTCACCCCCAGCTACGGTCCGGTTGCGATTCCGGTCCGCGAGCTTCTGCCCTGGGCCATCTTCGCTGGCCTGCTCTTGATGCTGGCCATCTATTTCGTCGGCGCGGAAGAAGGCGCGACGTCGCTGATCCGCGGCACGGCGGTGCACGAATTCGTGCATGACGGCCGCCACCTGCTCGGCTTCCCCTGCCACTAAAGCGGTTCGGCATCGCCGAACCCGCTTTCGATAAAGGGTTAGTGACATGGTTGGAAAACTTTTGCTGCGCGGCATGCTTGTCGGGCTGGTCGCGGGGATTCTGGCATTCGCCTTCGCCCGCGTCTATGGCGAGCCGCAGGTCGACAAGGCGATCGCCTTCGAGGACCAGCAGGCCCAGGCCGCCGGCGAGGCGCCGGAGCCAGAGATGGTCAGCCGCGCCACGCAGGCCGGCATTGGCCTGGCGACCGGCGTGCTGGTCTATGGCGCCGCCCTTGGCGGGCTGTTCTCGCTGGTCTTCGCCTACGCCTATGGCCGGCTGAGCTCGCTCGGTCCGCGCGGCACTTCGGCGCTCATCGCGCTGCTCGGCTTCCTTGCCGTGATCGTGGTTCCCGGCCTCAAATACCCCGCAAACCCGCCCGCGGTCGGCAATGCCGAGACCATCGGCTACCGCACCGAGCTGTTCTTCATCATGATCGTGGTCTCGATCGCGGCGATGGTGGCGGCGGTCGGGTTGGCCCAAAGGCTATGGAAGCAGCTTGGCGCCTGGAACGCGTCGATCGTCGCGGCACTTGCCTTCCTCGTCGTCTTCGCGCTGGTGAAGGCGGCGCTGCCCGACATCAACGAAGTGCCGGAGAACTTCTCGGCGACCGTGCTGTGGCAGTTCCGCGTCGCCTCGCTCGGCATCCAGCTCGTGCTGTGGACCGTCGTCGGGCTGGGCTTCGGCGCGGTTGCCGAGCGCGTCGTCGCGGTGCGCGACCAGCGCAGCCCGGCACGCCGCTACGCCTGAACTGAAATGCGTTGGCCGCCACGGTTCCTTGCCCTGGCGGCCAATTGCTTTTTGACGACCGCCCTGCTGGTCATGCTGGCCACATCCGCGCAAGCGCATAGCGGCTCGTCGGCGCCGCCTCCCCCCGGCATCCAGATCCCCAGCCTGACCCACGGCCAGATGGCGGTGATCGCGCGCTACCGCGGCGACATTCTTGCACTCGCGCAAGCACAGACCTTGACCGACCCGACCTTCCGGCGACTCTACAATCACGGCAATCTGCAATTCACCTACTGCCTCTGGGGCCTGATGCCGGGAAGTCTTGGCGACGAGGAGAGCCCGTTCAACGAATGCAGCCATGCCTATCTCGCCACCGCCAAGGCGCTGCTGACGTATATGGCGACGATGCCCTCAGCCGAGCGCGACGCGAAGGCGTTGATCTCCGACATCGATGCCGAGATGGTGCGCAGCGGCGCCTCCTGGATCCTTTGCCAATATAGCGGCGAGGCTTTCAGCACCGGCGCGGTCGTCGAGCCCCGGTGGCGAGACATGTTCTTCCACTTGCCGAGCCTGGCGGTCCTGCTTGCGACCATTGCTGCGCTTATCGCGGCCGGATGGTCGATCTTCGGTGCGCCGCGTAGTCGCGTGGCCTAGCTGTCCGCTGCAAGCCGGCGTAAGAAGCGCCATCCACCCAACGTCCGCACGGACCCGCAATCACCAGCCATGTTGGTCTCCGAAAGCCTCGCCCTCGCCGCCGCCTTATGCAGCGCGCTGAGCTCCATGTTCCTGAGCGAGCTCAAGGGCCGCGTTCCCCTCCTCCAGCTCGCCCGCTGGCAGATGCTCGCAACCTTCGTGATGACCGGCTCGGTGTCGCTGGCGATCGGCGGCTGGCACACGATCGGACCAAGGGAGTTCTGGCTGCTTGCGGGATCGAGCTTCGCCGGCATCAGCATCGCCAGCACGACCTATTTCGCCACCATCTATTCGGTCGGCCCGCGCATCACCGCGCTGCTCTTCTCACTCACCTCGCCTTTCGCGCTGGCGCTCGGCTATCTCGTGCTCGGAGAAACCGTCAGCCACTGGCAGGCGCTGGGCGTGGCGCTGGTGCTTGCAGGCATCGTGCTTGCCATCGGCATGCCGCGACGCTTCCTCAAGCGCGGCCACCTGGCGCCGGCCATGCCGGTCGTCACCCCTTCCACCGTGCCGGTGAGCACGGCGCCCGGCCCGCCGCTTACCGGGCGACTCGGACCAGGCATCGTGCTCGGCGTGACGACGGCGCTCGGCCAGGCGACCGGCACCCTTCTGGCGCGCCCGGCAATGGCTGCCGGCGTCGAGCCATTCACGGCCATGGCGCTGCGCTCGGGCCTCGCCGTGATCCTGTTCATCGCCCTTGCCGCGACGCCGTTCGGCAGGGGCAAGCGCGAGGCTGTCCAGTTCGGCACGGTCGGGCTCGCCGTGCTTTCCGCCTTCGTCGGCACCTCGCTCGGCATGTCCTGCCTGATGGCTGCGCTGCGCACCGGCAATGTCGGCATCATCTCGACGCTGTCCTCAATGACGCCGGTCATCATCCTGCCGATGGTGTGGCTGCGCAGCGGACAAAGGCCGACCGCGGCTGCCTGGGCGGGCGCGCTGCTGGCCATCGCAGGCACGGCGCTGATCAGCGTGAGGTGATGGGTTGCGCGTGAGGCTCGCGCCGAAGTCACTTCGATCCGAAGGCCAGCTACATTGGTCCGTTTAGCGTCAAACTAGGCGGAAGGCGGACACCGACACAGCGCGCCCAGGTGTCGCGTTGTCGTCAGGCAGATTCACGCTGGCACACAAATGTCGCCCGCATCACCCATGCGCGTGCCCGTGGTCCGGCTCCGCCATGGCGAAGGGCAAATCCTCGCTGTCCTGACCAGCCGCCAGTTGCAGCCTGGCGCTGAACTCATGCGGCTCGGCCGGGGCGACCAAGCTTTGCAGATAGTGATGATCGCCGCCGACCGGCGACAGCAGTAAGCTTTCGACCGCACCGTCCGCCCTTTCGATGGCGACGTTCGCCCGCAGCCCCTCGGCGTGACGCGACAGGCGCAGCCGCATGCGCTCGCCCTGCGGCGTGTCGACAATCTCGAGCAGCCCGCTGGCGAGCTTGCCCGAGACCAGGAACGGATCGGGCGCATGATGGTGGCCGCTCTGCGTCTCCGGCTCGGCAAAGCGCACCGTGGCGACATCGAGCGCGGGGATGTGCGCGAAGAGCCCGGCCTTGAGCGATGCGGCGATGTTGTTCGCGGCGGCTAGCAACAGCCCGTCATTGACTGCAATCTCCACATCGACATGCAACCTGTGGCCGAGCCAGCGGGCGTTGGCGCCGACCACTTTTTCTATCCCGGCGACATGCTCCGCGGCGTGATGAATTTCGTCGACGAGGCCGGGCTCGACGCCGTCCAGCATGCGCGTCAGCACCGAGCGCGCCGATTGCCACACGATGCCCAAGATGGCGACGGTGATGATGAGGCCGATGATCGGGTCCGCCAGCGGCAAGCCGAGCCAGACGCCGACCGCGCCGGCAACGACCGCGAGGCTGGTGAGCCCGTCGGTGCGGGCGTGATAGCCATCGGCGACCAAGGCGGCGCTGTTGATCTGGCGGCCGACGCGGATGCGGAACACCGCCACTGCCTCGTTGCCGAGGAAGCCGATCACGCCGGCCGCTGCGAGCCAACCCAGGAACTGGACCGGACGCGGATTGAACAGGCGGTTGACAGCTTCATATCCGGCCACGAGCGCGCTTGCCAGGATGATGAGCACGATGATGATGCCGGCAAGGTCCTCGACCCGGCCGAGGCCATAGGTGAACGTGCGGGTCGGCTTGCGCCGCACCAGCACGAAAGCGATCCAGAGCGGAATGGCCGTGGTCGCATCGGCTATGTTGTGGATGGCATCGGCAAGCAGCGCCACACTGCCCGAAGCCATGACGACGACGATTTGCAAGGCGGCGGTGATCGCCAGTATCGCGAACGACCACTTGATCGCCCAGATGCCGCGATCGGTGGTGGCGATGGTGGCGTCGATCACGCCATGCGTGTGGCCGTGCGGTTCGTGATGGCCGCCGCTATGGTTATGCCCGCCAGGGCCATGTCCATGCGCGCCGAAGCCGAACCAGTCCAAAACTTTTTCCCACATCAAACGCCTCACAGATACTTGGTGAGCTGCTTCAGCTCCTTGAGAGTATCCCTGGTCGGCTCGCCGCCTTCGACGAGGCAATGCTCCATATGGTCGTGGATCAGCTCGCGCTTGGCGTTGCCGACGGCGCTTTCGACGGCATGGAGTTGTTGCGCAAGGTCGAGGCAGGAGCGGCCCTGCTCGAACATGGTGAGCACGGCGGCGAGATGGCCGTGCGCGCGCTTGAGCCGGGCGATGATATCGGGATGGGAGCTGTGTATCGTCATGCTGTTATCCTATCCTCCAGGGTAGGATAACGCAAACAGCAAAGCGTCAGCGGTCATATCGGCCCCCTGGTGGTGATGCGGCCGGATTTTCTTCGTGATGCCTTCGCAACGGCGTTGCGGTTGGCGGCGGATCGCCCGGCCGAAAAGGTATCGGCCTTCCTGCCGGGTACGTGCGAGAGCGCGCTTGGCCTCGCGGTGCTGTTGATGGCATCGCATGGCTATGGCGACCGGACCCAATTATCGGCCGCGAAATCCCGGCTTGATGTGATCGGCAGCGGTCGGCGGCAGGCAGCCCGGCAGCAACCAAATGCTTGTTTTGGCGTTTGTTTCAGTGGCTGGCGGCGCTCGATTTGGCGCCAGCCGATTCCGCCGGCGAGATGCCGCGCGGGGCGGAAAGGAGGCCGCTATGACACGGCCGGCAGTGGAGATAGGCGACAGGGTTGCGGTCATCGCCACGGTGGTCGCGCGCACCGAGGACCGCGTGATGTTGAGGCTCGACGGCGACAGCCACAGTTACTCGATGGTCGAGCCAAATGCCAAGCCGGGCGACAAGCTCAGGCTCGAGGGTGACGTCGTCCATGTCGACGAGGAGCTCGGACGCACGACCGTGCAGGTGCTGGGGCGCGTGAGCGTCGACACCAAGTCGGTCGAAATGGTGACGAGACGTTGCGACCTCGACCATATCGGGTCGAACGTGCCTGGCCACCCGCGTCCGCGCACTCCGCCGACACCGCACGGGTGAACGGGGAATCTCTGCCCTTTCCTCGCGCCCCTCGCATCCTGACAAAGCGAAGCGCCTAATGGCGCTTGAAATACTGCACTTCGCGTTCGTGCTTTTCCGCCGCTTCGCGCGACTTGAAGGTGCCCAGATTGCGGCGCTTGCCGGTTCTCGGATCGGTTTTGCGCGAATAGAGCCGGTACTCGCCGGATTTCAGCTTGCGGATCATGGCGATCTCCTTGTGAACCAAGGCTCTAACCCGCCGGAGGCCGCCGCGGTTCCAGACTGGCCATCGCGCCCGCTCGCGGCCCGGCCGAAAAAAAGCGTCGCTGTCGGTGAACCATTTCACGGACGCAAACGACCCAATGTCGGAAGCGACACCGCAACGACACGATTTGGTCGGATTATTTGTATTCAAATGACTTTCGCGACGTTATGCGGATGTCGCTGAAGTGCCGGATCAGAGGAGGGTGAGATGGTTACGGCGAAGCTTCACGGTGTTGAACTCGTCAGGGGCCAGAAGTGGACGGTGCGCGTCACCGCCTACGGCACGACGCTCATCTTTCCTTTCGAAGCCGAGCAGCACGCGCGCTCCTATGCCGATGGCCAGGCCTTCCGCCTCGGCGTCGAGGTCGTGGAATTGAAGGATTGCGCCTGAGCGGCCAAACCATCGATCGCAAATGGCCTGAAGGCCAGCGCACCCGTATATAAGCGGTATGTCTATGCTCGATGCGGCAAAGCAGTGGGCGCGCAAGATCAAGCGCGATGTGGTGGCGCTCTGGATTGCCGCCCGCGATCCGCGCGTGCCTTGGTATGCAAAGGCCACCGCGGGCGCCGTCGCGGCCTATGCGCTGAGCCCTATCGACCTGATCCCGGACTTCATCCCGATCATCGGCTATCTGGATGACCTGCTGATCGTGCCGGTCGGCATCATGCTCGCGGTCAAGCTGGTCCCGGCCGATCTGATGCAGGAATTCCGGGAAGAGGCGACGCGACGCGAGAAGCCGGTGAGCAAGGCCGGCCTTGCCTTCATGATCGCGCTTTGGGTGCTGGCCGCGCTGTGGCTCACCTGGTTGTTCTGGCCGAACCCGGCGTAGATGTTTCAGCCAAGCGTGGTCGCGCATGCGCCAGCAGCGGAGTGATATCGAACGCGGGAGGACGCCGGACCGGCGGTTGGGGTAGCCCGGCTTGCCTTGGCGGTAAAAGAGTACGGCTCTTTGACAGGCAAGCCGGGCTAAAGCGCCGACCATTGGGTTTCCTTGGGGGGAGCCGGCGCAGGGTCAGACTGTCCGGTTCCCGTTGCGCCCGCAATTGTTGCTGAGGTCCTATGCGCAAACGCAATGGTCCGACCAGCGGGCGCCAATGAAATCCACCCAGCGCCGGAGCGCCCGAACGTCAAGCCCGCGTGGGTCGGCTGCCTTTTTGCCGTGTTCTTTTGACGAAAAGCTCGGCGTGCTGCGCCCACTGCGCTTCAGCGACATCGTTCTCACGAACAGACTGCTTGAAGGCTTCCCGCAGCGCCTCGAGCTCAAAGATCGACAACCGCTGATTTCTTTTTTGCTTTTTTGTGCCGGCGTCCACGTTGCCAAGACCCGCAAGGTTTTAGCCCATTATATATCCGGCGGTTGTTCGACCCATCAACAGCTTGGCCCTGACTTCTTTTGGGGGCAAATCTTGCTGCGACTCCAGCGGCTTATGTCGGGATGGAGCGGCCGGCAGGGTGCGGGGTCACGGGCCGCGCCATTCGAAGGACCAGCCGCTATATGTTTTCATCCATAACGAACAGCGGGAAGACCGCGAGCGGCTGGCATCGGCTGCCATGTAGCGCTGTATCCGCCGAAGCATATGTCTTTTGATCTGGACCTCAGGCCCGATTGGTGATTGTCTCTGCGACGCAGAGCCGCAAGAGATGACCCAATTCCAGGTGGCAACCGGCCCGCGTCTTCCCCGTCAACAGGAGTGGCGCGGGCTTTTGCCATCGGGAAGCATGAGCAGCCTTCCCAGGCCGCGAATCGGACCCGCCGGAACGGGCAGGCAAACGGCCTCGCCATTAACCTTCCCTACGGGCACGGACCAAGGTCGGTGTCGCAATTGCCTCCCCTCGCCTATACTCTGGTCGACGGGTGGGTGAGCGGTGCCGATGTTTGGGAGGTATTTAAAACGACTTGCACGAATCTGGAGCGGGCTGTCGCTGGCCTGGCAGTTCGTGATCGCGGGCGGCATCGGCCTTCTGGCCGTGATGCTCGTGGTCGGGCTGTGGGTGACATCGCAGATCCGTGACGGCGTCCTGCACAATTCCGCCGCGACCACCGCACTCTATGTCGACAGCGTGATCGCGCCGCTGTTGCCAGACATGCGCAAGAGCCAGGAACTCGATGACACGGTCAAGCGGGCGCTGGACGAGACGCTCGGCCAGGGCGCGCTTGGGAAAAGGCTGGTGTCGTTCAAGCTGTGGCGGCGCGACGGCACGATTCTTTATTCAAAGGACGCCAACCTCATCGGCAGGCAGGTCAAGCCCAATGCCAACCTCCTTGCCGCCTTCGCCGGCAATGTCATGGTCAAATACAACAGGCTCGAAGACGAGGAAGATGACAAGGAGCGGTCGATGGGCGTTCCGCTGCTGGAAATCTACAACCCGGTGCGCGAGCCCTGGTCGGGCGAGGTCGTGGCGGTGACCGAATTCTACGAATTGTCCGGCGACTTCGAGGAATCGCTGCACTCGGCCCTGCTATGGACCTGGCTGGTGGTGGCGGGCGCCACGGCGGCGGCGCTGGCGCTGCTTTCCGGCATCGTTTTCCGCGGCAGCCGCACCATCGTCACCCAACAGGCTGCGCTCGAGGCCAAGGTTCGCGAATTGCAGGCGGCGCTGGCGCAGAATTCGTCGCTGCGCCAGCGCGTGCAGCGCGCCTCGCGCCGCGCCACCGCCATCAACGAGCGGTATCTGAGGCGCATCGGCGCCGACCTGCATGACGGGCCGGCGCAACTGGTGGCGCTCGCAGCGCTGAGGATGGACAGCCCGGTGCTGGTCGACCCGACCACATCGAGCACGCTGCGCGAGGCCGAGATCGCCGGCATCCACAAGACGCTCGGCGAAGCAATGCGCGAGATACGCGGCATCTGCAACGGGCTGGTGCTGCCGCAGATCGAGACGCAGGCCGTCGCCGCCATTTTGCGGCTCGCGGTGGCCGAGCATGAACGACGCACCGACACCAAAGTGTTGCTAACCCTGCCCGAGCGCTTGCCCGAACTCGGCACCTCGGAAAAGATCAGCATCTATCGCTTCGTGCAGGAAGGCCTGAACAACGCCTTCCGGCACGGCAAGGGCAAGGGCCAGCAGGTCAGAGCCACGACGAAAGGCGGCAAGCTCCTCGTCGAGGTTGTGGACGCCGGCCCCGGCTTCGACCCGGCCCGAAGCGAGGGCCTTGGGCTTGCGGGCCTGAGGGAACGTATCGAAAGCATAGGCGGGCAGTTCGAAACGCTGACCGGCCCCGGAGGAACAAGACTGGTGATCACCTTGTCTGTCGAGGAGCAACCGTGAGCACGTCCATCCGCATCGCAATAGTCGACGACCATCCCCTGTTTCGCGAAGGCGTGGCGCGCAGCCTTGGCGAAATAGGCGGCTTCGAACTCGTGGGCGAAGGCTCCAGCGCCGAGGACGCCGAGAGGCTGGCGCGCGCCAGCACGCCCGATATCCTCCTGCTCGACATCAGCATGCCGGGCGGCGGCCTCAACGCGCTCGCCGGCATCCTTTCAACGATGCCCGACCAGAAGATCGTCATGCTCACCGTGTCGGAGACCAATGCCGACGTAGCCCAGGCGCTGAAAGCCGGCGCGCGCGGCTATGTGCTGAAAGGCGTCGGCTCCAAAGCGCTGGCCGAGATCCTGCGCGACGTCGCCAACGGCCAGAGCTACGTATCGCCGAGCCTCTCGGCGAGGCTGCTTTCCGACCTTCTGCAGCCCACAGGCAACAAGCCCGATCCGCTCAGCCAGCTCACCGGCCGCGAGGCCGAGATCCTGAAACTGGTCGCGGAGGGGCTGAGCAACAAGGAAGTCGCCGCCCGGCTGTCGCTGCAGGAGAAGACGGTCAAGCACCACATGACCAGGGTGCTCGCCAAGCTCAACGTGCGCAACCGCACCGAGGCGGCGCTGCTGATGCATGAGGCGAGGGAAAGGAACTGAGGACTGAGGAACTGAGGAACTGGGGAACTGGGGAACTGGGGAACTGGGGAACGGCTATAGGCCGAGCTTCCCTTTTCTTCAATTCTCCAATTCCTCAGTTCCCCTTCACAGGTTCAGCAGGCGTGACATATCCTCCTCCGTCGCCTGCCGCTCTATGATGGTGCGGCCTTGCGCGTCCTTCATCTCGAAACGGCCGTTCTGGACTTCCTCCTTCATGCCGTTGCGATGAACGACGGTGATCTTGTCGCCGTCGATCGAGAGCGTGTCGCCAGTCGCGGCGTTGGTGTAGCTGTTCTTGTTGCCGGGATTGGTATTGCCCTTGCCGCTGTTGTTACCAGGCCCGGCATTGGGATTGCCGCCGTCGGCGTTGCTGTTGCCGTTGTTGCCCTGGCCATTGCTGTTGCCCTCGTTGCCGCCATTGCTGGAATTCGAGCCGCCGGCCGAACCGGAATTCGAGCCCCCGGCAGAACCCGAATTGCCGCCATTGCCGTTGCCGCCGTTCCCGCCTCCATTGCCATTGCCGTTACCGGCATAGGCGGTGGATACGAGCTTGGTCATGTAGCCCGGCGCCACCAGACAAGGCGCGACGACAATCGCCAGCGCGGCAACGACGCGCAGCACAAGGTGGGCTGGCCTTTTGCAGGCGGGTTGGTGCATTCCGTCCTTTGCGGGTCCGTCTCGGCATGGCCGAAGTTCCGCTTACGGGAAAGGCGCAACGGAACCAGTGTCTTGTGTCTTGACGCGGCAAGGGTTCACATTCCGGCAGACGACGAAAGCGGCCCACGACTCATGCCCCGGCCGGTCGGACCATTTCCGCCGGCATGACTGACCAATGTCGCAGGCGGCGGACATCGCCGAGCTTGAAAAAAATTACCCCCGCACGAAGGCGGGGGTAAGGTGAGTAGCCAAGTTCTACCGCAAGACGATCAGGACCGCAGAGACGAAGCAAAAGGTGGCAACCTGATTTTGCAGCGCTGACCTTCGGTCCCTTAAGATCTAATCCGGATAAAACCTCGCTCTCACAAACTCTTCAGGCGATCGAGATCGGCCACGGTGGCCTTGCGGTCGACGATGGTGCGCCCGTATTTGTCTTCCATCCTGAACCGGCCGTTCTCGATCTTCTCCTTCATTCCATTGCGGTGCGTGACCTGGATTTTGGTGCGGCTGGCCTCAACCTTGTCGCCCGTCAGGGCGTTCACATGACTATCGACATCGGCGGTGCTTGCCGCGCTGGCGCTGCTGCTCTTGCCGTTGTCGCCGTTCCCGTTTCCGTTGTTCCCGCTGTTGCCGCCGCTATTACCGTTTCCGTTGTCGCCGCCGCTATTGCCGTTTCCGCTGTTGCCGCCATTGCCGGAATTCGAGCCACCAGCCGAACCGGAATTGGAGCCGCCGGCCGAGCCGGAATTGCCGCCACTCCCGTTGCCGTTGTTCCCGCCTCCGCTATTGCCGCCCCCGTTGCTGTTTCCACCACCCTTGCCGCCGCCGCTTCCACCGCCGCCGCCTTTGCCGGCATAGGCTTTGGTCACGACCAGACCATCGACGGAGAGACTGAAAGGCGCGACAGCAAGCGCCAACGCAATCAGCGCTCGCAAGACCAGCCTGCAGCCCCTGCGCTTCAAGCGCATACCGCTCTCCCCATGCCAGCCCTTCGGCCCGTCGGCCGAGCTACCCCACCGGCAATCTCGCAGCATAAGCATCCCCAATCAGCAGACCATAAGGAAGTGGCCCACGACCCTTGTCTTGTCCACTCGGACTTATTGCGTTTTATCTCTAGGACCTAAGTCTTATTTCAACCACCGGATGTGGTCGGACATTGCTGCCACGGGGTCATTTTTTTAGGCCGACCAAACGGTCAATGGGTCCGCGCTCGCGGCATGGTCGCTAAGCGCGCTCAGGCCGGCAAAGGCACCGGCCGCCGCGCCGCAACCGCCGCGCCGAAGGCGGCGGCAATGACGGCGGCGATGCCCGCGCATTGCAAAAGGTTGAGCTTCTCCGCCAGGAACAGGAAGCCGGTCAGCGCGCCGCCAGCCGGCTCCAGGCAGACCAGCATGCCGTAGACCTTGGCCGGCATACGGGCCAGCACCAGCATCTCCAGATAGAAGGGCAGCGCGCTGGAGAACAGGCCGACCACCGCCGCGCCCGCCATGATATGCGGGTCGGTGAGATAGGGCTGCGCAGCGCTGAAGCCGAAGGGCAGCGCCAGCACCGCGGCGATCGCCATGCCATAGGCGGAGGTGCGCACGCCGAGCTCGGCGCCGGCCTTCTGCGCGAAGATGATGTAGAGCCCCCAGCAGGCGCCGGCCGCGAGCGCGAGCGCCACGCCCAGCGGATCGAGCCCGCGGCTTGCATCGGCGAAGGGCGAAAGCAGCACGATGCCGACGACGGCCAGCGCCACCCAGACAAGGTCGAGCAGGCGCCTGGAGCCGAGGGTGGCGACAAACAGCGGCCCGGTGAATTCGAGCGCCACGCAGATGCCGAGCGGAATGCGCTGGAGGGCGGCATAGAACAGCATGTTCATGGCACAGACCGTGACGCCATAGGCGGCGAGCCAGGGCAGGCTTTTCCGCGAGGGCAGCACCTTCCAGGGCCTCAGCACTGCCGCCAGCATCAGCGCGCCGATGGCGAGCCTCAGCACGGTCGTGCCTTCCGACCCCAGCACCGGGAACAGGCCCTTGGCGAAGGCAGCACCCACCTGCACCGACAGCATTGCGCCGAGCAGGCCAAGCACGGGCATGGCGCCGACATGGGTCTCCGGTTTTGCAATTGGCGTCGACGTCACTTTCTCTCCGTCCCCCCTGCCCTGGTCGAGATCGGAGATAAGGCCTTAGCAGCAGCGCCGTCGTGAGGCAGCGGCCGGCGGATGGTGGGACAAGACGGTCCCGCCTCTCGGGCGGCAAGCCTGCTGCACCGCACAAGATCTTGAAAAGCAAGATATTTTCGGAGGCTCTCTCATAGAATTTTTGCGTTGCGATCAAGCCTTTCCGCAATATTCCCCACCACCCGCTGCGGTTGTCGGGATAATTCTCCGGCACCCTTGGCGATTAATACTTTTCAGAATTCAGACCAATTGCCCATGACTGCATAGGACCATCGGACGTCTCTGTAGATATTTTCAGGACACAACTATTTACGTCACGCCATGGCATCACATCTTATTTCGCGGCCGTAAGCATTTTGTGTTGCGCCGCAACATCAGCCACGACAATCGTGGACCGGGGGCATGCCTGTTGGAGGATGCCATTATGATTCCGCTGGCCGGCAAGGATTGCGCCCTCGGCCCTGACGGCGAGTCGTCGGCCCGCAGCGGTGAGGTTTGCTCGACCTCTGCCGCGTGGTGCGACCGACCTGGCGGATGCCGCTGATGGCGAACGCGCGCGACATTCAGTTGGACGCATTGCGGGCGATTGCCGTGACGCTGGTGCTCTACTCGCATTTCTTCGCTGCAGGCGGCTCGTCATTCGTCGGCCATCTCGGGGTCAGGCTGTTCTTCGTGCTCTCCGGCTTCCTGATCACCCGGCTTTTGCTGGACGCGCGTGACACCGGAGCATTCGCCGCCGGGCCGGCGCTGCGTTCGTTCTACGCCAGACGCGTGATCCGGATATTCCCGCCCTACTTCGCGGTGCTGGGGCTCGTATGGCTCGCCTCGGAACAATCCAGGCCCTCGCTCGCCTGGCACGCGCTCTACCTCTCGAATTTCTGGTATGCGCGGCACAACGACTGGACGCCCTGGCTGCTCTGCCATTTCTGGAGCCTGAGCATCGAGGAGCAGTTCTACCTGGTCTGGCCGCTGATCGTGCTTCTCGCGCCGCGCCGGCGCATCGAGGCGATCACAATCGGCGTCATCGCCTTCTCGCTCGCCTACCGGTTCTACGGGCCGATTGCCGCCAATCCGGCGCTCGCCCGGGACCTGCTTCCGCCGGCCTCGATGGACGCGCTTGGCTGCGGCGCCCTGCTTGCCGTGCGCCGCGCCAGGGGCGCGGATGCGCCGCAGTGGATGAGGCTCGCCTGGCCGGCCTTGGCCGCGGCGTTCCTGCTCGTCGTCTGGTCAGATCCTGGGCCGGCGAATTCCGCCTGGGAGTGGCCACGCTGGACGCTGGTGCAGGTGCTGCCGCTGGTGCCGATGCTGGCCATCGTCGCCGCGTGCTCGAACGGCTTCGGCGGCGTGGCGGGCAGGCTGGCTGAGCTCCCCCCGCTGCTGTGGCTTGGCCGCATCAGCTACGGCGTATACCTCTATCATTCGATCCTCCTCGCCTTGACCGTCAGGGCGCAGTCATGGATCCCGGTCAACGTCTCGGAACAGGGGCCTGGGCGTTTCCTTGTCGCAGGCGCCGCCACGCTGGTTGTCGCCTCGCTCTCCTGGGTGTTTTTCGAGAAGCCGCTCAACGGTCTCAAGCGCTATTTCCCCTATGTCGAGCCCTCGCGACCGCGCGGTGCGAGCGAGGGGCGCCGGTTCGGCACCACCCCGGCGCTCGATCTGCAGCCGACGGATCGGAGCCGGCCATGACCGCGGCGCCTCTCATCTCCGTGCTTTTGCCGGTCCACAACGCAGGGCCCTATGTGGCTGCCGCGATGCAATCGATCCTGCGGCAGGACTACGACAGGCTCGAGGTCATCGCCATCGACGACGGATCGACCGACAGGTCGCTGGAAATCCTCGAACGCTGCCGCCGGGACGACAGTCGCGTTTCCATCATCTCACGCGAAAACCGCGGCCTTGTCGCCAGCCTCAATGAGGGACTGGCGATCGCCCGAGGCGAGCTCGTCGCGCGCATGGACGCAGACGACTTCGCCTATCCCTGGCGGCTGTCACGCCAGGCGGCGCTGTTTGCGGCGCGGCCGGAGCTCGGCTTCTGCGGCGCGCTCGTGGATACGCTGCTGCACGGCCGCATCGCCCGGGGCCGGCTCGATCCGGTGTTTCGTTTCGGCTTGCCCGTGCTGTCGAAATTCTTCACCATCTTCATGCATCCGACAGTGGTCTATAATCGCAAGGTCATCGGCCAGGCCGATCTCCATTACGACGGCTTCTACCAGCATGCCGAGGATTTCGATCTCTTCCGGCGGCTGGCCGAGCGCTATCCGGCGGCGCTGATCCCGGAAAGCCTGCTGGTCTACCGCGTCCATCCCGGCAGCGTGACCAGCCTGCACAGCAAGGAGATGCGACGCACGCATCTCAGAATTGTCGGCGAGAACCTCGTGTGCTCGGGGCTGGCGCAGGACTGCGAGGACCTGCGCGCCGTCGGCGACCGCGCCTGCCTGGAGACCGTGCAGCGGGCAGCCACTTTCATCCGCAAGCTCGAGGCGCGGATTGCGACATTGCCCGATACGACCCGACCGAGCTTCGAGGCCGGCGCGCTCAATCTGTTCTATTTCCTCTACCGGCTCGTCAACGACGAGGAGCAGCCGGCGCTGTCGCATGAATTGCTGACGTTAACGGGGAAATGGAACGCGATCCGCCGCCGCGAGAAATACGCGCTCAGCCCCGGCGCCCGGGCGCCCTGGCTTAGCCACGCCTCGATGTGGGCGGGCAAGCGCGCCGATTGGGTGGCCTACCGCTTCAAATCCGCGCCGGCGGCGGCGGTGCTCGCGCCCTACAGGATGGAGGCAGCATGAGAGCGGACGTCCTGCAGCGCCTTGGCGCCGAGGCCTCGCCGTGAGCGATCCGCGTCATCCGCTGCTTCGGCATCTTCGCCCTGTCTTGCCCGTCCCTCGCTGGCTCGGGCAGCGGCCGGAGGTCTCCTTCATTGTATGCACGCGCGACCGCCTCGCGGTGCTCGAAGCCTGCATCGACTCGATCCGCGCCGCCTGCCGGGCGCATCCGGCCTTCGCGGCCGAGCTGGTGGTGGTCGACAATGGGTCGCGCGATGGCACGGCCAAGTACCTTTCGGCGGCCGCCAGGACCTCGGACATCGCGCTGACGGCAGTCTCGGAGACGCGGCCCGGGCTGGCGGCGGCCCGCAATGCGGGGCTGGCGCGGGCACGCGGGCGGGTGCTGGTGTTCGTCGACGACGATTGCCGGCTCGACGGCAACTACCTCGTCGACCTGGAACGGCATTATGCGAGCGGCGAGAAATGGCTGATCCGCGGCGGCCGCGTCGAGATCGGCGACGCACGCGACCTGCCCTTCACCATCAAGCGCTGCGACAGACGCGAAGGGCTGACGCAGGCCGTCCATCCCGGCGGCTTCGTGCTAGGCTGCAACATGACCATGCACCGCGAGGTCGCCGCCCGCATCGGTCCCTTCGACGAGCGCTTTGGCGCCGGCGGGGCGCTGCGCTCGGCCGAGGACACGGACTATCTGGTGCGAGCGATGCTTGCCGGTATGGCAGTGGAATACGTGCCCGACATGACGATCTTCCACCATCATGGCCGGCGCGACCGCGCGGCGATCGACCGGCTGCACCGCGACTATCATTTCGGCAACGGCGCGCTTTGCCTCAAGCATTTTCGCCGTGCGCCCTGGCTGCTTCGCCATTTCTACTGGGCCGCGCGCGCCGCTCTGCGCGAGCTTGCCGGCGGCCCCAGATTCGATAGCGATCTCAGGCTATCGCATTGGCCAATCGTTCTGATGAACCTTGCGGGCGCGGCGAAATTCGCGTTTCTGGTGCTGGCCAGGCGGCCGCCGCGACGCGCGCGGCGTGCCCAGGAAACGCCCGAGGCCAAGGCAGAGGCCGGCGCGCGATGAGCGAGCGAGCGACACTGTCGATGCTGCGCCAGGCGCTCGGCCGCCGGCAGCTCAGCCTGCTGCCGATCGTCGTCGCGCTCGGGCTCGCAAGCGCGGCGCTCGAAGGTTTCGGCATCGGGCTGATCATCCCTTTGCTCGGCATCATCATGGGGCATGGGGACACCGCCGGCATGGCGGGCTTCTCAGCTCTGCTGCAGAGGGTCGGCGCCGGGCTTGGCGAGCGCGAGCGGCTGATCGCGATCGCGGCCGCGATCCTCGGCTCGATCCTGCTCAAGAACCTGCTTGCCTTCGCCAATTCGGTGCTCACCGCCCATATCTACGGCAAGGCCAGCCAGGCGATCCGTGGGGCGCTCGCCGGGCGGCTGCTCGAGGTCGGCTATCCATTCTTCCTGAAGGAGAGCCCGGGACGCCTGCTCAACATCATTTCCAACGAATCCTGGCGCGCCTCCGACGCCATCCAGGCGATGCTGGGCTCGATCGTCAGCGCCTCGGCCGCACTCATCCTGCTGGCCTTCCTTTTGCTGCTCTCCTGGCAGATGACGCTTTTGGTGATGATCGGACTGGCGCTGGTGCAAGCGGCACATATGACGCTGTCGGCGCACCTGAAGGCCCCCAGCCGCAGTGTCTCGGCGCGCAACAGCGCTTTGGCCTCGCGGATGCTGCACCTGGTGCATGCCGGCCGCCTGATCCGCATCTTCGGCCAGGAAGCGCGCGAGAAGGCGGCATTCGAGACGGCGTCGGACAGCGTGCGCCGGGCCGCCTTCCAGCTTGCCAACCGCCAGGGCGCGCTGGGTCCGCTCACCGAAGTGCTGCACGCCATGCTGTTCCTGGCGGTCGTGGTCGGCGCCTGGCTCGCGGGCCTGAGCTTCCCACTGGTCGCCGCCTTCCTCGTCCTGCTCTACCGACTACAGCCGCATGTGCGGGCGCTGCAGATGACCTGGAGCCAGTTGCAGGGGCTTTCCGGCTCGCTGGAAGAGGTGACGTGGCTGCTCGACCCAACGGGCAAGCCGGCTCCCCCGCAAGGCAGCCGAGCTTTCGCCGCCTTGCGCGGAAAAATCGCCTTCGAGGGCGTGAGCTTCAGCTATGCCAATGAGGAGCAGCGCTCGGCGGTGCTGCATGCCGCGAGCTTCGACATCCGAAGCGGCCGCTCGACGGCGCTGATCGGCCGCTCCGGCGCCGGTAAGACCACCATCGTCAACCTGCTCTGCCGCTTCGTCGACCCGGACGAGGGCCGGATTCTCGTCGACGGCACGGCACTCGGCGAGATCGACCCGGTCGCATGGCGGGCGCACATCGCCTTGGCCAGCCAGGAGCTGGAGCTGGTGGACGGCACCATCCTCGACAACATCACCTACGGCAAGGACGCGGCGAGCATGGACCAGGCGCGGCGCGCCGCCGAGCTTGCCGAGGCGCATGAATTCATCGAAAGCCTGCCGCAAGGCTACCAGACGGTCGTCGGCTATCGTGGCGTCAACCTGTCGGCCGGGCAAAGGCAGCGCATCGCGCTCGCCCGCGCGCTGGTGCGCGATCCTGACATCCTGATCCTCGACGAGGCCACCAACGCGGTGGACGGGCTCTCGGAAGCGGCGATCGTGGAAACACTAAAGTCGCGCGCCGGCCGCCGCACGACGATCGTCATCAGCCACCACCACTCGACGATCTCGTTCTGCGACGACCTGGTGATCCTGGAGCATGGACGGGTGAAGAAGCAGGCGCCGTTCGCGGCGCTCGCGACGCGCAGCATGGATGAGCTGTACCGGCCGGAGTGAGCGCCGGAATCTCCCCCTTGAGGGGGAGATGTCGCCGAAGGCGACAGAGAGGGGCGCCGCGCGTGGAGCGCCGACGCCCTGCGCGCCCGGAGAAGAGGTCGGCGATCTACGTGAGACGACCCCCTCTGACCGCTTTGCGGCCATCTCCCCCTCAAGGGGGGAGATTAGCTGGCGCTATTCACCCCGCCATCGCCAGCGGCGCGGCGCTCTTGTTGGGGATCTGGATGTCGATCTCCAGCGTCGACATGGTCGCGCCGCGATCCATCGAGACCTGCAGGTAGTCCTGGTCGATCTGCACATGCTTGGCAATGACCGCCATGATCTCCTCGCGCAGGATGGAGACGAGGTCCGGCTGGCCGCGGCTTTGGCGCTCATAGGCGAGCAGCAGCTGCAGCCGCTCGCGCGCCACCGGCGCGCTGGTGCGCCGCTTGAAGAGGTCGAGGATGCTCATGCGGCCCTCCTTCCGAGAAGCCGGTCGAGGAAGCCCTTGCGTTCGAAGGGGACGACCACCGGCAGGTCCTCGCCTTCCAGGCGTCTTGCCGCTTCGAGATAGGCCTTGGCGGCGGAATTGATCGGCTCCGACAGCGTGACCGGGGAGCCCAGGTTCGAGGCCCGCAGCACATCCTGGCTTTCCGGGATGATGCCGAGCAGCGGCGTGGAAAGAATCTCCAGCACGTCGTCGATCGACAGCATCTCGCCGCGCGAAGCGCGGGCGGCGTCGTACCGGGTCACCAGCACATGCTTCTGGATCAGCTCGCCCTGCTCGGCCTTCATGGTGCGGGCGTCGAGCAGGCCGATGATGCGGTCGGAGTCGCGCACCGACGAGACTTCCGGGTTGGTGACGATGACTGCCTCGTCGGCGAAGCGCATAGCGAGCTGGGCGCCGCGCTCGATGCCGGCCGGGCTGTCGCAGAAGACGTAGTCGAATACCGAGCGCAGCCTTGCGATGACTTCGGCCACGCCCTCTTCGGTCAGCGCGTCCTTGTCGCGCGTCTGGGAGGCGGGCAGCAGATAGAGCGTCTCCAGCCGCTTGTCGCGGATCAGCGCCTGCGACAGCTTCGCGGTGCCCTGAATGACGTTGACGAGGTCGAACACCACGCGGCGCTCGGCGCCCATGATGAGGTCGAGGTTCCTCAGGCCGACGTCGAAATCGACCAGCGCCACCTTCTTGCCGGTCTTGGCCACGGCAGCGCCGAGCGCGGCCGTCGAGGTCGTCTTGCCGACGCCCCCCTTGCCCGAAGTGACCACCACTACCTTGCCCATATTCATCCAGCCTCCGTTGGCGATTCTTATGTTTGGTCCGGCCGCTTGGGACACGGCCGACTCTCAGCTACAGTTGCACGCGAAACCGGTCCGAAGCTTGCGCGTCAGCCCAGCGGCACCACGCACAGCGCATCATTGTCGAGGAAGGCCTGCACGGCCTTGCCGCGCGAGGTGCCTTCCATCTCCTCGGCCGTGGTGTACCAGCCGTCGACGGCGAGCAGCTCGGCCTCGTTCTTGCGGCAGAAGATGCGCGCCGAAATATTGCCTTCCGAGCCCGCGATCGCGCGGCCGCGCAGCGTGCCATAGACATGGATCGAGCCGCCGGCGACGATTTCGGAACCGGACGCGACCGAGCCCAGCACGATGACGTCGCCATGCGGATGGAACACCGACTGCCCCGAGCGGATCGGCGCCTTGATCATCAGGGTGCCGGCGGCAGGCATCTCCGCTGCGCCCTGCCCTGCATTCGTCGACCTGGATTGGGCCGCATCGCTCTGCGCCGGCTCGATCCGGACCGCTTCGAGCCTTGCCAGCTCGGGGTCCACCGGCTCGTCGGCGGACATCTCTATGGGGGAAATTTCCGCCTGCGGCGCCTCCGCGGCCAGAGCGACCGCTTGGGTCGCCTGCGCCCGCTCCTCGGCGGCGGCTTCCAGCTCCTCGGCCCGCGCCTTGCGCGCGGCACGGCCCAGCAGTCCCTCGGCCGTCGCCTCCTTGGCGCCGGCCAGCAATGGCGGCAGCTCAGGCCCGAGCTCGGCGCCTTCGAGCTCGACGGCATAGACGCGGATGCCGCGCGAGCCGAGCACGCCGACCAGCGCGCCGATCTCCTCCGGCCCCGGCTGCAGGACGTTCAGATCCAGCACCACCGGGCGCCCGTTGAAATAGCCCGGCGAGTTGGCGATCCAGTGATCCAACCCCTCCAGCCAGTCGGCGATCGGCGCCTCCGGCGTCAGCGTGAAAGCGACGAAGGAACGGGCGCGAAAGCGGATCGATTTGTTGTGCAAAGGGGCGGCGAAGGTCACGTCCAAGCGAATCCTTACTCAATGGTTAAAGGGTGCCCGGCGAATGGTTAACAAAAGGTTAATTTTGAGGATTGGAGCCGTTAACAGCTGACGCGGCTAACTTCTGTGGCCGTGCGGTCACAGCGCCTGTCGCCGCCCGCGGTCCGCCGAAAACCAGGGCCTCGCCAGGCCAAGCATGTGAAGCGCCTAATATACGAAGCGATGCGCGCGGACCATCCTCTTGTCCGAGACTTTCCACTCTCTTCGAGAAGGAGACGGGCATGGGCATCGATCGGAAAGACAGCAAGCGAGCGGGCAAGACAGGTGCCGCAATGGCGACCCTGATGCTGCTTGCGGGATGCATGACGCACCAGCCGAGCGGCATAGATCCCTACCAGACGAGCGGCATAAACCAATGGCTCACGACCGCCGACGCCGACAAGGTGGTCAGCTCGATGAGCGCCAAGGGCATGATGCCGGCGACCATCGACTGCCGGTTCGCCGACACCACGCCGGGCCAGGTCGCCTACGTGTCAAAGTTCACCTGGAAACGCGCACCGGCAAACACACGCTACCATTGGGAGGTCGGCGACCCGACCTATCTCGCGAGCGATGAAGTGAAGGCCAACAGGGTTGGGCTGCGGCGGGTGTTCGCGAAAGCGACGCGGGATGCGGCGACGGGGCAGAAGGTCGGGTGCTCGGTGTGGACGGGTTAGACCCCTTTGACAATGGGAACGGCACTGGGAGGCTGATGTCCCGGCATTCGGCGTGGCCCTAGCGCGCTCGCGCATCTATAGGATAGAGCTCGTCCGCTTCCCGGAGCCGCCTATGTCCGCCGCATTCCTCCCCTCCCTCCGCACTGCCCTCCCCACAGCCACCATCTGGGATGCCGCCGAGCTTGCCTCGCGCGATCCCGGCTTCGACGCCCGCAATTTCGGCGCCTCCGCCCTGATCCGCCCGCGCGATGTCGAGAGCGTCGCAACGCTGGTGAAGTTCTGCGCGGAGCAAGGCGTCAGCCTTGTCGCCCAGGGTGGGCGCACGGGGCTGGCGGGTGGAGCGGCGACTTCCTCCGGTCAGGTGATCTGCGATCTCGGCGGGCTCAACCAAATCGAGGAGATCGATCCGTTTGCGCGGGTGGCGATCGTGCAGGCGGGCGTGACGCTGGGGGCGCTGCAGGAGGCTGCGGCTGGGCATGGGCTCGATCCGGGTATCGACCTTGCCGCGCGTGGCAGCGCCACGATCGGCGGCATGGTTTCCACCAATGCCGGCGGCATCATGGCGTTTCGCAACGGCACGATGCGCCATCGCGTGCTTGGGCTGGAAGCCGTGCTGCCGGACGGGCGGGTGTTTTCCGATCTCACCCGGGTGCTGAAGACCAGCGCCGGCTATGATCTGAAGCATCTCTTCATCGGCGCGGAAGGCACGCTGGGCATCGTCACCCGCGTGGCGGTGCGGCTCGATCCGGTGGCAGGGGCGAGCGCCACAGCGCTTGTCGGCGTGCCGGATGCGGCGAGCGCCCAGCGCATCGTGCGGCATTTCCTGACCTCGACCAGCGCGCGGCTCACCGCCGCGGAGATCCTGTGGCGCAATTTTGCCTCGCTCATGCAGCGGGCGCTGAACTATGCGCCGGGCAGCCTGCCGCTCGACGCGCCCTGCCTGCTGGTGCTGGGGCTCGGCGCCGACTCGATGGAGGCGGCGAGAGGCGTGCTGGAGGACGGGCTGGCGGCGATCTGGGAAGAGGCCGGCATCGTCGACGGGCTGGTCGCAAGCTCGGAAGCGCAAGCGGCCGCTATGTGGCGGCTGCGCGAGGAGACCGAGCAAATCGAGCGCGCGCATCCCATGGCGCCCTCCTTCGACGTGTCCGTGCCGGGCGGCGAGCTGGACGCCTATGCGGCGCGTATCGAGGCCGGATTGAAGAAGATCGACGCCTCATACGCGCCCTATGTCTACGGCCATCTCGCCGACGGCAATCTGCACATCTCCATCAATTGCGAAGGGCCGGTCCCGCATGAGCGGCACGAAGCGATCGAAGACGTGCTCTATGAGGGTCTGCGCCAAGCCGGCGGCTCGTTCTCGGCCGAGCATGGCGTCGGGCTGGAGAAACGCGAGGCCTATGAGCGCCACGCCGACCCGGTGAAGCGGGATTTGGCGAAGGCGATCAAAGGGTTGATCGATCCGGGTAACGTAATGAATCCGGGGAAGGTCGTGGGCTGAGGTGGCGCTTTGTCTCCCTGCAGCCCTGCGATGCGCCGGCGCGCGTCGCCAGGCGTCAGGCTTTTTTCATGACTTTTCTTCCGCGACGCACAATAAACGCTTGATGTTTTGCTGCAGTGCAGCTTAAGCTTAATTAGTAATGCCTCAATTGCTTGGGTGGCGTTGCATGGCCGGCAAAGAAGCCGGGCCATGCGCGGGTGAATAGTTATGGCCCCGGCTCGACGCCACCCGGCGCGCCAAATGAATTTCAGCATCGAGACTTCGTAAAACCACGTTTGACCTTACGGGGTGACAATGGAGCAGATGCGCTTCAACAAGCTCGATGTCGTGCGCGGCGTCGCGGCTTTCGTCGTTGTTTTGAACCATGCGTACAATTTCACGCCGGGGCATGACTGGCACGACTGGAAGCTCGACTACACGCCTCTCAGCCATCTTGTGAACGGCCGCGTCGCCGTCATCGTCTTCTTCGTCCTCTCGGGCTTCGTGCTGGCGCTTCCCTTCCTGAAAGGGCAGCGGATTTCCTACGGCCGCTTCGTATTCCGGCGGTTCTGCCGTATCTACCTGCCGTTCGCCGTTGCCATAGTGCTGGCCCTGGGGTTGGCTTCGATGCTCGCCTTTCCCAAGCCGCAATGGGCCGCGGCCGAAGCCGACTGGGCGAGCCCCATCGATCTTCCCCTGATCCTCGCGCACTTCCTGATGACCGGCATCGGCTATGCGAGCATCTCGCTCGATCCGCCAATGTGGACGCTGATCCAGGAAATGCGCATCGCGCTCGTCTTCCCGCTCCTTGCGCTCGCCGTCATGCGGCTTTCCTGGAAAGGCGTCGCCGTCACCTTCCTCATAGCGGTGATGGCCACCAAGACGCCGGCGCTGATCGGGGAGCCGTTCGGCGACAAGGTTTCCTCATCGGCGCTCGGCAGCCTGCTGCTCACCGCCTATTACCTCTACTTCTTCGCCTTCGGCGTGCTTCTCGCCAAGAACCTCGACCACGTGATCGCGCTGGTGAAGAAGATGCCGCGCTCGCTGCACCTGGCGATCATCGCCGGCTTCATCCTGGCGCCGAAGGCGCTGGTGGAGAAAAGCTACCTGATCGGCGATCTTACCTATGCGCTGGTGGCCGGCTACATCATCATCTGCTGCATCGCGTTTCCGTTGCAGACGGCGGTGCTCGATCGGCCGAGCCTGCGCTGGGCCGGCAAAGTCTCGTATTCGCTCTATCTCACGCATCTGCCGGTCATGCTGGCGCTTATGTACCTGCTGCGCGACCGCGCCCCGCTGCCGGTCATCCTCGTTCTGTCGCTTGCGCTGATGCTGCCGGTGGCGGAGATCTTCCATCGCAACGTGGAGCTACCGTCGATGCGGCTGGGGCGGCTTACTGTCAGGCGCAAACCGGTGCCACCCGGCGGCGCCGCGCCTGCCTAAAGCGCGTCGCGATCTTTCAGATCCCGAAACCGGTTCCCACTTTCGGGAGACATGCTTTTAGAGCGGTTCGCCGTTTCACGGAAACGGCGAACCGCTCTATCCCTTTGTTTTTGCGCAATTCCGGACGGAAAACCGCTCACACTTTTCCTGGAATTGCTCTAGCGACAGGTGCATCGCGATCGAAACTTCGCCCTTCACTCGCATTGCCGGCGCGGGCCGCCGTCGAAGGGCTGGTAGGTGTTGTCGCGCGGATCGTAGGAGCGGTAGCGGTTAAAGCAATAGTCAACATGATCGCCCGAGACCGGGCGACCTGCGGCCTGGGCGGCCTCAGCCTCGGGCGAAATCTCTTCCGGCGGGCCGCCATAGGTGGTGGCGTAGCCGTCGCCGGACGGCGCGTAGCCTTCCATCTCGGCCTGATCGTCGCTCATCTGGCCGTCACTCATCCGGTTGTCACTTGGGCCGCCCTGGGGATCGTTCGCTGCTGCCTGGTCATTCTGGCCACCGCCGGTCGAGGCGGTGCGGTCGCTGCCGGGATCGTAATAGGGCGAGATGCAGGGGCGCAACTCGCCGCTGTAGGAACGGTAGCTGTTTTCTGCCGGGCGGTAGCTGCGATAGCGGGCGGCGCACCATTGCAGGTGGGCGACGGGCAGTTGCTGTTGCCGCGCCTGCTGATCGGCCGCTGCCGGCTGCTGGGCTGCGCCGGCGTCAGGCGGCGCGGGCTGGCCCGGGCCAGGGACGCCGGGCAATGGCTGCAGTCGCGGCGCTGCCGGCGGCGCTGGCGCCGCAAGCGCGGTCGGCTGCGTTCCGCCATCCGCTTTGGCTGGTTCGCCGGCCTTGGCCGGTGCGGCCGCCGCCTGCTGGGCGGGAATGCGTTCAAGGTTCTGCTTCTGCGGATCGACCGGCTGGGCGTCCTTCGTCCAGAGCTCGGAAACGCCGATCGCGGGCGTTGCCTGGCGCACCGGCTTGGCGGCGAGCAACCAGGTCGCGAAGGCAAGCCCGCTGGCGAACACGGCCAAGGTCAGCACGAAGCCGCCGGCAATTCCCAACAAAGCCTTCACGCAACGCTCCTTCAGCCCCCGCTCATAGAATGCGGGGCGCAGGCTCCAGTTCCCACGAGAAGGGGGCAATGTTGAGACCCGCCGGCAACAGCGGGAGAGCCCCGCATGCCCCGGGGAGAGGCAGGCGAGGCTCAAGGATCGCTAGTAGGGACCTAGCTTGGGACTTACTCAGTTGCAGACTTTTTAATGATCCAGGAGGATCAATGATGATCCACCCGGATCATCTGCAGTATCGGGCTTTTTGCGGGCCGCTGCATCATGCAAACGAAGGGCCAGGCGGATCCCTACAGCGCGCCGCGATCTTTCAGATTCGCTCCATGCGCTTCAGGTTTTTGATTTTACGCATGTCTTTATCCCGAAACCGATTCCCGCTTTCGGGAGACATGCTTTAGCTCACAGATGCGGTTCCGACAGGCCCGCCACCACCTCGCGATACTCCCGCGCCTCGCCGTCCTGGCCGCGAATGCGCCACGTTCCACCGTCGCGGCTCTCGATATGGCTCGCCGCCAGCGGCACCTTGCCGCCACCGTCGGGCAGGTCGATGACATAGGTCGGGTTGCAGATGCCGGAGAGCCGCCGGCGCAGCTCGGCCACCAGCGCCTGGCCTTCGGCAATCGTGGTGCGGCGGTGCGCCATGCCGCGCGCGAGGTCGCCGTGATGCAGATAATAGGGCTTTACGCCCAGCCGATACATCAGCTCGCGGCAGAGCTCCTCCAGCACCTCGACCTTGTCGTTGACGCCTTTCAGGAGAACGCTCTGGTTGAGCAGCACGAAGCCCACCTGCCGCATGGCGCGGCAAGCCGCCTCGGCTTCAGCGGTGAGCTCGCGCGGGTGGTTGAAGTGAGTGACCACGCTCACCATCAGCCGGCCCTGCAGCGCGTCGACCATGCCGGCCGTTATGCGCGACGGCAGCGCCACCGGCACGCGGGTGTGGATGCGCAGGAGGCGCAGATGCGGGATCGCCTCCAGGTGGGCGCGGATTTCGGCCAACGCCTTGTCGGGCAGCGACAGCGGATCGCCTCCGGTCAGGATCACCTCGCGGATTTCCGGGTGCCCGACGATATAGGCCAGCGCCGGTTCCAGCGCTTCGCGCGTGTAGCCGCGGCCGATCGACGTCAGCGACTCTTTCCTGAAGCAGAAACGGCAATAGACGGCGCACTGATAGGTCGGGAACAAAAGCACCCTGTCGGCATGGCGGTGTGTCAGCCTGGGCGCCGGGCTGAAGGCGTGGTCGCCGATCGGATCGTCGAGCTCGCCTTCGGCGATGATGAGCTCGTCCGGCGACGGGATCACCTGGGCGCGGATCGGATCGTCGGGGTCGTTCCAGTCGATCAGGTCGAGATAAGGTTTGGGCACGCGCACCTTGTGGGCGGCCGCTGCTTCCTGCGCGGCTTCGCGCTCGGCGGGCGACAGCGGCAGGGAGGCGAGGTCGCGGACATGGCGCACGCCGGCGCGGACGTCGTCCTGCCAGGCGTCGCCATTCTTTCGGGCAGAATCAGGATCGCGCGCGGCGGCCGGTTCTCTGAGGTCTGAGGTCATCGGGATCTCGGGTGGCAATTCGCGCGGGATATCGGCCCGATCGACGGCGGGGTCAATGGCGAGCGAGGTCGCGGTGTCCGACGTGCACCATAGGTATTTGAGCGAAGTACCATTAGAGCAATTCCAGGAAAAGTGTGAGCGGTTTTCCGTCCGGAGTTGCGCAAAAACAAAGAGATAGGGCGTTTCGCCGTTTCCGTGAAACGGTGAAATGCACTAGTCTGCGCTGTCCGGGGCTTCGGGGCGACACAAATGGATTTCAGCGCAGGCCATGGCTACCTCCTCATTGGCGGCCTCATCCTTATCGGGGCCGGCTTGCTGATCATTTCGCTGATCGTCAATCTGCGCGTGGCGCACAGCGTGCGCGACGACGTGCGCCACCGCGAAAAACTGCTGGAATATTATCGCAACATCTTCTCGCAGCTGGGGGTGATCCTGATCGGCATCGGCGTCTCGCTGTTCATCTTCTTCTTCCAGCAGAACTACCAGGACCAGCGCAAACGCGAGACCGAGCTGCAGCAGGTGCTCGCCAAGCTCGCCGCACGCGTGGCCCGCGGCGCGCCGGTCATGCAGTCGCTCGATGAATTCGACGAGCTGCTCGACGAGGGCGGGCCCTATCTCAGCCCCGATCTCGGCGGCAAGAACACCGCCGTCACCCTCCAGGGGACAGAGCTCGGCAAGCAGGCCGCCAAGATCCTTCTGGTCGAGCGCGACATCGATCTTGGGGACTTCGAAGCACTAAACCTGTCGCGCGATTTCGAATCCTCCTTCGTCCTCAACGAGCTTGATCCCAGGCTGTGGTTCGACATCGTGCGCGACGAGAGCGAGATCAAATACGCTACCACCCAGCTTGCGTTCGACTACAAGGACCTGCAGCAGACGATTGGCGGCGGGCCAGCGGAGACAGTGGTAGCCGACCCCGAAAAGGGGCGCAGGATCAAGCAGGAAGTGCTCGACATCTTCTACGATGCCGACTTGCTGCGCCAGCGTGCCAGAAGGCAGCTGGCCCGAGCCTGCTGGCTTTTCGGCCAAGGGCGCGGCTTCGTCAAAGCTGTGCCGGTGGATGAGATCGAGGCCGACGCCAAATCGCACCAGGTATGGCTCGACCGGTCGAAGCCGGTACTCACGCAGTCCAGGTCAGGCAGCGGCGACTGTTTCGCGCTGCTGCAGTATAAGCGAGTGTCCTGACGGCCCGGCCGTTTTCAATCGGGGATACGCTGCAGCGTACCCAGATGATTGTCATCGAGGAATTCGATGATCATCGCCGACGCCTTGCCGTTGGGGCCGACGACGAAGCTCACAGCCGCCGGCCTGTCAGGCATCTCGGCGTCGGGATAGGTCAGGAACTGGTCGCCATCGAAATGCCTCAGCGGATAGGACCGCGCCCCGGCCGGCCCGACCTTGAGCATGAGGCCGTCTCCGGCGCCCGATACCACGGCTTCGCCAATGAAGTCGTTGGCATAGCGGCCGGCATAGGCGCCGGCGGAGGCGGCCGGCCTTGGCGGAGACGGCGGCGTGGCATAGGTCGCCTTGGCCGCCGCGATCCCGGGGCCGAACATGCCGGAATAGATGCTGTCCCATGCGCCGACCCAGTCCTTCTCCACCTTGCCGTCGAAGACGAGGTCGGCAAAGCTGTCGGACAGCCCTTCCGGCACGCCGGACGGAAAGGCATTGGCGAGGACGACGATGCCGAGCTTCTCCTTGGGGAAGACCGTCGCCACGGTACGCGCGCCGGTGCTGAAGGCGCCGGAGTGCCCCCAGCTCAGCCCGTGCCGCCCGAATTCGACGTTCCAGCCGAGGCCGTAGAACGACTCGCCGCCGGAGACGGGGTTCTTGCCCCGCGTCATCAGCGGCACATGCATCTGGTCCATGGCGTCGGCTGAGATCAGCGGCTTGCCGTCATAGACGCCGTCGCCGATCACAAGGCGCATCCATTGCGCGAGATCGCGCGCGGTGGAACTGACCCCGCCGGCAGGCGCCTGCGCATCCGGCTCGCGCTTGACCTTCGGGGCCCAGGCGCCATCGACCATGACGTGGAGCGCGGCGCGATTGGCGTGCTTGACGAAATCCGCATGACGCGAGCTGGTCGAAACCATGCCGAGCGGGCGGTAGAGCTTTTCCTCGGCGACATCTTCCCAGGACTTGCCTGTCGGTTTGGCGGCCGCGACGGCACCCTCGGTCAGCCCGAAATTGGAGTAGGAATAGCCGGAGCGAAAGCTCGACGACGGCGGCACGAAGCGCAGCCGATGCAGGATCGTGGCGCGATCGTAGCCGATGTTTTCGAGATCGTCGCCGGCGGTGCCCGGCAGCCCGCTGCGATGCGCGAAGAGGTCGCGCACCGTGAGTTGGCTGGTGGGATAGGGATCGGCCAGCCGGAAGGCCGGATCGAGGTCGGCGATCCTGGAATCCCACGACACGATGCCGTCGCCGACCAGCGCCGCGACGATAGTGGCGGAGACCGGCTTGGAGAGTGAGGCGATCTGGAACACGGTGTCGGCATCGACGGTTTCCGGCTTGCCGGCCTCGCGATGCCCAAAACCCTTGAGGAAGACCACCTTGTCGTCATGCACGACGGCAATGGCGAGGCCGGGCACGCCACCCTTGGCGATGACGCCGTCTGCCAGGGCTTCGAGCTTGGGCAAGGCCGCCGCGACGCGCTCGGGCGTGATGGGATCGGCCGACGCTGCACGCGGCCAAAGCGCCATCACGGCGGCAAGGGCCCAAATCCCCTGATGGCAGACACTCCAAACAAGCCGCATGCGCGCCTCCCCTGCCTGCATTCATTGACAATCGTACAGCCAGGCATCGATAAGGCCAACCCGCCTCCGACTTTCGCCGCAATCGACCGGTGCGGCGTTTTCGGGCAATCTCATCGGGCGGCGATCATGGGGAGATGATCCGCCGCCGAGGGAGGATTGCCATGACCAAGATGCAAGCGCTGCCGCGCTACGAAGACGCCGTTGCGCAATTTCGCATCGAGGACGAGATCGCGCGCCTTCACGGCGATCCCGCCACCGGCATCAACGCCTATGTCGAGTGTTGCGGCCGCTATACCGGCGAAAACCGGCTGGCGCTGCGCGCGATCTCGGCCGGCGGGGAACTGCGCGAATATTCCTTCGACGATCTGGCCGACATGGCGGGCCGCGTCGGCACCCTGCTCAAAAGTGTCGGCGTCGGCCCCGGCGATGTCGTGGCCGGCATGCTGCCGCGCATTCCCGAGCTGGTGGCGCTGATCCTCGGCACATGGCGCGTCGGCGCGGTCTACCAGCCTCTGTTCACCGCTTTCGGGCCGAAAGCGGTCGAGCATCGCCTCAGCTACAGCAAGGCGAAGCTGGTGGTGACCAACCCCGCGAACCGAGGCAAGCTCGACGAGGTGGAAAATCATCCGCGCATCGCCACCCTTCTTGGACCCGGCGATATGCTGCCCGCCGGCGATATCGATTTCCGCGCCGCCCTTGCCGCCGCCTCCCCTAATTGCGAACCGGTGATGCGCAAGGGCTCGGACCTGTTCATGATGATGTCGACCTCGGGCACGACAGGACATCCGAAAGGCGTGCCGGTGCCGCTCAGCGCGCTGCTTGCTTTCGGCGCCTATATGCGCGACGCGATCGGGCTCACGCCTGACGACATCTTCTGGAACATCGCCGATCCCGGCTGGGCCTATGGACTCTACTACGCCATCACCGGACCCTTGCAGCTCGGCATCGCCACCACCTTCTACGAAGGCGCCTTCAACGCCAAATCGACCTACGACATCATCGAGCGCCTGGGCGTCACCAGCCTTGCCGGCTCGCCGACGGCCTATCGCCTGCTGATGGCGGAAGGGCCGGAGGCGGCCGCGCGCGTCAAAGGAAGACTGCGCGTGGTGAGCAGCGCCGGCGAGCCGCTCAACCCGGAAGTGATCCGCTGGTTCGACACCAACCTCGCCGCGCCGATCCACGACCATTATGGCCAGACCGAGAACGGCATGATGGTCAACAACCATCACGGGCTGGCGCATCTTGTCCGAGCGGGATCCGCCGGCTTCGCCATGCCGGGCTACCGCATGGTGGTGCTGGATGACGAAGGCAAAGAGCTCGGCCCCAACCAGCCCGGCGTGCTCGCGGTCGATATCGCGAACTCACCGCTGCGCTGGTTCGGCGGCTACCACGAGGCGGAGACGCCCGCGATTGCCGGCGGCTATTACCGCACCGGCGACACCGTGGAATACGAGCCGGACGGCTCCGTCTCCTTCATCGGCCGCGCCGACGACGTGATCACCTCGTCCGGCTACCGCATCGGGCCGTTCGATGTCGAAAGCGCGCTGATCGAGCATCCGGCCGTCAACGAGGCGGCGGTGGTCGGCGTGCCCGACCCGCAGCGCACCGAGATCGTCAAGGCGTTGGTGGTGCTGGCGCCCGCCTTCCAGGGCAGCGAAGCACTGGCCGAGGAGCTCGCCCAGCACGTGAAGAAGCGGCTGTCGGCGCACTCCTACCCGCGCGAGGTGGAGTTCGTCAGCGAATTGCCGAAGACGCCGAGCGGCAAGATCCAGCGGTTCCTGCTGCGCAAGGCCGAGGTGGGGAAGCGGAATAAAGATTTGCTCCCACCCTGATTTCCGCCACGCAAAAGCCGCCAAGTCGGGCGATGGCTCGCATGGGCATTTGATCGCTAACCTTGGGGGTTGCAGCATGCGGTTGGTCTTGACACTTCTCCTCACGCTGGCGGGCAGCACGGCACTCGCCGCCTCGCCGGAAGACGATTATATCGCCGCGCGCGACAAGGCGATCGCCGATATCACGGCGCAGGAAAGCGCCAACACCGCCATCGAAACCATCGATGCGCAGAACGAGAAGGCGCTCGCCGATCTCCAGCAGCGTCTCACCGCCCTTCTCGGTCCGCTTTCGGTCAAGGGTTTTCCAGCGACCGGCACCAACAATATCGAAAGCCTCAATGCTTCCGATATCGGCTACGGCATGCTCGACGGCTTGCGGTATGCCCAGAGCGATGACGGCCCGAGCATCGTCGCCTCGACGCGCGGGCTGACCGAGCGCTGGCTCAAGTCCAAATCAGCCGAGACGGAAGCGGATTTCAAGCTGCCCACCGACATCGGCGCAGCGTTGAAGCTCGATGGTTTCTACACCCAGGCTATAGGCAGCGACGCCGCATTCTCCGGCACACTCGACTTTTCGCTGAAGAAGCCTGACGGCGCCGACATGGCCATCGCGCGGCTCGGCGGCTGGACACAGGATGTCGGGCCGATCTACGACCAGCATGTGGTGGTGGCGATCGTGAAAGGCGACCGGGTGCTGATCGCCGAGGCGCCTGCCTCGCCCGCCGTGCCGAAGATCGCGGCCTGCGATTCGATCTGGGCAGCCGCCGACGCCGCCGCCCAGAAAGCCCAGCAGGCCGATCAGGGCTCGGATCAGGACAACCCGCAGGCTTCCGATCCCGCCAACGCCGCCTGGGAAAAGGGCGACGCCGACTACCGCGCCTGCATGGCCCAACACCTGCCCGACGATCCGTCCTTCCCGGCGCTGCTCAAGCAGGCGCAGGACCTCGCCGACAGCATGGCGGGGCAGTAGGAAACTGCCTTAGTGCATTTCACCGTTTCGCGGAAACGGTGAAATGCACTATCTCTTTGTTTTTACGCAATTCCGAACGGAAAACCGCTCACACTTTTCCTGGAATTGCTCTAGCGGCTCGGCGGCCCTTTTTCCGTCGAATTGATGAGCCTGACTTGGCGGAAGGCTTGCGGTCGGAGGTACCGGAATGACGCGGCTTATTCTCGCAATGTTGTGGGTGGCGATGCTGGCGCTTCCGGCCCATGCCGGCGGAGCGACCGCAGGGCTTGCCGACGCCACGGTGCTGATCGTCCGGCACGGCGAAAAGCCAGACAGCGGCACCGGACTTTCTCCGGCCGGCGAGGCCCGCGCGAAGGCCTATGTGCATTACTTCCAGCCGCTCAGGCTCGATGACGGCACGAACTTTCGCCCGGACGTGCTGGTGGCCAGCGCCGATTCCCACAACAGCGCGCGTGAGCGGCTGACGCTGACGCCGCTGGGCGAGGCGCTGAACCTGCCCATCGACCAGCGCTTCGCTGACAAGGACGTCAAGGCGCTGGTCAAGGCTTTGTCGAGTGAAAGCCATGGCAAGTCCATCCTGATCGCCTGGCACCATGGCGAGCTGGCCAAGCTGATCAAGGCCTTCGGCGCCGATCCCGACGCGCTGCTGCCCGGCGGCAAGTGGCCCGGCGATGTCTTCGACTGGGTAGTGGTGCTTCGCTTCGATCAGGCGGGCAAGCTCATCCCTGGCTCGGAACATATCATGAGCGAAAAGCTGGCGGACTGAGCGGTCCCCGAACCGATCCCTCAGCCTCCGTTCGCCCGCATGTTGCGCCGGGGGACACGCCGTGCGGCGGGGCGCACCGTTTCCGCGATAATCCCGTTGGCCTGGGGCGCGGCGTCCTTGCGCGACCTTGCGTCCGTTACCCTGTGAAGGCGCTCGTAAGGCAGCAATTCCCGGATGCGGGCGTTGAGCGCTTCGACTTCGGCGCGCAAATCCTCGCATTCCTGCTTCTGGATATCGAGCTGGATCTGCTCGGACGCCTGCTGCAGCGAAAGCTGTGAGAGGTTAGTGTTGACCACCGACAGGTTCTTCTTGTCGGCTTCGCTCTCGTCCCTGAGAACGGCGAGCCTTTCCTCCGCAATCTGGCGTTCGGTCACGGCATCGTTCAGCTGGCCCTTGAGCCTGGTGATCTCGGCCGTGGCTTCGCTATGGTCGGTCGAGACATGATCCAAACGCGACTGCAATTCCTGGATCTCGGCACGCAGACCGCGCATTTCCGCCTGGCTGCGCGCCAATTCGGCGGCACCGTCGCTTTCGGCGATCCGCGCCGCCTCTGCTGTTTCGGCAAGTTTGGTCTGCGTTGCCTCCAGCGCCTTCTGCAGCCGGGTCTCTTCTTTTTCGTGGTTGCCGAGTTGAGCCATCAGCTCGGCGATATGGGCGGTTTCGCCGGCGTGGGTCGCCGCGAACTCATCGAATTTGTGCCGGGCCTCGGCCTCGCGCTTTTGCGCCTGCTCCAGATCGACCGAGAGGCCGACCTGCTTTTCGCGCAGCAGCTTGTTCTCAGCCCCGCGTCTGTCGACTTCGACGGTCTTGGCGGTCAGGGCCTTGACGATCTCGCCGAACTCCGTCTCGCGCCTGGCGCTCTCATTGCTCATCTCCACCAGCTCCAGGCGCACGGCGGCAAGCGCCGAGCGCAGCTGCTCGCGGTCCTGGACGAGGCTCGCCTCGCGCTGCTGCCAGGCCTCGGCCGCGCCGTCACGCTCGCGCTGCTTGCGGGCGGCGTCGAGCAATTGTTCCGAGAGCGCCTTGTGCTCGGTGTTGAGAGCGAAGTTTGCCAGCTCCAGCTCGTTGGAGCGTAACACGTCCCTATGGAAGACGTTGAGGACCTCACGCGTCATATGATGCGCGGTGGCAATCTCCGCCAGCTTCGCCTCGATCTCCTGCAGATGCCCCTGCCCGTCGCGGAAAAGCCCGGCGACGGCCTCCAGGGCCGCCAGCCGCGTCTGGGTGTGCGGCGTCAGCCGCGATGGAGCTGCTTCGGGTTGCTCTTCGGGCGGCGGGTTCTCGTCGCTTGCCACCAGTTCCTGGCCGGCAACGGCGTCGTCCTCCGCCGGCGGCCGTTCATCATCTTTAAGAACATCCTCGAATGCTTCCGCCAGATCCGATTGGAGTTCCTGAAACTCCTTGTCGACGTCCTCGGCCCGCTTGATCAGAGACTTGAAATTCATCACGGCACATCCCTTACGCTCGACGACACACCTTTTACGCTCGCCCCCGGGCGTACTTAACGAATTGCTAATCTATCCCTTTACCTTCCGTTCGGGAAGCCTATGCAAAGGAAACCGAAATTAAGGTTATCGCTGGTCCCAATCTTGCGCGGATCCGCTGCCTGGTGATCTCTCGCCCGTTCGTAACATATGTTAATTTCGTCTCTGGATGGATGCTGAAAGCCCGGGTCGCAAAAGGGAAAGACGGCGAGCTGCTTGTCATCATTCACATGACCGATGCGAAGATTTTCAAGGCCTCAAACGAGCACTAAAAGTGAAGCCTCCCGCCCCGCCGAAGCCTCGCGATTGAACGGCGCTCGATGGAGCCGTCCTTCTCCGCACCTCTTGTTGCCTTCCCGTGCCATCCCGATATTGTCCGTGCCGAAGCCGGTCCCATCCGGACCTCGGACACAATTGAAACAACCGCAGGATAAACCCCTGAACGCTTCCGGCGCGTCAGGCAGAATGGAGATTTGGGAAAGTCGAGATGACGGATCAGAAGACGGAAACCAGGACATTCGAGGCGGATGTATCGCGGCTGCTGCACATGATGGTGCATTCGGTCTATTCGGACCGCGACGTGTTCCTGCGCGAGCTGATCTCCAACGCGGCGGATGCCTGTGAGAAGCTGCGCTTCGAGGCCGTGAGCCGGCCCGAGCTTCTGGGCGATGATCCGAAGCCGCGCATCACCATCGCCGCCGATCCGGACAACAAGCAGCTTGTTGTCGAGGACAACGGCATCGGAATGAGCCGCGACGAGATGGCGGAGGCGCTTGGCACGATCGCGCGCTCCGGCACGCGCGCCTTCCTGGAGCGCGTCGAGGCCGGCAAGGCGGCAGAAGACACGCAGCTCATCGGCCAGTTCGGCGTCGGCTTCTACTCGGCCTTCATGGTCGCCGACCGTGTCGACGTCATCAGCCGCCAGGCCGGCGGCGACGAGGCCTTCCGCTGGTCATCCGACGGCAAGGGCACCTATGAGATCGCGCCGGCGCCGCTCGAGGCGGCGCCCAAGCGCGGCACGCGCGTCGTGCTGCATCTGATGGAGGACGCCTCTTCCTACACCACGCCCTACCGGCTCGAAGGGCTGGCGAAGTCGCAGTCCGGCCATGTGCCGGTGCCGATCACGCTTGTCGAAAAGCCCGGCGCCGAGCCGCGCGACATCGCCGACGGCACGGCGCTGTGGGTACGGCAGAAGAGCGAGATCAAGCCGGAGGAATATACCGATTTCTACCGCAGCATCGCCGGCCAGTATGATGAGCCGGCCTCCACCATCCATTTCCGCGCCGAGGGCCGGCAGGAATACAGCGTGCTCGCCTTCGTGCCCGGATCGCGGCCGTTCGACCTCTTCGACCAGGACCGCAAGGGCCGCATGAAGCTCTATGTGCGGCGCGTCTTCATCACCCACGATGCCGATCTCCTGCCGCGCTACCTGCGTTTCGTGCGCGGCCTGGTCGATTCCGCCGATCTGCCGCTCAATGTCTCGCGCGAAATGATCCAGGAAAGCCCCCTGCTCGCCGCGATCCGCAAGGGCGTGACCAACCGCGTTCTCGGCGACCTCGCCAAAACGGCCGAGAACGATGCCGAAACCTATGCGAAAATCTGGGAGAACTTCGGCGTCGTCCTCAAGGAAGGCCTCTATGAGGACTACGAGCGGCGCGAGCAGCTGCTGAAGCTTGCCCGCTTCCGCTCGACCGTTTCGGGCGAGGGCTGGCGCAGCCTGGCCGACTATGTTGGAGCGATGAAGGAAGGCCAGAAGGCGATCTTCTTCATGGCCGGCGACGACCGTGCGCGGCTCGAAGCCTCGCCGCAGCTCGAAGGTTTTCGGGCGCGCGGCATAGAGGTGCTGTTGCTCACCGACCCGGTCGACAGTTTCTGGGTGACGATGGGGCCGGAATTCGACGGCAAGTCGTTCAAGTCGGTGACGCAGGGCGCGGCGGAGCTTGCCGATGTCGCGCTGCCCGAGGATGCGGCGAAGCCCGACGCCGAGACGTCATCGGATATCGCGACGTTCCTCGCCTTCGTGAAGACGACGCTCGGCGAGGAGGTGTCGGACGTGAAGGCTTCCGACCGGCTGACCGAAAGCGCCGTCTGCCTTGTCGCGCCGGAGCATGGCCCCGATCGTCAGTTCGAGCGGCTGCTCAACGCCGCCGGCCGGCTCGACAAGGCCGCCAAGCCGATCCTCGAGATCAACCCCCGCCACGAGCGCGTGGCGGCGCTGGCGAAACTCGGCGACGACGACAAGGCCTTCAAGGAAGACGCCGCGCATCTGCTTTACGACGAAGCGCGCGTGCTCGACGGTGACAAGCCGGCGGACGCCAAGGCCTTCTCGGCGCGGCTTGCCCGGCTGATAGATCGCGGCTTGGCGAAGGGGTGATGGGCGCCGAACACTTGAAATACGTGCCAAGCGGAAAACCGTGGTTCAATCACCGGCGGTTTGTTGGCGTTTGCGCCATACCGCCCATCCAATGGTCATGCCTATAACAAGCGACGGAGCCCATATGACCGAAAGTTTAATGAACCGGCCAGAAATGTAACCAAGTTCATAGGCAGTCAATTCACCGGTGGCCGCATGTCCTGGCACAAGACCGAAGACAGCTAGCGCTGCGACAAGAGCGCCAAGAGGAATTCCAAGCCGCGGACCGTACTTTGCTACGAGCAGCAGACCAATAAGGAATGGTACGACTACGATGACGAAATTCTGGTATGTAAGTGCCGAAAGTATCATTCTTGGAAGGCCGTCCCAGATACTTAGCGTAACCGATTGCAATGTGCCCTAAGACCCTGCTTGTTCGCAATGGGTCGTGTGCTGAATGAGTTTCAGCCGTCACAACGCCAGCGTCCAGCGGTAACTGGGCGCTGGCACATTTCCGACGAGCCGCTTAGCCTTATCGTTTCCCACGGATAAGCGGCAGGAGCCTCCCTGATGAAGCGCATTGTTCTGGTCAGGCACTCGGAAGAGCCGGGCGACGATCATGTCCAGACGACGCTCACGGCCAACGGCCATGCGGTCACGACCGCGGTGCCGTTCAAGGGCGAGGCGATCGATCTCGAAAATGTCGACGGGGCCGTGATCTATGGCGGCCCGTTCAACGTCTTCGATACCGACAAGCATCCGTTCCTCGATCACGAAGCCGCGCTGATCGAGCATTGCCTGGACAACGACCTGCCGCTGCTCGGCATCTGCCAGGGCGCGCAGCAGATCGCCTGGCATCTCGGCGCCGATGTCGGGCCGGTGGAAAGCGGCATCAGGGAGTTCGGCTATTTCGAGATCACGCCCACCGCCGAGGCCGGCGACTTCCTCGATCGGCCGCTCTTCCTGCCGCAGAACCATTTTCATACTTTTGCCCTGCCGGCTGGCGCGGTGCATCTTGCCTCGAGCGAGACCTTCCCCAACCAGGCGTTCCGGATCGGCGACAAGACCTACGCCTTGCAGTTCCATGCCGAGCAGGGTCCAGTCGGCTTCCGGCGCTGGCAGGAACGGCAAGGCGCGCCCTACGGAACGCTCGGCGCGCAGGAGCGGGACGAGCAGGACCGGCTGATGGAAGCCCACCACGCGGCACAGCTTGCCTGGTTCAGCGGCTTTGTGACGAAGCTTTTCGGCTGAGGCACCTAAAGCGCGTCGCGATCTTTCAGATTCGCTCCATGCGCTTTAGGTTTTCGATTTTACGCATGTCTCCCGAAACCGGTTCCCACTTTCGGGAGACATGCTTTAGCTCCTCAGCCCAGGCGCTTCCTGGCCGGTGCGGGCGACATATTCCGTATAGCCGCCGCCATAGGTGTGGATGCCTTCGGGCGTCAGCTCCAGCACGCGGTTCGACAACGCCGCCAGGAAATGGCGGTCGTGCGAGACGAAGAGCATCGTGCCCTCATATTGTGACAGCGCCTCGATCAGCATCTGCTTGGTGGTGATGTCGAGATGGTTGGTCGGCTCGTCCAGCACCAGGAGATTGGGCGGATCGAACAGCATCAGCGCCATCACCAGCCGCGCCTTCTCGCCGCCCGACAGCACGCGGCACTTCTTCTCGATCTCGTCGCCGGAAAAGCCGAAGCAGCCGGCCAAAGCGCGCAGCGGCGCCTGGCCGGCCTGAGGGAAATTGTCCTCCAACGTCTGGAACACCGTGCGCTCGCCATCGAGCAGCTCCATGGCGTGCTGGGCGAAATAGCCCATCTTGACGCTCGGGCCGCGCGCGACGGTGCCCTCGTCCGGCTCGGAGGCGCCGGCGACCAGCTTCAGCAGCGTCGACTTGCCGGCGCCGTTGACGCCCATCACGCACCAGCGCTCGCGGCGGCGGATCTGGAAGTCGAGGCCCGAATAGATATTGCGGCTGCCATAGGCCTTGTGGATGCCCTTCAGCGTCGCCACGTCCTCGCCGCAGCGCGGCGCCGGCTGGAACTCGAAGGCCACCGTCTGGCGGCGCTTCGGCGGCTCGACGCGGTCGATCTTGTCGAGCTTCTTCACCCGGCTCTGCACCTGCGCGGCATGCGAAGCGCGCGCCTTGAAGCGCTCGATGAAGGCGATCTCCTTGGCCAGCATCGCCTGCTGGCGCTCGAATTGCGCCTGCAACTGCTTGTCGGCCAGCGCGCGCTGCTCCTGGTAGAACTCGTAGTTGCCGGAATAGGAGGTGAGCGCGCCGGCGTCGATCTCGATGATCTTCGTCACGATGCGGTTCATGAACTCACGGTCGTGCGAGGTCATCAACAGCGCGCCGTCGTAATCCTTGAGGAATTTCTCCAGCCAGATCAGGCTTTCGAGGTCGAGATGGTTCGACGGTTCGTCGAGCAGCATGACGTCGGGCCGCATCAGCAGAATGCGGGCGAGCGCCACGCGCATCTTCCAGCCGCCGGAGAGCTTTGAAACGTCGCCGTCCATCATCTCCTGGGAGAAGCCAAGGCCATCGAGCACCTCACGGGCGCGGCCGTCCAGCGCATAGCCGTCGAGCTCCTCGAAGCGATGCTGCAATTCGCCATAGCGCTCGATGATCTGATCCATCTCGTCGGCGCGGCCGGGATCGCCCATGGCATGCTCGAGCTCGCGCATCTCGGCGGCCACCGCGCTCACCGGCCCCGCCCCTTCCATGACCTCGGCGACGGCGCTCAAGCCGCCCATGTCGCCGACATCCTGGCTGAAATAGCCGATGGTGACGCCGCGATCGATCGAGACCTGTCCCTCGTCCGGTTGCTCCTGGCCGATGATCATGCGGAACAAGGTCGTCTTGCCGGCGCCGTTCGGGCCGACCAGGCCGACCTTCTCGCCCTTCTGCAAGGCGGCCGAGGCTTCGATGAAGACGATCTGTCGGCCGTTCTGCTTGCCGATATTTTCAAGACGGATCATGGGGCGGTCCGGGAAACTGCGCTGGGATGGCGGGATTGCCCGGGCGTGTACGCGAATGAAGATGCGGAGGGAAGAGGCAGAAGCGCCGCAGATGGGGCGATGGAGGTTGGCTAAGGCGGCGCAACAGCTGATCTCCCCCCTTGAGGGGGAGATGGCCGGCAGGCCAGAGGGGGTCGTCTCACATGGAGCGCCGACGCCTTGTCCTAAGCAAGGAAGAAGCTGGCGTTCCATGCGCAGCGACCCCCTCTGTCGCCTCCGGCGACATCTCCCCCTCGAGGGGGGAGATTGGCCCCGCTCTACTTCGCGTCGTGGAAGATGATACCCACCGTATGCCGACGCCCTGAGCGCAGCCGGCTGACGCCGTGGCGCAGGTTGACCCGATAAAAGCCTTTTGTCCCCTGCACCGGCCGGTTGTGCACGGCGAAGATCACCGCGTCGCCGCGCTTCAACGGCACCACCTCGGCGCGGCTCTGCATGCGCGGGCGCTGCTCGGTGAGCACGAACTCGCCGCCGGTGAAATCCTCGCCGGGCTCGGACAACAGGATCGCCACCTGCAACGGAAAGGCGAGCGCGCCATAGAGGTCCTGGTGCAGGCAGTTGAAGTCGCCTGGGCCGTATTGCAGGAGAAGCGGCGTCGGCCTCACCTGGCCCTCGGCGTGGCAGCGCTTCAGGAACGCGGCGTGGTCGGCGGGATAGCGTTGCGCCACCCCCATCTTCTCGTTCCAGTCGTTGGCGACCGTGGCGAGGCGCGGATAGAGGGCCGTGCGCAGCCCCTCGATCAGGTCCGGCAGCGGGTAGCTGAAATAGCGGTATTCACCTTTGCCGAAGCCGTGACGGGCCATCACCACATGACTGCGGAAATGCTCTTCATGCGGGTAGAGGCCGGCGATCTGGGCGCATTCTTCCGCCGACAGCAGGCCGGGCATGACGGCGCAGCCATGGGCGCTGAGGTCAGAGACGAGGTTGCGCCAGTCTTGTGCCTCGACACGGGATTCAGCGGAGCGGCTGGCGCGCTTGGTGTCGAGGGAGTGAACGGTCATGGCTTGGCTCCTTGCTTGCCCGCAAAATGGTGCGAAGGCGATGCGGGAACCACCCGATTCCTGCGGAGGCGGGTCGTGGAGAAGTCGGCGGGACAGCGCCCCCCTCTGCCCTGCCGGGCATCTCCCCCACTTGGGGGGAGATTGGCAGCTTTGGCGACGGCGCTCGTTCTTGCGACACCGGAGATTGGCGAAAGCGGCGGCGACAGCCGATCTCCCCCCTTGTGGGGGAGATGTCCGGCAGGACAGAGGGCGCGAAGGATCTCGGCCTCAGCCTTTTCTGCGATACCTCTCCAGCTCCGGATCGAGATCGACCTTCACCGCGTTGGTGAACACACAGGTCGCGACCATAATGCCGGCGAAGGCGGTGAGATTGACGAGCAACGTCTCGTCATAGCGCGCTTTGAGCGCGGCCCAGGTTTCATCGGTAACCGTATTGGCATCGGCTGCGACCGCCTTGCCGAAGCCGATCAGCAGCGCTTCGTCGGTGGTGGGCTCGACCGCATCGGGATCGAGGCCATTGTCGATCAGCGCGCGGCGGAAGAAGGTCATCGGGATTTCGGCGCGCATCGTCTCGGCGATTGCCTTCGAGATCAGCCAGATGGCGCGGTCGTCGAGCGTGGGCTTGAGAAGATCGCGCAGCGTGAACCATTCGGCGTAGATGCGATGTGCGGCCGGCGAATGCAGCAGGATGCGCTTCATGTTGGTCATGCGGCCGCGCAGCGCGAGCTCGCGGTCGTGCTCGGCGCGGATGTCTTCCGAGGTGGTGGCGTAGTCGATCGGCGAAAGATGCGCCATCGCGATTCACCCCAGCGTCGCGTGAAGCGCAGGCGCGCCGCGCAGCGTGTTGGAGACGGTGCAGATGTCCTCGGCATCCGCCAGGATGCGCTGCTTGGTGGCGGCATTTAGGTCGCCGGCGATCTCCAGTTTGATGGCGAACGTTTCGACCCGCGACGGCTCGTCCTTCGCCTTCTCGCCAGTGACATCCGCCCTCACCTCTCCGAGCCGGTCGGCGACGCCGAGACGCGTGGCGGCGATGCGGGCGCTGAGCACCATGCAGGCGGCCAGAGACGCGTAAAGCAGGTCGAGCGGGCTGAAGCCGGGCGCGCTGACCTGCGTGACCACATCGACGGCGCCGCCGGTCGGGGTGGTTATGGTGGGCAGGCCACCCGGCGGCAGGACGGCAACCGCGCCGACGTTTCGGGTTCTGACTTTGAGGTCCGCCATTGGATGTCCTTCGTCTGATCTGATGGCAACAGATAGCGGACAGCTAAGGCAAATGGTCAAGGGCAAGGCGTTGGGCGACTGGCGTTTCCTCGCCCCCATGAATGTGGGGGAGAGGTGGCTCGGTGAAGCCGAGACAGAGAGGGGAGCGCCCTACGAAAGCCCCTCCTCCGTCCGCTTCGCGGACACCTCTCCCCCGCCTCTGGCGGGGGCGAGGAACCCAAGTTCCGAGACGCTACTTCGTCAGATCGAGCGCCGCCGTCAGGTCGCCCATCGGCGGCTGGTCGTTGTTGCGCAGCGCCTTGTCGCGGGCGACGATGCCGGGCAGCACCGGCAGGTCGTAGCGGTTGGTGATGAAACGCAGGATCGAGGTGGTGTCGTACTGCGTGTGGTCGACCATGCCCATCTTCGCATAGGGCGAGATGATGAAGGCCGGGATGCGGTTGCCGGGGCCCCAGCGATCGGCCTTGGGCGGCGCGACGTGATCCCAGAAGCCGCCATTCTCGTCATAGGTGATGACGACCAGCATGTGAGCCCATTGCGGGCTCTTCTCCAGATGCGAAACGAGGTCGGCCAGGTGCTGGTCGCCGGACGTCACATCGGCATAGCCGGCATGTTCGTTGAGGTTGCCCTGCGGCTTGTAGAAGGTGACCGCCGGCAGCTTGCCGTCGTCGATCGCCTTGATGAACTCGACGCCGTCGAGGCCGCCATCCCTGATGTGCTCGGCGCGCGCGGCCGTGCCCGGCGCGTAGGCGGCGAAATAGTTGAAGGGCTGATGGTGGAACTGGAAATTCGGAACGGGCGTGGCGTTCTTGCCGTCGAGCGCCGCCTGCCAGGCACCTGAATACCAGGCCCATGAGATACCCTTGAGCGACAGCAGATCGCCGATGGTGATCTCGTGCTGCGGCGGCAGCGTGGTGGGCGCAGCCGGATCGGCCAGCGCCTTGTCGCCGCCCTCGGCCGGCTTGTTGGCGCTCGGCTGGTAAGGCGGCTGCATGGTGTTGACGGCGTAGAAGTCGGGCGTGATGGCACCGTCATTGGCAAATTTCGGCACGCCGCCCAGCGCCGAAGGCGGCGAATTGTCGGCCGATTTCAGCGTCACGCCGTCCGGTTCGACGACGGCTATCTGGCCCTTCACCGGGCTGGTGTCTGCATTCGGGTAATAAGGCGCGCAGGCGCAGGCGAGCATGAAGTGGTTGAGGAAGGAGCCGCCGAAGGCGCCCTGGAAGAAATTGTCCGCGAGCACGTATTTCTTGGCGATCGCCCACATCGGCAGGTTGGAGCCATCGTAATGGCCCATCACCAGCGAGCCGGAATCGGCCCAGGCGACGAATTTGTCATTCCGACCGCCATCGATCTGCATCTGCTCCTGGTAGAAGCGGTGCCAGAGATCGTGCGTGACGACGTTGGTGCCCTCGTTGAAGCCCTTGGGATCGTCGATGGCGAAGGTCGCGTTGGCCAGATGCGCGCTCTGCGCTTCCGTCACCGCCGGCGTCACGCCCTTGCCGGTCAGCCCGCCCCAGGCCGGCGGCAGCTCGGAAAGCGGCTTGCCGTCGCGGTCGAGCTGGCGCGCCTGGTCGGGCGACACGTTGGCTAGGCCGTTGGCGCCGGGGAAGCCGCCATAGAGATTATCGAAGCTGCGGTTCTCGGCGTAAATGACGACGACGGTGTCGATCTTGTCGTAGCCGGGAGGAGCGGCCTGGGCAGCAGCGGAGAACGATGCCAGCGCCGTGGAAGCGAGGCAAAGCGAGAGGAAGGACCGGATCATTGGAAAATGCCTCGTGGCTGGGGAATGGCTGGAGGAACAAGGCGACGCTAGGGCGAGTGGTTGTCAGCTTTGTGACAGGTGGAGCGCCATCTCCGAGGGGAGACAGGGCCGCGTCATCAATCCGTAGCAAATCACCCCTACGCCGTTGGCGAACGGGATTAACCGCCATGATCCACCGGATATCCGCCGCACTTGTCGCCACCATCATCCTGTGGCCAAGCGACGGTCTCCCTACCGGCAGCGTCCATCCCGGCCCGATGTCGCGCCAGGAAGCCTTTGCTCGCGCCGATGCGCTGACGGCGCTCGGGCGGCAGATGTTCTTCGATCCGTCTCTCTCGGCCTCAGGCAAGCAGGCCTGCTCGTCCTGCCATGATCCCAACCACGCTTTCGGACCGGCCTCTGCGGCGCCGGTCGAGATGGGCGGACCTAACCTCGACCAGCCCGGCGTTCGCGCCGTGCCGTCGCTGCGCTACCTGCAGGCCGCACCCGCCTTCACCGAGCATTTTTACGACTCCGAGGACGAAGGCGACGAAAGCGTCGACAATGGTCCGACCGGCGGCCTGACCTGGGACGGCCGCGCCGACCACGGCAAGGACCAGGCGAAGATCCCGCTGCTGTCGCCCTTCGAGATGGGCAATAAGGACGAGGACGAGGTGGTCGCCAGCCTGCGCAAGGCGCCCTATGCCGACGCCTTCAAGGCAGTCTTCGGCGCCGATGTGTTTGAGCATCCTCACGACGCCTTCGACGCCGCGGTGGAAGCGCTGGGCACCTTCGAGCAGAGCAGCACCGATTTCTATCCCTATTCCAGCCGCTACGACGCTTTCCTCGCCGGCAAGGCGCAGCTCTCGGCGCAGGAATTGCGCGGCCGCGTGCTGTTCGAGGACGCGGCGAAGGGCAATTGCGCAAGCTGCCATCTGAGCGAGCCCGCCAATGACGGCGAGCCGCCGCAATTCACCGACTACGGCCTGATCGCGATTGCCGTGCCGCGCAACCCGGCGATCCCGGCCAATGCCGACCCGAATTATGTCGACCTTGGCCTCTGCGGCCCGCTGCGCACCGATTTCAAGGGCCGCGCCGAATATTGCGGGCTGTTCAAGACCCCGACGCTGCGCAACGTGGCCTTGCGCAAAAGCTTCTTCCACAATGGCTATTTCCACACGCTGCGCGAGGCGGTCGCCTTCTATGCCAGCCGCGACAGCGACCCCGCGCGCTGGTATCCGAAGAAGGCCGACGGAACGGTCGACAAATTCGACGACCTGCCAAAGGCTTACTGGCCGAACCTCAACACCGACCCACCGTTCAACGGCAAAAAGCCCGGCGACAAGCCGGCGCTGACCGACACCGAGATCGATGACATCGTCGCCTTCCTCGGCACGCTGACCGACGCCGACCAGGCGGGGCAATAGGGCAAGCGGCCAAGGAGATTGGCGGACGCACGGCCTGATTGCAGCCCAGATCCCGATATCCACCATAAATGTGTGCCAATGTGAGCCACGTCATAGGAACGCCAAGTCGCGCCTGCTATGTTGCCCATCTCTTCACAGATGGAGTCTCCGATGAGGTTCGTCGCGGTGCAGGAGCCGCCCGGGAGCAGCTGGGCGGTGTTCGATGCAGGCAATGGGGCGCCGGCGGAATATGCCGGCCGGGTGCTTATCGGCCTGACATGGCGCGAGGCCCGCTGGTTCGTCGCCGCGGGCAACGACCATAGAGCCTGGCCGCGCCCCGGCCGGCCAGCCGGGCAACTGCGGCTCGTCAGCGGAGGCGGTTCCCAGTCGATTCGGGAAAGGCACGGCCAAACAGGCAGTTGAGAAGACTCGCTGCCAGATTGATTCAAGGCAGCGCGGCCTTGGTTGCGCCTCTCATCGCGCCGGCGCGTAGCGGCTCACCACCATGCCGCTGGCGTAGGGCTTCGAGCCGAGGAGCTTCAGCCTGCCAAAACCGGCCCTGTCGAAGATGCGGCGGCCGCTGCCCAGCACCGCCGGATTGATGAAGAGCTGGAAGTCGTCGACCAGGCCGGCGGCGATCAGCGCGGACGCAAAGCCCGCGCCGCCGAACACGGCGATGTCGCCGCCCGCGCCTTGCTTCAACGCGTTGACCTCGCGCGGCAGGTCGCCGCTCACGACCTGTGTGCGCTCCCAGCGTGACGTCTGGAGCTTGTCGCTCGCCACGACCTTCTCAGCCTCGACGATACGTTGCGCGAAGGCGTAGAAAGGGTCCCGCGGATATTTCCTTGCGGCATTGCTCCAATGGGTGAGGTACCCCTCCTCCGCCATCTTGCGGCTCAACAGGATGGTGTCGATGCCCGCAAAGACCGCGTTGAAGTCCCGCTTGAGCTCCTCGTCCCAGGCGCTCTCATCGCCCCACTCCCAGAGCTGCCAGCGACGGTCCTCATCGGCGCCGACGAAACCGTCGACCGACATCTGCATCTGCAGGATGAGCTTCTTCATGTCCGGCCTCCTCGCGCTCAATTGCTTTACTTTCGGAACCATTTGACCCAGATCGGGAAATGATGTCAATAGTAAAGTGATTTAAAAACGGAACCATTCCGATGTCGACCAAGGGACGATCCGGCTGTCCGATCAATCTGTCGCTGGAATTACTCGGCGACCGCTGGACACTGCTCATCATCCGCGACCTGGCCTTCGCCGGGAAAAAGCATTTTCGCGAATTCCTGCAATCCGACGAAGGCATCTCGTCACGCACGCTGGCCGAGCGGCTGCAGACGCTGGTCGACGAAGGCGTCCTCACCCGCAGCGACGACCCGAGCCACGGGCTGAAGGCGATCTACCGGCTGACCAAGGCCGGCATCGACCTGTTGCCGGTGCTGGCGACACTGGGCGCCTGGGGCAGCAAATATCGCAACGCGGACGACAAGCTCGCGCGGATAGCGAATGAGCTCGCGGCCGGTGGCCAGCCGGCCCTCGAGCGGATGAAAGAGAAGCTCAGGGCGGAGCATCTGGGGTAGCGGGTAAAACCTCGGCGAAAGGCGAAATCGCGAGCGACAGCGCCCCTCTCCCCGTGAGGGGCAGCGCAGATTTTCAGCGACGGCAATAAGTCCTAAGGACGAAGCTCCCCCTCGCCTGTCAGCGAGCCCGCCCGCGCCGCAGCGGCCCGGCCGGCTCCTCGGCCGGCGGCTCCCCGGGCAGCCCCAATCGCAGCCGCTCCTCCTCGGCGAAGATCTCGGCCTGCGCGTGGATATCGAACACTTGCTGCATCAGCCGGCCGCCATCGACGACGCGCACGATCCATTGGCCATTGATGGCTTTCACGCGAACACTGTCGGGCTCACTCGTTACCATATACAGCTCCTGCTCTTCGCTCGAAGAACTGCCTAACTCCTTCCCAATACGATCTAGCGCGCCTGAAGTTGCCGAAAAGTGGGGCTTATCGGCCTTAGTGCAAAGCGGCTCACCGTTATTCAGCACATTTTGCGGGCCTCGCGAATAAACGGACATGGCGGAGCAGGCATGCCGCTGCACCTTGGCGCAAGCGGAATTCGACTTCACTGCGCCGTACGGCCTGAGAGACGGTGCGGCGGTGGATTGCGAAAGCACCCGGTTGGAACTGCGAACCGCGCAGTCCGGCATTTGGCCGGGTGCGGACGAATTCGCCAGATGGCGACGGCCCGGCAGCCTTGGGGGGTGATACTGGGTTCGGCGGCCGGGCCTGACCGGAGTTTGCGAGGCCGCCGGCTGTGATCAGCATGCGCTCGGGCCTAGCCAAGGACAAGAACGACCTAGGCCCTAGGACCAAAGCTGCAAGGGCATGGCCCAGACGACCAGTTGCGCTTCGACCGGCAGGGAAGAAAACGCGTCGAAGGCCGGCCGTGTCAAAAGCCGAGGAAATGCCGGCCAACGAGATAGCCGAGCGCCGCGACGACCAGCGGAAACAGCGCCGGCGCGGCCTTGCTGAACAGCGAGGGGTTTATCTCCTTGGCGGGAGCGCTGGGTTTGGCATTGCCGAGGTTTTTGGTCATGGGCTCATTACCGGTTGGGGGCTAGTTGCCGGTCGAGCCACTAAATTAGAAAGCGCTTATTAAGTTTCCGGCAAGCCCAGCGCTACAATTCGCGGCAATTTATTCCGATTGCTGGGTACGCTCGGCAAGCGCGAAGGCCTGGAGATTGCGCGACTTGCCGGGGTCCTGGTCGGCGTTGGCGATGATGGCGTGGAAGGCCGCGCGGGCGATGTCCTTCTTCTTGGCATCCGGATGCAGTTTTCGCACCGCCTTGAGCAGGTCTTTCGGTTTCATATCGGGGGTGACAACGCGCATCAGCGTATCACCTATGGCCTGCAATTCGCTGGCATCCATAACGACGAACCCTGTTTTGGCGGCAGGAGCCTAGCATATAGCGGGTCGAGCGCGTCACTTTTGTGATGCGCCGTCCATCATCCTGTTTCGCGAAACGGCAGTTGGGAGCCTTGTCGGGGCGTTCAGAGGATCCTTGTGGCGAAGGCGTCCAGCCGTGAATTTTCCCGATAGGTCAACCGGACCGCCAGCGCACCTATGGCGGCAGTGGCGGCGCCGCCGATCACGTCGCTGACATAATGCGTTCCGATGAAGATCCTGGACCAGCAGATGACGGACGCGAGCACGAGCAGCGCCAGCGTGCGGCGCGGCATCGCCTGCATGGCGAAGGCGGCGACGATGGCCATGCTGGCGGTCGCGTGATCGGACGGGAACGACCAATCGGCGCTGGGCGCGATGAGAAGATGCGTGACGCCGGCGTCGTAGGGCCTGATCCGGTGAACGAACAGCAGGATCGCCTGGTTGATCGCCAGCCCGAGCAGGAAGGAAAGGCCGGCGGACAGGCAGGCATGGCGCACATGGGAGCGATCGGTCCTCGACCACCATTGCAGGGCGACCGCAATCACCATCAGCGGTACGCCGATTTGTGAGATGGTGATCATTGTCCTATCAAGAAGCAGGCTGATGCCGGCAGCCGCGTTGATCCAGTGCGTGAGAGAAGCGTCCATTCTTGCCTGATTCCTTGGCCTGATTCCTTGGCCTATCGTGAGGTCGATCGTTGAAGCCCGCAGACGAACATCGCATTCACCAACTCTTTGAGGTCAGTGTATGGCTAAAAGGTGCCCATGCCTTGATTGAGGCTATCGGGGGCGTGCTGCTTTACCTCGTCACCACGCAAACCATCGCCTCCTGGGTCAACATGTTCACCCAGGACGAACTGGTCGAGGATCCCAACGACTTCATAGCCACCCATTTGTCGCGGATGGCGGCCGAGTTCTCCGTCGCGAGCAAGCAATTCTATGCCTTTTACCTGCTCAGCCACGGGCTGATTAAGCTTTTGCTGGTCATTGGCCTGCTGCGCGGCAAGCTTTGGTCCTACCCGGCCTCGCTGGTCGCGCTCGGCGCCTTCATGGTCTACCAGATCTATCGCTACTCCTACACATATTCGCCCGGCCTGCTCGTGCTGACCGTCTTCGATGCCATCGTCATGTGGCTGATCTGGCAGGAGTGGAAGACGGTGCGCCGCCATATCGCGCCCTGACCGAGCCCGGCCTCACTCGGTTGCGAGGGCGCCGCCCGGGCGACCCTTTCGCCCAGGCTAGGGGTTCCAGCAACTGGAAGGTCAAGCGGGATTGAGCGGTCCGACTTAGAAATGCCTCTTGGTGGATCGTAACGGCTTCGGCAGCATTGCCTTACGTGTCCCGGGACGAAATCAGTTTTCGAAAACGTTTATCCAATTGGCGATGCTCAACGCCTGGTGTCCGCGACCGGTGTGGCACCAGCGCATGACTCCGACAGCCGGACCGGCCTTGGGAAACTATCATGCGCAAAACACAGCGCCCTTTGCGCGCCTGAAAAGGCGCGGGGCTGTGAAGAGCAAAAACCCTCCGACAGCAGCGCCACGGTTTGCACCGTGTCCGACGCCCAAGGAGACAGAACATGCCTGTGAACGCCTATATCAACCGGATCGCGACAGCGGTTCCGGAACATGAAGTCCATCAGTTCTACCTGCGCTATGCCGCATCGATGCTGGCCGACAATCGCAGGCGGATATTCGAACGCATGGCCGGCCTTGCCGGTATCGAACACCGCTTTTCCTGCTTCGCGCCGGCTCTCGACCCCGAAGGGCCGTCGGTCGACCTTGGCGGAACCTTCAGGCGGGGCGCGTTTCCCGGAACGGCCGCCAGAATGGCGATGTTCAACGAAGCCGCGCCCGTGCTGGCGCAAAAAGCGGTCGACGGGCTCCATCTCGGCAACGAGGCATCGCGCGTTACCCACCTCATCGTCACCACCTGCACCGGGTTCTCCGCACCCGGCATCGATCTCGACCTGGTGCAGCGCTGCGGCCTGCCGGATGGCGTCGAGCGCACGATGATCGGGTTCATGGGCTGCTACGCGGCGGTCAATGGCCTCAAGCTTGCCCGCCACATCATCCGCTCCGACCCGCAAGCCAGGGTGCTTCTCGTCAATGTCGAGCTCTGCACGCTGCATCTGAGAGAGACCACCGAGCTGGAGAAGCTTTTGTCCTTCTGCCTTTGGGGCGATGGCTGCGCGGCGACGCTGATCACCGCCGAGCCGCCCGGCATCGAGCTCGACTCCTTCCGCTGCGCGGTCGCGGACGAGCAGCGGGAACTGATGACCTGGGATATCCGCGACCACGGCTTCGACATGGTCCTTTCCGGCCAGGTGCCGGCCGCTGTGCAGCAGGCGTTGCGCAGCAGCCAGGAAGCCATCCTGAGCAGCCGGCCGCCGGAAGCGATCGACCTCTGGGCCGTGCACCCCGGCGGCCGCACCATTCTCGACGCCGTCGAAAGAGCGCTCGGCCTCAAGCCCGCCGCGCTTGAGCCGTCGCGCGAGGTGCTGCGCCGATACGGCAACATGTCGTCGCCGACGGTCATGTTCGTGATGGAAGAGATGCTGAAGAAGCCGGGCGGCCTGCTCGGCTGCGGCATGTCGTTCGGACCCGGGCTGACGGCAGAGACCATGCTGTTCAGGACCGTCTCATGACCGCGCTCAGCCAACGCAGCCTCGTCCCGGAAATCCTCGATCGGCTCGCGGCCGACGACGCGCGGGCGATCCGCTCGCGCCGCGATCTCTCCCGTATCAACGCACTGATGTTCCAGGCGCCGATCATGGTCTCGCTGCTGCGGAAATTCTTGGCCGAGCCGCCGGGTCGCATCCTGGAGATCGGGGCCGGCGACGGCACTTTCATGCTGAAGGTTGCGCGGCGCATGGCAAGGGACTGGCGCGAGGTGGACCTGACCATGCTCGACCGCGCCGGTCTCGTCACGCCGAAGCTCGCGGCGGATTTCGCCGGACTGGGATGGACGGTCGAAGCCGTCACCGCCGACGTCTTCGACTGGGCGGAGGGGACGGATGGCAGGCACTTCGACGCGATCACGGTCAACCTGTTCCTGCATCATCTTGACGACGAAGAGCTGCTGCGCCTGTTCTCGCTTTTGCGGCGCAAGGCTCGGCTCATCCTGGCGACCGAACCGCTGCGGGCGGACCTGGCGCTCGCCGCGACCCGCCTTCTGCCGGCGATCGGCGCCAATGACGTCACCAGGCATGACGCTGCTCAAAGCGTGCGCGCCGGCTTCCGCGGCAGCGAGCTTTCCGATCTCTGGAGCGCGGCCGGCGGTCGGCCGTTAGAGGAGCGGCGCGCGGGACCTTTCTCCCATGTCTTCGTCGGCGCCGCGTCGATGCCTGCCGCAAATGTGCCATGAGACCGGCACCAACCCACGATGCGATCGTCATCGGCGCCGGCCCGGCAGGCACCTCGGTGGCGCTGGCGCTGGCGCGCCGCGGTTGGGCTGTAGCGATCGTGGAAAAGAGCGTGTTTCCGCGCCGCAAGGTGTGCGGCGAATACATGTCGGCAAGCAATCTCGTGCTCCTCGATAGGCTGGACATTGGCGATGCCTGGCGCTCCCAGGCCGGTCCCGAGATCCGCCGGGTAGCCCTCTTTTCCAGCGACACCAACACCGAGGCGCCGATGCCGGGCGCGAGACCGGGGCCTACGGCTGGCGACGGCTTCGGCCGCGCGCTCGGCCGCGACATATTGGATACCTTGCTGCTCGACGCGGCCCGGTCGGCCGGCGCGGAAGTCTTTCAACCCTGCCGCGCAGTCGCGATCGAACGCGATGGCGACTGCCAAGCGGTGCGGGTTGAGGCAATCGGCGGCAAATCCCGCGACGAAGCGACGATCCTGCGGGCGCCGGTGATCGTCGCCGCGCATGGCTCGTGGGAGCCGGGGCCGCTGCCGAGTCAGCTCGAGAAGAAAGGCCGCCCCTCGGACCTGCTCGGCTTCAAGGCGCATTTCACCGGATCGTCGCTGCCGCCCGACCTGATGCCGCTGCTGACGTTTCCTGGCGGCTATGGCGGCATGGTGCTCGCCGACAATGGCCGCATGTCCATCTCCTGCTGCATAAGGCGCGATGTGCTCACCCGGCTGCGCGGCGACCTTGCCAGCGGACGCGGCGGCCATGTCTCTGCCGCTGAAGTTGTCGAGCATCATATCGTGGCGACATGCCGGGGCGCGCGGGAAGCCTTGGAGCAAGCCCGCCCCGACGGTCCGTGGCTCGCCGCCGGCCCGATCCGGCCAGGCATCCGCTCCGGCTACAAAGACGACATCTTTCGCGTCGGCAACGTCGCCGGCGAGTCGCATCCGATTATCGCCGAGGGCATATCTATGGCGCTTCAATCCGGCTGGCTTCTGGCCCTGGAACTCGGCACGGCAGCAGGTGGGCAGGCGGAACGGGAAGCGGTCGGCAGACGCTACGAGGCGGCCTGGGCAGAATTGTTCTCGACGCGGGTCCGTGCCGCCGAAGCCATCGCGCGCATCGCCCTTGGCCCTGGCGGCGCCGCGCTGATGGAGGCGGTCGTCCGCAGTTTTCCGCGAACGCTGACCCTGGGGGCTCTGCTCAGCGGCAAGACGAGAGCGGTGCCGGGTTTTGGCTGATGGGGCGCGCCGCTCGATGAGCGCGCGTCGGTTTTGCCACCACGTGAGCGTCGCCGACAGTCCGGACGGCCGGCGCTAACGTTCCTTTGTCACGGCTCGGTCGGGCAGCCCCGCCAGAGATCTGGCCATCGCACCCAGCGTCGATATCCCCGCCGGCGGGCGACTTTTTTTGGGGTGATCCTCGCAACAAAACGGCTGGCGCTCACGCCCAAGAGCCCGCCCGACTGGCCCAAAGCTTTCACGACTGGCTTATTCCGCTATTGGTCGGGCCGTCGCATTTTGACCCAAATCGGCCTCTAGCCGGCTGAAGATGCTGTGGTTCCCGTCTTCACGGTTTCTTGACAGAGGCCGGAAAAACGGGCAGCAAAGCGGGTGAGGAAGAGCATTTTTACCGTGGCGAAGACCATGGAGGGCTCTTTTTTCGTATGGACCGTCGCCAAATCGGCGATTGGTGGAGGGATTGGTTAACCATCTTTGTCCATCTTTTGAATCAATCGGCAACAGACGCGTGAAGGTGCAGGGGGCACCAGCGAACTGTGATCGTGACGGATGCCAGGTCCGCAAACCGGCATGCCGATTGAGAGTGGTCGTATGGCGTTTTTGCGTTTGAAAAACCGGGGTGACACTCCTCATGGGGAGGTAACTTCGAAAAAGTCTGGTCATCGTTGGGTCGTGGTGCCTGCTGTCGGCGCCGCCCTCGCCCTATGGTCCTTCGCCACCTTGGCGGGGCTCTATTCGGTGAGCACCTCGCTGACCGCAGCTTCCAACGGATTGCCGCAAGGCCTGCTTTCGCCGCGCAACATCGCGCTTGGCGACCAGCGCCGCCAGATCGCCAATGCCTGGGCGCCGCGCCTTGCCGCCAATGGCGGCTACAAGGCAGGCTCGCTCATCGGCGGCTGCGACGCCGGCTGCTTCAACCTCGCGACAAGCTTCAGGCATAACGGCCAAGCTGCTGAAAAACTGAAGAATGAAGGCCGCGACGGCAAGATGGCGCGGCTCAAGCTGCCGGTACCGGACAGCGTCGCGCAGGAAAAGGTTGTGGTGGTGGCTTCCGCCGCCGGAGCCGCCGACCGTTTCGACGGCGTGGTGAAGCGCGCGGCACTTTCGCCGCAAAAGCTTGCCGATGCCTTTGCCCGCGCCGAGAAGGCGCCGTTCCTGCTCGCCAGCCTGCCTTCGGCGAGCCGCTTCGGCGGCGCGCAGCCGGAGGCCCCGATCGAAGCCCGCTTCGGCTCGCGGCCGGCCGAAATCACCGGCGCTTCCGAGCTGGCGCTCGCGCTCGCCAATATATCGCCTGAGGAGACGGCCGACGTTCCGACCGCCGTCGCGCTGCAAAACAGCAACGCGCCTGATGTCGCCGGCAATGCGCAAAATGGCCAGGACGGCGAGTACCAGGTCGCCTCGCTGCCGCCGCAAGACGATTTGCCCGACACGATTGCCGTGCCCGGCCTTCGCCCGCGCACAACGCTCGAGCGCGCTACTGAGGCGCCCGAACAGAACGCGGCCAGGCCGCAGAAGCCGGAGACCAGCGCCAGGCCGCAGACCGTCAAGGCCAAGCCGCAGCCGGCCGCGGCCGACACCGCGGAAAGCACGCCGACGGCGGCCTCGCCCAGAACCGGCGACCAGGCTCTGCCGGGCGTGGCGGGCTCGAAGCCGATGGTTGCCGAGTCACAACCCGCCAAGCGCAAGGCACGGGCATCCGAGATGCTCGCCTATGCTAAGCCCGACACGCCGGAGCGCGGCGGCCTCGGCAGCGCCTTCCGCAATCTTTTCAACGGTCCCTCCACGGGCAATGGCGTCGCCGTCTACGATATTTCGGCGAGGACCGTTTACATGCCGGATGGCTCCAGGCTCGAGGCGCATTCGGGATTGGGCTCGATGGTCGACCAGCCGCGCTTCGTCAACCGAAAGAATACCGGTCCAACGCCTCCTGACACCTACAATCTGTCGCTGCGTGAATCGCGCTTCCACGGCGTCGAGGCAATCAGGCTGACGCCGACCAGCGGCAGCAACAAATATGGCCGCAACGGCCTGCTTGCGCATACCTACATGCTGCGCGGCGGCCGCGCGGAATCCAATGGCTGCGTCGTCTTCAAGGACTATCGCCGCTTCCTTGCCGCCTACAAGAACGGTAAGATCAAGCGTCTTGTCGTCGTGCCGCGGCTCACAAGGTCCCCCACCCAGGTGGCCCAGGAAGGCCGCCAGGGTTAAATCCTACGCGGCCGGCGAACGGGTCGCCGGCGTTTGTCATCCCCACTTGCTGATCAAATAGCCCGGGCGCCCAACGCACCCGGGTCACGTCGCATACCGCCGCCGCATCAAGGCATGGCGACAATCATGGCCGGGAGGCTTAGCAACCCTTCCCAGGATGTAGATATGGCGCAGCCCGGGCTTGCGGCAAGACCCCGACCATGGCGTATCAACGCTGCTCCGAAAAACGACGACGGAGCATGGAATGCGGATCTTGTTATCGACTTACGGCTCGCGTGGCGACGTCGAGCCATTGGCGGCGCTGGGCGCGGCCTTGCAGGCATATGGCGTCGAGGCCAGGGTCAGCGCGCCGGCCGACGCGGAGTTTGCCGCGCTTCTGGCCCGCGCCGGCGTGCCGCTAGCGCCGGCCTTCGCGCCGGTGCGCGCATGGGCGAAGGAAATGATCAACCGGTCGCGATCGGCCTCGCCCGCGGACCGTGGCAGGCTCATTTCCGGTCAGGCGGCCGAGATCGTCGCCAGGCAATATGAGGCGCTGAGCGCGGCCGCCGAAGGCTGCGACGCCGTGGTGGCATTTGGCCTCTTCCCGTCCTGCGCCGCCGCGCGGATGGTCGCGGACAAGCGCGGCATGCGCTACATGCTCGGCACCTTCTGCCCCATCTGGCTACCCTCGCCGCACAACCGGCCGCATGAATATCCAAGCCATCCGCTGCCGGCCGGCGTGACCGACAACCGGCTCTTGTGGGAGATGGACATCCGAACCAAGAACGCCCTCTTCGGCGAGGCGATCAACGGCCAGCGCGCATCGCTGGGATTGTCCCCGGTGGCAGATGCCCGCGACTATGTCTACGGGAAAAGGGTCCTGCTCGCCTGCGACCCGATACTGGGGCCGTGGCCGGGCTCGGACCTGATCGAAGCGGTGCAGACCGGCGCCTTCATCCTGCCGGACGATAGGCCCCTCCCCGGCGGGCTCGAAGCCTTCCTCGATGCCGGCCCGCCGCCGGTCTATGTCGGCTTCGGCTCGATATCGGTCGCGAGCGAAGCCGGTAGCGCCGCCATCGCGGCGATCCGAGCCAAAGGCCTCCGCACGGTGATCGCGCGTGGCTGGGCCGAGCTCGGCCCGACCGACGATGGCGACGACTGCTTCGCCGTCGGCGAGGTCAACCAGCAGGCGCTGTTTACCCGCGTCGCCGCCGTCATTCACCATGGCGGGGCCGGCACGACCGTCGCCGCGGCACGGGCGGGAGCGCCGCAGGTGATCGTGCCGCAGATCGGCGACCAACCTTATTGGGCGAAGCGGGTGGCGGAGCTGGGCATCGGGGCCGCGCATGACGGTCCGGTTCCGACGGAGAAGTCATTATCGGCGGCGCTGGAGGTGGCGTTGCTGCCTGAGACCAGCGCCCGCGCGAGGGCTCACGCCGGCATGATCCGCACCGACGGCGCCGAGGCGGCGGCGCGGCTGCTGATCGAATTGCTGGGCCAATCCGGCAGGTAACTTACTGCGCCGTCAGTTCCGCCAGCGCCCTTTGCAAAGGCGCCGGCGAGACCTGGATCGGCCCAGAGAAGGACTGTCCATGTCCTACAAGCCCCGACGCGCCGAACGTGCCGGTGGAGAAGGCGCTGTAGCCGATCGAGGAGCGCGGGCCCAAGCTGCATGCGCATGGCGAGGCCGGCTTCCGCTAAAAAGCGCCTCTCCGCTTCGGTTGGGATTGCGCGGAAACAGCGCCTGGGTCACATTCACACCTCATTATTGAATCGAACCAACTTGCTCGGAGGAGCAGAAAATGCGGCTTTTGATACTGGGCACCGGCTGGATGGCGCAGGAACATGCCCGCCGCTTCAGCGCGATCGAGGGCGTCGACATCGTCGGCGCGGTCGATGTCGATGCGGCCCGCGTCGGCGAATACGCCGACTCCTACAAGATCCCGAAGCGCTTCACCTCGCTGGAGGCGGCGCTCGACTGGGGTGATTTCGACGCGGTCGCCAATGTCACGCCCGACCGCATCCACCACCCGACCACCATGGCGCTGGTCGCCGCCGGCAAACCGGTGCTGTGCGAGAAGCCGCTGGCGGAAAATTTCGGCAAGGCCAATGAGATGGCCGATGCCGCGGAAGCCGCCGGCATCGTCAACATGGTCAACCTCACCTATCGCAATGTCGCCGCGCTGCAGAAGGCGCGCCAGATGGTGCAGGCAGGCGAGATCGGCACGGTGCGCCATGTCGAGGCGTCCTATCTGCAGAGCTGGCTGGTGTCGAAATTCTGGGGCGACTGGCGCACCGACCCGAAATGGCTATGGCGGCTGTCACGCGGCCATGGCTCCAACGGCGTGCTCGGCGATGTCGGCATCCACATCCTCGATTTCGCCAGCTACGGTGCGGCGCTCGGCATCGACCACGTCTTCTGCCGGTTGCGCGCCTTCGACAAGGCGCCGGACAACCGCATCGGCGAATACCAGCTCGACGCCAATGACAGCTTCACCATGGCGCTCGACTTCGCCAACGGTGCCTTCGGCGTGGTGCATGCCAGCCGCTGGGCTACCGGCCATATCAATGAACTGCGCCTGCGCATTTATGGCGACAAGGGCGGCATCGAGGTGGTGCACAATCTCGACGGCTCGCTGCTGAAGGCCTGCGTTGGCAGCAATGTCGAGAACGCCAAATGGGAAGAGCTCGACGCCGGCACAGTGCCGACCAACTACCAGCGCTTCGTCGAGGCGGTGAAGAGCGGCGTGCAGACCGAGCCGACTTTCCGCCACGCGGCCGGTTTGCAGAAGGTGCTGGACCTCGCCGTGGTGTCGGACGAGAAGCGGACGGAGTTGAGGGCCAACGCGGATACGCAGTGAGGTTCGCGGGGAACCAGGGAAGCGGTGCGCTCTACGGCGCCCCCCTCTGTCCTGCCGGACATCTCCCCCACTTGGGGGGAGATTGGCAGCTTGGCGGCTGCGCTCTTCCCTAAACGCTGATAATAGCGAAAGCTGGCGCGACATTGATCTCCCTCCTTGTGGGGGAGATGGCCGGCAGGCCAGAGGGGGGCGCTGTCCCGCCAGCCAGCACTTTCACCGAGAGCGATAAATCTTCACCGCCGCGGCCACCAGCGCCGCATTGCCCTCCGCGACATTGCCGTCCGGCAATTCCTTGCCATCCTCCAGCCCGACCCGCGTCGAAAACTTCCTTGCCGCCGCCCGCTCGACAAACGGCCACACGGTCGCATTCTCGCCATGCAGCAGGATCGAGCGGCGGATGCCGGCGCGTGCCAGCACCTTCTCGATACCGTCGGCCACGGCAAAGGCTTCGTCCAGCGCCTGCTCGGAAATCTCGATCAGCACGCGCAGCACCCGACCGCCATGATCGAGGCCGACCAGCCGTTCCGCGTCGGCGACCGACGCTAGGCCAGCCTCGATGCCGATGCCGCGCTGGCGCAGGCTTTCCATGACGACGGGTGCCGCCGTCTCGCTGAGATTGACCGAGGCATAGTCGGGCAATTCGCGCCAGCCGGAGATGGCGACCTGGGTGCGAAGGTCGTCCTTCTCGATCCAGGCGCCGGTGGAGACGCCGATCAGCGTGCCGGGACAGGCAAGGCGCAGGGCGGAGACCGTCCTGTCCATCGCCTCCGGCGCCAGGCTCTCCCGGCCGTCGGCGCCGCGCGCATGGACATGCATCTCGGCCGCGCCCGCCGCGATCGAGGCTGTGGCGTCGCGCGCCATGGCCTCGGGGTCGAGCGGCAATGCGGAGCGGAAGTCGGCGGGTCGGGCACCGTTGATGCAGGCCTGGACGATCATCTTTGCGGCAATCCTGTTTCGGCTAGGGAGCCTAGCGCAGGATCAGACTGGTCGGAACCGGAGCGGGCGAAATCTCCTGACAGGCCAAGGCGCCAAATAGAAATATCCCCCCGGCCTATCGGCCAGAGGGATGGGCGTTCCCTTTGGTGGTTACCGAACTTCGAAAGCCCGTTACGCCGGCACGCGCTTCAGCGCCTGCGCCATGCAGTGGATGCCGCCGCCGGTCTTGGAGATCTCGCTCATGTCGACAGCGGCGACCTCGAAGCCTTGAGCCTTGAGCTTCTCGATCAGCGTCTTGCTGGAGGTCGGCGCGATCACCCTGTCCTTGCCGAGCGACATGAAGTTGCAGCCGAGCGCCATCGTGTCCTGGAAGGGCACGTCGATGATCTCGTGGCCCTTGTCTTTCAGCCAGTCGACAATGCCGGGCTCGGTGCAGGCGAGGCACACGGCGGTGAGCTTTTCGGCGATCGGCACCACCATCAGGTCGATATGCACGTAATACTCGTCGATGAAGGCAAGACGCGTCTCCCAGCCTTCCTTGTCGAACCAGGACTGCACCTGGCGCGCGCCCTCTTCCTGCGTGCGGGCGCCGCCGCAGCCGATCAGCACCACGCCGTCCTCGATGACGTTGAAGTCGCCGCCCTCGAAAGTGCCGGCGGTCACCATGTCGTAGATCGGGATGCCGAGCTTCTCATAGGTGCGGATGGCGGCGTAATTCTCACCGCGCCGCCACCAGTTGGCCATGGCGGTGATGAAGGCGCCGTAAGGCGTCATGACGCTGGAGTCGCGCGAATAGACCTGCATCGGCAGTTCCGGCGTCGGCTCGTGCCAGTGGATGTTAACGCCGAAATGCTCGTAGGCCGCGACAAGGTCCTTGTGCTGCGCCTGCGCGATCTGGACGTTGCAGGGCGCCTCGCGCAGATGCTTCCGCGACAGCGAGCTAGTCGAGAGATGGCGCAGGAAATTGGGCGAGCCGAGCAGCACGTCGGTCAAGACATCGGTTTCGTTGGCGAAGCCCCAGGCGGTCAACGGCTTGGTGCCGCCGTTGGGATTGCGGCGCTGCAGCGAGAACGGCTCGGCGACGATGCGGTCATGGACGGTCATGGAGTTCTCCTCTGGACTGTTCTGTTGATCGGTCATGCGGTGGAAGCGGCCGGGATCCACCAGTCGCGCCCACGCGGCGTGGTGACATATTCCGGCCAGCGGAAATTGATCGGCGGTTCGTAGTCACAGAGCGGCGCGATCCAGTTCGAGCCGCCGACGCCGCCGCCGGTCCGCTTGACGAACTCGTCCATGGCGGCATTGCGCGCGGCCTTGTCCTCGAGCAGACGCAGTGCCGTCAGCGCCACGGTCTTCGCGGCGCAAGTCACCATCGGATCGATGGTGGCGGGAATGCCGCCCAGCGCGTTCATCACCCAGGACGGATACACATGGCCGTTCTCGGCGCGCAGCGCCGGTCGCGCGACATAGAAGCGCGACGTCGGCGCGTGCCAGCTCATGTCGGTGTAGTCGTCGGAGGTGGAATTCACCTGCGACGGCGGCAGGTCGCGGCGCAGGATCGCCTCGGCCTCCTGCGGCGTGATCAGCCGCTCCAGCTCGTCGATGAAGGGGTTCTCGGTCGCCACGCCGCCGGCATTGACCTGGACCTCGCGGGCGATCGCCCTCGCCTCTTCGCTCCAGCGTGGCGCACCGACGGCGGAAAGCGCCTGATAGGTGATGTCGGCCATGGCGTGGTTGGCAAGACCGGGCCGCGACTTCGACACCCAATGACGCTCGTAACGGCAGCCGCTCATCGTCGCGGCAGCTTCCGCGTTGCGATCCAGCACCGCGGTCACCTGCTCGGCCATGGCAATGGTCGGCACGCGGATCATGTATTGGATTTCAGCCAGCCCGGCCGGGAGATTGTCGGCGGTCGCCTGCCCCGCCGTCAGGATCGCCTCGCTGATCGACCAGCCGCCCTGGTGCGTCAGCATGGAGTCGCGCAGCGCCTTGGAGGCCATGTACATCATCATCAGCGCGTCGTTGGCGCCGGGCGCCCTCACCGCCGAATGCGCCTGCGGGATCGGCGCGCCGTCGCTGGCGCGAACCCAATTTTCGGGTTCGTCACACACGAAACGGTAGATCATCGAATAAGCGGCGCCGCAATGCGTGTCCCAGCGCGCGGTATTGCAAAGCGGCAGCATGTAGAAGGGATGGAAGGAGATCATGCCGGCTAGGCCGTCATAATAGCCCTTGGCCGCATGGATCGGTTTCGATCCCCTCACCTTCTCGGCCGGCTCGCCGGTGAAGCGCAGCGTGCCCTTGATGCCGTGCTCGAGCATCGCAGCCTTGGTGGCTAAAAGCCCGCCGAGGCTGCCTATGCCGAGCCCAGAATGCGGATCGGTATGGCCGCCAGCCTGGAATCCCAGGCCCTCTCGCGGCCGCTTTACCGTCGCTGCATCCTGGCAGTTGCCCGGCACGGCGTCATATTCGCCATACATGCCGATCGTGGGTCCGTCACCATTGGTCCAGTGGGCGCAGAAGGCGGTCGGCATGCCGCCCGAGCCTTCCTCGACCGAAAAGCCTTCGCGCTTCAGCCGATCCACATACCAGGCAGCCGACTGGTACTCGCGCCAGGCGGTTTCGCCGAAATCGAAGATGCTGCGCGTCCAGGCCGAGAGCAGCGGCTGGATGCTGTCGATGCAGGCAAGCGCGGTTTCTTGCGCCGAGGTCGTCACCGGTTTGTCCATGGCTCAAAGAAAGCAGTGAAGCGGCTCATCAAAAAGTGATATGTTTTCCCGGCTCGTGCAAATTCGGTTCACCTGAGGCCTCTTGCGAATACCGTCCACGCAGGCGCTGCGCGCCCTCGACAGTTTTGCCCGTCACGGCAGCGTCTGGCGCGCCGCCGACGAGCTTCACCTCACCCGCAGCGCCGTCTCGCATCAGCTACGGCTGCTCGAACGCGACCTCGGCTTCGATCTCCTCCAGCGCATCGGCAAGGGCGTGGCACTGACACCGCGCGGCCAGCGCTACGCGGCCGATGTCAGGAAGGCGCTGACCGTGCTTGGCGACGCGGTGACGCAGGGCGGCGGCACCGGCGTCGGCGGCTCCTTCGCCATCTCCTGTCCGCCGGGCTTCGCCTCGATGTTCCTGTGCACGCATATCGGCGAGTTCCAGCAGATGTATCCGGATGTGGCCCTCTCCGTGCTGACGCCAAGGCGGCTCGACGATGTCAGCAATCCGGAGGCCGATGCCTTCATCGCCTTCGGCGTCGGCAACTGGCCGAACCGGGCGGTGGAGCTGCTGTGCGAGGTCTCCTTCACGCCGCTGTGCAGCCCGACGCTGCTCAACAAGATCGGCGGATTTTCCAAACCCGCCGACGTGCTGCGCGCCAATCTGCTCCATCTCAGCGACACCGAGGACTGGGCGCGCTGGCTGGCGCTGTCCAAGGTAGAAAATCCGGATACCGAAGGCGGCATCTTCTTTTCCGACATGAACCTTGTCTTCTCGGCGGCGATCGCCGGCCAGGGAATTGCCCTCGGCGACGAGCTTACCGGCCGCCGGGCGCTGAGCGAAGGCCGCCTGGTCAAGCCATTCGAGGCGACCGTGCCCTCGCCCCGCGCCTATTTCCTGGTCTTCGAGCATGCCAAGGCGGGGCACCCGGTGCTCAACGCCTTCAGCGACTGGTTGAGGGCGAAGTTGTCGGAGAGCAGGCTCTAATCTCCCCCCTTGAGGGGGAGATGGCCGCGAAGCGGTCAGAGGGGGTCGTCTCACGTAGAGCGCCAGCACCATCGGTGTCGCGCTGGCCGTCGGCGCTTCACGCGCAGCGACCCCCCTGTCGCGTTCGGCGACATCTCCCCCTCAAGGGGGGAGATTTGGCGCCACCCGTGAATCAAATTTGCCGGTCAGGCGAAAACTATTCGGTTGCGGTGAGCCGCAGCCATGCCTACGATTTCATTGGGAACTGAGGAAAGAGCCAGGATGCAACAACCCGGCCGGGCCGCAGAAATCAAGGCGAACGGGATCGGTAAGAGCTTCGGCTCGTTCCGGGCGCTGGACAATCTCACGCTCGATATCGGCCGCGGCGAGTTCCTGACGCTGCTCGGGCCCTCCGGCTCCGGCAAGACCACTTTCCTGATGATTTTGGCCGGCTTCGTGCAGCCGAGCGAAGGCAAGCTTTTCAGCGACGGCGTTGACATCACCAACCGGCCGGCCGAGCAGCGTGCCGCCGGCATGGTGTTCCAGGGTTATGCGCTCTTTCCGCATATGAGCGTGGAGCAGAACATCGCCTTCCCGCTCAAGGTGCGCAAGAAATCCGCTTCCGAGATCAAGCAACGTGTCGGCGAGATGGTCGAGCGCGTCGGCCTCAAGGGGCATGAGAAGAAGCTGCCGGCGCAGCTTTCGGGCGGCCAGCAGCAGCGCGTGGCGCTGGCGCGCGCGCTGGTGTTCGAGCCGGGCGTGCTGCTCCTCGACGAGCCGTTCTCGGCGCTGGACAAGAGCCTGCGCGGCCAGATGCAGGCCGAGATGAAGCGGCTGCACCAGGAGACCGGCACCACCTTCGTCTTCGTCACCCATGACCAGAGCGAGGCGCTGGCGCTGTCGTCGCGCGTCGCAATCTTCAATCACGGCAAGCTCTTGCAGGTGGGCAGGCCGGACGAGGTCTATGATCGGCCCGCCAACCGCTTCGTCGCCGAGTTCCTCGGCGAGATCAACATGCTGCCGGTAAAGGGCGTGCGCCCCGCCGACAATGGCGCCACCGGGCTCTGCGAGGACCGCGCGGTCAACATGCGCTGCAAGGCGGAAGCGATAAAGGGCGACGCCATTCTCGCCATCCGGCCAGAGGACATGTCGATCGCGCCGGAAGCGTCGGTCAATGAGAACGGCATCGCCGCGACCGCTGTCGCCTCGACCTATCTGGGCGCGGCGACCAAGCTCGACCTCACCACGCGCCAGGGCGCCAAGGTCACCGTCTCGGTGCCGAACGAGGTGGCCGCCGCAGCTCTGAGCAAAGGCAATTCCGTCTGGCTGACATGGCCGGCCGAAAAGGGTTTCCTCCTTCCGGACGGAGGACAGTAAGCACCTGCCGCCGCGGCCTGAATTCGCCGCGCCGGCTTCTGGTTCAAATCAACGACAACAAGGGGAACTGACATGAGCGATACCAAGAAACAGACGATCGAATCCCTCGCCGAGCGGACCAAGCGCGGCGAAATCTCGCGCCGGCAGTTCGCGCAGCTCGCTGGCCTCGTGCTCGCCGGCACGCCGATGCTGTTGCGCTCGACCGGCGCTCAAGCCGAGACCAAAGGGCTGGTGCTGGTGAACTGGGGCGGCGACGCCATCACCGCTTACGACGCGGCCTACGGCCAGGCCTTCACCAAGGAAACAGGCATCCCGGTCAAGATGGACGGCTCGGGCCCGACCGAAGGCGCGATCGCCGCGCAGTTCAAGAGCGGCGCGCCGACCTGGGATCTGGTCGACGTCGATCCGTTCTCGGCCATCACGCTCGGCGGCCAGGGCATGCTCGAGCCGATCGACTACAAGATCGTCGACAAGAGCAAGATGCGGCCGGGCTTCGGCTGGGAGTATGCGGCGTCCACCTACTTCTTTTCCTATGTGATCGCCTACGACTCGCAGAAGTTCGGCTCCAACGCGCCGACCGGCATGGCCGACTTCTTCGACGTCAAGAAGTTCCCCGGCAAGCGGTCGCTCTACAAATGGGGCGTGTCGAGCTGGGAGGCCGCTCTTCTCGCCGACGGCGTGGCGCCGGCCTCGCTTTACCCGCTCGACCTGAAGCGCGCGCATGACAAGATCGCCGCCTTCAAGGAAAACGTGGTCTCATATTGGGGCGGCGGCGCCGAAAGCCAGAGCGTGCTGCTCAACGGCGAGGCCTCGATGGCGATCGTGTGGTCGACCCGCGCCTCGCTGATCGAGCAGGACTCCGGTGGCCAGATCAAGTTCATCTGGGACCAGGGCCTGATCTCGCCCGGCGCGCTGGCGGTCCTGAAGAACAACCCCGGCGGCAAGGACGCGGCGATGAAGTTCATCGCCAGCGCACAAGATCCGCAAAAGCAGCTCATCATGTTCGACAAGCTTGGACAGGGTCCGGCTAATCCGGCCGCCGACGCGCTGATCCCGGCCGACAAGAAGCGCATCAACCCTGTCGATCCGGCGAACATGGCCAAGCAGATCCCGCTCGACATGGAGTGGTACGCCAAGAACTACGGCGCCGCGCTCGACGAATACACCAAGATCATCTCGGCCTGAGAGCGGGATGCATTTTGATGGATTGGGGCATCCCGCTCTGTCTTTTTGTTGGTCGCATTTATGCGACGCCAAGTGATTTCACTTGGCTGCAAAATGCTCTGCCGAGAGCTTCTTGGCGATGAGAGGCCCCCTCTCCGACAGGATGGGCGCGGCGCTGTTGATGGCGCCGCTGCTCCTGTTCCTCGTGCTTGCCTATGCCTGGCCGTTCCTGGGCGTGGTGAAGTGGAGCTTCACCCTGCCGACGCCCGGGCTCGGCCAGTACCATGCCTTGCTTACCGACGATCTGGTGCAGTCGGTGTTCATACGCACGCTGCGCATCGCGGCGATCGTCACGATCGTCTCGGTCACTGCCGCCTATGCCATCACCGTGGTATGGGTGCGCGGCAGTCCGGTGCAGCGCGTGCTTGCCGAATTCTGCATCCTGGTGCCGTTCTGGATCTCGGTTCTGACGCGCGCCTTCGGCTGGGTGGCGCTGCTCTCCAATCGCGGTCTGATCAACACCTGGCTGCAATCGATCGGCTTCATCTCTGAGCCGCTGACTTTGGTGCGCAACGAGTTCGGCGTCATCGTCGGCATGTCGCACTTCTTGATCCCCTTCGCGGTGTTCCCGCTGGCTTCCGCCATGCGCAGCCTGGACGAGCGCGTGCTGCTTGCGGCGCGCGGGCTAGGCTCCAGCCGCATGCGCACCTTCTGGACGGTATTCGTGCCGATGACGCGCTCCGGCATCATCGGCTCGGCGCTGATCACCTTCGTCTTTTCGCTCGGCTTCTTCGTCACCCCTGCGATCCTCGGCGGCGGCCGCAGCGTGATGATCGCGGAGCTGATCTATCTGCGCATCTTCCAGAGCCCTGACTGGGGGTTGGGGGCGGCGATCAGCGTCGTGCTGGTGGTGTTCGTCGGCGCGCTGATGGCGCTTCTGTTCCGCTACGTCAAACCGAAGCAATTGGTGTAGCCAAGATGCCGACTTATCGCCCCGGGCCCGTCTCGCTCATCCTCGCCGTGCTGGTGGCGCTTTTCCTTTTGATGCCGCTGCTTGCCGTCATCCCGGTGTCGCTGACGCCGAGCCGCATGCTGACCATGCCGACGGGCGAATTGTCGCTGCGCCACTACCGCTCGCTGATCGAGGATCCGCGATGGCTGGATTCGATCCTGCTCTCGCTCAGGATCGGCGTCGTCAGCAGCATCCTTTCCACCGCGCTTGCGCTGACCTTCAGCCTCGGCGTGTGGATGTTCCAGCCGCGCTTTACCGCTGCTCTCGTGGGCTTCGTGCTGCTGCCGATGGTGGTGCCGCCGGTGGTCTCGGCGGTGACGCTCTATTTCCTGCTCACCTCTGTCTCCGGCCTGACCTCGTTCTTCGGCTACGATACCTGGCTCGGCGTCGCCATGGCGCATTCGGTGATGACCGTGCCCTTCGCCACGGTGCTCATCCTGGTGTCGCTCAGCCAGCTTGACCGGCGTATCGACCTTGCCGCGCGCGGCCTCGGCGCAAGCGTGTGGGAACGCGCGACGCGCGTCATCATGCCCAACATCAAGTTCGGCATCGTCACCGCGGCGCTGCTTTCCTTCGTGCTGTCATGGGAAGAGATCGGCGTGACTTTGTTCATCACCTCGGTGAACGCCATCACCCTGCCCCGGCTGATGTGGATGGGCCTGCGCGACAACATCGATCCGGCGATCGCGGCGCTCTCGGTGATCCTGATCATCATCACCGTTCTGGTGCTCATCGCGCGCAGCGTCATCACAAGGCAGCGCGGCGCAAAGGCCTGATCACACGAACCTGACCGAGACGCGGCCGAACCTGCCCAGGTCGCCGGTGACTTCATCCCCGGGCTCGACTTCTATCGGCTTGACGCAGGTGCCGGTTATCACCACCTGCTCCGGCTCCAGCGCGATGCCCAGGCCCGACAATTCGTTGACGATCCATTGAAGGGCAATCCGGGGATCGCCCAGCACGGCCGCTCCCGATCCGTCATGACGCGACTTCCCGGTGACGAACCCGACCACCGAGTGCTTCGCCAGATCCACATCGCGCCAATCGTCCTCAACGGCCTCGCCGATGACGAACATATTGGCGCAGGCATTGTCCGCGATGAGTTGCGCCGCGCCGACCGCGCAGAAATCGTCATATCGCGAGTCCGGTATCTCGATCGCCGGATGCAGGGTCGCCACGGCATCCATCACTTCGGCGATCTTGTAGGGTTCGGCGCGTGGCTTCAGGGCGCGGCCGAAGCGAAAGGCAAATTCGATCTCGGCCACGCGCATCCTGCTCGTCGCCAGCGAAACGGCTCCGCCGACCTCGACCGCCTTCTCCGCCAGCAGGCGCCCCGCCATCGGACCGTCAACGTTGATATGCCTTTGCCCGGCCAGGCTGGTTGCGGCAATTTTCCAGCCGAAAAGCGGCGCCGCCGAGCGGTCCATCACATGCGACTGGACGGCATAGCCTTCCGAGCGTGTCAGCGGCCGCATCGTCTCGGGTATTGCATCGAGACGGGTGCCATTGTCCCAGTGGGTCACCAACAGGCGCGAAGCGGCCCTGGCTTTTTGCGTATCGAACATCGTCAGCACCGAAGATCAAAAATGCCACGCTACCCGCCGCTTCGCGGATCGGGAACCCGGCATGGAACCATTGCGCGATGTGATAGGTGACGGGGAATCGGGAGTCCAGATTGCCAGGCAGAAGCTTCCCGACGAAACCAAGCCGGGATCGCCCTGTTGAGCCCGCAAGGCACCGGACCTCAAAACGAAAGAGGCCCGCCGGGAGCGGCGAGCCTCTTACGGAGCCGAAGTGGAAGTTCAGCGCCGTCATGATCCGGGGGTGTGGATCGCTTTGAAGTTTAGCCAACGGAGCCCGGCCGGGCGACTTACAAATCCGTAAACTTCGTGCCGGCAGGATCGATCGGCGTCGGCAAAAAAGGCATATTATCATTGCCTTGCGAACGTCCGCGGCCACGCCGGCGCATTACCCTTCAATCAAAAGTGATGGGGCACTGGCGAGACCAAAACCAGTCCGCCGCCGCGCGGAACCCGCCGGCTAGCGATTTCCCGGCAGCATTCTGGTCAGGATCGCGTCCCGGCGAATCAAGTGGTGATAGAGCGCAGCCAAGGCGTGCAGGCCGGCCACGATCAGTATGCCGTTCGCGCATAGCGAATGAAGCTCGCGAATGGTTCGCGCGGTCGTCCTGTCCGGAGCGAAGGGCGCAGGAATCGTGAACAGGCCGAAGAAGCTCAACGCATCGCCTCGGAACCAGGTCAACAAAATGCCAAGGACGGGAATTGCGACCAGCAGGACATAAAGGATGAGATGCCCGACCTTCGCCGCGGCCCGCTCGGGAGCGGACATTTCCGACGGAAGGCCAGGTGCTCCCCGAAGGCCGCGCAGCACCACGCGCCAGAACACGAGAGCGGCCAACAGAAGGCCAAACGAAATGTGCAATCGCCAGAACAATGCGACCGCCGGGTCCCCGCGGGAATAGAAGGCGTCGCCGTAGGTCAGGGCATAAAGCAGGACGACGAGGACGAATAGGGTCCAGTGAAGGAATTTCTGGGCGGACGTGTAGGTCGTGGCGACGGCCATGCTGCGCGGCTCCGGTTTGACAGGTTTCCCCCTTTCGAACGCTTTCCTGGCAGACGTGTGACCGCTAAATTAAGAATTCGTAAGACTTCGACGAAGGGACGAGATGCCCGCCATGGCGCCCTTGGATTGCCGTCTCTTTGCATCCGTGCCATCGAGGCGCCGCACCGGACGAAGGCCCCCCGGCCTCGTCCGTGCGTGGCAGGCAGTTCAAGCAGCCTGCGGCCGCCGCATCCTCTCGACAAAGGCCTGCCTTGCCGGTCCGGCAAGCGGCTTGTCCATGGCCAACAGGCCATCGAGCAGCGCCAGAAGCTCGCGCGCTGCCGAAGACTTGCAGGAATAATAGACCATCTGACGATCACGGCGGGTTTCGACCAGGCCAAACCTGCGCAGTTTGGCCAGGTGTTGCGACAGCGCTGACTGGCTGAGTTCGACCTTGTCGGCGAGCACGCCGACCGAGAGTTCGCCCTCGGCGAGGTAGTTCATGATGAGCAAACGCTTCTCGTTGCCCATCACCGCAAGAAAGGCTGCCGCGCTTTCTGCGTTGGCGGTAAGTTTCTTGGTAGCCATCGATTTCCCCATGCTTCATGCTCTTCCGAAGGCCATGGGGGCAATGGCTTCAGAGTTCCAGAGCGTTGACGAGCCTGCCCCGTTTTGGACGCGGGACCTGCCCTGCTTCTTTGTCGACCAGAACCCCTTCGTAACCCGGTTGCCACCACGCCGGAGTTGCTGGTCTCGGACAGAACGCGCGGCGCTTTTCTGTGCTCAAGTCAATGCAGACTCGGAAAAATTCCACGCTGCTAATGCGTATCAGCGCAGCGCTCATTCGGCAAGAATATAACGAGCCCGGCAAAACAGCGGCCAGCCGCGCAGGCAAGGAAGCGCAGCAACCGGCGTGTCCGGCTGAAGGGACCTCGGCCACGATGTTGCCGCGACTCACTCCCAATCTCGTGCTAATATTAGCCGGGCAAAGAGGCCGGGCAGGAGGAAGCCATGTCCGTCATACGCAACACGTTCAACCCCGACGAGACGGCCATGCTTGGCCGTGTCTACAAAACCGGCAATTTCGAAGGCGAGACTGCCGAGCAGAAGGAAGCGCGCGCCTCGCGCATCATCGCCAATTACATGGCGGGCATCACCGACGAGGCGGAATTGATCGAGCTTTCACGGAGACCGCTTGGAAGATGAGCAACCTGCGCCACCTTCATGAAACGGCTTCACGTTAAGTTGACGTTTCGCGACGCAACTCTACGATAAAATATATCGTGTTACGATATACTTCGGGAGGTTTTAGCGATGATCCAAGGATGGTTTTCCAGGCCGGTGGAAGTGGCGGTCGGGCTTTCCGGCTCGATCCGCCACATATCCAACGCCGAGCAGGCGGTCGAACTGCTGACCGGCCAATGGCGCGATGCTGGCAGCGCGTTGCATGGCGCGGCGCTGCGCGCCTGCCGCCGGGCGATCCGCGGCGACGTCGCGGCGGACAATGCCAGGGAGGCCTTCGTCGTCGCCGCGCGCGAGGCGCATGTGCTGGTGGAATAGAGCATGGCGGGCCTGGCGTTCCACAGGCCTGCCTATCGATAGTAAAGCCATAAAAGCACCAGCATCGCGAACGCCGCCGGAGAAAGCAGGATTCCGGCCCGAAAGATGAACATGGCCAACTGAAGCGGGGTGAACATGCCTGGCGGTGTCGGGCCTACCGATCGCGCCAATTGACGGGAAAGCGGCGCTCCGTTCGAAACGCGCGCGCACGGTCCGCCTCAGTGTGCGAGCGGTTCAGTCGCGCTTCCTCGTAGAGCCCGAAAGCGGTCGCCATCAAGGTGGCAACGGTCATGGAGGATGCGAGCACGGCGATAAGCATGAGAGGTCTTCCCGCGTTTCATCAGCCTGCCGGATTCATTAGCGCCGCCCGCGAGGGTGCGGCAGTGACTTTGGTCACGCGATTTTTCAGCCGTCCGCAATCGCGGGTTGGCCGGCCCATGACCCTGTCGCGGCCCGTCCTGGGCCGCCTCACCGTTTCACAGAGACGGCGCATTGGCCTATCTCTTTGTTTCTACGCAATTCCGGACGGAAGGCTACGGCGAAAGCGTCGAGCCTGACCGCTCACACTTTCCTGGAATTGCGCTGGCCCTGAAATTCTTCGGAACCTAATGCACGGTGGTTGGTTAACGCGCGGGTCGGCAATCGCCCTAGGCCTGCAACGTCGCCATCCGGCGCCGCTTGCTTGCCCCAATACAATCATAAGAATGGAGAGAGTGATGAACGATGTCTGGTTTTCCGAACCGGTCGTGATCGATTTCCAGCCAAACGGCCAGCGCAAGGTATCAAGCTGTTTCGAGGCGATGGAATGCCTCGACCAACGCTGGCCTGGACAGGCGCGCGACGGCGCCTGGCGCTCGGCGAACCGCGTCTGCCGCGACGCGCTCGATGGTCTGCGCAGCCCGGTGGAGGCCCGCAAGACGCTGCGCAAGGCCGCCAAGGTCGCCGGCCTGCTGGCGTAGCTCCGATTTTCCCATGGCGTCCTATGAGGGACGCCATCAAGCCCGTCGCGGTTTCCCATTGCCGCGGCGGGCTTTTCAATGCAGGCGCAGTGACGGCCGACGCATACTTGGAACGCGTTCACGCACGCGTCCCGTGGGATACATGAAAACGCCGGCCGCAGGGCTTCGGGGGTGCCTGACGGGTTCAGGCCGCTCCATTTCGGCGAGTCGGATGCCCGGCCGCAACGCGTGCGCCCGCGCATGGTAAACGGGCGGTTGCTATCCACAGGCCGTGGCGACGGATGGTTCAGCCGAAGCCGCCAAGCACTTCCGGGAACTGGACCGCCATCGCGCCTTCTTCCGCTTGCCGGGCGTAGATCTGATGCATCTTCGCGCCGTCATATCGGGCGCGGCGGCGCTGGATATCCTTGCCGAAAAGGCCCGCGACGGCGTCGAAGCGGCGGAAGAAGCGCTTCATCACGCCGCGCTCGAAGGGTATGCGCTGCTCGAACGGCTTGCGCCAGGGCGTGTCCTTTGCCAGGTCGCGCCAGATGCTCAGCGCTTCCAGCTCGACCCCGACCTGGTTGCCCCACGGCTTGCCGCCGGCGAAATGCCTGGCCCAGGCCTGGGAGAAGCGAAATTCCCTCGTTCCGAGCGATTGCAGGTTCCAGTTCGGGTGCATCGTCTGCCATTTGCCCTCGAAGACGATGTTGAGGGCATTTTGGTCATTCATCTTGCCGCGGATGGCGGTCTGTCTCGTGCGCTCCAGGAGGGCGTCCCCCCGGACGGCGTTCATGTCGAAGACAACGACACCGGAATTGAAGTATGGCGCGCCCGGGGCCAGGTTGAGCTTCTGTCGATACGAAGGCCTGAAATACATGTAGTCGTCATGCGCGGCGAGCAGCGGAGCGCGCAGCGGTTGTCCAGCCAAGTCATTGATGTCTCTGTTGAAGAGGACATCGGAATCCGTATACGCGATGCGGTCATATTGTGCGAAAATTGGAAGCTGATCGGTAAAGAGTCGGATGTAAGCGGCAATGCTGTATGATCCGGGAGAAAATCGCGAATCTGTCATGAATTGCGAAACATCGACCAGCGCAACCCTGTCCTTCAACAGGCGGCGGCCGACTTCAAGATCCGGATGGCGCGCACCGGTGTAGAGCAGGTAGCCATCGATCGGCGTAGAGACATCGATTATGCGGCGCGCGACCAGGCAGGCATACGCAAAATAATTGGCATCCGTCGCCAGGAAGAAACACGACTTCGTCATTCGCGCCATCTGCCCCCTGCTATTTTGGCGCGTTGCCTGCCACAAAATGCTTCTCGACAAAAGGCTCGATCAGACCAGTGAGCATCGCCGCCTCGCGTTTGACCTTGTCATTGTCCCAATGCCACGTCGAGTTGACGTAAGCGACTGGACATCGGTGGTGCTTTGGGCCGGCGAGCGAAATTCGACCGCTTGATTTTCCGGCGGCGCCGGGCAAAGAGATCATCGGGGGCTGTGACTGACGCGAGGCAGCCTTGGCATTCAAACCGCTGGTTGACAGACTGAGCCGAAGCCGGACGGTGATCCGGATAAGGGCGCTCAGGAACCAGGCCGTCTACAAGGTCTTCGAATATCGGGGACGCGCATCCGGTCGCCTTTTTGCGAAGGAACTGCAGGACGCCGGGGTGTCGCGCGTGTGCATCACGGTCGCCTTCAATGTGCCGTGGGTGATCGACGCCTTGACGAAAGCGTGGGAGATGCGGCCGCCGGGAATGACGCTGGCCGTCGTCGACAACTCGACGAAGGTTGCGGCGAGAGAGGCGATCGCCTGCATCTGCAAGATGCGCGGCGTGCCCTACCTTGCCTTGCCGATGCGGGTCGAAAAGCACCTGTCGAGATCGCACGGAACGGCGATCACCTGGGCCTTCCACAACATCGTGCGTCCCCTCAAGCCGGAACTCTTCGGCTTCATCGACCACGACTGCTTCCCGGTCGTGCCGTTCGACATCCCGTCCAGGCTGAACGGCAAAGCCGTGTATGGCCGCAGGGCGTACGGCACCGAAAATCACGTCTACAAGGCCAAGCCGGACGACCGGCACTGGAATTTATGGGCAGGCTACTGCTTCTACCGGTTCTCCGCGGTAGCCGCCTACAAACTGAATTTCGAACCCCGCATTAACCTTGGCCTCGACACTGGCGGCGCCAACTGGGCGATCCTCTACTCCAAACTCGCTGAGACGGATGTCGCCGTCGCAACTTTGGAACAGCGGCCGATGACGATGGCGGGCGCTGTGGGACAACACGAATTCATCGACGGCGCCTTTTTTCACTTGGCCGGCGTGTCTTACCCTGAAAGACCGAGCCGTCATCATCGAACGGTGGAGCACCGGGAAATGCTTCGGGATTATGTGTGGAACACTTATCTTGGCGGCCCGGCCGGGCGGGCCGTGAGCGATTTCTGAGCGAGCTTTTTTCGCGACCGAGCCGTTGGCGAAGGTTAGATCCAGGGTCAGCCAGATTTCGTAAACCATTGAATAAACTGGCGATCCCGGCAGGATTCGAACCTGCGACCATCGGCTTAGAAGGCCGGTGCTCTATCCAGCTGAGCTACGGGACCGTCGGCCGGCCAGGCCGGCTGATACGTCATACCGAGTGAGGCAAGACTCGAAAGTCAGTGCGTCCAGGGCGTCCTGCGGTCATAGCGGAAATTGTCCGAATAGGAAATCTGCCGGCGCTTGGCTTCCTTCGGCTCTTCGACGCGGTAGGCGATCTTTTCCTTCTCGGCATAGGCGACCGCCTCTTCCTTCGTGTCGAAGGTGAGCTTCACCTGGCTCAGCATGTCGCCCGAGGTGGTGTAGCCCATCAGCGGGTCGATCTTCTTGCGCTGGGCGGGATCGAATTCCAGCACCCAATGTCCGGTCTTGGCCTTGCCGGACTGCATCGCGGTTTTGGCTGGACTGAAAATGCGCGCGGACATGACCACCTCTTTGCCGCCCGAAGACCGGGCACTCTTGTTCAGCGCCATGTCCCAGGGCCTCATCGGGAGCCTGAAACCTCGCGCCAACCCGTCATTACTGTGCAATCACCGCGGCGGCAAGGCCGCAAGCGCCGGGGGGCGCCCGCGCCGGCGCGGGGAACCTCGCTCCGCCGCCGACATTATCGAAACGTCGGGCGGGCCGAGCCGTGCCGGCCTTCCCTGTGAGCCACCACCAAAACGGACGTTTCGCCATGACCGATGCAACCGAACATGCCGTCCTGCAGCTCGCCGTGCTTGTCGGCAGCCTGCGCGCCCAATCCTTCAGCCGCAAGATCGCCAAGGCGCTGGCCGCCCGCGCGCCGGATTCGGTGCGCTGCCGCTTCATCGAGATCGGCGAGCTGCCCCTCTACAACGAGGATCTCGACGGCGAAAGCCCGCCGGCGGCGTGGTGGGCCTTCCGCGCGGCGATACGCGAATGCGACGCGGTGCTGTTCGTCACTCCGGAATACAACCGCTCGATCCCGGGCTGCCTGAAGAATGCGCTCGATGTCGGCTCGCGTCCGCCGGGCAAGAGCGTGTTCAAGGGCTTGCCCGCCGGGGTCGTCAGCGTCAGCCCGAGCAAGATCGGCGCCTTCGGCTCCAACCAGGCGCTTCGGCAGACCTTCGTCTTCCTCGACATGCCGGCGATGCAGCAGCCGGAGGCTTATATCGGCAATGCCGCGGAGCTGCTCGACGACAAGGGCGCCGTTACCAATGCCGACACCGCCGCCTTCCTCGAGAATTTCATGGCCGGCCTGGAAACCTGGATCAGGAGGGTGCATCCCGGCGGCTCGTCCTTCGATGCCTTCATGAAGCAGCGCGAGAAGATCGCCGAGGACTATGTCAACGGCGACGCCACCTCACTGAAGGCGATCGTCACCCATGCCGGGCCGGCGACATTCTTTTCGCCGCGCGGCGACCATCTCGAAGGCGCCGAGGCGGTTGCGGGCCGCTACGAACGCGACGCCGCGAGCTTCCACAAGGGCGGCAGCACCGACCTCGAGGTGCTGCAGGCTTCGGCGAGCGGCGATCTGGCCTTCTGGACCGGCCTGCAGCATGCCAAGACGCGCATGGGCAGGAACGGCGAGGCGACCGAGATGACCTTGCGGGTGACGGAAGTGTTTCGGCTGGAGGACGGCGCGTTCAAGCTGGTGCATCGCCACGCCGACCCGGTTCATTAGCCAGCGCTTGTAAAAAATCCGCGACACAATGCCGGAGGTTTTTGCAACAGCCAGCTATTCCTTTTGTCCGGTGGGCGGCATATGTCAGATACATGATCGTGCCACTTGAAGGCATGATGACGACGATAAAGACACGAATGGGCGCGGAAGCGAAAGCCTTGCCGTCGGGGGTCGGCGAGCCAGCAATACTGGACGGAGCGATTGTCATCGGCGCGGGCGCCGCCGGGCTTGCCGTCGCGCATGCGCTGGCCGGGGCCGGTGTGACGGTGCAAATGCTGGAACGCGAGGGGCGGCTGGCCGAGCCCTGGCATCGCCGTCACGACAATCTGCATCTCAACACGCATCGCGACCTCTCCTCATTGCCCGGCGTTTCCTATCCGGCAGGGACGCCGGCCTTCCCGCATCGCAGCGCCGTCATCCGCCACCTCAACGATTTCGCCAAAACGCACCGGCTGCCTATCTCCTTCGGTGTCGTGGTCGAGGGGATCGAATTTCGCAACGACCACTGGCTGCTGCGGACGAATGCGGGCCTGAAGGCGGCGCGGTATGTGGTGATCGCCACCGGACGGGACCGGCAGCCCTTCATTCCGGCCTGGAAGGGCATGGGGGATTTTTCGGGATCGATCATCCACTCGGCCGATTTCGGCAAGGCGGGCGACTATGCCGGCAAGAAGGTGCTGGTGGTCGGCGCCGGCAATTCCGGCTTCGACGCGCTCAACCATCTTGCCCGTGTCGAGACGGGCCAGATGTGGCTTTCGGCGCGCAACGGACCTTCGCTGCTGCCCAAACGCGTCGGCAAGATCGCCGTGCACCGCATATCGCCGCTCATGGCCAACCTGCCGACAAGGCTCGCTGACGCGGTCATGGCGGCGACGCAGCGACTGGTGTTCGGCGATCTGACGAAATACGGCCTGCCCCCTGCCCCGGCTGGCGGCGCCAGCCGGCTCGGCTCCGACTATACGGCAATTGCCGCGGATGACGGCGCGGTCGAAGCCATCAAGGCCGGGCGTATCATCGTCGTGCCGCAGCTGCGCGAATTCAGGCCCGACGGCGTCGTGCTCGACAATGGCCAGACGATCGCGCCCGACGTCGTCATTGCGGCCACCGGCTATCGCACCGGGCTGGAGACGATGCTGGATGGGCTTGGCGTGCTCGACGCCAAGGGCGTGCCGCTGTTCAACGGCGCCGCGAACGATCCGAAGCTGCCCGGACTATGGTTCACCGGCATGCGGCCGAGCATTCGCGGCTGCTTTGCCAACGCAATAATCCAGGGCACCGCGATCGCCAGGAAGATCGCCGGCCAGAAGCGCTGAGCTGAACAGTCACTTCTGCATAAAAGCCGCGAACGTGCCGGCCGAGGCGGCGAAGTCCTCAAGCGCTGCTTGCAGCCACGCCTTGCGGGTCATCGTGGCGATCCGGGCACCGTTGTCGAAATCGAGGCCCAGGGCTCTCGTCAATGCAGCGGCACCTGCCCGGATCGGAAGACCTCCGTTTTTGTGTTGCCTTCCGGGCGTCCGCCCCCTATACGCCGCGGGACGTCGGAGTGTAGCGCAGCCTGGTAGCGCACCTGATTTGGGATCAGGGGGTCGCAGGTTCAAATCCTGCCACTCCGACCAACTTAAAAGGTTGTGTGCGTCAAGTTCAGCAAAAAGGGGCGGCCCTGTTGCTGGTCATGCGGCTTGGCGTAGGGCGAGCTTCTTGTGCTCGCGCAGGTCGTCCATGTTGATGTAGCGA
>NZ_JAVIIR010000016.1:0-168262 GCF_033977325.1 Mesorhizobium vachelliae
TGTGGGAGAAGGTGGATCGGCGCGCAGTGCCGAGACGGATGAGGGGTGTTCCAGCGGAGTGAGGCGTTGGCTTTCCCTGGAGCACCCCTCATCCGGCCGCTTCGCGGCCACCTTCCCCCACAAGGGGGGAAGGAGAGTCCCTCCTGTCACGCAACCATCACGTTCACGTCCTAGACCGCTCGACGGCAAGGGAAGGCCGCGTCGTCGATGCCGCGCCCTTGAGCCAATGGCCGCTCTGCTCGTCACGAAGGGGATATCATGAAACATCTCAACCGAACCGTCGCGCTCGGCGCGGCACTTGCCCTGTTCACCGCCATGACGCCGGCACTTGCCGACGGCGTCGCTTACGTCAACAAGGGGCTGGTCGGCATCGGCCGCATTCCGGCCGGCCAGAAGGACAAGTTCGGCGAGACCTTCGGTTCGGGTTCCGGCATGTCGATCGACGCCAAGTCCTGGGCTCGCGACGGCGCCGGCTACAAGGGTTCGCTCTGGCTGCTGCCGGATCGCGGCTACAATGTCGTCGGCACCACCGATTATCGCCCGCGCCTCAACACCATCTCGATCGGGCTGGCCCCGACCGCTCCTGGCGCGGCGCCCGCCGCCGGACAGGAACAGACCGGCGTCAAGGCGACGCTCGCCGACACCATGCTCTTGACCGACGATAAGGGCGCCGATGCGACCGGCCTCGATCCGCTGAACGGCGTGCGCGAAGCCGCCGGCGACATGCCGATCCTGCCGCAGGCCCACAACGGCAAGCTGGCGCTCGACAACGAGGCGATCGTGCGCCTGCCCGACGGCACCATGTTCATCTCCGACGAATATGGCCCCAACATCTATCGCTTCTCGGCCGAAGGCCGCCTGATGTCGGCGACGCAGCCGCCGGCCGCGCTGGTGCCGATGCGCCACGGAAAGCCGAACTTCGCTTCCGACAATCCGGGACCCGGCGCCGCCGAGCCCGATCCGAAGGATCCCGAGACCGGCCGCCAGAACAACCAGGGTCTCGAAGGCATGTCGATGACGCCGGACGGCAAGTACCTGATCGCCGTGCTGCAGTCGGCGGCCCGCCAGGACGGCGGCGATTCCGGCTCGACGCGCCAGAACACCCGCGCGCTGGTCTATGACGCCTCCGACCTCGCCCATCTCAAGCTGGCGCATGAATATGTCGTGCCGCTGCCGGTCTTCAAGGATGCCAAGGGCAAGACCAAGGTCGCCGCGCAGAGCGAGATCGTGGCGCTGTCCGACAAGAGCTTCCTGATGCTGGCGCGCGATTCGGGCAACGGCCAGGGCCTGAAGGACGCCGAGTCGCTCTATCGCAAGATCGAGATCGTCGATCTCTCCGCTGCGACCGACATCGCCAACGGTCCGTTCGACGCCGCCGACAAGCCGGTCGCGCCGAAAGGCGTCGTCGATCCGTCGGTGACGCCGGCCAAGCTCACCTCCTTCATCGATATCAACGATAAGGGCGAGCTCGGCCGCTTCGGCCTGCACAATGGCGCGCCGAACGACAAGGACAACCTCTCGGAGAAGTGGGAAGCGATGTCGCTGGCCTCCGTGCTCGATCCGAAGCTGCCCGACGACTATTTCCTGTTCGTCGCCAACGACAACGACTTCCTCACCCAGGATGGCTTCCAGGTCGGCGCTTCGTATAAGGCCGAGGACGGCGCCGACGTCGACACCACCTTCCTGGTCTATCAGGTCACCCTGCCCGGCCTTTCCGGAAACACCACCCAGTAACGGGATGCGGGCGGCTGCGGCTGCCGTTGCCAAAGCGTAATGGGATGCATGAGCATCAGGCCTGCGATAGCATCGCGGGCCTGATTCATTTTCGGTGCTGCCATGGATGACAAGAAGCCCGCCCGCCGGCGGACCCACGACCTGACCAGCGGCCCCATTCCGCGCACGCTGCTTTTGTTCGCCCTGCCGGTGCTGGGCTCCAACGTGCTGCAGTCGCTCAACGGTTCGATCAACGCGGTCTGGGTCGGCCGCTTTCTCGGCGAAGCGGCGCTGACGGCGACCTCCAACGCCAATCTGGTGCTGTTCCTGATCCTCGGCACCGTGTTCGGCATCGGCATGGCGGCGACCATCCTGGTGGCGCAGTCGGTCGGCGCCCGGGACCTGCCGGAAGCCAGGCGCATCGTCGGCACCAGCGCCACTTTCTTCTTCCTGGTTTCCGTGGTGTTCGCGGTCTGCGGCTGGGTCTGGGTCGACGCCATCCTGACCGGGCTCGGCACGCCGGCCGATGCCTTGCCGCTGGCGCGCAGCTATCTGCGAATCATCTTCGTCGCCGTTCCGATGATGAATCTTTTGTCCTTCGTCATGACCGTGCTGCGCGGCGCGGGCGACTCGCGCACGCCGTTCGTCTTCATGGCGCTGGCGGTCGTGCTTGACGTCGTGCTCAATCCGCTGCTGATCCGCGGCATCGGCCCCTTCCCCGAGCTCGGCATTGCCGGCTCGGCGACCTCCACGCTCATAGGCCAGACGGTGAGCGTGATCGCTATCCTCGTCGTGCTTTATGTGCGCAAGCATCCGCTGCGGCTGGCAGGCGCCAACCTCGGCCTGCTCAGGCCCGACCCGACCTTGTTGCGCATCGTCGTCTTCAAGGGCATCCCGATGGGGCTGCAGATGATCGTCATCTCGGCCGCCGCGCTCACCGTGATGGGCATCGTCAACTCCTATGGTTCGCAAGTCGCGGCCGCTTACGGCATCGCAGCCCAGCTCTGGACCTACATCCAGATGCCGGCTCTGGCGATCGGAGCCGCGGTCTCATCAATGGCGGCGCAGAATGTCGGCGCCGGGCGCTGGGACCGCATCGGCAAGGTCGCGGCCTCTGGCGTCGGCTTCAATTTGGTGCTGACCGGCGCGCTGGTGGCGCTATTGTTCGTCTTCGACCGCGCCGTGCTCAGCCTTTTCCTCAGCAACGACAGCGCCGCGATCGACATCGCCGCCCACATCAACAAGGTGGCGTCCTGGTCGTTCATCCTGTTCGGCATCACCATCGTGCTCTTCGCCACGGTGCGCGCCACCGGCGCCGTCATGCCGCCGCTGATCATCCTGATCATCTCGGTGTTGATCATCCGCACCGGCTTTGCCTATTCCATGCGCAGCGTCATCGGCCAGGAAGCGCTGTGGTGGAGCTTTCCGGCGGGCTCGATTGCTTCGCTGGTGCTGGCCGCCGCCTATTATCGTTTCGGCCGCTGGCGCACCATGCACATGATCGAGGACCGGCCGGCCGCAGGCGAGCCGCCCGACACCGGCCTCGGCGTGCCGCGCCAGCGCGCGCAACTCCTTCCGGAGACGCCGAACGGCTAAAATCCGCGACGACAGAAACGGTTAAAATACGCTACCGCGCGTATTTGGCGCCGAAGCCAAGCGCCACCAGTGAGAAGACGATGATCATGCCGGCAAAGGCCAGGCTTGCCACGGTGGCGTTGGCCAGGCTCGATAGGATGCCGATGCCGATCACCGGCAGCGCGTTGCCGCAGAAGCAGCAGATGAAGAAGGCCGAGACAACCTCGGCGCGGCGGTCGGCCGGTGCGATCTGGTTCACCACCTGCAGGCCGCCGCGATAGCCGAGCGCAGCCGCCACGCCGCAGGCCGCCGTCGCCGCGATCATGAGTGTCATCGAGGCGTAGATTTGCGCTGCGACGACCAGCGCCACCGCCGGGATCATCAGGACCAGCGCCGCGAGCATGGTGGAGCGGCTGGACAGCCATGCGGTGCCGACAATGGTCACTGCTGCCACGATCGACAATTCGAAGAACAGCCCGCCGGCCCCGGCGTGATTGGTTGCATGGAGCTGTTGCGCCAGGATGCTCGGCGCCACCGCCGCGTAGAAACCGACCAGCGCCATGGCGCCGAATCCGGTCACAGCGGGCGCCACGAATTGCGCGCGGATATCGTCGGGCACTGAAAGCCGTGGCCGCAGCGAGACGTCCGAGAGCCGCCCCGGACTGGAGACAGTTTCCTGCGTGCGCCAGATCAGCACGGTCACCAGCGCAAGCAGCACGAGATAGACCGCGAATATCAGCCTGAGCGGCCAGGGCGCATATTGGGCAAGCAGCCCCGCCATGAGCGCGCCGACCCCAAGACCGATGAAGTTGGTGCTGGTGGCGATGACGGCGGCGCGCGACTTGTCCTTGCCTTCGATCAGCTCGGCAAGCCAGGCGGTGCCGGCGCCCGCGCCGACACCGATGCCGAGGCCGCTGAGGATGCGGGCGATGTCCAGCCAGGCGAGGTTTTCGGCGAAGAGGAAAAACAGCGCGCTGACCACGGCGACGCCCATCGCGGCGAGCGCGGCAGGACGGCGGCCGACGACATCTGACACCCGGCCGAAAAACAGCAGCGCCGCCAGGTTGCCGACGACATAGACGGCATAGACCAGCGTCAGCGTGATCTGCGAGAAGCCGAATGCCTGCTTGTAGATCACGTAAAGCGGGGTCAGCGCGGTGCTGCCGGCAAAGAGCGCGGCGATCATCGCGGCGACGGCGGTCATCGCGGCGCCCCCGCCGAGTTCATTGTCACGCGTCATGGTTTGAGCAAGGCTGGTCATGGCGACCTCCGGCGGTTGCAAGCCCAACGCCCATATAATGGCGCTGTTCCGCCCGGCGAAATGTCCTCCTGACAGTTCTGGCAGGATGGTCAGCTGCTGCATCCTCCCGTAACGTCTGCGCAAAGCGAGGGAAGAATCATGGGCAAGGGACGGGTCGAGGCATTCACCGATGGCGTCGTCGCCATCATCATCACCATCATGGTACTGGACCTGAAAGTGCCGCATGGCGAGGATTTCTCCTCCCTTTTGCCGCAGTGGCCGATCTTCTTCTGCTATGTGCTCTCCTTCATCAATGTCGGCATCTACTGGAACAATCTGCACAACATGTTCCACACCGTGCAGCGCGTCGACGGGCGCGTCCTGTGGGCCAACCTGAACCTTCTGTTCTGGCTGTCGTTGATGCCGGTGACCACGGCGTTCATGGGCGAGAACCATTTCGCGCCTGCGCCGGTCGCCGTGTATGGCATAGACCTTGCGCTTTGCGCCGTCGCCTACACCATCCTGGTCATCAAGCTGCGCCATCTGCACGGCGCCGACACGACCTTTGCCAGGGCGGTGGGCCACGACAAGAAGGGCAAGATCTCGCTGGCGCTCTATATCGTCGCCGTGGCGCTGAGCTTCTTCAATCAGTGGATCAGCGTGGCGATCTACGTGCTTGTAGCGGTTATCTGGTTTGCACCCGACAAGCGCTTCGAGCGGCTGATCGAAAAATAGAACTTATTTGCGCATTGCCTTGAGCTTCTCGGCCACCGAGGCGGCAAGGTCGGCATAGCGTTCCTCCAGTCGCTCGGCCGCCTTGATGATCGGGAAGTCGTGGCCGAACTTCTCCAACGCCAGCCGCAGCTTCTCGGCGAAATCCGCCTGCTTCTCCAGCGCCGCGAACAGTGTTTTCACCTGCGTCTCGCTGATATCGGGATTGGCGAGCATCTTCGGCACCTCGCGGCCCATCTGGTCGCCATTGACGGTCTGCTCCTTGAGGATTCCGATCCAATCGGTCAAATACCGAACTCCTTTTTGGGACAACATGCGCGGCAGGCGCATCGATGGTCAACCCGTTGCGGCTATCGCCGTCAACCTGTTGCGGCTATCGCCGTCAACCCGTTGCGGCTATCGCCGCGACTGATCGGCACGGACCAGCCTTGCCTCGGCGGCGCCCGGCGTTAAGTTCGGCCCAACCCGAACAAGGATGGAAATCATGACCAGCGACGCCGAAATCCAGACCGCCCTGCCCGCTTTCGCCTTCGGCAATGTCGCCGTCATCACCGGCGGCGCCAGCGGCATCGGCCTTGCCGCGGCAAAACGGTTCGCGGTGCTGGGCATGAAGGTGGTGCTTGCCGACATCGGCGGCGTGCGCCTCGATCAGGCGAGGCAGGCGGTCGCCGCGATCGCCGGCGATGATGCCGTCCTTCCAATTCCCACCGACGTCTCCAAGGCCGAGGAGGTCGACCGGCTGGCGGATCTTGCCTACGGCGCCTTCGGCGCGGTGTCGCTGCTGATGAACAATGCCGGCGTCGGCAACAACCCGGGCAAGCCCTGGGAGAACCGCGACGCCTGGAAGCGATTGCTCGACATCAATTTCTGGGGCGTCGTGCATGGCGTCGAGGCCTTCGCGCCACGCATGCTGGCGTCGGGCAAGCCGGGACTCATCATCAACACCGGCTCCAAGCAGGGCATCACCACCCCGCCCGGCAACCTCGCCTACAATGTCTCCAAGGCCGGCGTGAAGACTTTTACCGAAGGGCTGGCGCATGCGCTGCGCAACGAGCCGGGAGCGAAGGTTTCGGCCCATTTGCTGATCCCCGGTTTCACCTATACCGGCCTGACCGAAGGCGCGACGGAAAAGCCCGCCGGCGCCTGGACCGGCGAGCAGGTGATCGACTTCATGCTGGCATCGCTGATCGACGATGATTTCTACATCCTGTGCCCCGACAACGAAGTCGCGCGGCCGACGGATGAAAAGCGCATGGCCTGGGCGATGGGCGACATCATCGAGAACCGCCCTGCCCTCTCTCGGTGGCACCCGGAGCATAAGGATGCGTTCGCGGCCTTCATGAACCGCTGACAGCCGTCTCAAGCCGCTTTCTTCTTGGACCCGTTCTTCCCGGCCGTGGTCTTCTTTGCGCCCGCGTCGGCGGTCTTGGGCGCATGCTTGGTGCCGTTCTTTTCGGCGACGGCCTTGTTGGCGGCCGCCTCGGCGATCTTGCGGTCATGCCGCTTCGCGGCGCGCTCGCATTTGTCGCGGATTTCCTCGACCTCCGACTCCGTCAAGTGTTCGATGCCGATGAAGTGATTGTGGGCGCGGCTGACCCTGATCAGCTCGTCCAGCTTGGCCTGGATCGCCGCGCCATCGCGATTCTGCGTGTTCTGGATCAGGAACACCATCAGGAAGGTGATGATGGTGGTGCCGGTGTTGATCACGAGTTGCCAGGTGTCCGAGAACCCGAAGAACGGTCCACTCAACGCCCATGCAACCACGATCGCCACACAGATTGCAAAGGTGGACGGCAGGCCCGCCAGATGCGCGACCCGGTTGGCTATTTTGGTGAAAACCCTTTCGATCATGCAAATCCCTCAGCAGACCGCGCAGGCGCGGGATTCGCTATGAAACAACTGCCGCCGCATCGGGTTCCAAGGATTGAATTTGGCGCTCTGCGCGCTGCCACAATCGGATACGCGCAAAAAGCGCAGACGCGCGAAGAAACACCTTATCCGTTTGTTTGCAATAGTGCCGGTGCAGGCCAGAAAGCCTGTTCCTTCCGCTTCACGGCGGTTTACCTCCAAGCCCCTTCCGTTGCGCCACCCCCGCATGGCGGAAGGGGCAACTCGCCCGAGAGCGCAGCATAACATCTCGACAACGCCGTCATGCGTTGCGGCCGCGTTCTGCCTGTGGTTCGCCTCAGGGGGTATTGGCTTCCCAGCGATCGAGGAAGGCCTCGATCGGCATGGCCTGCATGTCGGGGATTGCGCGCGCCAGTGTCTCGGGCGCCCAGTCCCACCAGGCCAGCGCTTCGATGCGCGCCGCAACTGTGGCGGAGAACCGCCAGCGCAACGGCTTAGCGGGAACACCGGCGACGATCGAGTAGGGCGCGACGTCATGCGTCACCACGGCATTGGCGCCGATGACGGCGCCGTTGCCGATCGCGACGCCCGGCATGATGACCGCGCCATGGCCGATCCAGACATCGTGGCCGATGCGCACTGGTTTTGCCTGCCGCCGCGCGCGGAATTCGGTGTCGACGCCCAGCCAGCGGAAATACTCGTTCGGCCGGTAGCTGACCTTGTGCTGCGTCAGCCGCTCGATTGGATGTTCGAGCGCGTTGATGCGGCTGTTGGCGGCGATCGAGCAGAATTTGCCGATCGTCGTGTAGATCGCCTCGCAATGGCGCTCGAAATAGGAAAAGTCGCCGACGCTCACCTCGCGCAGGATCACCCGCTCGCCGATCGAGGCATAGCGGCCGAGCTTGCACCCCTTCAGCTCCGCGGTCGGATGGATGCGGGGCTCAGGGTCCTTGAGGACGAGGTTTTCAGGACGGTCCATGAAGCGGCTTTACGCCGGCAGGGACGGTCCCGCAAGCACGGCCTGCCCCTGCTTGTCCTGTCGGGAAGCTATTGCGGCTTGCCCTTGGTCCACACCACGTTCTGGCCGTAGAGCGGCACGGTCGTGACCGACATCTTCGCCGAGCCGTTCTGCACCTGGCGCGAATGCGACAGATAGACCAGCGTCTCGTTCTTCTTGTCGTAGATGCGGTTCACCACCTGCTTTTTCCAGATCAGGCTGAGGCCCTGCTTGAACACCTGCTCGCCGCCCTCGCTCATGTCGATGTCGCCGATGGTGATCGGCCCGGTCTGGCGGCAGGAGATCGAGGAATCGGAAGGATCCTCGAACCAGTTGCCCTTGTGCAGCCGGTCGATGATGCTGCGGTCGAAATAGGCGACATGGCAGGTGACGCCGTCGACCTTCGGGTCCTTGATCGCGTCGACCATGATGTCGTTGCCGACCCAGTCGACACCCACTTTACCCACTTCGTCAGCCATGGCCGCGCCGGCGCCCATGGCAAGACAGGCGGCGAACAAGCCAATCAGTTTTCGCAAGGAAGCCTCCAAGGTTCACGTTTGCCGATGTCAGGTGGGACAGGATCGTGGCGTTTGCAAGCCGCCCGATGACTGCAAAGGGCTATGCCTGCGGAAGGCCAGCATCTGCCGCAGCACGTTCGACCTCAGGACGAAGTGCTGGACGAGCGCGCCGGCGATATGGAGCTGCTCCATCACCAAAGCCTTATGGAAGATAGCTGGGAGGCAAAGCCGTTCAAATTAAGGATCGGTAAGGCTCCGCGCCGCGATCGGCCTGCCCGGCCGCTTGCGGCAACGCGACATCTTTGCGCGCCCGGCGCCGACCCGTTAAGACTGTCGCCAAACTGGCTTCAGCCAAAGCAATGGCGACGGACATTCACTGATGATGCGTTCAATCCTGATCGGCATTCTCGTCCTGATGGCGGCGGGTATCGGCTGGCTGACATTCGACTGGTACCGCGGCCATTACGGCGGCGAGCCCTTCGGCGCGCCCTTCACCCTGGTCGACCAGAAAGGCGCGCCGATCACCGAAGCCGCCTTCAGGGGCCACCCGAGCGTCGTCTTCTTCGGCTTCACCCATTGCCCCGAGGTCTGCCCGACGACCCTGTTTGAGCTGGCCGGCTGGCTGAAGACGATGGGCGACAGCGGCAAGAACCTCAACGCCTATTTCGTCACCGTCGATCCGGAGCGCGACACGCCGGAGACGATGAACACCTATGTCAGCAACTTCTCCGACCGCATCACCGGCATCACCGGCGATCCGGACAAGGTGCATGCCATGGCCAAGGCCTTCGGCATCTATTGGAAGAAGGTCGACACCAGCGACGGCGACTACACGATGGACCATACGGCGTCGGTTCTGTTGCTCAACGCCAAGGGCGATTTCGCCGGCACCATCGCCTATGGCGAGAGCGCCGACACCGCGATCGCCAAGCTGAAGCGACTGGCTGCCGGTGGACAAACCTGATGGGCCAGACCCGGCTCCATTTCACCGCCAACAAAGTCGAGGCCGACCGCATCTTCGCGGCGCTGGACGCCGCTTTCGAGGACGACGGCCTGCCGATCGCCGTGCTGGAGCTCGATGAGGAAAAAGACGTCCACGAAGTGTCGCTCTATGCCGATGGCGACATTGATCCGGTCGAGGCGCGGGTCAGGGATATCCTCTCCGGTCTCGGCCTGCCGAAGCTGGTCGAGCGCGAGGTCCTTCCCGATGTCGACTGGGTGTCGCGCTCGCTGGAAGGCCTGAAGCCGGTGCGCGCCGGCCGCTTCCTCGTTCACGGCTCGCACGACCGCGCCAAGCGCCGCGCCGGCGATCTCGCCATCGAGATCGAGGCAGGCCTTGCCTTCGGCACCGGCCATCACGGCACCACGGCCGGCTGTCTCGAGGTGCTGGAGCAGGTGGTGCTGCGCGAACGGCCGCGCAATGCGCTCGACCTCGGCACCGGCAGCGCGGTGCTCGCCATCGCGCTGGCCAAGCTCGCGCGTATCCCGGTGCTCGCGACCGACATCGATCCGGTCGCCGTCCGCGTCGCCGCCGCCAATGCTCGCCTCAACCATGTCAAGGCGCTGGTCGAGACGGTGACGGCGCCGGGCTTCCATCACCCGATCTTCGCCAGGCGCGCGCCTTTCGATCTCATCGTCGCCAACATCCTCGCCCGCCCGCTGATGCGGCTCGCGCCCGAAATGGCGAAGCATGTCAGGCTTGGCGGTTCGCTGGTGCTTTCCGGCATCCTCGACCGGCAGCGCGACCCCGTGATCTCGGCTTATGTCGGCCAAGCCTTCCGCCACGTCCACACGCTGCATCGCGAGGGCTGGGTGACCATCCACCTCAAGCGCTGAGGCCGGCTTGCATCCAGCCGATCTGGCCCTGCCGAAATCGATTCCGGTTTTCTAGATCATGCGTTACGGTCGCCGCAAGCCACTTGAGGAGCCAGAAATGTTCCAGACCTTTGATTCCGCTGGTGATCCGGCCGTCGGCAAGCCGCGCGTGGCGCTGCTGCGGCAATGGCTGGCCGAGAACGGCCTGGATGGCTTCCTTGTCCCTCGCGCCGACGAGCATCAGGGCGAATATGTCGCCGACCGCTCGGCGCGGCTGAAATGGCTGACGGGCTTTTCCGGTTCGGCCGGCGTCGCCATCATCCTGCGCGATCGCGCCTTCATCTTCGTCGACGGCCGCTACACGCTGCAGGTGCGCAACGAGGTCGACCTTTCCATCTTCACCGTCGAAAGCCTCATCGACAATCCGCCGGCAAGCTGGATCAAGGACAATCTCGGTAAAGGCGCAAGGCTCGGCTTCGACCCGTGGCTGCATACGATCGGCGAGATTAAGGCGCTGAACGCGTCGGCCGAGCAGTCCGGCGCGACTCTGGTGCCGCTCGACAGGAACCCCATCGACATCATCTGGAAGGACCAGCCGGAACCGCCACGCGCGCCTGTCGAGATCCACCCGCAAAACCTTGCCGGCGAGCTCGCCAAGGACAAGCTGGCGCGGCTTGCTAGGGCGATCGAAAAGGATGGCGCCACCCATGCGGCGCTGACCGATCCTTCCTCGATCGCCTGGGCCTTCAACATCCGTGGCGGCGACGTGCCGCACACGCCGCTGGCGCTGGGCTTTGCCATCCTCGCCGCCGACGGCAAGCATCAGCTGTTCATGGACCAACGCAAATTCTCGCGGCAGGTCGCGGCCTATCTCACCCAGCTTGCCGACCTGCATGATCCAGGCGAGTTCGAAGCCGCGATCACTACGCTCGCCAAGGGCGGCGCCAAGATCGCGCTCGATCCGGTGCTGGCGGCGGAAAAGCTCCGCATGCTGGTCGAGGACAATGGCGGCAAGGTCGTCCTAGCGGCTGACCCGGCGCGTATTCCTCGCGCGACCAAGAACCAGGCCGAGATCGCCGGCAGCCGCGCCGCGCATCGCCGCGACGGCGCCGCGGTCGCCAAGCTGCTGTGCTGGCTCGACCGCCAGAAGCCGGGCACGCTCGACGAAATCGCTGTCGTCACCAAACTCGAGGAAGTGCGCCGCCAGACCGGCGAGGAAACGCAGATGCCGCTGCGCGACGTCTCCTTCGACACGATTTCCGGCGCCGGCCCGAACGGCGCCATCATGCATTACCGCGTCTCGCGCGCCACCAGCCGCAAGCTTGAAAGCGGCGAGCTGTTCCTGCTCGATTCCGGCGCCCAGTATCAGGACGGCACCACCGACATCACCCGCACCGTGCCGATCGGCCAGCCGACCGAGGAGATGCGCGAGCGCTTCACTTTGGTGCTGAAGGGCATGATCGGCATCTCGACGCTGCGTTTCCCGGCCGGCACGCGCGGCTCGGAGATCGACGCCGTTGCCCGCATGGCGCTGTGGAAGCATGGCTGCGACTTCGCCCACGGCACCGGCCACGGTGTCGGCTCCTACCTTGCCGTGCATGAAGGCCCGCAGCGCATCGCCCGCACCGGCACCGAAAAGCTGCTTGCCGGCATGATGCTGTCCAACGAGCCGGGCTACTACAAGGAAGGCGCCTACGGCATCCGCATCGAGAACCTCATCCTGGTCACGCCGGCGGAGCAGATCGAAGGCGGCGACATCGCCATGCACGGCTTCGAGACGCTGACGCTGGCGCCGATCGACAAGCGGCTCATCCGCACCGATCTGCTGCACCGGGACGAGCTGCAATGGCTCGACCGCTATCACGCCTGGGTGCTGGCCGAGATCGGTCCGATGGTCGACGGCGAAACGCTTGCCTGGCTTGAGAAAGCCACCGCGCCGCTGCCGCACGACGCCAAGATTTGAGATAAGCCTCTTTCTCCCCGTTCTACGGGGAGAAATGCCCGGCAGGGCAATGAGGGGCAGCGCCGACGATCCGAAACGATCGCACCGGCAAAGGTCTTACCCGACAATCTGCCTTACCAGGATCAGCACCGCCGCGCCGGCCAAGAACATCGCCATCAGACCGCCGCGCAGCGAAACCAGCACGGTGACGATCAGCGCCGCCCATTCCGCCGGGCCGGCATTGAGCAGTTCCGGCGCGACCAGCGTCGTCAGCACCGCGGCCGGCACGGCGTTGAGGCCGGCCTCGACGCGCGGATGGATGGTGTCGAAGCGCGAGATGACGAGATGGCCGCCGACACGCGTGAGATAGGTGGCGACGGCGCCGGCCAGGATGATCCAGAAGGTTGTGCTCATGGCCGCTTGCCCACGCCGCTATGGTGCGGCGGCAGGATCACCGCCAGGAGAACGCCGGCAAGCGCGCCGATCGAGACATGCCAGGGCGAGCCGACGGTCCGATAGGCAATGATCGAGGCGATGGCGCTGGCCGCGACGACAGGGCCCCAAAGCGGCCGTTTGCGGAAGCCAAGCACGAGGCCAAGGAAATAGATCGGCAGCAGGAAATCGATGCCGAGCGCATGCGTGTCCGGGATCATCTTGCCGAACACCGCGCCCAAGCCGCTTTCGATCACCCAGAAGAGATAGACCGGCAGCCCGAGCCCCAGATACCAGACGAAACCGACCGGACGGCCGGACTCGGCCCTCGCCTCGGCGATGGCGAATTGCGGGTCGGTCAGGATGAAATAGCCAGCGGCCTGCTGCAGCAGCGGCCAATGCGCGATGCGCCTGCCGATGCCGGCCGAATAGAGCACATGGCGGAAATTCACCGCGAAGATCGACAGCACGATCAACCATGGCGCGACATGCTGGCCGAACAGCTCGATACCGACCATCTGGCTGGCGCCGCCATAGATCATGGCGCTCATCAGGAACGCCTCGAGCACGGAGAAACCATTGTCGACGGCGATCGCTCCGAACAGGATCGCGAATGGCGCCGAGGCGACGACGACCGGCATCGAAAGCCGCACGCCGTCCCAGAAATCGCTTCCCGTTCTGCCCTCGGAGATTGCTTCCGCTGTCATCAAGCCGCTCCCAATGCATGTCGCCCAGAAGTGCGCAGTGGTTCTGCGACATGCATCAACAAAAAGACTTAAAGCGCGTCGCCTGAATCTGTTGAGTGCGACGTGCTTTAAGTGCGGCTTGATTTAGGGAGCGTCGCCGTCAATGTCACACCAATTCGCTTGACCCAGCGATCAGCGGAACTGATCGCCGGGTTGCGAGGCGTCGAAAATCTCGCAGCTCAGCTGACGAAATAGCGCTGCCATTCGAAGTCGGTGATGTGCGACGCCTGCCAGGCATCGAAGGCTGCTTGCTCGGCGCGGCGGCTTTCGGCGTAGTTGTCGCGGAATGCTTCGCCGAAAGCCTCGGCGCAGAATTCGGAGCCGGCAAAGGCCTCGATGGATGCGTTCAGCGTGCGCGGCAGCTTCGGCTTGTCGAGATTGGCGAGGTTGCTTGTCACTGGCGCCTCGAGCGGCAGGTCCTTCTCGATGCCTTCGCAGCCCGCCGCCAGGATCGCAGCGATCGACAAATAGGGATTGACGTCGGCGCCGGGCGCCCGGTGCTCGAAGCGGCAGGCGGCGTCGTTCGGCGTGGTGATCGCGCGGATCGGCGCCGTGCGGTTCTCGAAGCCCCAGGCGACATCCTCCGGCGACCACGCGCCGCGGTCGAAGCGGCGGTAGGAGTTGACCGTCGGCCGGAAGAAAATATGCGTCTCCTGCATGCGGTTGAGCACGCCGGCCAGGAATTTTTCCGCGACCGGCGTCAGGCGGTTGGGTCCGGCCGCGAAGGCAGGCTTGCCGTCCTGCCACAGGCTGACATGGTGGTGCGCGCCGCAGGCGCTTTCCTTGCCCGGCGGCTGGAAGCGCGTCATGAAAGTGGCGACCAGCCCGCGCTCGGCGCACAGCTCGCGCAGATGCAGCTTGGCGCGCATGGCGGCGTCCGCCGCGGCGAGAGCGCTCTTCGGCGTCAGCGCGTATTCATACATGCCATAGCCATATTCGGTGACCAGCGAGGCGACGCCGATGTCGATGCTCTTCATGCGCGTGATGAACTCGGCAGCGAAATCCTGGTATTCGCCGCTGCGCACTAGGTCGTAGTTGATCAGCGAATGGCCCCATGGCTTCAGCTCGCGATAGCGGCCGGCGCGCATCAGGTCATGGTCGGCGTGGAAAATGCCGAACTCGTATTCGAGCGCGAATTTCGGCTCGTAGCCAAGTGCCCGCGCCCGCTCCTCGACGCGCGCCAGCACGCCGCGCGGATCATACGGACAGGTCGCGCCGTCGAGCATGTAGGTGCGCGTGATGGCGGACGCGAATTTAGGCTTCCAGCCATGCTGCACCACCGTGTCCGGATCGATTATGCCCTTGATGTTGGGAAAGCCGTTCTCCTCATTGGCGCTCGGCGAGGCGAAGGCGACGTCGCCCATCGGCTGGCCGTCGCCATGCGTGACGCAATAGAGGATGGCGTTGATCGCCTCGCCATAGGTGGAAAGCTTCAGCGGCGCGATCTTGGAGCGCACGACGCCCGACGTGTCGACCGTATGCACCTCGATGAACTCGACGCCGCGCGATGCGAGCTCGGCCTGCAGCGCTTCGAGCTTCGGCGCATACGCCGCCACCCTCTCCTCAAATTCCACGTTCAACCCTCCACCAGGAAATGACTGAGCTATTTGGCGTTGCGCCGCGACAGAAGCGACAGGAGCTCGTCGAGCTCATGCCGGCCGCTGATGCCGCTTGGCCGGAACGCCATGCAAAGCACGATGACCACGCCGAGCGCCACGCCCGACAGGCCAAGCAGCTGCGGCATCTGGATACCCGCGACGGTCACGCCGGACTCGATGCTGCGGATGAATTCCAGCCCGATCGAAAGCACGATGACGCCGGTCACCGCCCCCGTCACCGTCGCCATGCCGCCGAGGATCAGCATCGCCAGCGTGTTGAAGATCATCTGGAAATAGAACAGCTTGGGGCTGATCGTGCCGGCGAAATAGGCGTAGAGCACGCCGGCAAGGCCGCAGATCAGCGCCGACAGCACCCAGGATATCAGCCGCAGCTTCTTGGCATCGATGCCGAGCGCTGCCGCCGCTTGCGGGCTCTGCGCGCTGGCTCGCAACTGCAGGCCCCAGCGGCTGTCCTTGAAGAGCCGCGCCGCCACGATCGCCAGCACCGCGAAGACCAGCATCCACGGCAGGCCGACCACTTTCGGGATGCCGAAGAAAGCCTGGTTGCCCTTGAACAGATCCGTCCAGTTGAGGAACACCGAATGGACGATGATCAGCAGCGCCAGGCTGACGATGGTCGCAGCTACCCCCGACAGCCGGCTGATCACCTTGCCGCTGACCAGCGCCACGATGCCGACGAGCAACAGCGCGATGAGCGCCGACGAGACCGGATCGAGCTCAAGCGTCGCAAAGCCGAATGGCGCGTTGGGGATCGACAGCTTCTTCATGGCGAGCGGCGTCGACAGGATGGCGACGCCATAGGCACCGAGCCCGACAAAGGCGCTGTGGCCGAGATTGGCGATGTTGGAATTGCCCATGAACACCTGCAGGCCGACCACGACGATCAGGTTCACGAAGGCGCCGAGCGCCAGGAAGGTGTAGTAGGTCGGCGCAAAGTTCAGCACCAGCAGCCCGATCACCAGCACTGGCAGAGCCGTCACCAGCCCACCGATCAGCGAGCGGACCAGCGCGTTGCCGGATCGCGTTGAGCCAGTCGGAGCCGCCATCTGCTCGACCGCCTGCGAGAGTTCGGAGCCTGCCACGTGAGATCTCCCCGCCCTAAATCTCTTTGTCGCCGAGTTCGATGCGCTGGCCGAGCAGGCCTTCCGGCCGGTAGACGAGCAGCGCCACGATGATCGCGTAGGTGAGCGCGTCCCTGAAGCCCGCATATTCTTGCGGCAGCGCAACGAGCAGGCCGACTTCGATGAAGCCAAGCAGCATGCCGCCGACGGCAGCGCCAGGCAGCGAGCCGAAGCCGCCGATGACGCAGGCGACGAAAGCCTTCAGCACCAGGCCGAAGCCGAGATCGGGCGAGACGCTGCCGCGCCGCGCCAGGATGAAGACGGCGGCGATGCCCGCCAGCGCGCCTGAAATCGCGAAAGCCGTGGCAATCACCCGGTTTGCCTTGATCCCCATCAGCCGCACCGTGGCGAAGTCGCGCGAGGCGGCGCGGATCGCGAGGCCGAGCGTCGAGCGGTTGAGGAAGAGCACCAGGGCAAGGATGGTAAGACCCGAGACGATCAATTCCATCACCTGCAATGACGACACGGCGAACGGGCCGAAGAACCACATCTGGTTCAAGCCGTTGAGGATCGAAACCGACTGCGGCTTGGGCGAGATCAAAAGCATGAAAAGGTTCTGCACCACGATCGACACGCCGAAGGCGGTGAGCAGCCCGGTCGTGGTCGGCGCGTAACGGACCGGTCGGAAGGCGACGCGTTCGAACACGACCGCCGCGAGCGCCGCCATGCCGACGGCGAGCAGCACCGCGACGAAGGGCGAGGTCAGCCCGAGCGCCGCTGCCAGGAACACGCTGTAGGCCGAGACGCCGATGATCTCGCCATGCGCGAAATTGACCAGCCCCATGATCGAGAAGACGACCGCGAGCCCGAGCGCCACCAGCGAATATTCGGCGCCGAAGGCTAGCGCGTTGAGAAGCTGCTGCAGAGCGTAGTCCATCGCCGCCTACCCGCCGATGTAAAGGTTGAACAGGCCGTGCTCGTCAGCGAGCCTGGCCGGCGGTCCGTCATAGCGCAGCGTTCCCGAGCTCACGACGTAGACGCGATCGGCGAAGCGCAGCGCCTGCTTGGCGTTCTGCTCGACCACCAGCAGCGTCAGCCCTTGCGCCTTGAGCTCGCCGATGAAGTCGAAGATGCGCGCCACGATCTTGGGCGCCAGCCCGAGCGACGGCTCGTCGAGCAGCAGCAGCTTCGGCCGCGACATCAGCGACCGGGCGATAGCCAGCATCTGCTGCTCGCCGCCGGAAAGCGTGCCAGCCGCCTGGCCGAAGCGTTCGGATAGCACCGGGAACAGCGACAGGAACCGCTCGATGTCCTGGCGCACGCCGGCGGGGTCGCGCCTTGTCGCGGCCCCCAGCCGCAGGTTCTCCCCGACGCTCAGGTTCGAGAAGATGTGACGGCCTTCCGGCGTCGAGGTCAGCCCGGCGCGGATGCGGTCCTCGGTGCGGACATGCGAGATGTCCTTGCCGTCGAGCACGATGCGGCCCGAAGCCGGCGTGACCAGGCCGGTCAGCGCGTTGATGGTCGAGCTCTTGCCGGCGCCATTGGGCCCGAGCAGGGCGACAAGCTCGCCCTGCCCGACCTCGAGCGACAACTCGCGCACCGCCGTGACAGCGCCGTAGCGCACGACAAGCTTCTCGACCTTCAGCACGTGTCCCCGCCCCGCTTTAGTTCAGCGCCGGAACAAAGGTCGGCGGCGTGTCGGTGATCAGCACCCGCTTGCCGTCGGCAAAGCCCATCACCGGCACGACTTTGACCGGATAGCCCTTCTTCTCGGCGAAGGAGATCGTCGGCGCCGTGGTGCCGGGATAGCCGCCCGGCGCGCGGATCGCTTCGCGCAAGGCGGCGGGCTCGACGGTGCCGGCCTTCTTGGCTGCCTCATAGCTGATCTGCACCATGTCGGCGCCGAGCGCGTCGAAGATGCCGTTGATCTTGTAGCCGTCGGCCTTGCACTGCGCCAGGAACTTGTCGATCGGGCTATCAATACCGGTCGCGCCATGGGTCGCGAACATCACCTTTTCCAGCGACTTCGGATCGCCGACCGTGCCTTCCAGGGACTTGTCGTCGAAGGCGTCGCAGCCGGCCACCCACCCTTCATAGCCATTGGCGCGCAATTGCCGGATGAGGATGCCGACATCGGGCAGCACCGCGCAGATATGGATCGCGTCCGGCTTCTGCGGCAGCGCCTTGATCGAGGCGATCTGCGGTGACCAGTCGGTGGTTCCGTAGGAATAGTTGAACTTGCCGACCACCTTGCCGCCGAGATGCTCGAACACCTCGCCGAACCACTCCGGCAGCTTTTCCGAATAGGAGCCGGCATCGGGCGACACCATCAGCGCGACGGTCCGCGCGCCTTTGCCGTAGAGCGCGTTGGCGGTGGCCGAGGCGTTGATCGGATCGGGCACCGCGCCGGCGATGAAATTGTCGAGGCCGGCCTGCTGCATCTCGAGCTGCGTGTTCGGCGCCGAGAACACGGTCGCGCCGTAAGATTGCGCTGTCTGCGCCATCGGGATCAGCGCATCGGGGAACGGCACGCCGGTGATGATCTGCGCGCCGGCATCGAGGAATTTCTGGCCGAGCGAGACCGAAAGCTGCGGGTCGGAGCGGTTGTCCTCGATCATCAGCTCGACCTTGGGATCGTTCGCGCCGGCCGCCTTGTTCAGCTTGTCGGCCATGCAGCGCGCGCCCTCGGCCTCGCTGTAGGGCGCATAGGCGCCGGTCATCGCGACCGCAAGCCCGATCTTCAGATCCGACGCGCCCGCGTGCCCTGCCTGCAGCAGCCCCGCCGTCAGCACCGCGGCTCTCAGCAAAATCTTTTCCATTCTACCCCTCCTTCCTCTCATTGTGGTTGTTCCTCCCGGCCCTCAGGCTGTCTCCGACTGCCCGACATAGACCTCGATGACGCGCGGATCGCGCCACACTTCTTCCGTCTCGCCCGAAGCGATCACCTGGCCCTGGTCCATCACGCAAAGCCGGTCGCAGAGCCGGTTGATGAAGCGCAGATCGTGATCGATGACGATGGTCGCGCAGCCGACGTCGCGGCGGATGCCTTCGATCGCCATCGCCAGCGTCTCCGACTCGGCCTCGTTGAGACCGGCGGCAGGCTCGTCGAGCAACAAGAGCGATGGCCCCAGCGCCAATGCCCGGGCAATCTCGAGCCGGCGCTGGCTGCCATAGGGCAGCGTGCCGGCCGGGCTGTCGGCGAAGCCCGCCAATTCATATTGCTGGAGCAGCTGATCGACGCCGATCCGGTTGGCGGCGTCGGGGCGCACGGCGCGACAGGTGATATGCGCCACCTCGACGTTCTGGCGCACGGTCAAATCCTTGAACAGCCTGATGGTCTGGAAGGTGCGGCCGACCCCTGCCCGCGCGCAATGCTCCGGGCCGCGCCCGGTGATCTCCTCGCCCGCCAGGCGCACGCTGCCGCTGTCCGGCTTGAGCACGCCGGAGATGGCGTTGACGAGCGTCGACTTGCCAGCGCCATTCGGACCGATGAGGCCGAGAATCTCGCCGGCCTCGCAGGTCAGCGAGGCATTGCGCAACGCCTGCACGCCCCCGAATGTCTTGCTGACCGCCTCAACCGACAGCATCGGCCACCTCTCCCATTCCGGCCGCTGGCTGTTCTCCTGTCGGCCGGTCAAAAGGATGCTAGTCCCCCGACTTTTCCAGAACAAGTATTTTTTTCCATTTTAGAAAAATTCTTGAGCGGAAGGCCTTAGCCCGTCGGTCAGGCGCCTGCTGCCGGCGGCAGCCCGTCGCGCGGCACGGTGTTCGACATCAGCATGATGACGGGCTCGTCGCCGAGCGCGACATAGGCGTGCTGCATCTCGCCGTCGAACAGGATGCTGTCGCCGGGCTGCAGCACGGTCGGGTCGTAATGGAGCGTATGAAGCTGCAGGCTGCCGCTCAGCACATGGATGAACTCCTCACCCGAATGGCTGCGCCAGCCACCGTTTTCCTCGAAGCTTTTGGCGCGCAGCGTGACGCGCCAGAAAATATTGGTCTTGTCGCGGAAATCGCTGCACAAGACCTCGAATTCCATGGCGTTGCCTTCATGCAGGATGCCGCTGCCGGCGCGCGTGATCGAGCGGCGCGCCTGCGGTCCGGGCTTCGGGCTGAACAGGAAGGAAGCCACCGGCACATGCAGCACGCCGGCGATCATCAGCGCGATATCGACGGTCAGCCTGGCCTTGCCGTTCTCCAGCTTCGACAGCTGCGAAACGGAAAGGCCGGAGCGCTCGCTGAGGTCGCGCAAGGTGATGTTCTGCTGCTTGCGCGCATCACGGATCTTGCTGCCCACATTGCCTTGCATCGTCCACGCCCTTGGCTGCCGTGTTTCCAATTCGACAAGCTCTAGCGTTCCGCTATTTGAGCGTCCAGCCTTTAGACGGCTGCGGCTGATTGCGGCCATAGGGACATCGCGACAGTGGCAAAGGCATCTTCGAGAAGGCGGCTGATGCGTTCGAAAGTTTCCGGATCGGCAAGCAGGTCGTTGCGGACCTCGAGATAGAGGCAGGGCCGGCCTTGCTGCAGCCCATGCCGGTTCTGCGTGTAGCCGACAGCCTGGCGCCAATCGTAAGGTTCGTTGTCGCCGATCCTGAAGCCTGCTTCCACGCCCTGGGTCCTGAGCGTTTTCAGCACCGAGGTGACGAAGGGCGACTGTTCCCGCCATAGCACGCCGATATCGACATTGCGCCTCACGCCGCCCATCACCGGCGTGAAGGAATGAACCGAGATCAGCGCCCGCCTGCCGGTGGCGGCTTCGATGATTGCCTGTTCGACCGGCGCCCAGGCGACAAGCTTGCGCAGCCTCGCATCCGCCGCGTCGGCCGCCAGATTGCCCGGCACCGGGATGCCACCGAGGTCGGGCCGCATGAAATCCCACTCATCCGCGGGGCGATTATAGTCGAGGAACAGCCGCGAATAGCGCGCGATCACCGCCGGCGCCCGCAACGTTTGCGAAAGCCGCCGCGTCAGAGCATCGACGCCGATGTCGACCGCGAAATGCGTGTCGAGATAGGGCTCAGCCAGGCCAAGATCGCGCCACGGCGCCGGCACGGCGTTGCCCGCATGCTCCGCGATCAGAAGATAGGGGCTTGCCGCTTCTGGCAGCAGCCGTTCCACGCCGGCCGCGGCAAGCGCCGCGACCGCCGCATCGCCAAGCTTTTCAAGGTTCCGCACGGCCGGTTGCCTTTGGCGGTCAGGCGATGACGGAGCGGACATGGTAAGCCTTCGCCGCCGTCGCCTCGATCAGGCCGGCGCGCCCGTTGGTGCGGCCGAGGCCGGAATTCTTGATGCCGCCCCAGGGCAAATAGAGGTCGGCGTGGTCGCAGCGGTTGAGATAGACCGTGCCGGCCTCGACCTCGTCGAGCAGCGCCACGCCGCGCTCGACATCGCGCGTCCAGATGGAGGCGCTGAGGCCGTAGTCGCTGTCGTTCATCAGCCGGATCGCCTCGTCGTCGCCGGCGACCGCCTGGACGCAGGCCACCGGGCCGAACAGCTCGTCGCGCATGATCTGCATGCCGTGATCGACGCCGGTCAGAACCTCGGGCGCGACATAGGCGGTCCCGAGGCTTGCCGCCTTGAGCGCGCCATCCCGCGGCATCAGGCGCCTGGCCCCTGCCCGCACCGCGCTTTCGGTGAGGCCGCGAATGGTGTCAGCCGCAACCGCGCGCACCACCGGGCCCACCATCGGCTTTTCGCCGATCGGATGCCCGATTGTCCATTTCGCGGTCTCCGCAACGAGTGCCTCGACGAAGCGGTCATGGATCGAGCGATCGACATAGATGCGCTCGACCGAGCAGCAGGACTGGCCGGCATTGGAATAGCTGCCCTCGGCGATCAGCGGAACCGCAGCTTCGAGGTCGGCATCGGAGCGCACATAGGTCGGATCCTTGCCGCCGAGCTCGAGTTGCACCTGGGTGAAGGTGCCGGCGGCCGCCGCATGCACACGCCGGCCGCCATTGACCGAGCCGATGAAATTGACCGCGTTGAAGACGCCGGAGGCGATCAGCCGCTCGGCGTCCGGATGGTCGAGATGCAGGCTCTGGAAGACCCCTTCCGGCCCACCGGCGGCGCGAAACGCCTCCTCGGCAAGCTCCGCGATCAGCGGCGTCTGCGGCGAATGCTTGAAGATCACCACATTGCCCGCGGCAAGCGGCGACGTGACCAGATAGCCGAGCATGGCGGTCGGATAGTTCCAGGCGCAGATCGACAGATGCAGGCCGCCGGCCACCGGCTTGGCGTAGCGGCGGATGTTATCATCGGACGGGAACGGCATGTCGGCCAGCGTCTCCGGGGCGGCACCCGCGAGCAGCTCGCCGATCAGCGCCAGGCGCGGCGTTTCGTCGGCCTGCCACAAGGGCCTGCCGATCTGCCATGCCACCGCCTCGGCAAGCGGGGCGGCGCGCGCCTTCATCTCCTCGCCGAAGCGCAAAAGGATCGCCAGCCGTTCGGCCAGCGACGAGCGCCGCCAGGCCGGCAGCGCCGCGCGAGCCCGGGCGACGGCGGCCTCGATCGCCGCGCCGTCCGCATAGCTGCGCGTGGCATAGATCGAGCCGTTGACAGGAGAGGTCACCGAAAAGGTCCGCGCGCCGGAATGCAGGTTCATGGTCTTGGAATCCACCCGAAAGAAAGCTGTCAATCGCGGCACGATATCGCGATTTTCCATTTTGGCAAATTTTTTCGAATACGGCTTGATGGATTTTTTGTCCGCCCCTATTGTCCCGCCATCGCGCCTTGGCGCCGATTACAAATCGCGCCTTGGCGCCGACATAAGAGGGGTGACGGATGGTCGTTTTTGATTTCACCGGCAGGCATGCGGTGGTTGCCGGCGCAGGCGGCGGCATGGGCGAGGCGATTGCGCTTGCGCTCCTCGATGCCGGCGCCTCCGTCACCGCCATCGACGTCAAGGCGCGTCCCGCGTCGTTTGCCGGGTCTGACGATCGGCTGACCTTCGCCCAGGGCGACCTCACCGATACCGCCTTCGTCGAGCAGGTCATCGGCACCGCCGGCCGCGAGCGCGGCGGCATCGACTATCTCGCCAATGTCGCCGGCGTGCTGTGGTTCGGCCGCGACAAGTCGGCGCTCGACATGGATCTCGGTGTCTGGGACGACGTCTTCAACATCAACCTGAAGTCCTTCGTGCACACGGCGCGCGCGGTCGTTCCCTATATGCGCGCCGGCGGGCGCGGCGGCGCCATGGTGCATTTCTCGACCATCCAGTGGTATCGCGGCGATCCAAACCCGCAGGACGCCTACCAAGCCTCGAAGGCCGGCGTCTGCGCGCTGTCCAAGTCGCTCGCCATGCAGCTTGCCGGCGAGCACATCCGCTCGAACGCGATCTGCCCCGGCATGGCGCTGACGCCGCTGCAGGCGCGCTGGGACACCGAAGAAAAGCGTGCCACCGTGGCGAGCTACGCGCCGCTCGGCCGCATCGGCACACCACAGGACATGGCCAATGCGGCGCTCTTCCTGCTCTCGGATGCCGCGAGCTACATCACCGGCATCGAGCTCGCCGTCGACGGCGGCCTCTTGATGCGGATGTAAGCTTCTGGCCTGGCCGCCTCGGACCAACGCTATCCGGGGTTAGGCCGCCACGGCCGTCCCTTGGATCGCCCTGCCCCAGTCGAGCAGCGGCTTGGCGCCAAGCGTGAAGTCGACGAGGTCGTCGACCAGGGCCGGCGAATGGATCGTCGCCGGATCGATGTCGTGCCGGACCACGAAATGCCGGCTCCGCACCGCCTGGGCGAGATCTTCGTCGCCAACGTCCTCGAAACCGCGCGGCGCCCGCTTCAGGCGGTCTTCCGCATCGAGCTCCAGACCGGCCTTCTTGAGCGATGAGACCATGCCCCGGAACGCGGCCGGCTTGGTCGCGATCGCCTTGCGCATCGCCTGCAGAAGCTCGGGCGTCGGCTGCCACCAGGCGACGCCGGCAAAGCAGCGCTCCAGCCCGATATGCACATAGAAGACACCCTGCTCCATCTTTGTGCCGTCGGGCGACAGGATGGCCGAGAGATGCCGGTTGTAGGGCCGCTTGTCCTTCGAGAAGCGCACATCGCGATTGATGCGGAACATCGACCTCTTGCGATCGCCGCGCAGACCGAGCTTGGCCGCTTCGAAACGCTCCGTGAGCGTCTCGACCAGGTCGCAGAACGGTTCGTGCAACTCGCTCTGGTAAAGGTCGCGATTCTCCTGGAACCATTCGCGGCTCTGGTGGAAATCGAGCGCCTTCAGGAATGGGATGGCCTTCTGTCCAAAACCCTTGAACGCGCCAGCCATCAGCCGCCCCTGCCGATGCGCTGCAGCCAGGTATCCTCGTCGATCACCTCGATGCCGAGGTCGCTCGCGACTTTCAGCTTCGAGCCGGCGCCGGGACCTGCCACCACAAGATCTGTCTTGGCCGAAACCGAGCCCGCGACCTTGGCGCCCAGCCGCTCCGCCATCGCCTTGGCTTCCGAGCGCGTCATCTTTTCCAGCGAACCGGTGAACACCACCGTCTTGCCGGAGACTTCGCTGCCGGCCGATATTTCCATGACATATGGTTTCGGGTGGACCTGCGCGAGCAAGGCATCCAGCACGTCGTCATTGCGCTCATTGCCGAAGAAATCGCGCAGCGCGTTGATTACCGTGTCGCCGATGCCGTTGATCGACGGGAAGACGCTGTGCGGATCGTCCGCCTTCGCCGTCTCCTTGCCGATACGGATCAGCTCTTCGATGGTCGAGAACTGGCGGGCAAGCACCGCGGCCGTGGTCTCGCCGATATGGCGGATGCCGAGCGCGAAGATGAAGCGGTCGAGCTCCGGCTCGCGCCGCGCGTCGATGGCCGCGAAGAGTTTGTCCAGGCCTTCATAGTTGCGCTCCTCGACGCTGCGCACATTCTTGCGCGTCTTGCCCGATGCCTCCTCGCGCAGCCGCGCCTGCTCCTCGCGCCGCTCGGCCAGCGCCTTGGTGACAGCCGGCCTGCGATCCTTCAGCGTGAAGATATCGGCGGCGGTTTTCACCAGCCCCGAATTGAAGAAGAGGTCGATGTTTTCCGCGCCGAGGCCCTCGATGTCGAGCGCGCCGCGCGAGACGAAGTGGCGCAGCCTTTCCACGGCCTGGGCGGCGCAGATCAGCTCGCCGGTGCAGCGGCGGCGCGAGTCTTCCTTACCCGTCTTCTCGTTGATCTCGCGCGTGGCCGGGGAGCCGCAGACCGGGCAGGTATGCGGGAACTCGTAAGGCACCGCATTGGCCGGCCGCTTGTCGATGACGACGCTGACGATCTGCGGGATGACGTCCCCTGCTCGCTGGATCACCACCGTGTCGCCGATGCGCACGTCGATGCCGTCGCGAATCGGCTGGCCGTTGCTGTCGAAGCCCTTGATGTAGTCTTCATTGTGCAGCGTGACGTTCTCGACCACCACGCCGCCGACGGTGACCGGCGCCAGCCGCGCCACCGGCGCCAGCGTGCCGGTGCGGCCGACCTGGATGTCGATCTTCTCGACCGTCGTCATCGCCTGCTCGGCCGGGAATTTATGCGCCACGGCCCAGCGCGGCTCGCCGGTGACGAAACCCCAGCGGCGCTGCAGCTCGAGCTGGTCGACCTTGTAGACGACGCCGTCTATGTCGTAGCCGAGCGAGGAGCGCTGCTCCTCGATCCGGTGATACTGCGCGATCAGCTCGTTGATCGACTTTGCCCGTACCATCAGCGGGCTGACCTTGAAGCCCCATTCGGCGAACTTCTGCACCGCTTCGAACTGCGTCGGCGCCGGATCCGCTGTCGTATAGCCCCAGGCATAGGCGAAGAATTTCAGGTTGCGGCTGGCGGTGACCGACGGATCCTTCTGGCGCAGCGACCCGGCCGCGGTGTTGCGCGGATTGACGTAATCCTGACCGCCGATCGCCGCCGAACGCTGCTTCAGCGCCTCGAATTCGGCATAGGTCATGTAGACCTCGCCGCGGATTTCGATGATGTCCGGCCAGCCAGAACCGTGCAGCTTCTTCGGGATGTCGGCAATCGTCTTCAGATTGGCGGTGATGTCCTCGCCGACCGCGCCGTCGCCGCGCGTCGCGCCCTGCACGAACACGCCGTTCTCGTAGCGCAGCGAAGCCGACAGCCCGTCGATCTTCGGCTCGGCGGTGAAGGCGATGTCGAGGTCCTTGTCGCGATCGAAGAAACGCCGGCCGCGCTCGATGAAATCGGCGACATCCTGGTCGGTATAGGCCTTGGCGAGGCTGAGCATCGGCACCGCGTGCCGTACCTTGGCAAAACCTTCCGCCAGCGCGGCGCCAACCCGCAGCGACGGCGAATCCTCGCGCACGAGATCCGGAAAGCGTTCCTCGATGGCGAGGTTGCGTCTTGCCAGCGCGTCATATTCGGCGTCCGAGATCGTCGGCGCGTCCTCGGTGTGATAGCGCCGGTCGTGCTCGGCGATCTCCGCCGCGAGCCGCTTCAGCTCCTCCGCGGCCTCGCTTTCGTTCAGCGAATCGACTGGTTTTTCCGACATGAACGCGGTCCTCGAACTATGGCTGGCCACTATAAATCAGGATTCGCTGTGAGGGAGTCGGATTGCGAAGAAATCATTCCTGAACAGCAGGATGCAGTCATCTGCTGACTCAACTTTTCGAGCTGGAGGAATCTAGCAGCCTAAGCTGCGGCCGTGTTCTCGCGCAGCAACCTCTCCGCCGCGGCACGCGCCTCGTCGGTGATGACCGCGCCGGCCAGCATACGCGCGATTTCTTCCTGGCGCGCGGCGCGGTCCATTTCGGCGATGCCGGTGGCGACACGGTCCTTGCCGCCGGATTTCGAGATCAGGAAATGCGTCGCGGCACGCGCCGCAACCTGCGGCGCATGCGTGACCGAAAGCACCTGCACGCGCTTCGACAGCCGCGCCAGCCGCTGGCCGATGGCGTCGGCCACCGCGCCGCCGACACCGGTGTCGATCTCGTCGAAAACCAAGGTCGGCGCCGACCCACGATCGGCCAGCGCCACCTTCAGCGCCAGAAGGAAACGCGAGAGCTCGCCGCCCGAGGCGACCTTCATCATCGGCCCCGGCCTGGTGCCTGGATTGGTCCGCACCCAGAATTCGACCTGGTCGATGCCCTCTTCCATGCGGCTTTCTGCATCGCTTCCGATCTCGACGATGAACTCGGCCCGCTCAAGCTTCAGCGCCGGCAATTCCGCCATCACCGCTTTGGTCAGCCCCGCTGCCGCCGTATGGCGCAGTGACGACAGCTGCGCGGCGGAAATATCGTAGGCCTCGCGCCCGGCGGCCGCCTGCTTCTCCAGCGCATGCAGCCGCTCCTCGCCGGCATCGAGATCGGCAAGGTCGGCCACCATCGTGTCGCGCAGCTGCGCGAGGTCGTCGACGGCGACATTGTGCTTGCGCGAGGCGGCGCGCAGCGCAAACAGACGCTCTTCCGCCTTCTCCAGGCGCTGCGGATCATATTCGGTGGCGCGAAGCGCTGCCTCGACGCCGGACTGCGCGGCATCGAGTGAGATCATCGCTTCGTCGAGCGATTTCACCACGTCGTCGAGCAGGCCTGGCGCCTCGCCCGACTTGCGCTGCAGCCGGCGCAATAGGCTGGCGAGCTGCGGCAGCGGCGAGGACGGACCCGACAGAACATCCTGCGCATCATGGATCTCGGCGGCGATCTTTTCCACGCGCATCATCTGCGCGCGCAATTCCGCAAGCTCCGTCTCCTCGCCCGGCTGCGGATCGAGTTTTGCAAGCTCGGCGACGGAAGCGCGCAGATAATCGGCCTCGCGCGCCGCCGCCTCGACCTTGGCGCGATGCCGGGAAAGCTCCTGCTCGCAGTTCCGCCAGTAGCGCCAGGCTTCGCCCGTGCCGCGGACGGCGCCTAGATGGCCGCCGAAACTGTCGAGCAACTCGCGATGCGCGCCGGGATCGACCAGGGCGCGTTCGTCATGCTGGCCGTGGATCTCGACCAGCGCGCGGCCGACATCGCGCATCAGGGTGACGCTGGAGGGCTGGTCGTTGACGAAGACGCGCGTGCGGCCGTCGGCCGTCTGCACGCGGCGCAGGATGATGTCGCCATCGTCCTCGATGTCGTTGTCGGCAAGCAGCGCGCGCGCCGGATGGTTGCGCGGCACATCGAACACGGCAATGACCTGGCCTTGCGCGGCGCCGTGGCGGACGAGCGATGCGTCGCCGCGCGCGCCGAGCGCCAACGACAAGGCATCGAGCAGGATGGATTTGCCGGCGCCGGTTTCGCCGGTCAGCACCGAAAGCCCAGGCAGGAAGTCGATGTCCAGCTTCTCGATCAGGACGATATCGCGGATCGACAGTCTGGACAGCATCGCAAGCTTCAGGCGCCGGTGATCATCTTCCCGGCCTTGGAGATCCACGATCCGGCATTTTCGCGCGGCTCAAGCCCGTTGCTCTGCAGGAGCTTGTAGGAATCCTTGTACCACGGACTGTCCGGATAGTTGTGACCAAGCACCGCCGCGGCCGTCTGCGCTTCGGAGGTCAGGCCCATCGCATAATAGGACTCGGTCAGGCGCGCGAGCGCCTCCTCGACATGGCGAGTGCTGGAATAGTTTTCGACCACGGTGCGGAAGCGCTTCACGGCGGCGATGTATTCGCGGCGCTCGAGATAATAGCGGCCGATCTGCATTTCCTTGCCGGCGAGCTGGTCGTTGGCGAAGCGGATCTTGTCCTTGGCGTCGGCTACATATTCGGAGTTCGGCCAGCGTGTCACCAGATCCTGCATGGTCTGGATGGTCTGGCGCGCCTCCTTCTGGTCCTGGGTGACGTCCTTGATCTGGCGGTAGTAGCACAGGCCGATGATGTATTGCGCATAGGCGGCCTCGTCGGTCGACGGATAGAGCGTCAGATAGCGCTTCGCGGTGCCGATCGCCTCGTCATAATTGCCGGCGCGGTAGTCGGCGAAAGCGCCCATCACCATCGATTTGCGGGCGAATTCCGAATAGGGATGCTGGCGGTCGACGGCGTCGAACTTCTTGCTCGCCTCATCGAGGCGGCCGGCATTCATATTGGCGAGGCCCTGATTGTAGAGAACGTCTGCCGGTTCGGTCTGGTCGACATAGGTCGCCAGATTGATGTCCTTTTTGTCCGACGTGCAGGCTGACACCACGAGCGCGGGAGCAACCACCGACAGCGCCAGCAAAACACCTCGACGCGGCGTTACCGATTGACCAACTCGCGAAAAAAACATGTTTGGATTCCGCCCCTTCGGCGTCGTTTCGGTCCGGGCCGAAGCCTTAAACCATTATCCCCTTGCCCGGCAACGCTATGTCCGGCCAATCGCACATTTTTGTGGCGGCCCGGCGCTGTGCCCGAGCTTGTGCAATTTCAGCGATTCGTGATGCAATCGTGCAACACAAGCCTGCTCTACAAAGCCAGAAAATGGTTAAAAATCAGATCACCCAGGGCGCGTAGACCGGCCGGCTGACAGCGATCATCTCGGCGACGCGGCCGCGCTCGCGGCGTCTCGTCTCGACGATCTCGAAGGCCGTATGGTCGGAAAGCAGCCGCCGCAAGGCAGACGCGTTCATCCGGTGGCCACCGCGATAGGAGCGGAAGCAGCCGATGAAGCGCGCGCCGGCCAGCGCCAGGTCGCCCATCGCATCGAGCGTCTTGTGGCGGGCGAATTCATTGGGATAGCGCAGCCCGCCGACATTGATGACGCGGTTGTCGTCGCCGATGACCAGCGAGTTTTCCAGCGACGAGCCGAGCGCGTAGCCGGCGGCCCAAAGCCTCTCGACGTCCTTCATGAAGCCGAAGGTCCGCGCCCGCGCGATGTCACGGCGGAAGATATCGGGATTGATATCGGAAGCGAATTGCTGCCGGCCGATCGCCGGGCTCTCGAAATCGATCTCGACCTCGAATCGCGTGCCGTCATAGGGCCGGAATTCCGCCCAGGACGCGCCGGCTTCGACGCGCACGGGCTTGACGACGCGGATATAGCGGCGCTTCACCGCCAGCGTCTCGATGCCGGCCTGATCGAAGGCTTCGATGAAGGCCATGGCGCTGCCGTCGAGAATGGGGACTTCCGAACCGTCGATCTCAATGATGAGATTGTCGATGCCGAGGCCGAACACCGTGGCCATCAGATGCTCGACCGTGCCGATATGCTCGCCGGCCGGATCGCCAAGCATGGTGCAGAGATCGGTGGCGCCGACCTCCGCAACCAGGGCGCGGAACTCCCGGACGTCGCCGCCATTCGAAAGATGGAAGACGATGCCCGTATCGGCGTCGGCCGGCAAGAAATGAACGGTCACGGTCTTGCCGCTATGGACGCCGATGCCGGCCAGCGTCGCGCGCGATTTCACTGTCGTCTGATAGTCGTGCAAGAGTAACCCCATGCCCTAATGCCTGCGTCCGCTCGATCGGCCTTGGGTATCTTGCAGCCAGATGGATGGTCCGGCGCTCGCACAAGGCGGCAAAATAAGCAAGAGCATGCGGCTCTATACGATCGGTAGGCAGGGCTAACTCCCCGAATCCCGGCAAACCGACTTTAGTCCGTGGCGAAGATAATGGCCCGCCCTGGAGACTCCAAATCACGGTTTCTTACCCCGTGTAACCACGGGATCGTGTTAGAAAAAGACCATAAGATGCTGTTTTTAATGAATTTTATAAAAGCAACAGGCAGACGATTTCTCGCCTGCCTGTTAATAACCGTTATATATCGTTAACGATCGGCTGGCCGCCGTATCAAGATCGGCGGCTCGCCGTATCAAGATCGGCGATCTCGCCGTATCGATCAGTTGGCCTGCCGGCGCAGGAAGGCCGGAATTTCCAGCTGGTCGTCTTCCTGGACAGTACGGGCCTGCGGCGTCAGCCGGCCCTGGTCGTCGAGCTGCCCGCGGCGCGGCGCGTAGAGCTGCGGGTCCTGGCTGGCGAGGCGGCGCATCTCGGGGGCGGCCTGGCGCAGCTTCGGCTCGCGCGGCTGCGCCGGCTGGAGCCGGGCGGGCTCTTCCTCACGGCGGGTCAGGCCGTTGGTCAACCGCTTGATCAGCCCCATCGGACCGCTGTTCTCATGGTCCGCCGGACGGGTCTTGGCTTCGACTTCAGCCCTTACTACCGGCGGAAAGTCTTCCACGCGCGGCATCCGCTGCGGCGCCTGGGCCACCGGCTGCGGCATCTCGCGCTGCGGCGCGGGCTGCTGCATGACCTGCTGCGGCACCACCGGCTGCGGCTGCGGCTGGGCCGGCGGAGCCTGGAAGATCTTGCTCTGCGGGCGGAAGTCGTCGACCGGCGCGGGGCGCGGCTGCGCCATGGCGGCGGCGTTCGCCTCGGCAAGCTGGATCGCCTCGGCGACCGGATCGACCGCGCGCGGCTCATAGGCCTGCGGCTGAACCGGCGCGGGGCGAATCTCGGCAGCCGGAGCTGCCGCCGGGCGGGCGGCCGGCTTCTGCGGCGCGCGAATCGAGATCGGCGCGGCCGCGATTTCGGCCGCCGACTTGTCGATGCCGGTGGCGACGACCGACACGCGGATCACGCCTTCCAACTCCTCGTCGAAGGTGGCGCCCAGGATGATGTTGGCGTCCTGGTCGACCTCCTCGCGGATGCGGGTCGCGGCCTCGTCCACCTCGAACAGGGTGAGGTCGCGGCCGCCGGTGATCGAGATCAGCAGGCCCTTGGCGCCCTTCATCGAGGTCTCGTCGAGCAGCGGGTTGGCGATCGCGGCTTCCGCCGCGGCCATCGCGCGGCCCTCGCCCGAAGCCTCGCCCGTGCCCATCATCGCCTTGCCCATCTCGCGCATCACCGAACGGACGTCGGCGAAGTCGAGGTTGATCAGGCCTTCCTTGACCATCAGGTCGGTGATGCAGGCGACGCCCGAGTAGAGCACCTGGTCGGCCATGGCGAAGGCATCGGCGAAGGTGGTCTTGTCATTGGCCAGCCGGAACAGGTTCTGGTTGGGGATGACGATCAGGGTGTCGACGCATTTCTGCAGTTCCTCGATGCCCATGTCGGCCGTCTTCATGCGGCGCTGCCCCTCGAAATGGAACGGCTTGGTGACGACGCCGACCGTGAGGATGCCCTTCTCGCGCGCCGCGCGGGCAACGACCGGAGCAGCGCCGGTGCCGGTGCCGCCGCCCATGCCGGCGGTGACGAAGCACATATGGGTGTTGGAGAGGTGATCGATGATCTCGTCGATGCACTCTTCCGCCGCCGCGCGGCCGACTTCCGGCTGCGAGCCGGCGCCGAGGCCTTCGGTGACATGCGCGCCGAGCTGGATCAGCCGCTCGGCCTTCGACATGGTCAGCGCCTGCGCGTCGGTGTTGGCCACCACGAACTCGACGCCGCGCAGGCCGGCTGTGATCATGTTGTTCACGGCATTGCCGCCGCCGCCGCCGACACCGAACACGGTGATGCGTGGCTTGAGCTCGGTGATGTCCGGCTTCTGCAGATTGATGGTCATTGTCTCCGTCCTTTGCCTTTCCCGCCGCCTCGCCGCTGCGGCCGCCTATGGGGCTGTCCCCGTCAAATTAAAAACTGTCTCTCAACCACTGACTCATGCGATGCAGTTTTCCGCCCGTTCCGGTCATCCTGAAACCGGAAAGTCCTTTCGCCGAATGGCTCTCGAAGCTCGCCATCTGCGGATAGATCATCAGTCCGACCGGGGTCGAGAACGCCGGTCCCTTGGCCGCTTCCGGCAGGCCTGCGACGCCCAGCGGCCGGCCGACGCGCACATTGCGCCCGAGAATGCGGCGCGCCGCTTCCGGCAGGCCGGCGAGCTGGCTGGCGCCGCCCGTGAGCACGACGCGCTTGCCGACGGCATTGCCGTAGCCGGACTTGTTCAGCCGGTCGCGCAGAAGCTCCAGCGTCTCGTCGATGCGGGCGCGGATGATGCGCGTCATCACCGAGCGCGGGATCTGCAGCGGCACGTCGCCCTCCTCGCCGATCGGCTGGATCGAGACGAGGTCGCGGTCGTCGGCGCTGCCGGGCAGCGCCGAGCCATGCATGACCTTCAGCCGTTCCGCGGCATCGAGCGAGGTCGACAGGCCCTTGGCCATGTCGAGCGTCACATGGTTGCCGCCGATGGCGATGGCGTCGCCATGAACGAACTTGCCTTCCGAGAACACCGAGATGGTGGTCGTGCCGCCGCCCATGTCGATGCAGGCGGCGCCCATTTCGAGCTCGTCGTCGACCAGCGAGGCAAGCCCGCTGGCATAGGGCGTCGCCACCATGCGTTCGACCGACAGATGCGAGCGGTTGATGCAAAGCTCGAGGTTGCGCATCGGCGCCGCGTCGCCCGTCAGCACATGCATGTCGACGCCAAGCGCATCGCCCACCATGCCGCGCGGATCGCGCATGCCCCGCTCGCCGTCGAGCGAGAAGCCGACGGGCAGCGAATGGATCACCTCGCGCTCGGCCCGGAGCGCCTGCTTGGCGCCGGCCGCGAGCACACGCTTGATGTCGACCTCCTCGACCTCATGGCCGCCGAGATTGATGGTCGCCGAGAAGGCCTCGCTCTTCAGCCGGCCCGCCGTCATGTTGACGATGAGGGAATCGACGGTGAGCCCCGCCATGCGCTCGGCCGCGTCGACGGCAAGCCGAATGGCATGCTCGGCGCGGTCGAGGTCGATCACCACGCCCGATTTCACGCCTTGTGACTTCTGGTGACCGATGCCGATCACCTGGATGCGATGCGACCGCCCGCGCAGGAGCTTGCCGTCCTCATTCGGCTTGAGCTTCGCCACCACGCAGCAAACCTTGCTGGAGCCGACATCGAGCACCGTCAGCGTGCCAGACCGGCGCGAAGAAGCATCACCGCTGCCGCCAAGCCAGCTCATATCTTCGTCCCCGCCTTGCGCTTGGCCAGATTCTTCGGCTTGTCGCTGAGCGCTGCCTCGCGCTGTGTCGCCGCTTCCGGCGAGAGCTCCACCACCAGCCGGTCGGAAAGCCGCATGTCGACGGCGGCGATATCGCGGGTCAGCAACCCGTTGTCATGATCGATCTTGACCAGCTCGGCGATCGCCTGATCCTCGCCGTCCTCCGGCAGCTTGATCGTGATGCCGTTCTCAAGCCTCAGGTCCCAGCGGCGCTCGCCGACCCGGATGTAACCCTTGACCCGCGCCGCGAGCTCGGGATAGCGCTCGATCTTGGCAAGGAAGGCCGGCGCCATCGCCGGAGCGCCCGCGCCGATGATCAGCGGAAGCAGCGCCTGCTTGCCGCCCGAGAACGGCGCGATCACCTCGCCCGACCGCTCGATGACCGAGACCGAAGTGCCCTGCTGCCAGAGCGCGAATGCCTCGCGCTCCTCGATGCGCACTTCCAGCGTGTGCGGATAGATCTTGCGCACCGCCGCGCTCTCGACCCAGGGCAAGGTGGTAATACGTTCCCGCGCGGCCTCGGCATCGAAGCCGATCAGCGAGGTCCAGCCGTCGAGGCCGAGCCGGTCCAGCACGTCGATCTCGGAGGTCTGGCGGTTGCCGACAACCTTGATCTGGTCGACGGCAAAGCCGGTGCGCGCGGTCACGCCTTGCACGATGCTGTCGGTGTATCCGCCGAGATAGGCGCCATAGGCGCTCATCGATGCGATCAGCGCGGCGGAAAGGATCGCCGCCGAAAAGCGTGGCGCCTCATACTCGCCGCCGCACAGGCGCGCCAGCACGCGCATCGGCCGGCGGAGCTGACGCGGCAGCACGAAACGGTCGAATGACAGCGACACGCCGAACGGCGCGGAACGAGCCGCACCGCCGCCATTATCCTGTCCCCACCTCAACGCAGACACGAAGCGTCCTCCACCATCCAACTCAACAAATCGCCGAACGAGTGTCCCGCTTGCGCGGCGATTTCGGGCACCAGAGACGTCGGCGTCATGCCCGGCTGAGTGTTGACCTCGAGCCAGACAACCTCGCCGTTTTCGGAGTGACGGTCGTCGTAACGGAAGTCCGATCGGGAAACGCCCCGGCAACCAATGGCAAGATGAGCCTTAAGGGCCAGTGTCTGTATTTTTTGGTAAATATTCGGTGAAATTTTAGCAGGGATTTCGTGTTTTGATCCGCCCGGAACGTATTTTGAATCGTAATCGTAGAAGGAATGCCCGGTCGGGATGATCTCGCAGACGCCGAGCGCCACATCGCCCATCACCGCGCAGGTCAATTCGCGCCCGTGGATGTAGCGCTCAACCATGACGATCTCGCCATATTGCCATTCGGTCGAGCCGATCACCTGCGGCGGATGCGACTGCCCCTCATGCACGATGACGACGCCGAAGCTCGACCCCTCATTGACCGGCTTGACCACATAAGGCGGCTTCATCGGATGCTTGTTCTGGACGGCGAAGCGGTTGACCACCTTGGATTCCGCGACCGGAATGCCGGATGCCTTGGCAATCTTCTTGGCCTGCTCCTTGTTCATGGCCAGCGCCGAAGCGAGCACGCCCGAATGGGTGTAGGGAATTGCGAGATATTCGAGAATTCCCTGGATGGTGCCATCCTCACCGAACGGACCGTGCAGCGCATTGAAGGCAACGTCAGGCTTGAGCTCGGCAAGCACAGCCCCGACATCGCGCGAAACATCGACACGGGTGACCTGATAGCCTTCACTCTCGAGCGCATCCGCACACGCCTTTCCCGAGGACAGAGACACGGGCCGCTCCGAGGAAAATCCACCCAGGAGGACAGCCACATGCTTCTTCTTCATCCCGTCATCCCCTCTCACGCCGGGCCTGCAACCGATATTCCCGCACCGCATTTCCAAGCATTGAGTCCGAGTCTTCCAGAAGGTTGCCCCCCAGACGGAAAACGCGACTGAACGCGTCGAACGACTCAAATCAGGAAACGCTTCAGGGCAGAGAATCAGAGAGTTGATTCGCTGGCAAGTGCCTATGATTCCGAGAGATTCACTTTCCGCGAAAACGGACGAGAAAAGTGTGTTGTTGAGTCTTTGCGGCAACGGTTGACACCGTCGCAGGGCACGGAAGTTCAAGCGTTACTTGAACATCACGAGGCGTCGACACAGCTCAAAGAAGCTGCCCGAGGAACTCCTGCACGGCATGCCCCGGCCTAAAATTGCCGAGGCGCTTGATCTCCCAGTGCAGCCGGATGCCGGAATTCTCCAGCACCCGCGCCCGCACCGTCTCGCCGAGATATTCGAGATCGTAGCCGGTGGCCGTGCCGGTGTTGATCATGAAGTTGCAATGCATCGGCGACATCTGCGCGCCGCCGATCATCAGCCCCCGACAGCCGGCCTTGTCGATTTCCTTCCAGGCCGAGGTGCCTTCCGGATTCTTGAAGGTCGAGCCGCCGGTTTTCTCGCGGATCGGCTGCACCGTCTCGCGATGGTTCTGTACGGCATCCATCGCCGCCTTGATCGCCGCCTTGTCTTCAGGAAAGCCTTCGAAGATGGCGGAGGTGAAGATCAGTCCGGAAGGCGCGGATGAATGGCGATAGGCATAGCCCATATCATCGGTGAGCAACGTGTGGAGATTACCCTTGCGGTCCAGCGCCGTCACTTCGACCACGCGCTCCCGCGTCTCCACGCCGTTGGCGCCGGCATTCATCCTGAGTGCGCCGCCAACGGCGCCGGGGATGCCGTGATAGAAATGGAAGCCGCCTATCCCGGCCTCATAGGCCACCGCTGCGAGGCGCTTGTCGGGCGTAGCAGCACCCGCCTTGATGCCGATCGACGAAACAACTTCGGCCTCGCCGAAACCCTTGGCCGAGAGCCTGACGACGAAACCGGGAATGCCGCCGTCGCGCACCAGAAGGTTAGAGCCGATGCCGACCACCATGACCGGTATTTCTTCCGGCACGGCGCGCAGGAAGGCGGCGAGGTCTTCCTCGTCAGCCGGCTGGAACAGCGCCTCGGCGAGGCCGCCGGCTCGGAACCAGGTGATCTTGTCCATCTCCGCGTTCGGCGTGATGCGGCCGCGCAGGCCGGAAAGCTTGTCGCCGAGTTTGTCGATCAGGTCCTGGCCGCGCATCATGAGGGCGTCCCACCAAGTTCCTTGGGCAGCGCATAGGCCCATTGCGTGATGTTGCCGGCGCCGAGGAAGACGACGAAGTCGCCGGGCTTGGCAAGCTCGCGAATGGCGGGCGCGATCGCCGCCGCGCCATCGATATAGCGTGCGTCGCGGTGGCCGCCAGAGCGGATGCGCGACACCAGCGCGTCGGAGGTGACGCCTTCGATGGGTTCCTCGCCGGCCGCGTAGACCGGCGCCACCATGACCGTGTCGGCGTCATTGAAGCAGACCGAGAATTCCTTGAAGAGGTCGTGCAGCCGGGTGAAGCGATGCGGCTGCGCGATGGCGATGACACGCCCCCTGGTCGCGCTGCGCGCGGCCTTCAGCACCGCCGCGATCTCGACCGGATGGTGGCCGTAATCGTCGAACACCTCGACGCCGTTCCACGAACCGGTATGGGTGAAGCGCCGCTTGACGCCGGCGAAGGACGACAGGCCCTTCTTGATCGCCTCGGCCGAAAGGCCAAGCTCATGCGCGACCGCGATCGCCGCCGTCGCGTTGGAGACGTTGTGCCTGCCGGGCATCGGCAGGCGCAAATCGTTGATCGTCGAGGTGCCGCGCCCCTTGCGGTCGCGGATCACCACATCGAACGCCGAGGTCGCGCCTTCCATGCGGTGGTTGGTGAAGCGCACATCGGCCTGCGCGTTCTCGCCATAGGTAATGACGCGCCTATCCTCGATGCGGCCGACCAGCGCCTGCACTTCCGGATGGTCCGTGCACATCACGCCGAAGCCGTAGAACGGCACGTTCTCGACGAACTGGCGGAAGGCCTCGCGCACCTTGTCGAAGCTGCCATAGTGGTCGAGATGCTCGGGATCGATATTGGTGACGACGGCGATGTCGGCCGGCAGTTTCAGGAACGTGCCGTCGCTCTCGTCGGCTTCGACCACCATCCACTCGCCGTCGCCCATGCGCGCATTGGTGCCGTAGGCGTTGATGATGCCGCCATTGATGACGGTCGGGTCGAGCCCGCCGGCCTCGAGCAGCGTCGCCACCATGGAGGTGGTTGTCGTCTTGCCATGCGTGCCGCCGATGGCGACCGCCTGGCGGAAGCGCATCAGCTCGGCCAGCATCTCGGCGCGGCGCACGATCGGCAAAAGCTTCTCGCGCGCGGCTTTCAGTTCCGGGTTGGACTTCTTGATCGCGGTCGAAACGACCACGACTTCGGCGTCGCCGAGATTCTCGGCCTTGTGGCCGACGAAGCATTCGATGCCCTTGTCGCGCAGACGCTGCACATTGGCGCCATCGGTCTGGTCGGACCCCTGCACCTTGTAGCCGAGATTGTGCAGCACCTCGGCGATGCCGCTCATGCCGATGCCGCCGATGCCGATGAAATGCACAAGGCCGATCGTCTGCGGCATCTTCATGCGCGCGTCCTCCTGTAGTCCGAAACCGTTTTGCCGGACGCAATAGCCTCTGTCAGATCGGCGAGCAACCGCGCCGCGTTTGGTTTGCCAGCCGAGCGGGCGGCGGCGGCCATGGTCGCGAGCCGGTTCGGATCCTTGATCAGCCCGCCGACCAGCTCGGCGATCCGCTCCGCCGACAGCGACGATTGCGGATGGACCTCCGCTCCACCGGCCGCTGCAAGCGCTGCGGCATTCGCCGCCTGGTCGTGGTCGAGCGCGTGCGGATAAGGCACCAGCAGCGCCGGCCGGCCGATGACGGCGATTTCCGAAACCGTCGAGGCGCCGGAGCGCGACATCACCAGATGCGCCGCTCCAATGCGCGCCGCCATGTCGGTGAAGAAGGGCGAAACCTGGGCGTCGACACCGAGATCGGCATAGGCCGCCTTCACCCGCGCCACGTCTTCGGCGCGCGCCTGTTGGGTGATCGCCAGCCGCTTGCGCTGGTCTTCAGGCAAAAGCGCGATCGCCGCGGGCACGGCATCGGAAAAGAATTGCGCGCCCTGGCTGCCGCCAAACACCAGGAAGCGAAACGGCTCGCCATCGTTAGACGCCAGATACGGCGTCTTCGCCGCCTCGAGGATCTGCGGCCTGACCGGGTTGCCGGTGGTCACGGTCTTCGCGCCGGCAGCGCTCGCCCCTTCCGGCAGGAAGCCGCCGGCAATCGCGTCGACGCGGCCGGCGAGCGCCTTGTTGGCACGGCCCATGACGGCGTTCTGCTCATGGATCAGCGTCGGCACTCTTCGCCTTGTCGCCGCATAAAGCGGCGGCAGCGTCGGATAGCCGCCGAAGCCGACGACCGCCTCCGGCTTGATCCTGGCGATCACCCGGCTGGCCTCCCGCACGCCCTGCCAGATTTTCCAGAAGGCCGAGAGCATGGCGACCGGATTCTTGGAACCAAGCGTGGCCGAGGGGATCGTGTGAGTGTCGGCCGCCGGGAAATGGCGGGAATAGCGCTCGGCGCGATGGTCGGTGGCAAGATGCACCTTCCAGCCCCGATCGATCAATTCATGCGCGAGCGCCTCGGCCGGAAACAGATGTCCGCCCGTTCCGCCGGCCGCGAGCAGGATGTTACCCTTCGCCATCCTGCCTCATTCCGCCGGCATTGCGCGTTGCGCAAGGACGAAGCCCATCTGCTTGCGCCTTTCCGGACGCTTGCGCGTCAATGCGAGCACCATGCCCATAGAGATGGCGATGGCGATCTGTGAGGAGCCGCCATAGGAGATGAAGGGCAGCGTCATGCCCTTGGCAGGCATCAGCTGCAGATTCACGCACATGTTGATGGCCGATTGCAGGCCGAAGACGGTGACGAGGCCGCCCACCGCGTAGCGGGTGAAATCATCGTGTTCCTTGAGCGCGATGCTCAAGCCGCGCAGCACGATGAAGGCGAAGATCGACATGATGAAGAAGCACATGATCAGCCCGAACTCCTCGCCGGCGACCGAGAAGACGAAGTCGGTATGAGCATCCGGAACAATGCGCTTGACGGTTCCCTCACCCGGCCCGACCCCGAACCAACTGCCGTTGATCAGTGCCTCGCGGCCCATGTCGACCTGGAACGTATCGCCTTCGCCGGTCAGAAACTTGTCGATGCGCAAGGCAACGTGCGGGAACACCGAATAGGCGGCGAACAGGCCGCTTGCCCCGACGATGCCGAGGGCCACGATCCACAGCCACGGCAGGCCGGCCATGAAGAACATGACGCCCCAAGTGCCGGTCACCAGCATGGTCTGGCCAAGGTCGGGCTGCGCCACCAGAAGCGAGATGACCAGCGCCAGCAAAAGCATGGCGAACAGATTGCCGGGAATGTCGGGCTGGCGCTTGTGCTCGGCAAACAGCCACGCGCAGATGATGACGAAGGCGGGTTTCAGGAATTCGGACGGCTGGATGGAAAGCCCGGCGAGCGACACCCAGCGCCGCGCGCCTTTCACCTCGACGCCGATGTAGAGCACCGCCACCATCAGCACCAGCATGATGCAGAGCATCACCAGCGACATGCGCCTTATCTGCCGCGCCTCCAGGAAGGAGACCGCAAGCATGACGATGAGCGCCGGGATGGTGAAGATGACCTGTCTGGTGGCGAAGTGAAAGCTGTCGAGGCCGATACGCTCGGCCACTGCGGGGCTCGCCGCGAAGGACAAGATGATGCCCAGCCCCATCAGTGACAGGAACGCGGCCAGGAACCAGCGATCGATCGTCCACCACCAGGTGGCAACAGGACTTTTGTCGAGACGGCTTTGCATCAACGTGGCCCTCCGATGGGTTTAACGCCATCAATAGCAGTCGCAGCTTGCCTGAAGGCTTCGCCGCGAACTTCGAAATTCTTGAACTGGTCGAAGCTGGCGCAAGCCGGTGAGAGCAGCACCACCGCCTCGCCGCCAGTGTCGTTTGCCGCGTCATGGGCGGCATGCTCGACCGCCGCCGCAAGCGTTCCCGATATCTCGTAGGGCACCGCCTCGCCGAGCGTCGCGGCAAAGGCGGGCGCCGCCTCGCCGATCAGATAGGCCTTGGCGATGCGCGGGAAGAAGCCGCGCAGCGGCTCGATGCCACCTTCCTTGGGCAGGCCGCCGGCGATCCAGTAGATCCGGTTGGCGAAGCTCGACAGCGCTGGCGCCGCCGCATCGGCATTGGTCGCCTTGGAATCGTTGACGAACAGCACATGGTTCTTGCGGCCGACCTGCTCCATGCGGTGCGCGAGCCCCGGGAAGCTTTCGAGCCCCGCCTGGATCTCGCCGAGTTCGAGCCCGACCCTGAGACAGGCGACGACCGCGGCCAGCGCGTTCTGCGCGTTGTGCTGGCCGCGCAGCGAGCCGATGCCTTCGAGGAAGGCGACGCGGCTGTAGCGGCCATCCGCCGCTTCCATCAGATTGGTGCCGTCGGCGAAGTATCCGTCGGTCAAAGGCAGGCGCTTGGAAATACGAACGACTGGCCGGCCGGCCCGCTCCAGGCGGTCGGCGATCTGGGCGCCCCAGGAATCGTCGATGCCGATGATCGCGGTGTCGCTGCCGGCGACCAGCCGCTCCTTGATCGAAGCGTAATGCGCCATCGTGCCGTGCCGGTCGAGATGGTCGGGCGTGAGATTGAGCAGGATACCGGCGGTCGGGTTGATCGAGGGCGCGAGGTCGATCTGGTAGGACGAACACTCGACCACATAGTGCCGCTGAGGCTCGGGCGGATCGAGCGTCATGATGGCGCGGCCGATATTGCCGCCCATCTGCGTGTCGCGGCCCGCCGACTTCAAGATATGCGCCGTCAGCGCCGTCGTCGTGGACTTGCCGTTGGTGCCGGTGATCGCAATGAAGGGTGCTGCCGGCGCGCGGCTGTTGCGCTCGCGGCAGAACAGCTCGATATCGCCGATTACCTCGACGCCAGCGCCGCGCGCGAGCTCAACCGTCCAATGCGGCTTCGGATGCGTCAGCGGCACGCCTGGCGACAGCACGAAGGCGGCGAAACGCGGCCAGTCGGCGGCGCGCAGGTCGCCGGTCGCAATGCCCGCGGCGGCCGCCTTGGCGACGCTGTCTGGATTGTCGTCCCAGGCAAGCACCTCGGCGCCCCCCGCGATCAGCGCATGCGCGGTGGCGATCCCAGAGCCGCCAAGCCCGAAGAGCGAAACGCGTTTGCCGGAAAAGGAAGCGGCGGGGATCAAGCGGGGCGTCCTATCTGAGCTTGAGGGTGGAGAGGCCGACCAGGGCCAGGATGACGGCGATGATCCAGAAGCGGATCACGACCTGGCTTTCGGTCCAGCCGAGCTTTTCGAAATGGTGGTGGATCGGCGCCATCAGGAAGACGCGCTTGCCGGTCATCTTGAAATAGCCGACCTGGATGATGACCGAGAGGATCTCGACCACGAACAGGCCGCCGACGATGACCAGCACGATCTCGTGCTTGGTGGCGACGGCGATGGTGCCGATGAGGCCGCCCATCGCCAGCGAGCCGGTGTCGCCCATGAAGATCGCGGCCGGCGGCGCGTTGAACCAGAGGAAGCCCAGGCCCGCGCCGATCACCGCGCCGAGCACGACGGCGAGCTCGCCGGTGCCGGGCACGAAATGGATCTGCAGATATTCGGCGAAGACCGCGTTGCCCGAAAGATAGGCGATGACGCCGAAGGACGCCGCCGCGATCATGATCGGCACGATCGCCAGCCCATCGAGGCCGTCGGTCAGGTTCACCGCATTGCCGGCGCCGACGATGACGAAGCAGGAGAACGGCACGAAGAACCAGCCGAGATTGATCAGGAATTCCTTGGCGAAGGGAAAGGTCAGCGACGACGAGAACGGCGCCTGGCCATTGTGCATGATCACCCACGCGGCGATTGCCGCGATGATGAACTCGATCGCCAGCCTCGCCTTCCCGGAAAAGCCCAGATGCGACTGCTTGGTGACCTTGAGATAGTCGTCGTAAAAACCGATCGAGCCAAAGCCGACGGTGACCAAAAGCACCACCCAGACATAGATGCTGGACAGGTTCGCCCATAAGAGCGACGAACCGATGATGCCGGACAGGATCATCAGCCCGCCCATGGTCGGCGTTCCCGCTTTCTTGAAATGCGTCTGCGGGCCGTCGGCGCGGATCGGCTGGCCCTTGCCTTGCCGCAGACGCAGCGAATTGATGATCGTCGGCCCGAAGATGAAGACGATCAGCGCCGAGGTGATCAGCGCGCCGCCGGTGCGAAAGGTAATGTAGCGGAAGACGTTGAAGAACGAGATCTTGTCCGCGAAATCGACGAGCAGTGTGAACATGGTCCTTCCGTCCCCCGGAATCCGACCTCAAGTCGGCTTAATGTTTGTGGCTTCCGCCGGAAATTTGCCGAGCAGTGCCTCGACCAGCTTTGAAAACCCGATGCCCTTGGACGACTTGACCATCACCACGTCGCCGGGCCTGAGCGCGGAGATCACGATCGGCTTCAGTTCCTCGGCGCCTGCCCGATATTCCATCTGGATATCGGCCGGCAAAGTCTCGGCAAGTGCCTGCATTTCCGGGCCGCCGAGAAAGACGTTGCGCGTGCCCGTGCCGACGATCAGCTGGGCGAGCGCCGCGTGGAGCTTGGCCGAATGGCTGCCGAGCTCCAGCATGTCGCCGAGCACCGCTATCCGACGGCCCTCGCCCGAGACCGGCGTGGCGTTGAGCAGCGCCATGGCCGCCGCCATCGACGCTGGATTGGCGTTGTAGCTCTCGTCGATCAGCGTGATCGGCCCGTTTGGATGACGCAGGACGTGGCGCCGGCCGCGCCCGCGTTCGGCCGAAAGGTCCGCCAGCGCGGCCGCGACCTTGTCGACATCGGCGCCGACCAGTTGCGCGGCGCCAAGCACAGCCAGAACGTTCTGCACGATATGGCGGCCGGGCGCACCGACACGGGCCGTCAGGTCCTTCTTGCCGGCCTTGACGGCGATGTCGGAATGGTCGGCATGAAGCTCGCAGCCGACAAGGCGGAAGGCCGAGCGGACATTTTCGCCAAATCCGAAGACATGCTCGACGCCGGCGTCTTTCGCCATTTTCCCGAGCAGCTTCCAGCGTGGATCGTCGCGGTTGAGCAGCGCGGCGCCGCCGGGCTCGATCCCCTCGAAAATCTCGGCCTTTGCGACGGCGATCTCGTCCAGATTCTTGAAGAAACCGAGATGGGCGGCGGCAATTATGGTGACGATAGCCACATGCGGCCTGACCATCTTGACCAGCGGCCTGATCTCGCCCGGATGGTTCATCCCGATCTCGAAGATGGCATAGTCGCAGTCCTGCGGCATGCGCGCCAGCGTCAGCGGCACGCCCCAATGGTTGTTGAACGACTGCGCCGAGGCATGCACCCTGCCGACCGCCGACAGCACATGGCGCAGCGCTTCCTTGGTGGTCGTCTTGCCTGCCGAGCCGGTGACCGCGATGATCCTGGCCTTCGAGCGGGCGCGGGCGGCGACGCCGAGCTTCTCGAGGGCCGCAAGCACATCCTGCACGACGATCATCGGCGCCGTCAGCCGACCGAGCGAGGGCAGCTTGCCCTCGGCGACGACCAGCACGGCCGCTCCGGCCTTGACCGCCGCTGTCGCGAAATCATGGCCATCCATCGCCTCGCCCTTGATGGCAAAGAAGGCGTCTCCGGGCTCCAGGCTGCGGCTGTCGATCGAAATGCCGGTGATGCCCTCCGGCAGCGAGCCGATCGGCCTGCCGCCCATCGCTTCGACCAGCGCTTCCGACGTCCACAACAGGTTCATGCGGCGCGCTCCTTGAGCGCATCGCGCACTTCCTCATGATCGGAAAAGTGGAAGGTCTCGGCGCCGATGGTCTGGCCTTCCTCATGCCCCTTGCCGGCGACGATGAGCGTATCGCCGGCGCGAAGCATCGCAACCGCTTCGTGGATCGCCTTGCGCCGATCACCGATCTCGATGGCGCCGGGCGCGGCGGCAAGGATCGCAGCGCGGATGGTCTCGGGCACCTCAGTGCGCGGATTGTCGTCGGTGACGATGACGACATCGGCGAGCCGTGTCGCGATCTCGCCCATGATCGGCCTTTTCCCCCGGTCGCGGTCGCCGCCGCAGCCGAACACCACGACGACGCGACCCGTGGTGAAAGGCCGCACAGAAGTCAGCACATTCTCCAGCGCATCGGGCTTGTGCGCGTAGTCGACATAAACGGGAGCGCCGGCTGCGGTGGTGCCGACGAGGTCGAGCCGGCCCGGCGCGCCCTTCAATTTCTCCAATGCCGCCAAAGCTTTGGCCGAGGGCGTTCCAGTCGCGATGGCAAGGCCTGCCGAGACCAGCGCATTGGCGATCTGGAAATCGCCGGCCAAGGGCAGGTCGACCTCGTGCAGCACGCCGTCCGCCACGATCTCGGCGCGCTGGCGATGGCGCTCATGCTCGACCCGCTTGAGCGTCAGGAAATCGCCATGGCGGCCGACGGTCAGCACTTTCAGCCCCGCGGCCTTCGCAGCTTTGATGGTCGGCTCAGACCACGGATCGTCGGCAAAGACGATCGCTGGCGCGCCCTTCGGCAGCAGCGTGTCGAACAGGCGCAGCTTGGCGCGGTGATAGTCCTCGACCGTCGGATGGTAATCCATATGGTCGCGGCCGAGATTGGTGAAGCCGCCGGCCGCCAGCTTCACGCCGTCGAGCCGGCGCTGGTCGAGACCGTGGCTGGAGGCTTCCATCGAGGCGTGGGTGACGCCCGAATCCGCCAGTTCCTTGAGCAATCGGTGCAACGCCACCGGATCGGGCGTCGTCAGCGAGCCATATTCGTTGCGGCCGGGCGCCACGACACCGGTCGTGCCGATCGAGGCGGCGACAAAACCCGCCTGCTCCCAGATCTGGCGGGTGAAGGCGGCGACGGACGTCTTGCCAGCTGTGCCGGTGACGGCGACCATGGTTTCCGGCTGGCGGCCGAAGAAGCGCGCCGCGCTGAGCGCCAGCGCCAGGCGCGGATCATCGACGGCGAGAACCGGGATCGACAGGCCTGAGACGGTCGTGTCCCTGCCGGTGACGATCGCCGCGGCGCCGCGGGCCGCGGCATCGGCCGCATAGGCGGAGCCGTCGGCCTTGCTGCCGGCAAGCGCGAAGAAGACGACGCCGGTCTTGACCGCGCGGGAATCGGAGGAAAGTCCGGTCACCTCCAGGTCGGGGAAAGCTGTTCCCTCGACGGGCAGGATGCCGGCTAGATCTTTTAGATGCATTGAGTCCCGTTCACCGCAACAAAATAGCGCGCAGTTGCCGGCGCGCCCCAAGAATCACTGATAGGAAACCAGCGTTGCACCATTTTCATGGCTGAAATCTGGCTTCACGCCAAGCATGGCGGCCGCGCGTCTGATGATATTGCCGGCCATGACCCCCGCATTGTTGGCGGCGACGTCCGTCATCCCGGGCTTTTCCGGATGCGGAGCGTCAGCGATCGTGAACACCAGAAATTGCGGATCGTCCATCGGGAAGGCGGCGACGAAGGTGTTAAAATTCAATTCCTTGGAATAGCGGCCGTTGATGACCTTCTCGGCCGTTCCGGTCTTGCCGCCAACGCGGTAGCCGGGAGCCCTGGCATTTCTGGCCGAACCCTTCTCGGCGTTGAGCGTATAGAGATAGCGCATGCCTTCGACCGTCTTGTCGCTGACCACTTTCTTGGCCACCGCCATTGCCTCCTGCTCGCTGCGGACCAGGAATGTCGGCTCGATCAGATAACCCTGCATCAGCGCCGCGCAGCCGACGGCGGCTTGCAGCGGCGTCGTCGACACGCCATGGCCGAAGGCGATGGTGAACGAATTGACCTGCTTCCAGACCTTGGGTTCGGTCGGGCGCGCGACTTCTGGCAGTTCGGTCTGCATCCTGTCCAGAATGCCGAGACGATGCAGGAATTCGCGGTGCCCTTCTATGCCGACCAGCTCGGCCTCCCTGGCCGACCCGATGTTGGACGAATAGAGGAACACTTCCGGCAAGGACAGAACACGGTTCTTGCCGTGGAAATCGTGGATGGCCTGATGGCCGACCCGGATCGGATGCGAAGCGTCGAAGCGGCTGTTCATCGTCGCCTTGCCGGAATCGAGCGCCATGGCCGAGGTGAAGCTCTTGAAGGTCGAGCCCATCTCGTAGAGACCGGCCGACATGCGGTTCAGCCGGTCCTTTTCCTGGGCATTATACGGATTGTTCGGGTCGAAGTCCGGCACCGAGGCCATCGCCATCACTTCGCCCGTCTTGATGTTCAGCACGACAGCGCCGGCGCCCAGCGCGCGATAGCGCTCCAGGCCGGCGGCGATCTCGTCGCGCACCACATGCTGGACGCGCAGATCGATCGAAAGCTTGACCGGCTTGAGATCCTTCGCAACCGCGAGCCCCGACGCCTGCAGGTCGCTCAACCCCTGCTCGTCGATATATTTCTCCATGCCGGAGATGCCCTGGTTGTCGATGTTGGTGAGGCCTACGATGTAGGACGAGGTCTCGCCGCTCGGATAAAAGCGGCGCTTCTCGGTGCGGAAGCCGAGGCCGGGGACGCCCAGTGCCATGATGTCGGCCTGCTGCTTCGGTGTCAGCTGGCGCTGCAGCCAGACGAAGCCGGCGCCGCTCTTGAGCTTGCGATAGGTCTGCTCGTAGTCGATCTCAGGCAGCACGGTCGACAATTTCTCGATCGCCTCGTCGGCGTCGACGATGCGGCGCGGCTCGGCGAACAGCGACGCCGTCTTGATGTCCGTCGCCAGCACCTCGCCGTTGCGGTCGACGATATCCGGGCGCGATGCCGTGACCCGGTTCTCCGGACCGCCCGAGAGATCCGGGTTCTGCATGCCGAGATAGACAAGCCTGCCGGCAATCGTCGAATAGATGGTGAAGAACACCGCCATGGTCATGACGATGCGCGTCCTTGCCTTGCCGCCTGTCGCCTTGCGGGCGGCGTCGACGACGATCGAGCCGTCCTCAGCCTGCTTCTTCCGGCGCTTCAGCAGGTCACCGATCCTTGGAAGCCTGCTGATCATTGAACGGTGCTCCCGGTGACCACTGGATCCTTGCCGTCCGAGGGCTCCTTGCTCGAATTGTCGGCCATGCCGCCAAGCCGCTGCGAGGAGAGGTCCTCGATGGTCACGGGTTTCACCGGAATGTCGTCGAGGCTGCCGATCTGGTGCGCGTTGACCGGTTCGAGTCCGAGCTGGCTCTTATAGACGTCGGCAAGCTTCTGCAGCCGCGACGGCTGGGTAAGCAGGCTCCAATCCGCCTTGAGGAGATCGATCGTCTCTTCCTCGTAGTGGATCTGCGACTGGATCTTCTGCACCGCCGCCAGTTGCTCTTCGGCTTCTCGCTTCGTCTTGTAGGTCAGGGCCGCGGCCGAGACCATGACGGCGATCAGGACTATGTCGCTGGTACGAAACACGTGCTCACCTCTCCCCCGGCCGTTCGATGGCGGGAAGCTTTGGAAGGCCGAAAATCGAAAAATCGCCGGCGCGCGCCGGCGCCTCGGTGCGGATTGCCGCGCGCAGCCTGGCCGAGCGCGCGCGCGGATTGGCGTCCAGCTCGGCGTCCCCTGGCGTCACGCCGCTGCCGGCCTTGCGGAAGGTCGCGACGCGCTGCGGCGCATCGGGCATATGGCGCGAGCCGCCGGCGGCTTCGGAACGGTCGGCGATGAAGCGCTTGACGATGCGGTCCTCCAGCGAATGGAATGTCACCACGGCGAGCCGTCCGCCAGGTTTCAGCACACGCTCGGCGGCCAGCAGCGCCCTTGCGAGCTCGCCGAGCTCGTCATTGACGAAGATGCGCAGCGCCTGGAAGACGCGGGTGGCCGGATGGATCTTGTCCTTCGGCGCCCGTCCGATGTGCGTTTGGATAGCGTCGGCGAGATCGAGCGTGCGCTCGAAAGGCTTCTTCTCGCGCCGGCTCTCGATCATGCGCGCGATGCGCCCGGCATGGCGCTCCTCGCCGAGAAAGCCGAAGATGCGGGCAAGGTCGCCAGCCTTGAAGGTGTTGACGACGTCGGCGGCGCTCAGACCCGCCTGCGCCATGCGCATGTCGAGCGGCCCGTCGGCCCGAAACGAAAAGCCACGCTCCGCCTGGTCGAGCTGCATGGACGAGACGCCGATGTCGAGCACCACGCCATCGGCGCCTTCGGCATGCTCGTCCAGCGTCGAGAATGGCGCCTGGACCAGCCTCAGCCGGCCGCCGGCCTGCTCTTCGAGCGCCCTGCCCGCCGCGATCGCGTCCGGGTCGCGATCGATGGCGACGACCGAAGCCCCGCGATCGAGGATGGCGCTGGTGTAGCCGCCGGCGCCGAATGTCCCATCGATAATCGTCTCGCCGGCTTTCGGCGCGAGCGCATCGAGCACCTCGGCAAGGAGGACCGGAATGTGACGGGCCAGTCCGCCAACGGCGTGAGGGTCATCGCCGTGGCCAGCCATCATTCCGATCGCTCCCCGGGCTTCGTCCCCTGCCGAAGCTGCAAAAGCCTGGCCCGCGCCTGCGCCCCATAGGCGGCAAGCCGTCCCGGCTCCCATATCTGAAAGAAATTGCCGCGGCCGACAAAGGCCGCCTCGTTCGCGATGCCCGTATGTTGGCGGATGAAATCGGTCATGGTGATGCGGCCATCCTGGTCGAGCTTCAGAAATGTGCCGTCGCCATGGCAGAAGAACGACATGTCGTCCGCCGTCTGCAAAAAGGGGTCTTCCAGCGCGATCCGCTGCTCGTAGCGGTCGAGCAGGTCGAGGCCGCCCACATCCATGGCCGGCAGGTCCAGGCAGCGCAGGGCGTAGAGTTCCGAATAGCCGCGTTTCTGGACCACGGCGCGGAAATGCGCAGGAACGGACACCCGCCCCTTCGCGTCGATCCTGCTCACCGTATTTGACAGAAATCGGTCCAATGAACGCTACAGCCGCTTCCGCCGCCGCACCCCTTCCCATGTTGTTCTCCGCGCCCCGGCCGCACTCGCGGCAAATCGCTTCATTTACTGGGGCGAAAACCGGCAAACGCGCAGCCGCCGCGGCTGCCCGATTGGCGTACGCTTCACCCTGACGCGGAACGAAAGCTTGATGATGCGAATGGGATAACATGGGGCACTATGGGCGTCAACGGGAACAGGCATCACAAACATGCGCGCCACAACCAGGAAGCGCAGGCTGAAGGCACGTCTCGTCTTTATCGTCCATTAAGCCTAACGAAGCGTTTAGAGCCCTCTGGCCCAAAAAGACGCAGCTTGCTGCGGAGGGCCGGCACGCATAGCGTCGGTTGAAGTTTTCTGCCCTGACCAAGGATCGAGTTGATGTCTGACACTGCGAAATCACGCGCCGCAACACTTACCCATCTGCGCAGCGCCGGTTTCGCCAAGGGCGATCCTATCCCCTTGCCGCTGACCATGGCCTCGATCTTCCACGCGCCCGGCGACGCGACCGGCTTCGATCAATATGGCCGCTTCAGCAATCCGACCTGGCATGCCGTCGAGCATGCGCTCGGCCACCTGGAAGACGCGCAATGCGTTGCCTTCCCTTCGGGAATGGCCGCGATTTCCGCTGCTTTCTTCGCGCTCGTCAAATCGGGTGACCGCATCCTCCTGCCGTCGGATGGCTATCACACGACGCGCGCGCTGGCCGAACGTTTCCTGAAACCGCTCGACGTCGCCTATGACGTGCGGCCGACGGCGAGCATGTTGGATGGCGGCTTCGCCGGCTACCGCGCGGTCTTCGTCGAAAGCCCGTCGAACCCTCGGCTGGACATCTGCGACATCACCGCCGTCGCCAAGGCGGTCCATGCGCAAGGGGGTGTGTTGATCGTCGACAACACGACAATGACGCCCTTCGGCCAGCGTCCGCTCGATCTCGGCGCCGACATCGTGGTCTCGGCCGACACCAAGGCGATCAACGGCCATTCCGACGTTCTCTTCGGCCATGTCGCCAGCCGTGATCCCGACATTGTAGCTAGGGTGAAGGATTGGCGCGAGACGGCCGGCGGCATCCCCGGCCCGTTCGAGGCATGGCTCGTGCATCGTGGCCTTGAGACGCTGGAAGTGCGCTTCGACCGCATGTGCTCGTCGGCTGAAACGATCGCACGGCGGCTGAAAGACCACCGCGCCGTCAGCGGCCTGCGCTTTCCCGGGCTCGAAGGCGATGCCTCGCACAATCTGGCGCGTGCCCAGATGGAACGTTTCGGCTTCCTGATTTCGTTCGAGCTGGCCTCGGAGGACAAGGCCGAGGATTTCATCAACAATTGCGGACTGATTGAAGCGGCAACCTCCTTCGGCGGCGTGCATACGTCGGCCGAGCGGCGCTCCAAACGCGGCGACGCCGTGCCGCCGGGCTTCGTTCGTCTGGCGATCGGCTGCGAGCCGGTCGAGGAGCTTTGGCAGGCAATCGAGGCGTCGCTGGACAGGATCGGCGCCTAGTCGCTCACTAGATCAGATCATCAGCCTCGATTTTGCGCCGGCCATGCAGCACGCGCAGGATTCGATCGCATCCCCGGCTACACGGTAAGCTTAGATATTCGCCGACGACGAGATGGCGGATTCCCGGAGCAATATCGTCGCGTATGGGACCAGATGAAGGATAGACGGCGAGTTGCCGCCAGCGCCTTTCGATGCGATCGGGCAACCGGTCCGCTGCGACTTCGCTGTCACGCGCAACGTACTGCCAGATCGCGATCAAATCCTCTTCCGCATGCGCGGTTCGAACGATGCGCAGCAAATGTCATACCGCTCCGCCAGATCGAAAGCGCCGGCGCGCCTCAGCTTTGATCTCTTCCATGGATTCGAACCGGCCGGGCCCGCTGTCGATGCCTTCCTGCACCAGCACTCGCAATTCCTCGACGGTGTAGCCGAGCAGGTCGCGCCGCTCCTTCCATTGCCTGAGCGCATCGCGGATCACTTCGCTCGCGGAAGCATACTCTCCGGCAGAGACGACATCGTCGACAGCCTGCGCCAGTTCCGGTGAAAGCGTGATGCTGCGTTTGTCGACCTGGCCCATGACATGCTCCTATTTCACTCATGGTACGATTTAATCGCACCAGCTTCAAGGATTGACCAAATCGAGGAGGCTGTTCCGCAGAAATGCTTGAACAGAGGTCTCGCCCGTCGGCGTAAACCTCCTGATCCCGTTCAGCTATCGCTACGAGAAAAATGCCAGCTGGCCTGTAAGCCGGGTTCTGTATGGCCCTCGCCTTGCGACGAGAACGTGGCGGCCATTCATCTTGGGCGCATGTTGCCACGCGCCTCACGCAACCTACCCGGACGGTGGGCCGGAAACAGCCCTCGAAGGTTTCCCTTCGCACCGCCCCTATTCGGTTTTGCTCCCGGTGGGGTTTGCCTTGCCGCTCCTGTTGCCAGGCGCGCGGTGGGCTCTTACCCCACCCTTTCACCCTTGCCCCGGCAATGCCGCGGCGGTTTGCTTTCTGTGGCACTTTCCCTGGGGTCGCCCCCGCCGGCCGTTAGCCGGCACCGTGTCTCCATGGAGCCCGGACTTTCCTCACCCGCAGCCTTTCGGCTCTCGCGGGCGCGGCCGCCCGGCCAGCTGGCAAGCGCGTATAAAGGGATTCCCGCCTGAAAACGCAAACGAAAAAGCGCCTGAAGCGCAGCGGATCTGGGATAACGACATGCATGAAACAGACACGCGTTGCCCAAATCCACTTCGACGGGCAGCCTTAAAGCATGTCTCCCGAAGGTGGGAACCGGTTTCGGGATAAAGATATGCGCAAAATCAAAACCTAAAGCGCATGGAGCGAATCTGAAAGATCGCGACGCGCTTTAGACAGGCGAACCCAGCGCCGCCATCTGCACCTTCACCTTGCTGCAATAGGCGGCCGAAACCGGATTCATCCGTGTGGCGCCGTGACCGGCATTGTATTTCAGGATGGTGCCGCAGGTGGAGCCGCCGCCGAGACCTTGCGCCATGGCGAGATATTTCATGCCGTATTTGATGTTGGTGTCGGGGTCGAACAGCCCCTTGGCCGAACCGGTGTAACCCATCATGCGCGCCGTGGCCGGCTTGATCTGCATCAGGCCGATCTCGCCGGCGCTGCCGACCATGTTCGGCCTGTAGTTGCTTTCGATCTTGATGACGGCCTTGGCCAGCGACACCGGCACGCCATAGCTGGCGGCATAGCGGGCAATGATCGCCGAATACTGGCCGCCGCCCGTCGCCGAGGACGACAAAGCCGGCTTCTCGGGATGGATGGAAGCTGTCGCGGTCAGGTCGATGGTTTGCCTGTTGCGCTTCGAATTGCGCCCTGCCGTTTTCTTCGCTGCTTTGGCCACAGCGACCTTCCCTACCTTGGTCGAGGCCGTTCTTTCGATTTTTGAACCCTTGGCGGTCGGGCTTGCCTTCGGTGCTGCAGGGGCGGCGGCAAAGCCGTTGTCCGACCGCAAGCTCAGAGGGGCACTGTTCGCTGGATTGAAGGCAAGAGTCATCACTCCGGCAGCAATAGCTGCCGCTACAACGGTCAATCTTTGCATGTAGCCCTGTTCTGTTAGAGCCACGCGAAGAACTTCGCGCAGTTGGGTCAATTCAACATCGGGCATCTTGGGGGGATAGACGCCCGACAACTTGCGGGAGAGGCATTTGGAGGCGGAATTGGCGGCAATGAAGGCGGCGCAATTCACTTTAAATGACAGATTGTAATTTAGGAACTTATCGCGACTGCTTGGCGGGAGTTGCCTTCACGGAAGCCACGAGCCTTTCAAGCGTGCGGAATGTCGAATTGTCCGCCACGCCATCGACCAGGCGCCGCCGGAAATGCCGCTGGAACGCCGCCACCACGATCTCCGTCTGCCGGTCGTAGACGCTCGACATCTCGACACCGTAGCCGTAGAGCGCCAGCATCGACTGCAGCACTTCGACATCGGAGCCGGTATCGCCGGTCTTCAGTGCGGCGCCGGGCCTTATCGGCGCCGCCGGCACAAGATGGCCGACACCGGCCGCAAACAGCGCCTTCCACGGAAATTTTTCGCCGGGATCGACCTTGCGGCCCGGCGCCACGTCCGAATGCGCGAGCACCCTTGCCGCGGGGATCGAACAACGGCTCGCGATACCCGCGCACAACTCGATCACGGCGCCGATCTGCCGCCTCGGGAAAGCCTTATAGCCCAGCGAATGCCCGGGATTGACGATCTCGATGCCGACCGAACAGGAGTTGATGTCGGTGCGCCCGAGCCAGGAGCTCTTGCCGGCATGCCAGGCGCGGTCGCTCTCGCGCACCATCTGCACGATGCGGCCATCCTCGTGGACAAGATAATGCGAGGAGACTTCACTTGCCGGATCGCACAGCCATGCCTCGGCGCCAGCGCCGCTTGCCATGCCGGTATAGTGCAGCACGATCATGTCGGGCCGGAGCGTCTCGCGGCGCGGACCGAAATTCGGCGACACTCGGACCTCGGCGCCTGGCTGGTCGGGCGGGAAGCCGCTCATACGTGCCTGAGGCCCCGTTCGATCATCTCATAGGCGGCATTGATCGCCGCGACCCTGGTCGTGGCGATCTTGATGAATTCCTGCGGCAGGCCGCGCGCGATCAGCCTGTCCGGGTGATTGTCGGAGATCAGCTTACGGTAGCGTTTCCTGACCTCCTCGAACGGCTTGCCACGCTCGATGCCCAGGACGACATAAGGATCGGCCGCGCCAAGATTGACGTGCCTGGACAGGATCGCCTCGTAGTGCGCCTCGTCGATCTGAAAGATCTCGGCGATCCGGTGCAGGAACTGCCCTTCCCGCTCGTGGATGAGCCCGTCCGCCTTGGCGATGTGGAACAGGCCGTCGAGGATGTCTTCCAGCATCATGCAGTTGGCATGACCGGAGCCGCAGAGCTGCGCCATGCGCTGGGCATAGGTCTCGAAGCCGGCGATGTCCTGCTTGGCGATGTCGTAAAGCCGCGCCACGTTGCGTGTCTCGCTCGGCGGCACCTCGAAGATTTCCTGGAAGGCCCGCACCTCGTCCTGCGTGACGATGCCGTCGGCCTTGGCCATCTTGGCCGAAAGCGCGATCATCGCCACAGAGAAGGCCACGCGCCGGCGCAGGTCCGGATCGCCGGAAAACACGGTGCGCACGGCTTCGACGACATCCGCGACGCCCGAGGACGCCGACGACGAAACACGAGCGATGAAGTCGCCAAGGCGGTCCCAAATCGACATGCGGCTTCATAGTGCGAACCGGGCGGTTCTATCAAGCCGGGACAATGCCGCAGGGAGCCGGCGTCATATGGGATCAACGCAAGAAGGCCGGCAATGCCGGCCTTCCTCAAAATTATCAGTCAGCTCTTACTGCGCAGGCGCGGCAGGAGCCGGTTTTGTTGCCGGAGCCGGTTCAGCAGGCTTCGAAGCGTCGGGCGAGGCTGGCTTCATGGGCTGCTCGTTGGCCGGCGGATTGGTGCTCTGGGTGGTGGTGGTGTCGGTGCCCTTGCCGCTGTCGCTACAAGCCGCGACCCCCAGCAGGGCGAGCGCCGACATAGACGCCAGAATGAGCTTCTTCATGGTATCACTCCTTCAACAGACGCTCACATTTCGGTGAGCGGTCGCAGGGAAAATGCATCAGCAGGCTGCCGGTTTCGTAACGTTGCATTTCGATGTGTAACATCAACTTGCGATTGCTGGCGCCGAAATCCCGAACTAACAGAACATACGGTCGAAGACACAAATGGATAAGCAGCATGCCGGCAGCCGCGGGAACTGAGAAATGGGACTTCTGGATCGACCGCGGCGGCACCTTCACCGATATCATCGGCCGTGATCCGCAAGGCCGGCTGCACCCCCGAAAACTTTTGTCCGAAAATCCCGAGGCCTATGCGGACGCCGCCATCCAGGGCATCCGCGACCTGCTGGGCCTGAAAGCCGGCGCCGCCATTTCCGCCGACGCGATCGGCGACGTCAAAATGGGCACGACCGTTGCCACCAATGCGCTGCTCGAGCGCAAGGGCGACCGCGTGCTGCTGCTCATCACCAAGGGTTTTCGCGACGCCTTGCGCATCGCCTATCAGGCGAGGCCGGACATCTTCGCCAAGGAGATCATCCTGCCGGAGCAGCTTTACGAGCGCGTCATCGAGATCGACGAGCGCGTGCGCGCCGACGGCTGCGTGGAGCGCCTGCTCGACATCGCGGCCTGTCGCCCGGCGATCGAACAGGCGAAGGCCGACGGCATCGATGCGGTCGCCATCGTCTTCATGCATGCCTGGAAATATCCCGACCACGAAAAAGCCGTGGCAAAAGTATGCCGCAAGATCGGCTTCAGCCAGATCTCGGTCTCCCACGAGGTCTCGCCGTTGATCAAGCTGGTCGGCCGCGGCGACACCACCGTGGTCGACGCTTATCTGTCGCCGATCCTGTCGCGCTATGTGCAGCGTGTGGCGGGAGAGCTGGGCGCCGGTCCGCGCCTGATGTTCATGATGTCGTCGGGCGGACTGACCGCCGCGGACATGTTCCAAGGCAAGGACGCGCTGCTGTCGGGGCCGGCAGGCGGGGTCGTCGGTATGGTCGAGACGGCGAAGCTCGCCGGCTTCGGAAAAGTTATCGGCTTCGACATGGGCGGCACCTCGACCGACGTCGCCCATTTTGACGGCGAATATGAGCGCGCGTTCGACACCGAGGTCGCCGGCGTGCGCATCCGGGCGCCGATGATGCGCATCCACACCGTCGCCGCCGGCGGCGGCTCGATCCTGCATTACGAGGCTGGTCGCTTCCGCGTCGGGCCGGACTCGGCCGGAGCCAATCCCGGTCCCGCCGCGTACAGGCGCGGCGGCCCGCTCGCCGTCACCGACGCCAATGTCATGCTGGGCAAATTGCAGCCCGATTTCTTTCCTGCGATCTTCGGCGCGGGTCAGGACAAGCCGCTCGACATCGGCACTGTTCGCGAAAAATTCACGGCGCTTGCTGCCGAAATCGGCGACGGCCGGACGCCCGAGGCGGTCGCCGAAGGCTTTGTCACCATCGCCGTCGAGAACATGGCCAACGCCATCAAGAAGATCTCGGTGCAGCGCGGCTACGACGTCACCGAGTATCTCCTCAATTGCTTCGGCGGCGCCGGCGGTCAGCACGCCTGCCTGGTCGCCGACGCGCTCGGCATGGAAGCCGTGCTGATCCACCCCTTCTCCGGCCTGCTTTCGGCCTACGGCATCGGCCTCTCGTCGGTCTTCGCCTCGCGCCAACAGGGTCTGCTGCAGCCGCTTGCCGAGGAATCCCGCACGGCGATCGAGACACTCATCGCGACGCTGCGCGGCGACGTCATCGCCGAGCTTGGCGAGCAAGGTATCGCCGAGGACATGGTTTCGACGAGACCTGTCCTGCACATCCGCTATGACGGCACGGACACGGCGCTGCCGGTGAATTTCGAGCATGGCTCGATCTTCCGCGCCAAAGGCGACTTCGAGGCGGCGCATAAGGCGCAGTTCGGTTTCGTCTATGACGACAAGCCGATCGTCGTCGAGACCGTCGCCGTCGAAGGCATGGAAGCCGCTCGACAGGACAAGGCCGAAGCCTACGCCCCTGCGGGACCGGCGGGAGCTGAGGTCAGGTCTTCGGAAAGCCGGCGCATCTACACCGAGGGCCGCTGGCACGAGGCCGGCGTCCATCGCCGTGAAAACCTGCTTCCATCCCACACGGTCGCAGGGCCCGCGCTGATCATTGAGCCGAACCAGACCATCGTCGTCGAGCCGGGCTGGCGCGCCGAAATCACCGATCTCAACCACGTCGTGATACGCCGGACGGAACGGAAGGCGCGCGCCGCGGCGCTCGGCACCGAGGCCGATCCGGTGATGCTGGAGGTCTTCAACAACCTTTTCATGTCGATCGCCGAGCAGATGGGCGTGACGCTGCAGAACACGGCCTATTCGGTGAACATCAAGGAACGGCTCGATTTCTCCTGCGCCGTGTTCGATCGCCATGGCGCGCTGGTCGCCAATGCGCCGCACATGCCGGTGCATCTGGGCTCCATGGACCGTTCCGTGGAAACCATCATCCGCCTGAATTCCGGCGACATCCACCCTGGCGACGTCTTCGCGCTCAACGCCCCTTACAATGGCGGCACACATTTGCCCGACATCACGGTGGTGACGCCCGTCTTCGACGATGCGCGCAACGAGATCCTGTTCTGGGCGGCCTCGCGCGGCCATCATGCCGATGTCGGTGGCACCGCGCCGGGTTCGATGACGCCTTTGGCCACGACGGTGGATGAGGAAGGCGTGCTGTTCGACAATTTCCGCATCGTCGATCGCGGCCGATTCCGCGAGAAGGAATTGGAGACTCTGCTCACCGACCACCCCTACCCCGCACGCAATCCCATCCAGAACATCGCCGACCTCAAGGCGCAGATCGCCGCCAACGAAAAGGGCGTGGCGGAGTTGCGCAAGATGGTCGCGCATTTCGGCCTCGACGTCGTCGAAGCCTATATGGGCCATGTCCAGGACAATGCGGCCGAGAGCGTGCGCCGCGTGATCGAGCGGCTTCCCGACAGCGCGGTTTACGAATACCCGACCGATACCGGCCAGGTGATCAAGGTGAAGATCACCGTCGACCGGCAAAAGCGCGAGGCGACTGTCGATTTCACCGGCACCTCGCCCGTCATGAAGAACAATTTCAACGCGCCGGAGCCGGTGGCCCGCGCTGCCGTGCTCTATGCTTTCCGCGTCATGGTCGAGGACATGATCCCGATGAACGCCGGCTGCCTGAGGCCGATCAACATCGTCATCCCTGACGGCTCGATGCTGAAGCCCGCCTACCCTGCCGCCGTCGTCGCCGGCAATGTCGAGACCTCGCAGCATGTCACCAACGCGCTGTTCGGCGCGATGAGCGCGATCGCCAACGCGCAAGGCACGATGAACAACCTCACCTTCGGCAACAGGAAATACCAGTATTACGAGACGATCTGCTCCGGCTCGCCGGCCGGCCGGATGAATTCCGGCCGGGGCTTTGCCGGCACTTCCGGCGTCCACACGCACATGACCAATTCACGCCTTACGGATCCCGAGGTGCTGGAACTGCGCTTCCCCGTCGTATTGGAGGACTTCCATATCCGTGAGGGTTCCGGCGGCAAGGGCAAGTGGAATGCCGGCGACGGCACCAGGCGCACCATCCGCTTCCTCGAAAAGATGGAATGCGCGATCCTGTCCTCCCACCGAAATCGGCCTCCCCAGGGCCTTGAAGGCGGCGGCGACGGCGAGGCCGGCTCGACCAAGGTCAGGCGCAATGACGGATCGGTCGACGTCCTGAAGGCGTGCGACCAGACCACGCTCGACGCCGGCGAGGCCGTCATCGTCACGACGCCGACACCCGGAGCGTTCGGAAAGGCGTGAGATTGCGTCAACAGGCTGTCACCTGCCTGTCATGACGCTGCGCTAACCGCTTGCGCCAACGCAAACGGGGAATCACCTTTCCATGTCGGATGTTTCCGGAGAACTCGTTTATCGCCGAGGCAAGGAAGTCGGAAAGGCCGTCTACCAGAACCGCGCATTGTCGAAGGACGGCATTTCCGAGCGGTTGTTCGCTTTCCTCTTCTCCGGCCTCGTCTATCCGCAGATCTGGGAAGACCCGGATGTCGACATGGAGGCCATGCAGCTCGGCGCGGGCCATCGCGTCGTCACGATCGCGTCGGGCGGCTGCAACATCCTGGCCTATCTGACCCGCTCGCCGGCCCGGATCGACGCCGTCGATCTCAACGCCGCGCACATCGCGCTGAACCGCATGAAGCTGGAAGCGGTGCGCCATCTGCCGTCGCAGGGCGATCTGTTCCGCTTCTTCGGCGCCGCCGGCACCAGCCACAATTCGGATGCCTATGATCGCTTCATCGCGCCGCATCTCGATCCGGTGAGCCGCCATTACTGGGAGCGCCGCAACTGGCGCGGCCGCCGCCGCATCTCGGTCTTCGACCGCAATTTCTACCAGACCGGCCTGCTCGGCCTCTTCATCGCCATGGGCCATCGCGTCGGCAAGCTGTTTGGCGTCGACCCGGCCGGCATCATGAAGGCCGAGAACATCGGCGAGCAGCGCCGCTTCTTCAACGAGGAGCTGGCGCCGGTTTTCGACAAGAAGCTCTTGCGCTGGGCGACCTCGCGCAAGGCTTCGCTTTTCGGCCTGGGCATCCCGCCGGCGCAGTACGATTCGCTGATCACTTCCGGCGACGGTTCGATGGCGAGCGTGCTCAAGGCGCGTCTTGAAAAGCTCGCCTGCGATTTCCCGCTGAAGAACAACTACTTCGCCTGGCAGGCCTTTGCCCGCCGCTATCCGCAACCCGGCGAGGCGGCGCTTCCTGCCTATCTCGAACAGCGCAACTATACGACGATCCGCGACAACATCGACCGCGTCGCCATCCACCACGCCAACCTGATCAAGTTCCTGGCCGCCAAGGACGCGGGTAGCGTCGACCGTTTCGTCCTGCTCGACGCGCAGGACTGGATGACCGACGACCTGCTCAACGCGCTGTGGACCGAGATCACCCGCACAGCCTCGGTCGGCGCGCGCGTCATCTTCCGCACCGCGGCCGAACCGAGCCTGCTGCCCGGCCGTGTCTCCAGTTCGCTGCTCGCCCAATGGACTTACGAGGCCGACGCCTCGCGCGAATTCTCGGCAAAAGACCGCTCGGCCATCTATGGCGGCTTCCACCTCTATGTGAAGCGCGCCGCATGAGCACGACGGAGCTGCCGGCCAGCCATGCCGAACTGATGGACGGCGTCTATCGCTGGCAGCGCCACATCTATGACCTGACCCGCAAATATTACCTGCTCGGCCGTGACAGGCTGATCGACGGGCTGGACGTGCCGCAGGGCGGCACCGTGCTTGAGCTCGGCTGCGGCACCGGCCGCAATATCGCGCTTGCCGCCCGCCGCTATCCGGACGCTCGCTTCTTCGGCCTCGACATCTCAGCCGAGATGCTGGAGACGGCGAGCGCGGCCATCGCTCGCGAAGGTCTCTCCGATACGGTCAAGCTGGCGTGCGGCGACGCCACCGATTTCGACGCCAAGGCTCTCTTCGGCCTCGAGCGCTTCGATCGCGTCTTCGTATCCTATTCGCTGTCGATGATCCCTGGCTGGGAAAAGACCGTATCGGCCGCGCTTGCCGCGCTTGCGCCGGGCGGCTCGCTGCACGTCGTCGATTTTGGCCAGCAGGAAGGCCTGCCGCGCTGGTTCCGTGACCTGCTGCGCGGCTGGCTGCGGAAATTCCACGTCACGCCGCGCGCCTCGCTGCGCGACGTGCTTGAATCGGAATCGCAACGCGCCAGCGCAACCTTCCGTTTCAGGACGCTTCATCGCGGCTATGCGTGGCTGGGCGTGATTAAAATCCCCGTCTGATTTTGCAATTTTGAAGCGGTGCTGCTCCAGTCAGCAGCGCAACCACCAAGCATTGCGCTTGTGACCCAAGGGGTGGTACACTATCTCTACCTTGGAAGCATGAGATGATTGTCGGCTTTAGAGATGGATGGCTGCGGGCCTTCTTCGTGGACGATACCCACTCCCGCAATATTCCGTCCGACCTCGAAAGCCGTTTGTTTCGTAAGCTCCAGATGATCGACGACGCGGCAACCGATCAGGATTTGCGCGTACCGCCCAGCAACCATTTCGAGAAGTTGCGTGGCAATCTTGAAGGCTTTCATTCGATCCGCGTCAACAAACAATGGCGGCTGATCTTCCGCTGGGATAGCAGCCGTGGCGAGGCGTGGGATATCTATCTGGACGACCACAGCTATAAGTGAGGTGCGACATGTTGATGACCACACGCAAGCCCGCGACGGTGGGCGAAATCCTTACGGAAGAATTCATGCAGCCGCTCGGTTTGACCCAGGCGGCCCTGGCCGAGGCAATGGGTGTCCAGCGCAAGCATGTGAACGAATTGTGCAACGACCGCCGCAGCGTAACGGCGGCGACGGCGCTCATTTTGGCGCGTGTGTTCGGCAACAGCGCGGATTTCTGGCTGAATGTCCAACGCCGCAGCGATCTTTGGCAGGTCATGAACTCGCCTAACGAGCGGGCGCGCGTGGATCGTGCTAAACCCTTGCCGACAGCCGCATAGGCAGGCTGCTGCCGGTCAGTGCAGCGCCTTCACCAGCGCGCCAACCATCGCTTGTGGCCGATAGCCGAACTTGGCCGGGGTCAGCCCAAGCCGAACCACCACCAGTTGCTCCGAAGGGATGATCGCCACCGTCTGGCCGTCATGGCCCTCCATCCAGTAGATGTCCTTTGGCAGGCCGGCGGCGGCACCCGCGCCGGGCTTTTCTTCGTCGCCCGGCCCCTCGATCCATAACTGGCCTTTGCCGTAGACCTTCGAGGCCGGCGCCGGCTCGCGCATCCAGTCGACGAAGCCGGCAGGCAGGATTTGGTTGCCGTTCCAGACGCCGCCCTGCAGCAGGAACTGGCCGAAGCGCGCCCAATCATGCGCGGTGGCGTAAAGATAGGACGAGCCGACGAAGGTGCCCTGCTCGTCGGTTTCGAGCACCGCGCTATGCATGCCGAGCGGCTCGAAGAGCGCCGTGCGTGGCCAAGCCAGCGCTTTGGCCTTGTCGCCGATGGCGTTCTGCCAAAGGCGGGACAGCATCACGGCCGTGCCGCTCGAATAGGAAAACACCTTGCCGACCTCGCCGGTCAGCGGCTTGGCCTCGGCGAAGCCTGCCATGTCCGGCTCGAGATAGAGCATGCGCGTTACGTCCGCGACGTCGCCGTAATCCTCGTTGAACTCCAGCCCGCTCGACATCGCCATCATGTCGGCAAGGCTGATTGCGGCACGCCCGTCTGTCTTCCACGGCGCGAACAGGCCCTTGTTGTCGATCGCCAGCTTGCCGTCCTTGACCAGCGTGCCGACGATCGCGGCATTCACCGTCTTGGTCATCGACCAGCCGAGCAGCGGCGTCTTGGCCGAAAAGCCTTCGCCATAGCGCTCCGCGACGACGCGACCGTTCTTCGCCACCACGATGGCGCGCATGCCGATGCCGGCCATGGCGGCATCGTCGACGATCTTCGCGACTTCAGGGTTCTGCGAAGCATCCACCCGCTCGCCGTCGGGCCAGAGCGCGTCGGGCTGCGTCGCCGCCGACGGCGCATTGCGCAACGATGTCTGTCTTGCCTTGCCGGTATCGCCGTCGGGAACCGAGGCGCAGCCGACGCCATCGCGTTCCACCGCGACGCTCTTGCCGAGAACCCAGAGCAGGCCGGCCGAAACCAGCCCTCGCTCCTTGTCGACAGAGACCTTCATCAGCTTGAGCAGCGGATGGCCCGGCGCCTGCACATCGACGGCCAGGACCTCTTTGGCGTCGCGGCCGGCGATGAAGACGTTCGAGCAGACGATCTTGGCCGAATAGCCGGAGCCGACACGGATCAGCTCGGGTGGGGCGAAATAGAGCCAGGCGAAGAGCGCCGCGACCGCCAGGATCACAAGGCCAAGCAGCCATTTGATGAACTTTACGACAGCCCGCATCTTTCCCCGCCTCTTGGATTCGCCGGCTCGATTTATGTCATTGATTTGCCGCCATTGCTTTCGCAAAATCACCGGCGTTGTCGAGCGCCGTCAATGGATTCTCAACCATGTTCGGCGATCTACTGCTTCATGCCGCCCAAAAGTGCGCAGCGGTTTTGGGATGACGACATGGACAGACAACAGCAGTTGGGGCGGTCCTGTGGGGCGACCGTCCGGAGGGGCCTGCGCAAGCAACGGCCATCTGCAAAGACCCATCAGCGGCCGGCTGGACCCGGCTCGGGGAATGTCATGCGCCGTCTTGCGGCCATCCTGATGCTGACGCTGCTGGGCGCCTGCTCGACCGTCGACGACCTTTCGCCGTTGTCGCCCTCCGCGCAGACTGTTGCCGTGCATGCGCCCAAATTCGAGGACTCGAAGCCGCATGAGTGGGACAGCGGCGCGCCGTGGAATTATGCCATCCACGGCACGGATGTTTCCAAATACCAGACCTCGGTCGACTGGCCGACCGCCAGGGCCAGTGGCATCTCGTTCGCCTTCATCAAGGCGACTGAGGGCGGCGATCGTTTCGACGACTATTTCAGCGAGCACTGGGCGCGCACCAGGGCAGCCGGAATTCCACGCGCCGCCTATCACTTCTTCTATTTCTGCACGCCGGCCGAGACCCAGGCGCGCTGGTTCATCGCCAATGTCCCGCGGGACCCGTCGGCAATGCCGCCGGTGCTTGACATGGAATGGAACCCGAAATCGCCGACCTGCCGGCTGCGCCCCGATCCGGCCACCGTGCGCAGCGAAATGAGCGTTTTCCTGCAAATGGTCGAGCGCCATTACGGCAAGAAGCCGATCATCTACACCTCGCTCGATTTCTTCGACGACAACCAGCTGGCGACCTTCCGCGGCTATCCCTATTGGCTGCGCTCGGTCGCCGGCCATCCGCGCGAAAAATACGGCAGCCACCCCTTCACCTTCTGGCAGTACACCGGCACCGGCATCGTGCCCGGCATGACCGGCAAGTCGGACATCAACGTCTTCAACGGCTCGGAAGCCGCCTGGAAGAAGTGGCTGCGGCAGAACACCCGTTGACAACCGATCCCCCGCCTGCTTTTCGACACGGCGGGCGGCGAAACATGCAACCGCTGGTAATCCGGAGCGGCGCACTCGCGCGAGTGCCTGGCGCGGCTCCCGAGCTTTGAAATCCTCGCATGCGCCTGTCCGATCCCGGTCCGGGGTCACGATGGGGTCATGCGCCGGTCTCGAAAGGAAAGCGATGCGATTGCGCGTTGAAATCCTGGCGGCGCTTTTCGTCGGCGCATTTGCGCTGCCTGCTGCGGCACAGGAATGCGGCGGCGATTTCGAGGCCTGGAAGCAAGGCGTCGCGGCCGAGGCCAAGGCGGCCGGTGTCGGCGCCATCGGGCTTGACGCGCTGGAGGACGCCACCATCGACGAGCGGGCACTGGCGCGCGACCGCGCCCAGGGCGTCTTCACCCAGACCTTCACCGAATTCGCCAACCGCATGATCTCGGCCTATCGCCTGAAGCAGGGCGCGGCCAATCTGAAGAAATATGCCGGCGTCTTCGACCGCGCCGACAAGGAGTTCGGCGTCCAGCCGGCCATCATCGCCGCTTTCTGGGGGCTGGAGACTGATTTCGGCGCCGTGCAGGGCGATTTCCACACGCTGAATGCGCTGGTGACGCTCTCGCATGACTGCCGCCGCCCTCAGCTCTTCCGGCAGCAATTGGTGCCACTGCTCACCTTGATTGACCGCGGCGTGCTGCCGGCCGACGTCAAGGGCGCCTGGGCCGGCGAGATCGGCCAGACGCAGATCCTGCCGACCGACTATCTTGCCAAGGGCGTCGACGGCGACGGCGACGGCAAGGTTGATCTCAGGAACAGCGTGCCGGATGTCATCATGACGACGGCCAACAAGATCATGTCGCGCGGCTGGAAGCGCGACCAGCCCTGGGTGCAGGAAGTGCGCGTTCCCGACGAGATGCCATGGGACCAGACCGGCCGCACCAACAAGCTGCCGCTGTCGCAATGGGCCCAATGGGGCGTCACCGAACCCAACGGCAACCCGCTCATCGACAATGGTCTGAAAGCCGGCCTGGCGCTGCCGATGGGCCGCAAGGGGCCGGCCTTCCTGACCTACGACAATTTCGACGTCTATCTGGAATGGAACCAGTCCTTCACCTACGCGCTGACGGCGGCCGTGCTTGCCACGCGCCTTGCCGGCGCGCCGCAATTCGATCCGCGCACGCCCGAGCAGGGCCTGAGCGGCGACCAGATGAAGGCGTTGCAGACCAAGCTCGAAGCCAAGGGCTATGACGTCGGCACGGTCGACGGCATCCTGGGCACCAACACGCGCGAAGCGATCCGCAAGGAGCAGACACGGCTCGGATTGCCGGTCGACGGCTGGCCGACGCCGGAACTGCTGGCGAAGCTGTAGATTTCTCGGGAGCGGTCAGTGAGCCGGTTCGACTCAAAGAACAGCTACACCCCGCTTACCGCGCCGCCAAGGCCGTGGGCCGAGATCGAGGCGTTTTATACCTCTCTCACAGCGGCCGCGTTCGATCAGCAGTCGATGGTTGACCTGGTTCGCCACATACGTTCCGCATATGCGGAGGGCAGATTCCACGCCCTCACCTCGATGCACACGCTGGTAGTGAGCGTGAACAATCCTATCGAACTCGACCGCGAAAACCTGCGAATGGATTATCACTTCGCCGATCGCGAATGGGAATTCGATTACAGGTCAAAGCCCTTCAAACCGGCCGAATTCACCAGGCGCTATCCCGCATCGTCCGGCATCGAGAAATTCGACGCCTTCGTGAAGATGATAGGCTGGTAGTCCGCCGTCTCCGGTATGTTCCTAATCCGCCATCGTCTCCAAGCTCGCGAACCCCTGCGGTGCGTCGCCTTCGTCGAACGGCGTCGTCACTTCGACGAATGTGTCGGGGAAGAAGCCGTTGAAGCGGGTCCTCAGCGACAGCGAATAGGCGCCGATATGGCCGATCTCGATCCAGTCGCCGGTGTCGACCGTTTCCGGCAGCCAGAATGGCCTGGACAGGATGTCGACGGAGTCGCAGGTCGCGCCGCAGACCTTGAACGGCACGATGGTTTTCTCATAGCCGTTGCGCGTGCGGATCGCGGGATCGGGGATGAAGCGGGCCGGCAGCGCGATCTTGCCCGTCCACGAATCCGACAGCGACGCCCAGATGCCGTCATTGATGTAGAGCCGCTTGCCCTTGCGCAACAGCACCCGCACGATGAGCGACAGGCAGCGCGCCACGATCACGCGACCCGGCTCGGCCACCAGGGGGATCTGGTCGAACTGGTATTCCTTGAGGTCGCCGGCCAGCCGCGACATCAATTGCCCGAGCGACGGCATCTCGACCTGCTTGCGGTTGGGATCATGGCCGTATTCGGCGGGAAAGCCGCCGCCGACATCGAGCCCGGCAATGTCGAAGGTCAGGCGGTTGCGCACCCAGTCGGCCGAGGCGAGCGCCCGCTCATAGGTGTCGGGATCCTCGATCTGGCTGCCGACGTGGAAGCAGAGCCCCACTTTATAGCCGGTGCGGTTCAGGCGCTCTGCGAGCTCGACCGCATTGGCCGGCCCGGCGCCGAATTTCTTCGACAATTCGTAAGCCGCATGGCCCTTGGTCTGGATGCGCACGAAGACGGTGATGGCGCCCGGGTCGATGTCGAGCGCCCGCACCACACGCGTCAGCTTGGTGATCTCGTCCTCATGGTCGACCGAGATCACCCGGATGCCGTATTTCTCCAGCGCCAGCTTGATGTCCGATTGCGCCTTGACCGGGTGCATGTAGAGCATCTCGGCATCCGCCGAGACCGCGCGCACAGCGGCGAACTCGCCGGGCGACGCGACGTCGAAGGTGCTGACGCCTGCCTCCACCAGCGTCCTCAGCACGATCTGCTCGCCATTGGTCTTCACCGCATAGGCGGTCTTGCCGGGAAACATGCCCATGAACTGCAAGGCATCGGCCTTCAGCACCTGTGGGCGGAAACAATAGACCGGATCGTCGGGACGAAGCGCCAGCGCCGCATCAAGGGCATTTTCGAATCGCTGCATGGACGAATCCTCAGGTCTGGAGCGCGCACAATTAATCCTAGCTAGCCGCCAAAGAAAACAGTTCTGTGTCTGGCCATCCCACGCGGCCAGCCGCACTCTTTCGCCAACACTAAACCACCAGTCAGGTTTCGGGTGGCCCTTGCCGCCGAACGCGATATCGGTTGGTGAGATGTTGACGGGCTGAGGTTGCGATCGGCTCGGGGGAGGAACAGGACATGTCAACTATAGCCGGCGCCGTGCCGACGCGCGGACCGATGACGCTCAAGGATTGGGCGCAGCTTCTCCTGCTCGGCGCGATCTGGGGCGGTTCGTTCTTCTTTGCCCGCATCGCCGTGTCGGAAATCCATCCGCTGGCGCTGGTGCTGTTTCGCGTCGCCATCGCCGCGATCGCGCTCCAGCTCTATCTGGCGGTACGCGGCCCCTCGTTCCGGCTCGCCTTCCCACATGCCGGCCTGTTCTTCCTGCTGGCGCTCACCAACAACGTCGTGCCCTTCTCGCTGATCTTCGCCGGCCAGACGCAGCTCGGCGCCGGCGTCGCCTCGGTGCTCAATGCGACGACGCCGTTCTGGACGCTGGTCTTGGCCAACGCGCTCACGACCGACGAGAAGCTGTCCTGGAACAAGCTGGCCGGCATCGCGCTCGGCGTTGCGGGAACGGCGGTAATGATTGGCCCGGGCCTTGTTGCCGGCCTCGGCGGCCCTGTCTGGGCCAAGTTCGCGCTGATCGGCGCCTCTGTGTCCTACGCGATAGCCTTGATGATCGCGCGCCGCTTCAAGGGCGTGCCCTCGCCGGTCATCGCCACCGGGCAACTGACCGCCTCGACCATCATCATGGTCCCGATCGTGCTCATTGCCTATGGCCCGACGGGCTTGTTCTCGGCCTCGCCACCGGTCTGGGCCGCGGTGCTGGGGCTGGCGCTGCTGTCCACCGCCTTCGCCTATATCCTCTATTTCAACCTCGTCGCCTCGGCCGGCGCCACCAATGCCTCGCTGGTCACGCTGATCGTGCCAGTCAGCGCGGTTCTGCTCGGCTTCCTCTTCCTCGGCGAGCGGCTGGCGCTGTTCGAGATCGGCGGCATGACGCTGATCGGACTCGGCCTGATCACCATCGACGGGCGATTGTTCGGCAAATGGTAGCGGTGTCATGCCACACCGCCGCCACAATTTATTCACAACGGCGAAGCCGGCTTTTGCCGAAGAGTTTCAACGGCTAACGGCAAATTCCAGGTCGCGAATTCCACATTCATGTCGCATTGCAGCACGTTTTCCGCTTGCCTGTGGCACAAATGACCCTAGACTCCTGCCATAGCTCTGAAGAGGAGGCTATGACATGGGACTGACGAGGCCAATCAACGCTTTGATGATTTGTGCCGCATTCGCATTCATCGGTGCCCTTATCATAGGTGTTCTTCCCTGACCCGCCAAAGCCAGGAAGATCAAGTACCGAGAATAGTCCAACAGTTCGAAAAGGCCGGGTTTCTACCCGGCCTTTTCCATTGCAAACCCTGAGTTCCGTTAGCTTTAGTTCACGCGTTACAGCGCTAAAGCATGTCTCCCGAAAGTGGGAACCGGTTTCGGGATGAAGACATGCGTAAAATCAAAAACCTGAAGCGCATGGAGCGAATCTGAAAGATCACGACGCGCTTTAGCTTATGCAGCGGCCGAACCGGCAGCCTCCGCCTCATGTGAGCGGATGCCGATCATGTGGCAGACGGCGAAGACGAGATCGGCGCGGTTCATCGTGTAGAAATGGAAGTCGCCCACGCCGCGCTCGACAAGGTCGAGCACCTGCTCGGCCGCCACGGCCGAGGCCACGAGGGCATGTGTCTGCGGATCGTTCTCCAGTCCCTCGAAGCGTTCGGCCAGCCAGGCCGGCACCAGCGCGCCGCAGCGCGACGAGAAATTGGCGACCTGGGTGAAATTATGCACCGGCAGGATGCCCGGCACGATCGGGATATAGATGCCAGCGCGGCGCGCCCTCTCAACATAGCGTTCGTAAAGGTCGTTGTCGAAGAAGAACTGGGTGATCGCCCGCGTCGCGCCATTGTCGACCTTGCGCTTCAGCATGTCGATGTCGGTGGCGAAATCCGGGCTTTCCGGATGCTTTTCCGGATAGGCCGAGACCGAGATGTCGAAATCGCCGAAGCTCTTCAGCGCGCCGACCAGTTCGGCGCCATTGGCATAGCCATCGGGATGCGGGCGATAGCTTGTGCCCACGCCGGCCGCCGGATCGCCGCGCAATGCCACGAAGCGCTTGACGCCCATGTCGGCGAACTCGCGGATGACCGTGTCGACCTGATCGCGCGCTGCATCGACGCAGGTCATATGCGCCGCCGGCGTCAGCAACGTCTCGTTGAGGATGCGCTTGACAGTACGCGCCGTGCGCTCGCGGGTCGAGCCGCCGGCGCCATAGGTCACCGAGACGAATTTCGGCTTGAGCGGCTCCAGCCTTGTGACCGTGTCCCAGAGCCTCGCTTCCATCTCGTCGGTCTTGGGCGGGAAGAATTCGAACGAGACGCGGACCTTGTCGCCGATGTCGGGGCGGCGGGAAAAGCGGAACTGGTTCATCAGGCTGTTTCCCTTACTTGCAAGGAATCGTTGGACGGATCGGCGATCAAAAGGCGACGGTCGCGGCCGAGCCAAAGCTTCACCGTGAGCCTTGCCTCGTTGCCGCCGCGCGGCTCGAATTCCTGGCTGTCCTCGAGGTCGAGGCCGGCCTCCTCGAACCAGTCGGACATCTGCCGGTCGGAGAAGCCCAGCCGCATATGCGCATGCTGGTCGCGCAGGAATTCGAGATTATGCGGCGCGAAGTCGACGACGATCAGCCGGCCCGATGGCCTGAGCAGCCGCGCCGCTTCGGCTATGGCGCGCGCCGGATCGTCGAGATAGTGCAGCACCTGATGGATGGTGACGAGATCGAAGGCGTTGCGCTCGACCGGCGGCGAGAAGATATCGCCCTGGCGCACCTGCGCATTGGCGATGCCGGCCTTGTCGAGATTGGCGCGCGCCACGCTCAGCATCTCGCGTGACATGTCGATGCCAACCCCGCGCCGGTAGAGCGGCGCGAAGATTTCGAGCAGCCTGCCCGTGCCGGTGCCGAGGTCGAGCATCGACTGGAACGGCCGCTTGCCGACGAGCTTGATGAGTGCCGCCTCCACCGCGCGGTCCGGCACATGCAGCGAGCGGATGTGGTCCCAGCTCGCGGCATTCTCGGAGAAATATTCGGCCGCCCGGTCCTGACGCTTGCGCTTCACCGCCGCCAGCCGCTCGAGATCGCGCACCACCTGCGGATCGGCCTCGCTTATACCCGACACCAGACGCTGCACGAAATCGCGCGAATTATCGATGTCGGTCAGCCTGAAGAAGGCCCAGGACCCTTCCTGGTAACGGCCGATCAGCCCGGCATCGAGCAAAAGCTTCAGATGACGCGAGACCCGCGGCTGCGACTGCCCAAGGATCTCCGTGAGGTCGGAGACGGTGAAATCGCCGCGCGAAAGCAGCACCAGGATGCGCAGCCGGCTGGATTCGGCCGCCGCCTTCAATGTATCTACCATTGTGTCGAGCGAGACATGCATGAGCGGGTTCTCGTTGAAAGATATAAAGATATGTTTATGTCGATTTCGAAACTCGCGCAAGGGCTATGTCGCTTCCGGACAAGAAAATGGCGCAGCCGTGATCCGCGCCGGGCAGACGGTTGTTCCGAGGGATGATGAGGATGTTTGAGACGCGCGAAGGTGAGACGCTTCTTGCAGCCGATCCGGCGGAAATGCGGCCGGACGCCCATGTCGTCTTCATCGGCCGCATCGTCTCGCCCTGGGCGGCTCGCGAGGAGTGCCCGAAGAACATGCGCGCCGCCCGCGAATCCGGGCGGCCCGCGACGGTCCTGATCGACGAGCCTTATCGCCCGGGATTGCAAAACCTGGAACGCGCCAGCCACGTCGTCATCCTGTCCTGGCTCCATCATGCGCCGCGGAATCTGATTGTGCAGAAACCGCGCCATGCGGCTGAACCGAAAGGCGTTTTCTCGCTGCGCTCCCCTGCCCGGCCGAACCCTGTCGGCCTGCATGTGGCGAAGCTTGTCGCACTCGACATCGATGCCGGCCGGATCGGGATCGACGCCATCGATGTGCTCGACGGCACGCCGGTCATCGACATCAAGCCCTACTACGCTTCCACGGATGCCTTCCCCGAAGCGACCATCGCCGGGCGCGACGAGAAATGAGCGCCCCCACGGGTCGCCGCCGCGCCATCGCCAAGGCGCTGACCACGCTTTTGCCGCTCGCGCCCTACGCCGACATGGAAAGGATCCGCGCCGACGCCGGTTCGGTGCATATGAAGACCCTGCCGCCGACGATCGCGGTATGGCTGGCAACCATCGCCCATATCCGCCACGCCCACACCGACTACGAAAAGCTCCTCGCCGAGGGCTACGACCGGGATTCGGCGCGCTTCTTCGTCATCGAGCAGACCAATGTGATGCTCACCCGTTGGCGCGCGACAAGGCTGCTCGAGGAAGACGACGAGGACGAGTGAGGTCGGCGCGATCGCCGGGCGCCTGATAGGCGTACTGCTGGGAAGCATGACGATCCGGCATGGTCGGGCGCGGTCTGCTATCCTTGACCTGCGCTCCAAATAATTCCGGCGGTGCCTCTGGAAAAACGCCGAAAGCGCCGTACATGCAGCAAGCGGAGTATCCTCCGCTTATATCCGGAATATATCGTCACCAGAGCAATTCCAGGGAAAGCGCGTAGCGGTTTTCCGCCCGGAATTACGCAAAAACAATGACTTGGAGCGCCTCGGCGATCATGACAGGCGCTGCACTGCTCCAAGGGCAAGGATCACAGATCATGACTGATAAGGTTTGGTTCATCACCGGATCATCGAAGGGCTTTGGCCGCGTCTGGGCCGAGGCCGCGCTTGCCCGCGGCGATCGCGTCGCGGCAACCGCGCGCGATGCCGGCACGCTCGCCGATCTCGTCCAGGAATATGGCGACAAGGTCGCCGCCATTGAGCTCGACGTCACGGACAAAAAGGCGGTCGATGCCGCGATCGCCGAGGCGCATAAGCGCTTCGGCCGGCTCGACGTCGTCATCAACAATGCAGGCTACGGCCATTTCGGCGCCGTCGAGGAGGTCACCGAGCGGGAAGCGCGCGACCAGATCGAGACCAACGTCTTCGGCGCGCTTTGGGTGACGCAAGCCGCGCTGCCCATCATGCGGGCGCAGCGCTCCGGCCACATCATCCAGATCTCCTCGATCGGCGGCGTCAACGCCTTCGCCTCGATCGGCCTCTACCACGCCTCGAAATGGGCGCTGGAAGCCTTCAGCCAGTCGCTCAGCCTGGAGGTCGCCGGTTTCGGCATCCATGTCACCCTTGTCGAGCCGGGCGGCTTCTCGACGGACTGGGCGGGACCGTCGGCCAGGGTCTCCAAGCCGTTGGATGCCTACGAACCGGTCCGTGCGGCGATGGCCGAGCGCCGCAGCCGTTCCGTCGCCGGCGATCCGCAAGCGACCGGCCCGGCGATGCTGGCGATCGTCGATGCCGCCGAGCCGCCGCTCAGGGTCTTCTTCGGCGATGGCGGCCTGCCGATGATCAGGCAGGAATATGCCAACCGCATCGCCACCTGGGAAAAGTGGGACCATGTCTCGGTGATGGCACAGGGCGCCAACAAGAACCGCAAAGCCTGATCAAACGCCCGAGGCCACGCTGCTTCAACAGCGTGGCCTCATGCCTGATAGATCCACTGCTCCGGCACCCGCACCGAAATCTCCTCGCCGGCCCGAATGACGCCCGGCTTTTCGACCCAGGCGACAAGCCCGCGCAGCCGTTTCGCCTCCTTGGGAAAGAGCAGCGCGGTGGCATTGAGATCCGCGGCGCCGACATGCTCCGCGATCGACTGTCCGGCAACGCGGCACGGCTTGTTCTGGCCGTCGACCTTGAGCGTCACGCCCCCCTTGAAGAACATCAGCGAGCCGGCCGGCAGCATCGACAGATGCGGCACGCCTTCGACTACAAGATTGGCGCCGATCCACTCCGGCTTGATCTCACCGAGCCCCATGCGTTGGGCGACGATGGCGAGCTCGTCCGCCGCGACAAGCGACAATTGCCGCTCGTTACGCATCTCGGTGCCGCGCGGATACCAGGGCTCGCGCCCACCCGAACGCCGCGTTGCGCCCGCATGGAAGTCGCCGGCGATACCGTCGAAGCCAAGCCGCAGCTCCGCGACCGCCCTCGTCTCGAAATGATCGTGCGGAGCAGCATAGAGCGCCGCGGCCTTTGCCGTCACCTTGCGGCCTGGCACGATGTCGATCACCGGTTCCGCCACGGGAAAAAGGTCCAGGTTCGTTTCCTGCATGCCGCTGGTCTAAAGATGCCGAAGAATGCGGTCCAGTCGAAAGCGCTGATGATCCGATCACGCCGCTTGATGGCGATCACGACGTTATTACCAAAAAACGCCACCCTCGCCGCACCACGTCGCATTGCCGCCGCGACGGCGGCATAAACGATGGCGCCAAATCGGGAGGAGGCTCGATCATGCAGGTTGGACACGCTGTCGCCGCCCTCTGGCTGTTCTGGGTGGTATCCTGGGTTCTTGCCTCTGCCTGGGCCGATCCGGCGCAAAAGCGCGTGGATCTCAGGTCGGAGGCACGCTACCGGGTCCTTTGGCTGGCCGGCACAGTGCTGATGTTCGTGCCCGCGCATGGCTATGTCGGCCGGCTGCGGCTCTGGATGCCGACGCTCACCGAAGCCTGGATTTGCGTCGCCCTGATCGCCATCGGCATCACCTTCGCCTGGTGGGCGCGCCTCCATCTTGGCCGCTTGTGGTCGGCCAATGTCACCGCCAAGGCCGATCATCGCGTGATCGATACCGGCCCCTATCGCCTGGTGCGCCACCCGATCTACACCGGACTGCTGCTGTCCGTCCTCGCCACCATGGCCGTCAAGGGCACGGTTTGGGGCATTGCCGGCGCCGCCCTGCTGCTTGTCGGCGTCGTCGTCAAGGCGAGACTGGAAGAGAGCTTCCTGCGCGGCGAGCTCGGCCCGGCCTATGACGACTACGCCAGGCGCGTGCCGATGCTTGTGCCCTTCGCGCCGGCTTGACGCGGCAGGATATGCTTCACAACATCCTGAGCAGCGCGCCGCCGATCGAATAGCCGGCGCCGAAGGCGCAGATCAGGCCGAAATCGCCGGCCTTCATGTCGGCATGATTTTCCGACAGCGCCACGATCGCGCCGGCGCCGGCGGTGTTGCCCAGCCGCTCCAGCACCATCGGCGCGCGGTCATGGTCGACGTCGTGGCCGAAGGACAGTTTCAGGATCATCGCATTCATGCGCGCATTGGCCTGATGCAGCCAGAAGCGGCGGATGCCTCCCGGCGTCAACCCGTGCTCGGCCAGGAACTCGACGATGAATTTCTGGCCGGCAACGGTGACTTCCTTGAACACCTTGTTGCCGACCTGCTTGATGAGGTTGCCTTCCAGGTTGATCATGTAGGGATCGTCCTGTGCCGTGCGCGTATGGTAGCCGAGATTGGTGCGGATGTTGTTCGACATCTGCGTCCAGGTGCGCGTGTCGAGCACCTCGAAACGCCCCGGCCGCTTTTCGCCTTGCGCCAGTCCCTCGACGACCATGGCGACAGAGGCGTCGCCGAAGATGAAATGCGTCTGCCGGTCGCGGAAATTGAGGTGGCCGGTGATGATCTCAGGCGTCGACACGAGGATGCGCTTGTGCGCCCCCGACCTGACAAGGTTGACGGCGACATGCAGCGCGGCCGCGGCCGAAGAACAGCCAAGCCCCATGTCGAAGCCGGCGCCTTTGGTGCCCAGCGCCTGCTGCATCTCGATGGCGATGGCCGGATAGGGCCGCTGATGGTGCGAGGCCGAGCAGATCACCAGGTCGATATCCGACCCGTCGACCCCGGCATGGGCGAGCGCCTTCCTGGCCGAGGCGATGCCGAATTCCGCCTCCAAGGACAGCGCGTCGTCCGGCCGTGCCGGAATGCGCGGCGACATGCGGGTCGGGTCGAGGATGCCCTCGCGCTCGATGACGTGGCGGCTTTTCACGCCCGAGGCGTGCACGATGAAGTCGCTGTCCGATTTCTGCAAAAGCGGCTCGCCGGTGTCGGCGCGGCGCGCATTCTCGGTGTCGACCCAGCTGTTGAAGCTTGCGACCAGCTCTTCATTGGTGATGACGGGTTCAGGGATTTCGGCGCCGATGCCGCTGATGATGACGCGATGCATGTCCAATCCGTCTAGAGCAGGGCCTTGATGTGGGCACCGAAGCAGCCCGGCGCCACCCTTGTCGCATTTAGCCGGTTTATGCCAGCTTAAACCACCGGGTCACGCCCGCTTGGCGACGATGAATATCCGCGGGAAGCGCAGCAGCACCTTGCCGTTCGCCGTCTTGGGATAGGCCTTGGCGATCTTTGCCGTGTAGCTGTCGAGGAACACCTTCTTCTCATCCGTGTCGAGCGGATCGAGGAAAGGCTTCAGCCCGGTCGCCTTGACCCATTCCACGATCGCTTCGGCATCGGCCAGCGGGTGATTGTAGATCGTGTGCCAGATGTCGAGCCGGTCGGCGAGCGGCGACAGAAGATCGTAATAGAACGACACCGGCGGCAGCGGGCCACGCGCGGCGCCCTCGAGCTTGGCTGCAAACGGCGCTTCCGCCGCCGTATCGCGCATCAGCTGGTGCGAGGCCTCGCCGAGATTGTCCGGCATCTGGACGGCCAGGGCGCCGCCGGGCGCGAGCAGCCCCATCAGCCGCTGGAACACCGCCGGGTGCTCCGGCAGCCACTGGAAGACGGCATTGGCGAAGATGACGTCGACGGGATGCTCGGGCTGCCATCCGGCGGCGTCCGCCAGCTCGAAGCTGACATTGGGCAGCCGCGCCCGCGCCTTCTCGATCATGTCCGGCGAGGTGTCGAAGCCGCTGACCTGCGCATCCGGCCAGCGTTCGACCAGCAACTCGGTCGAGTTGCCCGGACCGCAGCCGATATCGACGACGCGCCGCGGGAAATCGACCGGCACCTGCGCCACGAGATCGCGCGCCGGCCGCGTGCGTTCGTCCTCGAACTTCAGATATTGGGCGGCGGACCAGTCTTTGCCCTCGCGTGTCATCATAACCCAATCTGTAGTTGACCCGGGCACATGCTGATATCACTCAAAGCCAAAAGGGCAATCGACTTTTTGCAACGCTATCAGGCTCTTGATCGCCGCAGTTCCATAACGGTAGATTCAGATATTGACGTCCCCAGATGGTCTGACTGCGAATGAAATTTGGTTTCGAGGAAGCGCAAGCCAAATACGTCAGCGGTTCTCAGCGCGCGAGGGTATGGACTGAACAGTGGGTTTCTCAGTGGCTTTATTGCCCTAACTGCGCAGGTTTGCGACTGACCCAGTTTTCCGCGAACCAGCCCGTTGCCGATTTTTTCTGCGGTCATTGCAGCGACCAATTCGAGCTGAAAGGCCAGAAGAAAGCGTTCGGCGCGAAAGTTGCTGATGGTGCGTATTTCACCAAAATCGATAGGCTGGCCTCGTCAACCAACCCAAACCTGATATTGCTAAACTATGATTTGAACAAAATGGCGGTATTAAACGTCTGTATGGTGCCTAAGCACTTCTTTGTTCCAGACATCATAGAAAAGAGAAAACCGCTTGCGCAGACAGCGAGAAGAGCGGGCTGGATCGGCTCCAACATACTGCTAAGCCGCATACCGAATTCGGGCCGAATCTATATCGTTCGAAACAGCATCCCGATCCCAAAGGAATCTGTCATAGAGCAATGGCAGAGGACCCTTTTTCTTCGCGAGAAAGGAGCGGAAGCCCGCGGATGGCTGGTCGAAGTTATGAAATGCGTCGACCTGATCGGCCCTGTGGAATTTAATATCGAGCAGGTCTACGCCTTTGAAGGAAGATTGAGCGCTCTATATCCGCATAACAGGAATGTTCGGCCAAAGATTCGCCAACAGCTGCAAATCCTTCGAGACAACGGATATCTCGATTTCGTGTCTCGTGGTCGCTATCGCATCAGAAGCAATCCGCTATAGTACTGCCACGTACGGAGGCGCGACATGGCTTGGTATGCGAACCACTACGAATGCTATAGATGCGGTGAACACTGGATCGACGAATGGTCATGCGCGTGTGACGACGAGTGCCCGTACTGCGGCGCACGCCATGCAACTCCCGTAGAGAGCGATGACCTCACGTTTCAGGTTATTGTCGAAGCTGGAGCTTTTGTCGTTCTGAAGTCGCCGGACAGTGCAGAACACCGCCCAGACTACAAAGAGATTGGACGCTTCGCTAGCGAGACGCTAGCGAAGCAATTTGTTGCGCAGTTCGAGGCTTTGTAAGGCTCTACCGCGTCAGCCGCTTGTGCGTCATGCGGTGCGGGGTCGCCGCTTCGGCGCCGAGGCGGCGCAGCTTGTCCTTCTCATATTCCTCGAAATTGCCTTCGAACCACTCGACATGCGCGTCGCCCTCGAAGGCGAGCATGTGGGTGGCCATGCGGTCGAGGAACATGCGGTCGTGGCTGATGATGACGGCGCAGCCGGCATAGGCTTCGAGCGCGTCTTCCAGCGCGGCGAGCGTTTCGGTATCGAGGTCGTTGGTCGGCTCGTCGAGCAGCAGCACATTGCCGCCGCCCTTCAGCATCTTGGCCAGGTGGACGCGGTTGCGCTGGCCGCCCGACAGATTGCCGACCTTTTGCTGCTGGTCGCCGCCGCGGAAGTTGAAGGACGAGCAATAGGCGCGGCTGTTGACCTCGTGCTTGCCGAGCTTGATGACTTCGGCGCCGCCGGAGATCTCTTCCCACACCGTCTTGTTCGGGTCGAGCGCGTCGCGGCTCTGGTCGACATAGCCAAGCCGCACGGTCTCGCCCTTGCGGATCGAGCCGGCATCCGGCGTCTCCTGGCCGGTGATCATCTTGAACAGCGTCGTCTTGCCGGCACCGTTCGGGCCGATGACGCCGACGATGCCGCCCGGCGGCAGCTTGAACGACAGATCCTCGATCAGAAGCTCGTCGCCAAAGCCCTTGTTGAGGCCCTCGACCTCGATGACGACATTGCCGAGGCGCTCGCTCGCCGGAATGACGATCTGCGTGTCGGTCGGCTTGCGGCTCTGCGACTGCTCGACCAGTTCCTCATAGGCCTTGATGCGCGCCTTCGACTTGGTCTGGCGCGCCTTCGGCGAGGACTGGATCCACTCGCGCTCGCGCCAGATCGACTTCTGGCGCGCGTCGTCCTCGCGGCCTTCCTGGATCAGGCGCTTGGCCTTGGCGTCGAGGTACTTGGTGTAGTTGCCTTCGTAAGGGATGCCGCGGCCGCGATCGAGCTCGAGGATCCAGCCGGTGACGTTGTCGAGGAAGTAGCGGTCGTGGGTGATGATCAGCACCGAGCCCGGATAGTCGCGCAGGTGCTTTTCCAGCCACTGCGTGGTCTCGGCGTCGAGATGGTTGGTCGGTTCGTCGAGCAGCAGAAGGTCGGGCTGCTCGAGCAGCAGCCGGCAGAGCGCCACGCGGCGGCGTTCGCCACCGGAAAGGTTGGTCACCTCGGAATCCGGCGGCGGGCATTGCAATGCGTCCATCGCCATCTCGACCTGCTGTTCGAGGTCCCACAGGTTCAGGCGATCCATCTCGTCCTGGAGCTTGGCCGACTCGTCGGCCGTCTCGTCGGAATAGTTCATCATCAGCTCGTTGTAGCGCTCGATGATGGCCGTCTTCCTGGCGACGCCGTCCATGACGTTCTCGCGCACGGTCTTCGCGTTGTCGAGCTGCGGCTCCTGCGCGAGGTAGCCGACGGTGGCGCCCTCGGCCAGCCACGCCTCGCCCTGGAACTCCTTGTCGAGCCCGGCCATAATGCGCAGGATGGTCGACTTGCCCGAGCCGTTGGGGCCGAGAATGCCGATCTTGGCATCCGGATAGAAGGACAGGTGAACGTTATCGAGCACCTTCTTGGTGCCATAGGCCTTCGACAGGCCGGACATGTGATAGATGAACTGGCGAGCCACGCGCGCTTTCCCTGGAAACTGAAGTGTCAAGGTGAATGGGGGTTGCGCGCTATGTAGGCGATGAAGCGCCGAACGGCAATCGCTTTCGGCACGCGACGGCCAATCCGCGCGCATTCGACGATTTCGCCCCGAAGTCCGTTCACAGCTTTTCGTGCCCTCGATCTTGCGAAAGAGGCGGTTAACCATTCGCCTTCAAAACGATGCTAGGTTGGGAAATCGCGGCCATGCCGCGGTTTCGGGGAAAGATCGGATCGACGACGTGCTGAACGGTGCCCTGCTCCTTGCCGAAGCGGTTCTCTATTTCGGCGCCATGGTCACGCTTTTCCGCTTCCGGCGCCGCATCGGGCTTGGCGTGTTCATCTGCGCGCTCGGCGTCATGCATTTCCTCGAAACCTATCTCGCCAGCGTCTTCTATGTCGCCCTGCCGTTCGGCCTGGTGTCGCCGGGCTCCGCCGTGCTCTTCTCCGGCAAGCTGGTGATGATCCTCTTGCTCTACATGAAGGAGGATGCGGCCACCGTCCGCCAGCCAATCTACGGCCTTTTGCTCGGCAACGCCCTGATGATCGGCCTGGTGCTGATCCTGCGGCTGCATGCCGTTTCGCCGCTACCCGACGGCAGGATGCCCAACATCGCCTTCATCGACGAGATGGGCTGGCTGATGGTCTGGGGCACTTCGCTTCTCTTCGTCGACGCCATCCTGATCATCCTGCTCTACGAGAAGCTCGGCGCCTATCTGCGCGCGAGGCCGTTCGCCCGCATCCTCGCATCGGTTGCCTGCGTGCTCACCTTCGATCAGGCCGGCTTCTTCACCGCGCTGCATTTCGTTGCCGGCGCGCCGATCGAGGTCTTCTTCGGCGGCTGGTTCGCCAAGATGGGGGCCGCGCTTGCCTATAGCGGCATGCTCGTCGCCTATCTCAAATGGGTTGAGGACAATGATGTCGCCGTGCCGCGCGGGCTCTCCGACATTTTCGACACCCTCACCTATCGCGAGCGCTACGAAGCGCTGATCAAATATGTCGGCCGCGACGGCCTCACCGGCCTGCTGCATCGCGGCAGTTTCGATGCAGACGGCGAATCCGCGGTCTCGGCCGCCATCAGGATCGGCAAGCCGCTCAGCCTGCTCATCGTCGACGTCGACCACTTCAAGTCGATCAACGACCGCTTCGGCCATGCCGAGGGCGACAAGGTGCTGAAATCGATGGCTGCGCTGCTCGCCGAGTCGGTCGCCGGCAACGATCAGGTGTTCCGCATCGGCGGCGAGGAATTCGCCGTGCTGACGCAGCAGTCGCACACAGCCGCCAGGCTGCTTGCCGAGACCATCAGGAACGCCGCCAGGACCTCGGCGCATACAGGCCGCTTCAACATCACGGTGAGCGCTGGCGTTTCCACCGTCAGCGAGACGACGCGCTGCCTCGCCGACATTTTCGCGCTCGCCGACCAGCGCCTCTACAAGGCCAAATTGAGCGGCCGCGACCGCGTGGTCGGCGAACCCGGCAGCGAGGCGATCATCCTGCAGGCGGCCCCCAAATCAGCCTGACGAAAGATCAGCCTGACCAGGGCCTGCCGCTTACTGGAAGCCGATCGGATCGACCGAGCCCTTCGGACAACCGGCTTTGGCAGTCGGCGCGGACGCCATCAAGAGATCGGCAAGCTTGCTGTCCGGGCCAATCGGACCCGACAGGCCGAGGGTGAGCTCGCCGATCATGCGTCGGCCGCTCGACGGGTCGACAAGGCAGGAAACACGCACGCGGTCGCCGGCGCCGGCACCAAAGGCCTCGTTGAAGGCGCCGCGGATCTGGTCCGAGGTCAGTTGCTTGCCGATGTTCTTGTTGAAGAGATCGCGCACCGCCGAGCCGTTCACCGCGCGCATCAAATTGAGCGCGTCCGAGAAATACTCCTGCTGGTTCTTGCCGTAGCAGGTGCCGTGCTTAATCCATTCGTGGCGCTCGAGCCTTGAGGCAGTGCCCGGCATCACTTGGTTGAGCTCGGCGCGCGTGTTGGCGTCGAGATCGACCGGCGGCAGGTCTCCCCAATGCGCCGGATTGTCATTGGCCTTGTCGCTTGCCGACACCTGGCAATAGAAATTGCCGTTCGGTTGCGGCCAAAGCCCGTGCAGCGTGAAATGCGACGCGTCGAACTCGCTTGGGCTCTGCGCCTTGCATTCGGGTTTGCTCGCCTTGGTCTCGCAGAAGGCCGGCTGCCAGCTCAGCGCAAAGACATATTCGGGTTTTCCGGAGGCGGACGACGGCCTGGTCTGACCGGAAGGCGCTGGGGTGACAGCCGCGCTGCCGCCGCTGACATGGCCGCAGCTGATCTTCACCCAGCGCCGCTCCGGATCGGCTCCAGGCACCTGGATGAGGTAATGGGTGGGCTCGTCCTTGTTGCCGGCAAGAAGCTCATAGCTCTTCCCGGCTTCGGTCGAGATGTTGCCGGGATTCTTGCCGCTCTTGATGGCCTGCGTCGCCGGACAGGCACTGTCGGCCATGAAAGTCCCGCTCATCTTCACGTCGGCATGCGCCACGCCGGCGCCGACCAGGGCCAGCGCCATCGAACCCCACAATGCCCAAACCCGCATCCCGCTCTCCCGGCGATCATTGAACCGTATTGGATTTGTCACACTAGAACAGCCGGCGTGTCAGAATTGCGATCTTTTTCGCCGCGCGAAAAAACTATCCCCAGCTCAACGCTCCATCGGCGTGTCCGGAAGTCCCTTGAACGCCTGTTCGAGCCGACGGATTGTCGGCATTGCATATCGGCAGGTGCGCTCATCCACTTGACGCCGGCGAAGCCCTCGCCCAACAGTCGACTAGAGCATGATGCCGAAAAGTGTGAAGCGGTTTTCGGACACCATCATGCCCTATCTCTTGGGTTAGAGCCGGATGATTTCAGGTCGATCCGACCTAATCATCCGGCTCCGGGGAGCGGGACAATGCCATTCGACAAGCAGACCAGGCTGGCCTCACCGACCGGGGCCGACCTCAACCTTTATGTGAAACGAGCCGCCGGAAATCCGCGCGCGGTCGTCCAGATCAATCATGGACTGGCTGAGCATGCGGCGCGCTACGACCGCTTTGCCGATTTCCTGGGCGGGCGCGGATTCCACGTTTACGCCCATGACCATCGTGGCCATGGCGCGACGAAGGCGCCCGACGCCCCGCTTGGCAAATTCGCCGACAGCGACGGCATCGCCAAGGTGATCGCCGATGTCGACGCCGTTCACGACCTGATCGCTGCCGAGCATCCGGGCTTGCCTGTGATCGCTTTTGGACATTCGCTCGGCGCCTCGGTCGCGCTGAATTTTGTCCTGCGCCACTCCGAGCGTGTCCATGCCGCCGCGATCTGGAACGGCAATTTTTCGCAAGGCCGGCTCGGTCAACTGGCGCTTGGCATTCTAGGCTGGGAGCGGATGCGGCTCGGCTCCGACGTGCCGTCGCGGCTTCTGCCCAAGCTCACCTTCCAGGCCTGGGGCAAGGCGGTGCCCAATCATCGCACCCTTTTCGACTGGCTGTCGCGCGATCCGGTCGAGGTCGACAAATATATCGCCGACCCGCTTTGCGGCTGGGATGCTTCGGTCTCGATGTGGCGCGATGTGGTCGACATGGCGCTTCACGCCGGCAAGGATCAGAGCTTTGCCGGCGTCCGGCGCGACCTCTTCGTCAATCTTGTCGGCGGCGAGAAGGACCCCGCGTCGGACTACGGCAAGGCCGTCCATCACCTGGCAGAGCGCATGCGGGCAATGGGCTTTTCGAATCTGGTTTCAAAGGTTTACCCGGAAACGCGGCACGAAAGCCTGAACGAGGTCAATCGAGATGTCGTCATGGATGATTTCGCCGCCTGGGCCGACGGCGTGCTGAAGTCCTGATCTAAGCAGGTTCCGCAAAAGTGTCCCACGGTTTTGCGATCAAAACCTGCGAGAAACGGGGAATCTAGGCAGATAGTCGTGGGGCATCCCACGAATATCTGCTTAGCGTGGCCCACTGCAAGGGCCGTGACAGGGGCGGCTGCTGTTGATAGAGGCTGCGCTTTCGACCCCATTACGGTGATCCATGGCCGAACCTCCGCTGAAAGGCATCCGCGTTATCGAACTCGCCCGCATCCTGGCCGGCCCCTGGGCCGGGCAGCTGCTCGCCGATCTCGGCGCCGATGTCATCAAGGTCGAGAGCCCGGATGGCGGCGACGACACCCGCAAATGGGGCCCGCCGTTCGTCATGAGCCATGACGGCGAGAACCTTTCGGCCGCCTATTACCATTCCTGCAACCGCGGCAAGCGCTCGATCGCCATCGACTTTTCCAAGCCCGAAGGTGCCGAGACGCTGCGCAAGCTGGTCGCCAACGCCGACGTGCTGATCGAGAACTTCAAGCTCGGCGGCCTGAAGAAATACGGCCTCGACTACGAGAGCCTGAAGGCGATCAATCCACGCCTCGTCTACTGCTCGATCACCGGCTTCGGCCAGGACGGTCCCTATGCGCCGCGCGCGGGCTACGATTTCATCATCCAGGCCATGGCCGGCATGATGTCGATCACCGGCGAGCCGGGTCGCGAGCCGCAGAAAGCCGGCGTCGCCATCTCCGATCTCTTCACCGGCCTCTATTCGGTGATCGCCATCCAGGCGGCACTCCGCCATGCCGAAATGACCGGCGAGGGCCAGCACATCGACATGGCGCTGTTCGACAGCCAGATCGCGGCGCTCGCCAACCAGAACCTCAACTATCTGGTTTCCGGCAAGTCGCCCGTACAGATGGGCAATGCGCATATGAACATCGCCCCTTACGAGGTGCTGCCGGTGAGAGACGGCCACATCATCCTCGCGGTCGGCAATGACGGGCAGTTCGGCAAGTTCTGCGCCGTGGTCGGCCTCGCCGACCTGCCCGCCAATCCGGATTTCGCCACCAACCCTGCCCGGGTCGCCAACCGCGTGAAGCTGCGCGAGACGATCGTCGAAACCCTCGCGACCTGGGACCGCGATCCGTTGCTTGCGAAGCTGGAAGCGGCTGGCGTTCCGGCGAGCCCGATCAACACGATCGGCCAGATGTTCGACGATCCGCAGACCGTCGCGCGCGGCATGCGGCTCGACCTCGACGACGGCCATGGCAACCGCCTGCCCTCGGTGCGCGCGCCGATGGTGATGTCGGGCACGCCGCTCGTCTATGAGCGCCCCTCGCCGCGCCTTGGCGAGCACACGCAAGAAATCCTTGCCGAACTGGAGAGATCGAAATGAAGACCGGCGGACAACTGATCGTCGAGGCGCTCGAAGCGAACGGCACCGACCGCATCTTCTGCGTTCCGGGCGAATCCTATCTTGCTGTGCTCGACGCGCTGCATGACTCTTCGATCCGCACCATCGTCTGCCGCCAGGAAGGCGGCGCCGCGATGATGGCCGACTGCCAGGGAAGGCTGACCGGCAAGCCCGGCATCTGCTTCGTCACCCGCGGTCCCGGCGCCACCAATGCCTCGGCCGGCATCCATATCGCCATGCAGGATTCGGTGCCGATGATCCTGTTCATCGGCCAGGTCGCCAGCCACGCCAAGGAGCGCGAGGCCTTCCAGGAGGTCGACTACAAGCGTTTCTTCGGCGACATCGCCAAATGGGTGGTCGAGATCGACGATGCCGCGCGCATCCCCGAATTCGTCACCCGCGCCTTCGCCGTCGCGACTTCCGGCCGGCCCGGCCCGGTGGTCATCTCGCTGCCGGAAGACATGCTGATCAGCGAGGTCGAGGCTCCGGAAGCGCTGCCGCACACGCCGGTCGAGACACGCCCGGGCGAGGCCGAGCTCGATGCGCTGCAGATGCTGCTCGCCAATGCAAAGCGTCCCTTCGTCATTCTCGGCGGCACGCGCTGGAACGAGGAAGCGGTGGCGCATATGCGCGCGATCGCGGAGACGTGGTCGCTGCCGGTCGGCTGCTCCTTCCGCCGCCAGATGCTGTTCGACCATCTGCATCCGAGCTACGCCGGCGATGTCGGCATCGGCATCAATCCGAAGCTTGCGGCGCAGATCAAGCAGGCCGACGTGGTGCTTTTGATCGGCGGTCGCCTGGGCGAGATGCCGTCTTCCGACTACACGCTGTTGAAGAGCCCCTATCCCGACCAGGCGCTGGTGCATGTCCATGCCGATGCCGGCGAGCTTGGCCGCGTTTACCGGCCGACGATAGCCATCAACGCCTCGCCCGCCGCCTTCGTCGAGGCCTTTGCCCGGCGCAAACCCGCTGCCAGGCCTGCCTGGGCGGCCGAGATCGAAAAGGCGCATGCCGCCTATCTCGAATGGTCGACGCCGCCCCAGACCGGCCCGGGTGCCGTCCAGATGGGTCCGATCATCGAATATCTTGGAAAAGTGCTACCGGAAGACGCCATCCTCACCAACGGCGCCGGCAACTACGCCACCTGGGTGCACCGCTTCTACCGCAACCGCCGCTTCGGCACGCAGGCAGCGCCCACGTCCGGCTCGATGGGCTACGGCACGCCGGCCGCGGTCGCCGCCAAATCATTGTTCCCGGACCGCACCGTGGTTGCCTTCGCCGGCGACGGCTGCTTCCTGATGAACGGCCAGGAGTTCGCGACGGCTGTCCAGTATGATCTGCCGATCATCGTGATCGTCGTCAACAACGGCATCTACGGCACGATCCGCATGCATCAGGAGCGGGAATATCCGAGCCGCGTCGTCGCCACCGAGCTCAGGAACCCGGACTTCGCAGCACTTGCCCGCGCCTATGGCGGCCATGGCGAGACGGTGGAAAAAACCGCCGACTTCGCGCCGGCCTTCGAACGCGCGCGTGCCAGCGGCAAGCCGGCGATTGTCGAGATCAAGCTCGATCCCGAAGCGATCACGCCGACCCGCACGCTGACGCAGATACGGAACAAGAACTGAGCGCCGGCAAGGGTTAAAGCATGTCTCCCGAAAGTGGGAACCGGTTTCGGGATAAAGACATGCGTAAAATCAAAACCTAAAGCGCATGGAGCGAATCTGAAAGATCGCGACGCGCTTTAGGCCGAGTTCCTTCGCGCCGACTTCCGAATGGATCGCGATTCTGGCGGGGGCTACATCGCCCCGCCCGCCTTCTCGATCTGGCCGCGGATCTCGCCGTCCTTGTTCTTGGCGGTATGGACGTTGACGTAATATTTGCCGGCCTCGAGATCGGCCGCCTGCGCATCGGTCAACGTCGCCGACCCCTTGATCGGGCTCTTCAGCGTCTTGAACGGGATGACCGGATCCGCGTTCGCGCCCATATCCGCCGGCCCGTGAATATGGGCGGCCACGGCCGGCCCGCTGAGACCGGAATATTTGACGTTCCAGCTGAGCTTCTTGCTGGTGGTGTTGTAGGTGAGTGTCGCTGTACCCTTGCCCTTGGTGGTGACGGGCGGGTTCTGCTGGCTGCCGTCGAGCGTCGCCTTGAATTTCATCGTCTCGGCCATGGCCGGCGATGCGAGAAGGAAAGCTGTCGAAACGGCTAGAGCCGAAAGCATCGGCACGGATAGGATGCGCATGAAGGACCTCCGTTGATTGCAGCATCCTTCGCGGCTCCCCGACGTGCGGATGCCTCAGTGCAACGGTTGGGCGGCCCGATGTATCCCTGCGCACGTTTATTTTACCACAAAAGCACGAAAAGGGGCGGTCGCCCGCCCCTTTCCATCTTCCGCATCCAGAGCATGATTCCGAAAAATGGGAACCGGTTTTCGGAAAAGATCATGCTCCAGCAAAGAGTTAGAGCGGACCTTACTTGATCGCCTTGTCGGTGATCGCGGTCGTGTAGGCGCCGCTCGCTTCCTTGCTGATGATCTTCTGGTCGAGCAGCGCCTTGGCCGTGCGCTCGTAAGCGGCCGGGATCAGCTTGCCATCGGCATTGTCGATCAGCTTGGCAACTTCCTTCATCATGAACTTCTGGTGGTTCTCGTCCTGTCCGCCATTGTCCACGACGATCCCGGCCGCCTCGTCGGTGTTCTCCGTGGCGTATTTCCAGCCCTTCATCGAGGCGCGCACGAAGCGCACCATCTTGTCCTCGAAGGCCGGGTCCTTGAGCTTGTCCTCGAGCGTGTAGAGCCCGTCCTCCAGCAGGTCGTTGCCCATGGCGGAGTAATTGAACACGACAAGGTCTTCCGGCTTGTAGCCGGCGTCCAGCACCTGACCGTATTCATTGTAGGTCATCACCGAGATGCAGTCGGCCTGCTTCTGGATCAGCGGCTGCACGTCAAAGCTCTGCTTGAGCACGGTCACGCCGTCCGGGCCGCCATCGGTCTTGAGACCGATCTTGTTCATCCAGGCGTAGAACGGATATTCGTTGCCGAAGAACCAGACGCCGAGCGTGTGGCCCTTGAAGTCGGCTTCGGTCTTGATCGGCCCGGCCTTGGGGCAGACCAGTTCCATGCCCGCCTTCTTGAACGGCTGGGCGATGTTGACGAGCCCCACGCCCTTGTCGCGTGCTGCGAGCGCGCCACCCATCCAGTCGACGATGACGTCGGCGCCGCCGCCGGCGATCACCTGCTCGGGCGCGATGTCGGGGCCGCCCGGCTTGATGTCGACGTCGAGGCCTTCGGCGTCATAGAAGCCCTTGGCCTTGGCGACATAGTAGCCGGCGAACTGGGCCTGCGTGACCCATTTCAGCTGCAGTGTCACCTTATCGGCGGCCATCGCTTGGAAAGCGGCCAGCGACATGGCGCCGGCCAAAGCAGAAATCAGCAGTCTTTTCATGTTATTACCCTCTGAAGTTAGCACCCAAACCCACCGCCCCTATCCACCTCGGACAGAGGGATGCCAAAACGTGACGGCTCTCTCGATGAGAGCCACCACGCCATAAAAGACCGAACCCGCAAGTGCTGCAACTGCGATTTCGGCCCACACCATGTCGATGTTCATCCGCCCTACTTCCGTCGAGATGCGGAATCCCATGCCGACCACGGGCGTGCCGAAGAACTCGGCGACGATGGCGCCGATCAGCGCCAGCGTCGAGTTGATCTTCAGTGCGTTGAAGATGAACGGCATTGCCGCCGGCAGCCTGAGCTTGAGAAGCGTCGGCCAATAGCCCGACGCATAGGTGCGCATCAGGTCGCGTTCCATATGCCCGGATGCGGCGAGCCCCGCGACCGTGTTCACCAGCATCGGGAAGAAGGTCATGATGATGACCACCGCGGCCTTGGAAGGCCAGTCGAAGCCGAACCACATGACCATGATCGGAGCCACGCCGATGATCGGCAGCGCCGAGACCATATTGCCGATCGGCAGCAGACCGCGCCGCAGGAACGGCACGCGGTCGGCGAGGATGGCGACGATAAAGCCGGCGAGATTGCCGACGATGTAGCCGATCAGCACCGCCTTGAAGATCGTTTGCCGCACATCCGAGCCCAGGATCGGCAGCGAGTTGGCGATGCGCGCGCCGATTGCGCTCGGCGGCGGCAGAAGGATGAAGGGGATGCCGGCGCCGCGCGTCACCGCTTCCCAGATGATCAGGATCCAGGCGCCGAAGATCGCCGGGATGATCAGGCGCAGCGCGTTCCTTGAGACGCTCTCGCTCGGACGCAACGAGGAGAGCAAGGCGACGCAGCGCCAGGCAAGCAGCCAGGCCGCGGCAAGCAGCAGGAAATATGGCGCCAGCGCCGTGCCCTCGAAACCGGCTATGCCCTTGATCAAGAGCCAGGCGGCGGCATGCGCGCCGACGAACAGCACGATGGCTTCCGCGACCGGCGTCAGCCTTACGGACGAAACCAGCGCCGCGATAAGCAACAGCCCGATGATCAGCCCCTTCGCGCCCATATAGGGATAGGCCAGCGTCGTGGCCGGCTCTGCCAGCGCGGCGGCTTCCGGCTTCGTCATTGCGCCGAGCGCGAAGGCCACGAGGCAAAGAAGGATGGCAAACGCCGCCTGCCATGATGGCTTCAGCCAATTCATGCCGGCCTCCCACCCATGGCGCGGTCGACCAGCCGTCCCGCGATACCCACCACCATCACCAGCAGAGCCGCGACGATGGAACCGGCGACCAATGCGGACCAGATATCGATCGTCTGGCTGTAATAGGCGCCCGCGAGCAGCTTGGCGCCGATGCCGGCGACAGCGCCTGTCGGCAGCTCGCCGACGATGGCGCCGACCAGGCTTGCCGCCACCGCCACCTTCATCGAGGTGAACAGGAACGGCACCGAGGCCGGCACGCGCAGTTTCCAGAAGGTCTGCGAGGCGCTGGCGTTATAGGTATGCATGAGGTCGAGATGCATGAGCTCGGGCGAGCGCAGACCTTTCACCATGCCGACCGCGACCGGGAAGAACGACAGATAGGTCGAGATCAGCGCCTTGGGGATCAGGCCGGTGATGCCGATCGCCGCCAGCACCACGATGATCATCGGCGCCACCGCCAGGATCGGAATGGTCTGGGAAGCGATGATCCACGGCATCAGGCTACGGTCCAGCGTCGCCACATGCACGATGCCGACCGCGATGACGATGCCGAGCGCCGTGCCGAAGGCAAAGCCGAGCAGCGTCGAGGACAGCGTTACCCAGGCGTTGTAGACCAGGCTGCGGTTCGATGTGACGGACCGCAGGAAAGTGTTTTCGAAGAAATTCACCGCCACCTGGTGCGGCGCCGGCAATGTCGGCTTCGGCTGCGACAGCGTCTTGCCGATGAACTCGACCGTGCCGGGCGTTTCATTGCCCCTGGTGTCGAGATCGCGCTGGAACGGTGCGTTGAGGATGACGGCGAACACGTACCAGAGCACCACCACGCCGGCCAGGATGGTGGTGACGGGAACGATCTTGGAGCGGAAAGAGTCCATCAGCGCTCCCCTCCTCCTCTCCCCAGCGGGGAGAGGGTGGCCGGAGCGAAGCGAAGGCCGGGTGAGGGTGAGTGTATCCGCCCCTCGAGCACCGCTAGAATCGTATCCAGCACCGCGCGGCGCTCGGTCAGAACCTCCTGATTCCAGAATCGAAGCACAGAGTAGCCGTGATCGTTCAACCAGGCGGTCCTCGCCGCGTCGGTTGATGAGTCCGCGTGCTGGCTACCGTCTATTTCGACAATCAACGCTTTCTCACGACACACAAAATCCGCGAAGAAAGGCCCCAGCGGCACTTGCCTCACGAACTTGTAGCCGTTGAGGTGCCGCCCTCTCAGTTCGCCCCAAAGCCTGTATTCCGCTTCGGTCTCATCAATCCGGAGTTCACGGACTCGGGCCGTTGCACCTACTTTTCTTTTGGTTGGGTCCGTAGACGCCCCCTCACCCGACCTCCGCTTCGCTCCGGCCACCCTCTCCCCGGTGGGGAGAGGAGGGAGTTCTTCCCCCTCAATCATCATAGCTGTGCCCTGCCCTCAGGCCGTCGCGCACGCGCGCGGCGATCGCCAGGAATTCCGGCGTCTCGCGAATATCGAGCGGCCGCTTCCTCGGCAGCGTCGATTCGATGACGTCGGTGACGCGGCCGGGCCGCGGCGACATCACCACGATGCGCGTCGACAGATAGACCGCCTCCGGGATCGAATGGGTGACGAAACAGATCGTCTTGTTGGTCCGGTCCCACAGATCGAGGAGTTGCTCATTGAGATGGTCGCGCACGATCTCGTCCAGCGCGCCGAACGGCTCGTCCATCAACAGAAGGTCCGCATCAAAGGCCAAGGCGCGCGCGATCGAGGCGCGCTGCTGCATGCCGCCGGAAAGCTGCCAGGGATATTTCTTCTCGAAGCCCGAGAGGTTGACCAGCGCCAGCGTGCGCTTGATGCGCTCCGCCTGTTCGGCCTGGCTGAGGCCCATGACCTCCAGCGGCAGCGCGACGTTGCGCTCGATCGTGCGCCACGGGAACAGGGCGGCGGCCTGGAAGACATAGCCATAGGCGCGCTTCTCGCGCGCCTGCTCCGGCGTCATCCCGTTGACGGAGATCGTTCCCGAGGTCGCCTTCTCCAGATCGGCGATGACACGCAGCAAGGTGGTCTTGCCGCAGCCCGACGGGCCGATGAAAGAGACGAATTCGCCCTTGCCGATGGTGAGATCGACATTGGAGAGCGCCTGCACCGGACCGTCATTGGTCTGGAAGGTAAGGCCGAGCTTGCTTGCCGAGACGACGGCTGGCGGCTGTTCGGTCATTGGCTGAAGCCTGCCTTTCGCAGCCCCTGCCGCCCTGTCCGCAATGCGGTTGATTTTATGATAGCGTTGCTTTCCACTCGTCCTGTCCCACCCGATCGACGCCGCCCGGAGCCTTGCCGATGTCGCCTAAACCCACCTGTCATCTCGTTCGCCCCGAAAGCACCTATCAGGGCAAGCAGGGGCTGAGCTATTTCGCCGGCATCGCCGCCGAGACCGTCGGCTCTTCCGGCATCTGCATGCATCTTCTCACCATGCCGCCCGGCGCCCGCGCCAAGGCCCATATGCATGAAAGCCACGAGACGGCCATCTACGTGCTCTCGGGTGAGGTTCACACCTGGTACGGCGACCGGCTCGAGCACCACGTCGTCACCAGGGCCGGCGACCTCTTCTACATTCCGGCCGGCGTGCCGCATCTGCCCGCCAATCTGAGCGGCGCGCCCGCCTCCGCGGTCATCGCCCGCACCGATCCCAACGAGCAGGAAAGCGTCGTCCTGCTGCCGGGGCTGGATGGCCTCGTCGCCTAGGGGGAGCAAAAAGTCTCTCGCCGTCATCGGCACCGGGAGCCCCAGGGCTTTGATGGATCGATGCTGGTTGCGGCGGCCAGGCAACCAGGCAGCAAGGCTGCCGGCGCGATGGCAGGACGAACTCCGCGCACGCTCAAACTCCGGTCGCCGGAATGCCGGTACGCTCCACCTTGCGCGGCGCGGAAATCTCCTTCCAGGTCGACAGCGCCCGATTGACCGCGGCGTTCGGCTCGCGGGCGACGAACTCGCCATGGCCGGCCTTGGCCTTCACATCCGCTTCCTCGATCGAGAGCTCGCCGCGCGAGAAGACGAAGCGTGGCAGGCCGGTCACCTCGATGCCCTCGAAGACGTTGTAGTCGATCACCGACTGCTGCTTCTTGGCCGAGATCGTCTTCTGGCGCTTCGGGTCCCAGACGATGATGTCGGCGTCGGCGCCTTCGACGATCGCGCCCTTCTTGGGGTACATGTTGAGGATCTTGGCGATGTTGGTCGAGGTCACCGCTACGAACTCGTTCATCGTCAGCCGCCCGGTGTTGACGCCTCTCGTCCACAGCACCGGCAAGCGGTCCTCGAGCCCGCCCGTGCCGTTCGGGATCTTGGTGAAGTCGCCGACGCCGTTGCGCTTTTGGCTAGTGGTGAAGGCGCAATGATCGGTCGCGACCACCTGCAGCGATCCGGCCTGCAGGCCGGCCCACAGCGAGTCCTGATGCAGCTTGTTGCGGAAGGGCGGGCTCATCACGCGGCGCGCCGCGTGATCCCAGTCCTTGTTGAAATATTCGGTCTCGTCGAGCGTCAGATGCTGGATCAGCGGCTCGCCAAAGACGCGCATGCCTTTCTGGCGCGCGCGGCGGATCGCTTCGTGGCTCTGCTCGCAGGAGACATGCACGACATAGAGCGGCACGCCGGCCATGTCGGCGATCATGATGGCGCGATTCGTGGCCTCGCCTTCCACTTCCGGCGGGCGCGAATAGGCATGGCCCTCGGGACCATTGTTGCCGGCGGCGAGCAGTTTTTGCGAAAGTGCTGCAACCACGTCGCCATTCTCGGCATGGACCAGCGGCAGCGCGCCGAGGTCGGCGCAGCGCTGGAACGACGAATACATCTCGTCGTCGTCCACCATCAGCGCGCCCTTATAGGCCATGAAATGCTTGAACGAGGTGATGCCCCGGTCGACGACTTGAGCCATCTCGTCGAACACCTGCTTGCCCCACCAGGTGATCGCCATGTGGAAGGAATAGTCGCAGGACGCCTTCGAGGTCTTGTTGTCCCACATCTGCAGCGCTTCGAGCAGCGACTGCTGCGGCGCCGGCAGGCAGAAGTCGACCACCATGGTCGTGCCGCCGGAAAGTGCTGCGCGCGTGCCGGATTCGAAATCGTCGGCCGAATAGGTGCCCATGAAGGGCATTTCCAGATGGGTATGCGGATCGATACCGCCCGGCATGACGTAGCAGCCCGTGGCGTCGAACTCATGGTCGCCGTGCAGGTTCGAGCCGATGGCGACGATCTTGCCGTGCTGCATCAGCACGTCGGCCTTCCATGTGCGGTCGGCGGTGACAACGGTGCCGTTGCGGATGACTTTGGTCATATCTGTTCCCCTGTTCTTTCGCGCTTCTTGGCGAGCGGCGTTGCGAGGTGATTGGTCTAGTCGATCATTCAGGCGGTCTCGGCCGTCATTGGTTCTTTTGCGGACAGCGCGTAGTCCCGGGCCAAATCGAAGAAACTGGCTGATCTGGCGTGCCCTTCGGCATCAGGCCTGACAACATTGATCGAAACGCCCTTCTCATATTTCCCATTCAAAAACGATATGGCGTCTTCGTACTTCCTCTCGTCTAGCAAAGACACCACCTTCGTTGTCGAAAGCATCCCAAACGGGTCTGCCTTTTCAGCCAGAACATCTGAGAAAGGTCTCGAAGACAGCTCTCGCAAAATCGACGACCTTTCGGACATTGCAAACTGCACGAAGTCAGAGGCCATTTGCTCTGGAGCCCCGCAATCAACGATTGACTCGGCAAGAGTCGGCGCTTCGCAAATAAATGCGCCCCACTTTCTGAACGATAACGGCTCTGTCTCGTTGTCCTTAGCTCCGATAATCTTCCACAGAAGCGGGTCCAGTGTCATTGGCTTGGCTTGCAGAAGAAACTGCAGCCTGCGCGTCGGCCAGAGGAGAACGCATTCCGCGCAGATGAACCAAGGGCCATCCTGCCTCGAAATTGAACTCCAATACTTGCGCCATCCCCTTCCCTTGATTGCGGGCCGCAGCCCGGCCTCCCAGGCCTTTCCATAAGCCTTTCGCTGCCGATCGTCTTCCCGGATGCCCAAGGGCTCACTCCACAATCCCCGCGGTCTCCACCACCGCGTGGAACAGCACGTCGGCGCCCGCCGCCGCCCACTCCTTGGTGATCTCCTCGGCCTCGTTGTGGCTGAGCCCGTCGACGCAGGGGCACATCACCATCGCGGTCGGCGCGACGCGGTTGATCCAGCAGGCGTCGTGGCCAGCGCCCGAGACGATGTTGCGATGCGAGTAGCCCAACCGCTCGGCGGCGTCGCGGATCGCCTTGACGCAATCCTTGTCGAAGGTGACCGGATCGAAATGACCGACCTGCTCGATCTCGTATTTGATGTCGAGCGCATCGCAGATCGTGTCGATGCCTTCGCGGATGCGGCCATCCATGGCGTCGAGCACTTCCTTCTCCGGCGAGCGGATATCGATGGTGAAGACCGTGCGGCCCGCGATGATGTTGCGCGAGTTCGGATAGGCCTGCATGTGGCCGACCGCACCGACGGCGTCCGGCTGGTAGTCCATGGCGATCTCGTGCACCAGTTCGATCACGCGCGCCATGCCGAGCCCGGCATTGCGACGCTTCGGCATCGGCGTCGAGCCGGTATGCGCTTCCTTGCCGGTCAGCGTCACCTGCAGCCATTTCAGGCCCTGGCCGTGCGTGACGACACCGATGTCGATGCCCTCGTCCTCCAGGATCGGCCCCTGCTCGATATGCAGTTCGAAGAAGGCGTGGATCTTGCGATCACCGACCTTTTCCGTGCCCTTCCAGCCGATGCGCTCGAGCTCCTCGCCGAACTTTTTGCCGTCCTTGTCGACATGCTGGTAGACATCGGCCTGGTCGAGCACGCCGGCGAACACGCCGGACGCCATCATGGCCGGCGCGAAGCGCGCGCCTTCCTCGTTCGTCCAGTTGGTGACGACGATCGGATGTTTCGTCTTGATGCCGAGGTCGTTGAGCGAGCGTACGACTTCGAGCCCGCCCAGCACGCCGAGCACGCCGTCATACTTGCCGCCGGTCGGCTGCGTGTCGAGATGGCTGCCGACATAGACGGGCGGCAGGCTGGGATCGGTGCCCTCGCGGCGGGCAAACATGGTGCCCATCTCGTCGAGGCCCATTTCGAGCCCGGCGGCCTCGCACCAGCGCTTGAACAAATGGCGACCCTCGCCGTCCTCGTCGGTCACGGTCTGGCGATTGTTGCCGCCGGCAATGCCGGGGCCGATCTTCGCCATCTCCATGATGGAATCCCACAAGCGGTCTGAATTGATTCGCAGATTTTCGCCGGGTGCGGCCATTTGCGGTTCCCATTTTCACCAGGGGTCTTGTCGCCCCTTGAGTGGTTTGCATCCTGACCGTATGGTCAGCTTTCAGACTACACAAGCTGACCAAGCGGTCAACGAGAATCTTGGGGGAGACATGACCGAATCCACCCGTCCCATGCGGCGCCAGGACATAAGGCGGGAGAATGAAAAAGCCATTCTGCTCGCCGCCGAAAAGGTGTTCGCAGAGGCAGGGTTCGGTGGCGCCACGATGCAGCTGATCGCCGATCTGGCGGGGCTGCCAAAGGCAAATCTCCACTATTATTTCGCCACCAAGGAAGAGCTCTACCGGTCCGTCGTCCAGAACATTTTCGAGATCTGGCTGCAGGCGGCCAATTGCTTTGACGCGGCGCGCGGCCCGGTGGACGGCATCAGTTCCTATATCGACGCCAAGATGGAAATATCGCGCCGCCACCCGGACGGTTCGAAGGTCTGGGCCTCCGAGGTGATGCACGGCGCGCCGGTGCTTCAGGACTATATGGAATCGACGCTGCGCGAATGGACCGACGGCCGCGTCGAGATCATCAGGCGCTGGATCGAGGAGGGCAAGATGGACCCGGTGGACCCGCGGCATCTGCTTTACATGTTATGGGCCACGACCCAGCACTACGCCGATTTCGGCCACCAGATCGAGACGCTGAACGGCGGCAAGTCGCTCTCGGACCGGCAATGGCGGGAAGCCAAGGAAAACATCAAGCGGGTCATCCTGACCGGCATCGGCGCACAGCCGGCCTGACTCTTGCAGGCCGTTGCGGCAAGGGATTGGTTGACGCGCTGCGCGTTCTATTGGGCGGCTTGCTATGCCTTCAATTCATCGAGGAACATCTGCGCCAGCCGAGGCTCCCCTGGCTGATTGGGCCCACGTTCCGCCCTGAGTTCAGCCAGTCGCTGCATGGGAGCAAAGAGGTCGACAAAACCCATTTTTTCCCGAACCGCGACAAGTTCGGCTCCTATCGCGGCGAGCCGCTTTGCACTTTCCGGCAAATGGCGGCTTTCCAGGAAGGCAGGAAGCGTTCCTTCGTTCTGGTCGAACAATCCCCATCTGCCGTCAGCGCAGTCGCGAAGCGCAACCAGCAAGGCATCGGAATAGGCAGCCTCGAGAGACTGCCTTTCCTGTTCCAAGGCCGCTTCGCGTTTGGCAGAGACCATTCCCGACCTTTTAGTCGATCGACCTCAGCACGTCCCTGACATGGTCGATCAGTTCGTTGATCTGGCCCTTGGTGATGATCAGCGGCGGCGACAACGCGATGATGTCGCCGGTGGTGCGGATCAGCGCGCCGCGCTCGAACGCCTTCACGAAGGCCGAGAAGGCACGCTTGGTCGGGCTGCCGGCGATCGGCGCCAGCTCGATCGCGCCGATCAGGCCGATGTTGCGGATGTCGATGACATGCGGCTCGCCCTTCAGCGAATGCAGCGCGTCTTCCCAGTAAGGCGCGAGCTCCTCGCCGCGCGTCAGCAGGCCTTCTTCCTTGTAGGTATCGAGAGTGCCGAGCGCCGCGGCGGAGGCGATCGGGTTGCCCGAATATGTGTAGCCGTGGAAGAACTCGATCATGTGCTCGGGGCCGGTCATGAAGGCGTCGTGGATCTCCTTCTTCACGAACACCGCGCCCATCGGGATGACGCCGTTGGAGACGCCCTTGGCAGTGGTCATGATGTCCGGCGTGACGCCGAAATAGTCGGCCGCGAACGGCGTGCCGAGGCGGCCGAAGCCGGTGATCACTTCATCGAAAATCAACAATATGCCGTGCTTCGTGCAGATTTCCCGAAGCTTCTGCAGATAGCCCTTCGGCGGCAGGATGACGCCGGTGGAGCCGGCGACCGGCTCGACGATCACGGCGGCGATGGTCGAGGAATCGTGCAGCGCAATCAGCCGCTCGAGGTCGTTCGCGAGCTCCGCGCCATGTTCCGGAACGCCCTTGGAGAAGGCGTTCTTCTCGGGCAGGTGCGTGTGCGGCAGATGGTCGACGCCGCCGAGCAGCGTGCCGAACATCTTGCGGTTGGAGACGATGCCGCCGACCGAGATGCCGCCGAAATTCACGCCGTGATAGCCGCGCTCACGGCCGATCAGGCGGGTGCGCGAGCCCTCGCCCCGAACGCGGTGATAGGCGATCGCCATCTTCAGCGCGGTCTCCACCGATTCCGATCCGGAATTGGTGAAGAAGACATGGTCCATGCCCTTGGGCGCGATATCGACCAGGCGGTTCGCCAGCTCGAACACGACCGGGTGGCCCATCTGGAAAGCAGGCGCGTAGTCGAGCTCGGCGGCCTGGTGCTGGATGGCCTCGGTGATCTTCGGCCGGCAGTGGCCGGCGTTCACGCACCACAGGCCCGCCGTGCCGTCGAGCACCTTGCGGCCGTCGCTGGTGGTGTAATGCATGTCCTTGGCGGACACCAACATGCGTGGCGCCTGCTTGAACTGGCGGTTTGCCGTGAACGGCATCCAGAATGCGCTGAGATCGTTCGGCGTGACTTTCAGCCGGTTGGACATGACCAGGACTTCCCCTTGTAACGTGTTTCGGTGCGGCCAACGCTTGGTCTTCGCTGCGTTTTCGTGCTACGCAAAATTTTGACCGGTTGGACAAACGTTAGCGCCGCCTGTCGGCGGTCAAAGGATTACTAGCGGAAATGCGGCATAAAAAGCGCGCTCCACAGCCCAAGGAAAAACTGGTCCAGACAATTGGTCCAGAGAGCCCACGCGAAAACGGCCGGCAAGGATGACGGCGGCGATGGAAGGCTCCGCTCCCCGCCGCACCCGCATCCAGCAGGAAAAGCGCGAGCTCATCCTGGAAGCCGCGCTCGAAGTCTTCTCCGCCAACGGTTTTCGCGGTTCGACCATCGACCAGATCGCCGAAGCCGCCGGCATGTCGAAGCCAAACCTTCTCTATTACTTCCGCCGCAAGGAAGACATTCACGAGACGTTGATGCAGCGCCTGCTCGACACCTGGCTGGCGCCGCTGCGCGAGCTTGACGACATCGGCGATCCGCTGACGGAGCTTAGAAGCTATATCCGCAGGAAGCTCGAAATGGCGCGCGACTTTCCGCGCGAAAGCCGGTTGTTCGCCAATGAGATCCTGCAGGGCGCACCGCGCATCAAGCCGATGCTGGAGGGCGAGCTGAAGACCTTGGTCGACGAGAAGGCCACCGTCATCAAGGGCTGGATGCGCGCCGGCAAGATCGCCCGCACCGACCCCTGGCACCTGATCTTCTCGATCTGGGCGACGACGCAGCACTATGCCGATTTCGACGTGCAGGTGCGCGCCGTGCTCGGCGCCGACCGCGGCGGCGACGGCCGCTTCGAGGACGCGGCGCGCTTCCTGGAGCAGCTGTTCCTGGATGGGCTGAAGCCTAAGGGCTGACCGGCGGTGGATGGCTCAGGCGCTGCGCCGCTCAGTTGGCAGGTCGTCGAGCAGCTTCTTGAGCTTTGCCACCGAATTCTGCTCGGCAAGCGGCGTGTAGACGATCAATCGCATATCCGAACCGTCGTCGATCGACAGGCTCATATGCTCGAATGTCATCGCGCCGGCGATCGGGTGGCGCAGATGCTTCAGGCCGGAAAGCCGGTGCACGACATCGCGCTGCGGCCACCATTCGCGGAATTCGGGGCTTGAGCGCATCATCAGTTCGATCAGCCGCTCGAAATCCGGATCGCCGGTGTATTTCGCGCTCTCGGCGCGGAAGGCGGCAAGGGTCGCGCGCGCCAGCTGCTCCCAGTCCACCAGCAGATGCCGCCGGTGCGGATCGGTGAACACGCCGTGGATGATGTTGCGGGCATCGCCCTCCAGCAGGCCGTAGTCGCCGAAGATGGCGACGGCCGCGTCGTTCCAAGCCAGCACGTCCCAACGCGGACCGACGACATAGGCGGGCTGCAGCACCAGGCTCTGCAACATGTGCAGCAACGGTCCCTCGACCTTTCCCGCAACGATGCGCCGCCGCTCGGGCTGCTGGCGCCCGGCGAGCGTGAACAGATGCCGCTGCTCGGCCCCGTCGAGCCGCAGCGCCTGGCAGAGCGCGGTCAGCACCTCGATCGAAGGCCGCACGTCCCTGCCCTGCTCCAGCCAGGTGTACCAGGTCGTGCCGACGCCGGCGATCATCGCCACTTCCTCCCGCCGCAGCCCGGGCGTGCGCCGACGCCGGCCGGCGGCGATGCCGGTATCCGAGGGCGAGAGCCTTTCGCGGCGGGAACGCAGGAAGGCGCCGAGCTCGCGCCGGCGATGATCTTCGGGGGAATGAGCGATGGCGTCCATGTGCCTATTATAGCAGTACCGGTACCAGGATAAAGTTTGAACTGTTTGAGATACGCGCCGTGTCCCATCTTTCCGTTCAGAGCAGCGCAAGGAGGCTCTGATCATGGAACTCAAGGACAAGACAATTCTCGTCACCGGCTCGACCGACGGCGTCGGCCGCGTGGTCGCCGAAAGGCTCGGTGCCGCGGGCGCGCGGGTGCTGGTGCATGGCCGCGACGCTGACCGCGGCAAGGCGACCGTGGCCGCCATAGAGGCAAAAGGCGGCAAGGCGGAATTCCTCGCCGCCGACCTCGCTTCGCTTGCCGAAGTGCGCCGCCTCGCCGAAGCGGTGCGCGCCAGGACTGACCGGCTCGACGTCCTGATCAACAATGCCGGCGTCGGCACCGGCGGCCAGGGCGCGAAGCGACAGGTCAGCGCCGACGGCTACGAGCTGCGCTTCGCCGTCAACTATCTTGCGGGCTTCCTGCTGACGTCGGAACTGCTGCCGTTGCTGAAAGCAAGCGCGCCGGCACGCATCGTCAACGTCGCCTCGGCCGGCCAGCAGGCGATCGACTTCGACGATGTCATGCTGACGCACGGCTACAGTGGCGTGCGCGCCTACTGCCAGAGCAAGCTGGCGCAGATCCTGTTCACCGTCGATTTGGCTCAGCAGCTCGACGGCACCGGCGTCACCGTCAACGCGCTCCATCCGGCAAGCTACATGGACACCACCATGGTCCGGCGGGCCGGCGTCACGCCATGGAGCTCGGTCGAGACCGGCGCCGACGCCATCCTGAGCCTCGCCACGTCGCCGGCGCTCGAGGGACGCAGCGGCCGCTATTTCGACGGCCAACGGGAATCGCGCGCCGACGGCCAGGCCTATGACGAAAAGGCCCGCCGCCAATTGCGGAGCTTGAGCCTCGAACTGACCAGACAATCTTCCACGACAGCCAGGGAAAAGCATTCATGAGCGAGACCATCCAACATTGCGTCATCATCGGCGGCTCATCCGGCATCGGCTTCGCCACGACCAAACGGCTGGTCGGTCCCGGCATGAAAGTGACCATCACCGGTCGCAACGAGGAGAAGCTCAAAGGCGCTTGGAAGGCCCTTGGCGGCACTGTCGGCAAGGCCGTGTTCGACGCCGCGAAGCCGGATGAGGTCCGGAATTTCTTCGATGGTCTCGGACCGTTCGATCACCTGGTTCTCGCCGCGAGCGGCGGCAAGGGTCTGGGGCCTTTCGCGACGCTGGACCTTGCCGATATCGGCAGCGGCGTCGATGAAAAGATCCGGCCGCAATTGTCCTGCCTGCAGGCGGCCCTGCCGACCTTGAACAAAGCCGGATCGGTGACCTTCATCTCGGCCGTCTCGGCGCAGATCGCGGCGCCCGGCGTCGCCGGCATCGGCGCCATCAACGGCATGCTGCTCACTGTCGCGCCGATCCTGGCTGTCGAGCTGAAGCCGCTGCGCGTCAATGTCGTGGCGCCCGGCGTCATCGACACGCCATGGTGGGACTTTTTGCCGGACGAGCAGCGGCAGGCGGTCTTTGCCGAATATGCCGGCAAGACGCCGGTTGGCCGCATCGGCCGCGCCGAGGACGTCGCCGAGGCGATCGCCTTCCTGGTCTCCAACGGCTTCATGACCGGCCAGGTGCTGACCTGCGACGGCGGCCTCAGGTTCGCGGCCTAGCCCTGGGCCGTCAAAGCGAATGCGCGATCAGCGCCAGGAACCTCCGCCCAGCGCGAAAACGAAAAGCGTGGGCCCATCAACGGGCCCACGCTATCGAACGATAAACTCAGGCGGCCTTGGCGGACGGCATCGGATGGATGGAGTGGAACGGAATGCAGAGCCGGTTCCAGGTGTTGATCATGCCGAGCGCCACCGAGAGCTTGACCAGTTCCTCTTCCGAAAAATGCTCGAGCGTGCGGGCGTAGAGCTCGTCCGATACGCCATTGTCGGCGATCAGCGTCACGGCCTCGGTCCAGGCGAAGGCGGCGCGCTCGCGTTCCGAAAACAGCGGCGATTCCTTCCAGGCGGCGACGAGATAGAGCCGGGTTTCGGTCTCGCCGTCGCGCCTGGCCTCGCGGCTGTGCATCTCGACGCAGTATGAGCAGCCATTGATCTGCGAAGCCCTGAGCTTGATCAGATGCAGCAGGCTCACTTCCAGTCCGCACTCATCGACGGCCTTGTTGAGCGCCGACACCGCCTTCATGATTTCCGGCGCCTTGGCAAAGAACTGCAATCTCTGTTTCATCGTCTTTCCTTCCAGGTTTTGAGTGGGTTTAGATCTGCTTGGATGAAGCGGATTTCTGCGGTCGTTGGTGACGCTCGACGAAGGCGCAGCTCGCGGCGTAGGATCGCGGATCGCCTTCAGCCGCATATTCCGCGACGATGTCGGAAATCCTCACTTCGGCGAGCGCCGCCCGATAGGCGCGCTCGGCCTTCAGCATCGCGGCATTGATGCCGCACGGCTTCACATAAGCCGAGGCACCGATCTTGACCGGGCCGCGCTGGCGGATCTCGCTGCAACGAAACGCCGGCTCACGCCCCTCGATGGCCAGCACGACATCGAGCAGCGTGATTTGTTCCGCCGCCCGCGCCAGCCGGTAGCCGCCCGCAGGTCCGGGCAGCGATTCCAGGATGCGCGCCGCGGTCAGTTGATTGAGATGCTTGAGCAGGTAGCTCGGCGACAGACCGAATGCCTCAGCGAGAGCAGCGCCCGGCATCGTGCTGTTGCCATCAACGCTGGCCAGCGTGGCGGTGCAGTGGATAGCCGCCTCGACCCCTTCGCTCAGCTTCATGGCCTCGATCTCCTATTCGTAGATATATTTTATCCTGGATAACTTTTATCTGCAATAGGCGAAATGAAAATTAACCTCAATTCGCAATGGCAGCGTGAGAGAGAACGGGCTTCGCAGGACTTGGGTTCCTCGCGCCCCGCGAAGCGGGGGGGAGAGGTGGCCCGGCGAAGCCGGGACGGAGAGGGGGACGACCTACGCGAAGCCAGAGCCGGTGAAAGACGCGACGGAAGAAAATAAAGAAAATCGAGGGCCTGGGCGGTCGTCCGGAGGCCCCTCTCCGTCCCGGCTTCGCCGGGCCACCTCTCCCCACTGCGTAGGCCGAGGAACCCAGCTATTCCGCAGCCACCTTGGCCATCGGATTGTTGGGGTGCGTCGTCCAGTTGGCGTAGATCGGCGACACCGGCTTGCCGGTGCGCTGGTCCATCGCGCCCGCGGCCAGCGGCTCCATGGTGATGCAGCCTTCGACCGGGCAGACATTGACGCAGAGATTGCAGCCGACGCATTCGGCCTCGATCACTTCGAAATGCCTCGCGCCATCGACCATGCTGGTTATTGCCTGGTGCGAGGTGTCCTCGCAGGCGATATGGCAGCGGCCGCATTTGATGCAGGCATCCTGGTCGATATGCGCCTTGGCGACATAGTTGAGGTTGAGATACTGCCAGTCGGTGACGTTGGGCGTAGCGCGGCCGATGATGTCGGAGAGCGAGGCATGCCCCTTCTCGTCCATCCAGTTCTCCAGGCCTGCGATCATCTCCTGTACGATCTTGAAGCCATAGGTCATCGCCGCCGTGCAGACCTGCACGTTGCCGGCGCCGAGCGCCATGAATTCGGCGGCATCGCGCCAGGTGGTTATGCCGCCGATGCCGGAGATCGGCAGGCCATGCGTTTCCGGATCGCGCGCGATCTCGGCCACCATGTTCATGGCGATCGGCTTCACCGCCGGGCCGCAATAGCCGCCGTGCGAGCCCTTGCCGTCGATGGTCGGCTGCGGCGCGAAATTGTCGAGGTCGACGCCGGTGATGGAGTTGATCGTGTTGATGAGCGAAACCGCATCCGTGCCACCGGCGTGCGCTGCCCTCGCGGGCTTGCGGATGTCGGTGATGTTGGGCGTCAGCTTGGTGATGACCGGCATGCGCGTGTACTGTTTGCACCAGCGCACCACCATTTCGATATATTCCGGCACCTGGCCGACCGCCGAGCCCATGCCGCGTTCCGACATGCCGTGCGGGCAGCCGAAATTGAGCTCGATGCCGTCGGCGCCGGTCTCCTCGACCATCGGCAGGATCGCCTTCCAGCTCTCCTCCACGCAAGGCACCATGATAGAGGCGATCAGCGCCCGGTCCGGCCAGTTCATCTTCACCTGCTTCATCTCGCGCAGGTTGGTCTGCAGGTCGCGGTCGGTGATCAGCTCGATATTGTTCAGGCCAAGCAGCCTGCGGTCGGCGCCCCAGATCGCGCCATAGCGCGGACCGTTGACGTTGACGACTGGCGGGCCTTCTTCGCCGAGCGTCTTCCACACCACGCCGCCCCAGCCGGCCTTGAAGGCGCGCTCGACATTGTACGCCTTGTCGGTCGGCGGCGCCGAGGCCAGCCAGAACGGATTGGGCGACTTGATGCCGATGAAGGTGTTGCGGATGTCTGCCATGCTCATGCCCTCCCGTTAGAGGTCAGTGCCCGGTGGATGCTCTCGGCCGCGTCGCGCCCCTGCGCCACCGCCGATACGGTCAAATCGTCGCCGCCGAAGATGCAGTCGCCGCCGGCCCAGACTTTCGCCAGCGATGTACGGCCTTCTGCATCGACCTTGATGCGGCCGCCTTCGAGTTCAATCGATTCGGCGCTGCCGTTGAGATGCGCCGGCACGAAGCTCTGGCCGATCGCCTTGAACACCTGGTCGGCATTCAGCCGCAGCGTTTCGCCGGTGCCGGCAAGCTTGTCGCCATTCATCGCGGTGTATTCGAGCTCGATTGCCGAGACCTTGCCGTTCTCGGCAATGACGCGCTTGGGCTGCAGCCAGTGGCGGATGGTGACGCCGTTGGCGGCGGCAAGGTCCTGCTCGAAACCGGAAGCATTCATATGCTCCTGGCCGCGCCGGTAGCAGATCGTCACCTCTTCCGCGCCGAGCAGTTTCGACTGCACCGCGGCGTCGATCGCCGTCATGCCGCCGCCGATGACGACGACGCGCCGGCCGACTGGCAGGCTGGAGAGGTCGCTTGCCTGGCGCAGTTCCGAGATGAATTCCACCGCATTGGCGACACCGTCGGCGTCTTCGCCTTCGGCGCGCAGTGCGTTGACGCCGCCGAGCCCGAGACCGAGGAACACGGCGTCGTAGTTGCGCATCAGGTCGGCCAGTTGGAAGTCGCGGCCGAGCGCCTTGCCGTTCTGGATGTCGATGCCGCCGATCGCGGTGACATAGTCGACCTCGGCCTGGGCGAAATCATCGACACTCTTATAGGCGGCAATGCCATATTCGTTGAGGCCGCCGGCCTTCGGCCGCGCCTCGAGGATCGTTACGTCATGGCCGTGGCGGGCAAGGCGATGCGCCGCCGCGAGCCCGGCCGGTCCGGCGCCGACCACGGCGATGCTCTTTCCGGTCGGCTCGGCGCGCTTGTAGAACTGCTTGCCTTCACCCATGGCGACATCGGTGGCGTAGCGCTGCAGCCGCCCGATCTGCACCGGCTTGCCTTCGGCCACTTCGCGCACGCAGACCTCTTCGCACAGCGTCTCGGTCGGGCACACCCGAGCGCACATGCCGCCGAGAATGTTCTGGTCGAAGATGGTCTTGGCCGAGCCCAGCGGATTGCCGGTGGCGATCTGCCGGATGAACAGCGGGATGTCGATCGACGTCGGGCACGCATTCATGCAGGGCGCGTCGTAGCAGAAATAGCAGCGATCGGACTCGACCAGCGCCTCATGGTGATCAAGCGGCGGATGAAGGTCGGAAAAATTGTCGGCATATTGCTCGGAAGACAGCCGGCCGCCGGCTATGCCTTCGATGAAATGACCAGTCGCCATTCCAGTTCCCCTTGTTGTCGTTTTGGGGAAGGCTAGCACGTTTTATTTTTTTATCAATTGGTCAATTTTTGGCCAAGTCACTGAAATGGTTGAGTAAAAACATGACAAATAAAGTCATGTTATGGCCACCTCGGTAACCTCTGCGGTGTCGTGGCTTAAGACCCTGTGGCCGTGCACCGACCGTATCTCGTCCGCCACCAATTCCTGCAGCCGCCACAGATTGCGGTCATGGATGCCGGAGGTCTCGAGATGGCTGACGGTATTGTAGAGATATTCGGCGCCGGAGCCGACATGGCCGCACGCGCGCCAGCACCCAAGCCACCTTCTCCAGCGGCTGCCCGAGCGACCTCCCCCTGCCTGTCACGCCGACCCAGAAGCCCAGCGCCCGCACCCGGCCTCGCGCCGTCCGCACCGGAACCCATCTGACGGAAGCGACGCTCTCGTGGTCGTCGATCTCGCGTCGCAGCAGCCTCTCGATCTGGGCCGGCTTTTCCCCGTCCGGCAGGCGGTAGATGACGCCGTCGCAACGCCCGCCGCGTTCCAGAGCCATCATCAGCCCCGGCTGCGCGGCGCTGCCTCGCCAGCGCACCATGTCAAGGCAGAAGGAGCGATGCCAGCCATGGGCCGAGGCACGCTGCTGCCCGACCGACTCGAAGGCCGGTTTCCAGATCAGCGAGCCATAGGCGAACACCCAGAGCGGGCCCTCGTCGGCTTCGCCGGCGAGACGCGCGGCGAGCGCGCTGAAATCGTCGTCGTTGAGTTGCGTCCACTCCCCGCTCGGACCGGGATCGATCTCCTCGCGATGGCAAAGAGCCACTAGCTCGGGCGTGAGCGACATCTGGCGCATGGAAAAACGCGAACCCCTCTTTGACGGGAGCAAAGTCGAAAAGCGCTGGCTATGCAAGATCAGGGAGCGCAGCGCCTTGCCGACCGGGATTTTCGGCCCATGTCGGATTTCTGTCGCCAGGATCGTCCTAGGATGGATCGAATCGCGATCGCTGCCTGAACCGGTGAGGAGACCGACCATGCCGAAATCCCCGCAACCTTTCTTCTGGTACGAACTGATGACCACCGACCTCGACGCCGCCGAGGCCTTCTACACCGCTGTCGTCGGCTGGAAGGCCGAGCCTTTCGACAAGACGCCCGGCATGCCCCGCTACATCGTCGTGAACTCCGCCGTGCGCGGCGTCGGCGGGCTGATGACGATGCCGGAAGAGCCCGCCAAGAGGGGTATGCCGCCAGCCTGGGTGGGCTACATCTACACCAAGGACGTCGACGCTTCGACCAAGGCGCTACAAGACGCGGGCGGTGCGGTCCATCGCGCGCCGGATGACATTCCGGGCGTCGGCCGTTTTGCCGTCGTCGCGGACCCGCAAGGCGCTGCCTTCATGTTCCTTGAGCCCAATCAGCCCGAGCAGCCGCCGGTGCCGGCGACCACGCCCGGCCATATCGGCTGGCACGAGCTCTACACCTCGGACTGGAAAGCCGCTTTCGATTTCTATTCCAGCCAGTTCGGCTGGGAGAGTGCCGGCGAGTTCGACATGGGCGAGATGGGTATTTACAAAACCTTCAGCGCCGGCCCCGAATCCGGCGGTGGCATGATGAACAAGCCACCACAGATCCCGGTTCCCGTCTGGCAGTTCTATTTCAACGTCGACGCCATCGACGCCGCCGCCAAGCGCGTCACCGACAATGGCGGCAAAGTCATCATGGGGCCGATGGACGTGCCGAGCGGCCAGTGGATCATCCAGTGCCAGGACCCGCAAGGCGCGCATTTCGCGCTGCTGGCGCCGGCGCGGTAGCGCGCCGACTCGCTGGCTGGCGCCGGATCACTCCGGCGTCAGCACCGCCACCCTGAGATCGGCCTTTTTCGCGCCGCTGAACTGGACGATGGCCGCGCCACCCGCGAGCTTGAAGCGTACGCTCTTGCGGATGCCCGGGCAGGTCTTCACACCGCTGAAGGCCGACGATTTTACGGTCTTGCCATCCTGCACGACATCGTTCCAGGCCTCATCGGACAGGCTGAGCTGCAGCTCGCCATCAGGCGGCACGGTCACGTTTGCCGTCGCGCCGAAGGTGCCGGCTGCCGGTGCGCGTTCCGGCGGCACTTCAAAGCTGACCGTGTCGACGGCCTCGAGCGAGAAATCCACCGCTTGCCCGACCGTCAGGGTCGCGCCGGACTGGGCGGCCGGCGCCGCCGGGAACAGCGCCTGCTCACGCGTAACCGGCCATTTGAAGGCGTCGCAGCCGGCGTCCGCGGCCGCGGCGAAGCCGGTGCTGGCGAGGATTGCGAATAGGCTGATGACGACTTTCTTCATGGCAAAGCGGATCCGTTGGTTTGATGCCTTCACATCATCGATACAACCATAAGGATAAATATGCAACCATTGCGAGAATAAATATCAGGATGTGAAACCATTCCACTCACCGATTGTTGATGCCGAGCCATGGGAAGTGAGTGGTCCGCTGCCGGACGATAATCTATGGCCGGACGGGGGGGTAAAATGGAGTATTAGATGAAGCTTTTTGAAAGCCTCGCCCAGTACCGTCCGCAAGCGCTGGGCGTGCTGCGTATCATGACCGCCTTGCAGTTCATCGAACATGGCTCGCAGAAGCTGTTCAACTTCCCGGTCAGCGGCCAGCCGCACGCCCTCACCGGGCTGACGACGGCTGCCGGCATCCTCGAATTCGCCGGCGGCATCCTGTTGGCGCTCGGCCTCTTCACCCGGCCGGTCGCGTTCCTTCTGGCCGGCGAAATGGCCATCGCCTATTTCACGGCGCACTTCCCGCGCGGCTTCTTCCCCGTCAATAATGGCGGCGACCTGGCGATCTCCTTCTGCTTCATCTTCCTCTATCTGATCTTCGCCGGCTCCGGTGCCTTCGCACTGGACAACCGTCGCAACGCTTGAAGCGACCGATGGATACGCGCTCCGCTTTCAGGCGCGCAGCCGCTCGAAATTGGCGTCGAACAGCGGAGCGGCCTGAATGCGCGCCGCATGGCGCTTGCCGAGGATCTCGATCTCGAAACCGGCCGGCCTGTCGGCGATCTCCTTCGGCACGTATCCCATCGCGACCGACTTCCTTGCATTATGCGCATAGCCGCCGGAGGTGACCCAGCCGCGCACGACGCCGTCATGCCAGATCGCCTCGTCGCCGATCACATCGGCATCGCTGGCATCGACGACAAAGGCGCGCAGTCTGAGCTTGCCGCCCTCCTTGCGCTCGGCGAGCGCCGCTTCCTTGCCGATGAAATCGGCGTCCTTGCCATAGGCGACGAAACGGTCGAGCCCGGCCTCGACCGGCCCATAGATCGGCCGGTACTCGCGCGCCCATGAGCCATAGTTCTTCTCGAGCCTCAGTGCGTTGAGCGCGCGCGAGCCGAACAGGCCGATGCCGAATTCCTCGCCCGCAGCCAGCAGCGCCTGGTAGGCGGCGCGCTGGTATTCCGGCGCCACCCAGATCTCGTAGCCGAGATCGCCGGTGTAGCTGACGCGGCCGACAAGGCACGGCGCCATGCCGATATCCATCCTGGCCGCCGCCATGAAGGGGAACGCTGTGTTGGAAACATCGGCGCGGCTGACCTTGGCCAAAACCTCCCTCGCCTTCGGCCCGGCAATCGCAAGGCCGGTGAGCTTCTGCCCCAGCGCCTCGATCTCCACCGAGCCGTCCTTCGGCAGATGCGCCTCGAACCAGCGCATGTGGTACTGCTCGGCGATGCCGGAGCCGGCGATGAACCACTCTGCGTCGTCGATATTGGCTAAAGTGAAATCGCCGATCAGCTTGCCGTCGTCCTTCAGCATCGGCGTGAGCGTCATGCGGCCGCGCTTGGGCAGCTTGCAGGCAAGCATCCGGTCGAGCCAGGCGGCCGCGCCCTCGCCCGTCACCTTGTATTTGGCGAAGTTCGAAATCTCCGACAGGCCGACGCCGTTGCGCACCGTCGCGACCTCCTTGGCGACATGGTCGAAATCGGTCGAGCGCCGCCACGAGAACTCGTCCTTGACGCCGTCCGGCGCATACCAGAGCGGCACTTCGAGCCCATAGGACACGCCCCATTGCGCGCCCTTGTCGGCAAGCGTGTCGTAGAGAGGCGTCGTCTTGAGCGGACGCCCGGCCGGCAGTTCCTCGTTCGGGAAGCGGATCGAGAAGCGCCGCGAGTAATTCTCGCGCACCTTGGCGTTGGTATAGGTCATCGTCGCCCAGTCGCCATAGCGCGCCACGTCCATCGCCCAGATATCGGCGCCCGGATCGCCCTCGATCATCCAGTTGGAGAGCGCGAGCCCGACGCCGCCGCCCTGGCTGAAGCCGGCCATGACGCCGCAGGCGACCCAGAAGCCCGGCAGGCCGCGCACCGGACCGACCAGCGGATTGCCGTCCGGCGCGAAGGTGAAGGGGCCGTTGATGATCTGCTTGATGCCGGTCTTCTGGAAAGCGGGGAAATGGCGGAAGCCGACTTCCAGCGACGGCGCGATGCGGTCGATGTCCGGCTCCAAGAGCTCATGGCCAAAATTCCAGGGGGTCTGGAACTCGGACCAGACCTTGTTGGCCTTTTCATAGGTGCCCATCAGCATGCCTCCGCGCTCCTGGCGCAGATAGAGCTCGCCGTCGAAATCGACCGCATGGATGATTTCGGTGCCGGTCTTCTTGTTCCAGTCGGTGACCTCCGGCATGTCCTCGGTGATCAGGTACATGTGCTCCATGGCCAGAACCGGCAGTTCGAGCCCGACCATGCGCCCGACCTCGCGCGCCCAGAGCCCGCCGGCATTGACGACATGCTCGGCAATGATATCGCCCTTGTTGGTGATGACCCGCCAAAGGCCGTCAGGCCTGCGCACGATGTCCTCGACCTTGGTGAAGCGCTCGACTTCCGCCCCCAGTTTCCGCGCGGCCTTGGCATAGGCATGCGTCACGCCGGATGGGTCGAGATGACCGTCTTCCTTGTTGCGCACGGCGCCGACGAACTGGCTGGGGTCGATAAGCGGCATCAATTCCGCCGCTTCCTTGGCCGAGATCACCTCGAGGTCGATGCCGAGATAGCGGCCCTTGGACACCACGCTGCGCAGCCAGTCGAGCCGCGCCTCGGTCGCCGCCAGCAATACCCCGCCGGTCAGGTGCACACCGGTGGCTTGGCCCGAAAGCTCCTCGATCTCCTTGTAGAGCGAGATCGTGTATTTCTGCAGCTTGGCGACGTTGGGATCGCCATTGATCGTGTGCATGCCGCCGGCTGCGTGCCAGGTCGAGCCGGACGTCAACTCGTCGCGCTCGAGAAGCACGACGTCGGTCCAGCCATGGCGGGCAAGATGGAACAGCACCGAGCATCCGACGACACCGCCGCCGATGACCACGACCTTTGCATGCGATTTCATGGGTTTTTCTCGTTGGTTCAGTGAGTTGAGAGATTGAAATGAATCAGGATGGGAAGCTGTTCCCTTACGGCTCACCTTGCCCGATCGCTTCCTTGCGACGCGCCATATAGGCTTCGAGCGCTTCGCGCACGGCAGGGTCCATGGCCGGCTGGACATACTCCTCCAGCGCTTTCTTCCACAGCCGCGTCGCACGCGCCGTCGTGTCGAGCCCGCCGGCTTCCTGCCAGGCCTCGTAATTCTGCCAGTTGGAAAGCATCGGCTGGTAGAAGGCGGTGGCATAGCGCTCCAGCGTATGCGGCTCGCCGAAGAAATGGCCACCGGTCGGCACCACGCCCAGCGCCTCGACCGCGAGCTCCGGCTCGTCGACGACGATCGGCCGCAGGAATTCCATCATATGCTGGATCATCTCGACATCGATGATGAGCTTTTCGAACGACGCCGTCAGCCCGCCCTCCTGCCAGCCGGCGGCATGATAGACGAGATTGCCGTGGCCGAGCACCGCGCCCCAAAGCGCCATCATCGTCTCGTAGGCGCCCTGCGCATCGGCGGCGTTGGAGGCCGAGCCCGGCGTCGTGCGATAAGGCAGATTGTAGCGTCGCGCCAACTGCCCGGAAGCGATGTTGGCCTTGGTGTTTTCCGGCGTGCCGAAGGCCGGCGCGCCCGACTTCATATCGACATTGGAGGTGAAGGCGCCATACATCACCGGCGCGCCGGGGCGCACGAGCTGCGTCAGCACGATACCGAACAGCGCCTCGGCGTTCTGCTGCGCCAGCGCGCCGGCCAGCGTCACCGGGCTCATCGCACCCATCAGCGTGAACGGCGTCACCGCCACCGACTGGCCGTATTCGGCCATCGTCATCAGCCCTTCGGCCATCATCTCGTCGAAGCGGCGCGGCGAGTTGACCGAAATGACGGTGGTGACGCCCGGATCCTTCGACATCTCATCCAGCGTCAGCCCGCGCGCGATCGCCATCATCTCGATGCCGTCGAGTGCCCTGCCCCGGCCGATCGCCGAGACGTGGAAGCATTTGTCGGTCAGCGTCAGATTGGCGAAATAGGTGTCCATGTGCCTTGTGTTCGCCGGCAGCTCGATCGGCGCGCAGACCTGGTTGCCCAGCATGTGGATGCAGTTGAAATGCTGCGCCAATCGGACAAGGTCTTGATAGTCCGGCATGTTGCCGGCGCGGCGGCCGCGTTCCATGTCATGCACATTGGGCGGGCCGGCGACGAGCGTGAAGTTGATGGTGCTGCCGCCGAGATGGATGATGCGCGCCGGGTTGCGAGGCGTCAGCGTGTATGTCGAACGCGTCGACTTCAGCGCCTCCTCGACCATGCCTCGATCGATGCGCACATTCATCGAGCCGTGGTCGACCTTGGCCCCGGCGCGCTCGAACAGCGACAGCGCGCGTGGGCTCATCACCTCGATGCCGAAGTTTTCCAGTATGTGCATCGATGCCTGGTGGATGGCCTCGATCTGGTCGGCCGACAGCAGCGCCATCGGCGGATAGGGATTCTCCACCCGCCGATGCGGCAGTTGCGGGATGGCCGCGGGTCCCCGGTTGCTGGTGCGCTCGGCACCGCGCTTGCGTCTTGGTTCGCTCATGCGCGCATCAGAGCGCCGCCATCGCAGGCGAGCTGTCAGGAATTCGCCATTTGCCGGCGTGATTTTAGCCAAGGCGGCATTTTTCAAAATCCATGAAAAGAATAGCGACACAGATAGTCGTGATATCGATACTCAGTTTTTCGCGCCTTGCCCGCCCACGTTAAGGAACCGCGCAACACTCCTTTTATGATTTCGGCCTATTCGTCATCCAATGCGTAGGTCGAGTTTTAGTAAAATTGTAGCTGTCTCTGTGCTGCTGGCGCTTTCGGCCTGCGCGACGGCGCCCAGCCACATCAACAATGTCTGCGCCGTCTTCGATCAGAATGACGGCTGGTTCGACAACTGGCAGTCCGCCGCCGAGCGGACCGAGCAGAAATACGGCATTCCCGTTCCCGTGCTGATGGCGACGGTGCGCAAGGAATCCGGCTTCAAGAGCAATGCCCGCCCGCCGCGCACCAAGCTGCTTGGCTTCATTCCGTGGACGCACGTCTCCAGCGCCACAGGCTATTCGCAGGCGCTGGACGGCACCTGGTCTCAATATCAAAGCGAGACCGGCAACTGGGCGGCGCGCCGCACGCGCTTCGCCGACGCCATCGATTTCGTCGGCTGGTATCACTCCAAGACCGCCGACACCTTCGGCGTCGCCCGCAACGACACCTACAATCTCTACCTGGCCTATTATCTCGGCTGGACCGCCTATGGCCGCGGCAACCGCGGCGACGCCGGCGTTCAAAGCTACGCGCGCGCCACCGACCAGATGGGCCGCGACTACGCAGCGCAGCTACGGCAATGTGGAAACTAACACCCTTCTGGGGTTAATGCCGCCTTGTCGTGTCCTTTGGCCTTGAGACACCGGTTTCCGAATCCTCATCGCGCACTTCATGGCGACGGGCTTTGAGCACCGCGTCGTTCTCCTCGACACCCTCTCCGATCGCATCGGCTTCCGCGCTGGCGTTTTTGCCGTCAGGACGCTGCGGCGGCGAACCGGTAAAGCCCGGCCCCTCACCCTGTAACGCATCATCCGGCACGCCCTCATGCGCCGCGTGCTCCTTGTCGAACTTGATGACCGGCTCCATCTTGGCCAGCATATCGTCCGAAAGCCAGCACAGGCTCGTATGGCCGCCGCCGAGATTCTTCACCGGCGGCACCTTCGTCTCGCACAGATTGTCCGGCACCAGCTTCTTGTAGCCGCAGCGCGTCTGGAACGGGCAGCCGGTCGGCGGGTTCATCGCCGAGGGAATGTCGCCTTCGAGCACGATGTGCTTCTTGACCACGCTGGTGTCTGCGATCGGGATCGCCGAGAGCAGCGCCTCCGTGTAGGGATGATAGGGTGGCGAGAAGATCTGGTCGGTCGTGCCCTGCTCGACGATGTAGCCGAGATACATGACGACGACGCGGTCGGCAATGTAGCGCACCACCGACAGATCGTGGCTGATGAACAGCATCGTCGTCTTGTTCTTGCGCTGGATGTCCATCAACAGCTCGGTCACCGCCGCCTGCACCGAGACGTCGAGCGCCGAGACCGGCTCGTCGGCCACCACCACCTTGGCGTCGCCGGCGAAGGCGCGCGCGACGCCGATGCGCTGCTTCTGGCCGCCCGAAAGCTGGCGCGGCTTGCGCGTCTCGAAGGCCCGGGGCAGCTTCACCAGGTCGAGCAGCTCCAGCATGCGCTGGCGCCGCTCGGCGACATTCTTGCCGACATTGAACTTCTCCAGCGTGCGGATGATCTGCGATCCGACGCTGTGGCTGGGGTTCAGCGTGTCGAACGGATTCTGGAACACCATCTGGATCGACGACACCGTATCGACGCCGCGGCGCTCGATGCCTGTCGACTGAATTTCCTTGTTGGCTAAGGTCACCGTGCCGGAGCTGGCGGTCTCGAGGCCGAGCAGCACCTTGGCCAGCGTCGACTTTCCGCAGCCGGACTCGCCGACGATCGCCACCGTCTCGGATTCGCGCGCGGTGAACGAGATCGTCTCGTTGGCCTTGACGACGCGGCCTTCACTTGAGCCGAACACCTCGCTGCCGCCGACCTTGTAGTATTTCTTGAGATCGTCGATCCTGAGCACCGGCGCGCCGGGCTCGACCTTTTCGTTGACCTTCTTGGCGCCGGGCGGCAGCGCCTCCCAGTCGATCTCGTTGAAGCGCACGCAGCGCGAGAAATGCCCCTCATGGCCCTCGACCGGGATCATCGGGATTTCCGCCGCGTTGCAGACGCCCTCGACGAAATGGTGGCAGCGCGGCCCGAAATTGCAGCCCTTCGGCCGCTCGTGCGGCAGCGGCAACTGTCCGGGAATGGAGATCAGCGGCCGCGAGTTCTTGTCGGCGCCGGGCAGCGGGATCGAGCGGAACAGCCCTTGCGTGTAGGGGTGGCGCATCCGGTCGAACACGTCCTCGATCTTGCCGGTCTCGACCGCCTCGCCGGAATACATCACCGTGATCTTGTCGCAGGTCTCGAGGATGAGGCCGAGATTGTGGGACACGAAGATCATCGAGGTGCCGAATTTCTCGCCGAGCCCCTTGACCAGTTCGACGATGCCGGCCTCGACGGTGACGTCGAGCGCGGTGGTCGGCTCGTCGAGCAGGAGCAGCGCCGGCTTGGACAGCAGCGCCATGGCGATGACGATGCGCTGCTGCTGGCCGCCGGACAGCTGGTGCGGATAGGAGCGCATCATGCGCTCCGGGTCGGGCAGCTTCACCGCCCGCACCATCTCCAGCGCTCTGGCGTGCGCTTCTTCCTTCGACACCTTGTCGTGGATCAGCGGCACTTCCATCAGCTGCTGGCCGATCTTCATCGCCGGATTGAGGCTGGCCATGGGCTCCTGGTAGATCATGGCGATCTTGTTGCCGCGGATGGAGCGGAGCTCCTCCTCGGACATATCGCCCATGTCCTTGCCCTGGAACTTGATGCGCCCTCCGACGATCTTTCCGATGTTGGAGAGGTCGCGCATGATGCCGAGCGACACGGTCGACTTGCCGCAACCGGATTCGCCGACGATGCCCATCGCCTCGCCGGGCATCACCGTGCAGGAAAAATCCATCACGGCCGGGATCTCGCCCTTGCGCGTGAAGAAGGAGATCGAGAGGTTCTCGATCTCGATGATCGGCTGACCGGTCGCCTTGGCTGGATCTCGAACTGCCTCGTTCATGGGTCGCTCCAATCCTTGGTCTTTGGTTTGAGCATGATCTTGTCCGAAAACCGGGTCCCTCTTTTCGCGATCATGCTCCGGCAAGTAGGGCCTTGGGCCCCGCCATCAATCCTTCATCGACTGTTCACGCAGCGAGTCCGCCAAAAGGTTCAGCCCCAGCACGAACGACATCAGGGCGATCGTCGGCGGCAGCGCGGGGTGGATGAAGGAACGCAATAGCCGGCTGGCGTCCTTGATCGCGGTGCCCCAATCCGGGCTTTCCGGCGCCAGGCCCAGCCCGAAATAGCCGAGCGTTCCGAGCAGGATCGTCGTGTAGCCGATGCGCAGGCAGGCATCGACGATCAGCGGGCCCCGCGCATTGGGCAATATCTCCCACAGCATGATGTACCAGGGCGATTCACCGCGCGTCTGAGCCGCCGCCACATAGTCGCGCGTCTTGATGTCCATGGTCAGGCCGCGCACGATGCGGAACACGCCGGGGCTGGAGGCGAACACAACCGCCACGAAGATGTTGAGCTGGTTGGGATCGATGTGGACGATGTGCAGCGGATCCTTGTCGAAGACCAGGCCCGCATAGATCCAGCCGCCGACCACCAAGGTGATGCCGAGCAGGATATAGAGCCGGTCCGGTCGGTTCTTGTAGCGGGTCCAGAACAGGACGCAGAAGAAGATGATCGGGAACAGGAAGAACAGTCCCGCCATCGCATAGGGGATCGGCGTGTCCATGATGCCCGGCGTCACCAGGAGGTAGAACAACAGGATCACCGGGAAGGCCAGCACCAGATTGGCGAGGAAAGACAGCAGCGTGTCGATCTTGCCGCCATAATAGCCGGCCGGCAGGCCGAGCGTGATACCGACCATCAGCGCGAAGCCGGTGGCGGCCGGCGCGATGATCAGCACGATCTGGCTGCCATAGACCATGCGCGAGAACACATCGCGCGCGAGCTTGTCGCCGCCGAAATAGTAGACGAGCTTCGACGCCGGTTCGATCGCGCCGGGCAGCGTGTCCTTCATCACCGAGACCTGCGCCAGCGGGTCGAAGGGCGAGATGGTGGAGGCGAAGATTGCCGTGAACAGCCAGAACAGGCAGATGAAGACGCCGGCGATGCCGACGCCGCTGTCGAAGAGCTGGCCGTAGAGGCCAAGCCGCTTCTTGTAGGTGAAGCTCGCCCCGATCACCAGGATGAGCGCGACCCAGACCGGCCAGAACCGCCAGAGCACGCCGAGAACGACATCGAAGGCGCTGATATATTCCGTTTGCATCGGCCCTGCCCTCTACTGAACCCTGATACGCGGATTGAGAAACGCGTAGCCGACATCGGAAATGAGCTGCGTGATCAGCACGATGAACACCGAGACCAGCGAGCAGCCGAGCAGCAGATCGATGTCGTTGTTGCCGGCGGCTTCGACCAGCGTGTAGCCAAAACCCTGGTAGCGGAACATCACCTCAACGATGACGACGCCGGTGAGCAGCCATGGGAATTGCAGCATGATGACGGTGAAGGGCGCGATCAGCGCGTTGCGCAGCGCGTGCTTGATCACCACGCTGCTGAAGGACAGGCCCTTCAGCCGGGCTGTGCGGATATATTGCTGCGTCATCACCTCGACCATCGAGGCGCGCGTCATGCGCGCGATATAGCCGGTGCCGTAGATCGCCAGCGTGATCACCGGCAGCGTGAAATTGTAGAAGGTGATGCCCTGGCTGGCGGATGCGGCCGAGCCGTTCAGCCAGCCGAGCCAGGATGCGAAGATGACGGTGAAGATGACGCCCGACACATATTCAGGCGTCGCCGTCGAGGCGATCGAGGCGACCGACAGCACGCGGTCGGTGCGCGAGCCTTCGCGCATGCCGGCCAGGATGCCGATCAGCAGCGATATCGGCACCATCACCGCCAGCACCCAGAACATCAGCAAGCCGGTGGCGCCGAGGGCCGGGAACAACTTGGCCGCGACCGTCGTCTTGAACTTGGTCGAGCAGCCGAAATCGCCCTGCAGCACGCCTGAGAATTTCGGCTCGGTCGGGTCGTTGCAGAAGGAGAAGCGCTGCGTGGTCTTGCCGGTCGCCGGATCGGTGATCGGGTGCTTCGGCAGCACGCCCAGCCACTGGCCGTAGCGCAGGAAGAAGTTCTGCCGGTAGCCGTGATTGACCAGCCAGCTTTCGAGCTGGTCGGCGGGCGTGTGCATCTCGGTCTGGCTGATCGCCAGCTTCTTCAGATTGGGCTCGAGATTGACGAGGAAGAAGACGACCAGCGTCAGGCACAGCATCGTGAGCAGGATCGTGCCGATGCGTCTGGCGATGAATGAGAACATGTGTGCCCCCCTGCCGGCCGGGTTGGGGTCAGATGTGTTCAACCCTGTTTCGTAATGCGGATGGCGCCCCGCCGCCGCTGCAGGTCATGCAACGGCAACGAAGCTGCATATACGAGGGGCAGCTGCCCCTCGTATATTCATCGCGCCATGGATCACGCCTGGTCGAGCCAGACCTTGCCGAAGTCGTGCTCGTAGGTGGGGTGCATCGAGTGGTTCTTCACCTCGGGCTTGATGTTGATGTAGAGCTTGCGCCAGTAGGGCTGGATGATGATGCCGGAATCCTGCAGGGTCTGCTCGATATCCTTCATCACAACCTTGCGCTTCTCCGCATCGGCAATGCCGAGCGCCTCGTTCACCTTCTTGTCGAAGTCCGGATTGGAATAGGCCGTCTCGTTCCACGCTTCGCCGGTACGGTAAGCGATGGCGATCACCTGGATGCCCAGCGGGCGCATGTTCCAGTTGGTCTCCGAGAACGGATACTTCGTCCAGTCGTTCCAGAAGGTCGAGCTCGGCAGCACGGTGCGCTTCACCTTGATGCCGGCTTCGCGCAACTGGGCCGCGATCGCGTCCGTGGTGTTCTTGTGGTAGTCCTCGTCGTTGCTGATCAGCTCGTGCTCGAAGTCGATCGCGCCCGCTTCCGTCAGCATCTGCTTGGCCTTGGCGATGTCGCGCTTGACCTCCGGGAGCTTGACATATTCCGGATGGATCGGCGCGACGTGGTGGTTTTCGGCCGGTGTGCCGGCATTGCCGTAGCCGAGCTGCAGCACGGTTGCGTTGTCGACCGCAAGCAGCATCGCCTGACGAACCTTCTGGTTGTCATAGGGCTTGTGGGTGACGTTGAAGCGCGACACCACGGTGGCCGCCGTCACGACTTCGGAAACCGGAGCGCCGACGTCGGCGATGATCTTGATATAGTCGGCGGTCGTTTCGTGGTTGGTCTGGACTTCGCCCGACTCGAAGGCCGAGACGGTCGCGGCCGGATCGGTGCCGTAGTCGATGAACTCGACGCCGTCGAGGAAGGCCTCGCCCTGCCACCACTTGCCGGTCGTGCGGCGCTTGTAGACCACCTTCTGGCCGACGTCGTAGGAGACGAGCTCGAACGGACCGGTGCCGATTGGGCAGTTCTTGAAGTTGGCGCCCTTCTCGTCGAAGGTCTTGTGCACGACCAGCGCCGGATAGTCGCACAGGTTCGGGATGATTGCGATGTCGGGCTTGCTCAGCTTGAGCTTGATCGTCATGTCGTCGACCTTGACGACGGAGCCCTCGCGCAGCTTCTTGGTCTTGTCGTCGACGAGGCTGCCGAGGCGGCCCGGCATCGAATTGCCTTCCGCTGCCTTGTCCGCCCAGCGGGTGAAATTGTAGATCACGTCGTCGGCGGTAAACTTGTCGCCATTGTTCCATTCGACGCCAGGCCGCACATGCAGCGTGTATTCGGTGGCGTCGTCATTGATGTCCCAGCTTGCCAGCAGGTACGGCGCGAAGGTGTATTGCTTGGTGTATTTCACCAGCGGTTCGAGCGCCTGGCGCTCGGCATTGGAGATTTCGGACCAGTCGGCGGTGCGCGGATCCTTCGGATCCTTGATCGACATCGCGACCTTGATCACCCCGCCCTTCTTGCCCTGCACGTCCTCGGCCCTGGCCGGGGTCGGATCGGCGAGGCCGAGCATGCCGTAGGCCATTGCCGTCGATGCGCCGAAGACGCTTGCCAAAGCCAGAAATTCGCGACGGTCCACGCCGCCCGATTTGGCGTCTTCGGCCATTTTCAGGATGTGATCCGGAACGCGATCACCATTGCTTTTGTAGATTGCCATGACTTACTCCCATTGTTGGCTTTCCGCCTTTTAACATTCCGCATCCAGACCGCGTTGTCAAAAAACGGTGTGGAATAGGAACATGCCGGGGAATGTGCATCTTTGGTTGCAACCCGGTTCGCGCGATAGCGACAGTCTTGACGCAAATTTGTTATCGCGACGCGGATTTCCCAAAAAAACGCCGCGAGCGATTAAATCAGTACATTTTATGCGGATAAGGCGCTCGCGCCCGCGGCGGAACAGCCCACCGGGCAGGCGGAGAAACACCGGCGCGGCGTCAATATTCGCGTTCGTAGAAGACGCCGCCCTTGGCTTCTCCGGCGTCGTTGGCCTCGCCGCGCAGCTTGACGCCGCGACCGACATTGAGGTCGATCGTCGCCTTGCCGGAACCCGGCTTGTCGCCCTTCTGTATGGTCACATAGGTGCGGTCGTTGAGGTATTTGCCGGCCGAAACCGCGGTGCCGCCCTTCTCGTCCGTCGTCACGTCGAGATCATCGACGCCGATGGCGCTTTGCAGGTTCTCGAGCAGCGAGGTCGAACCGCCGACGCCTGCAAGCTGCGCCGCCGCGCTTGCAAGTTGCGCGATCTGCAGCGGTGACAGTTTGGACATGGATTGACCGAAGATGAGCTGCGCCAGCACCTCGTCCTGGGGCAGCGCCGGCACAGAGGAGAAGGTGAACTTCGGATCGGTCGCCTCGCCCGACACGACGATCGTGACCGTGGCGCTGCTCGTCGTCGTGGTCGCGGTCATGTTGAGATAGGGTATCAGCGAACCCTGGAACCCGATCGTGCCCTCGGTGAAGGTCAGCCGTTTGGCGAGGATGGTCAGCCGTCCGCGCTGCAGGGTGAAAGTGCCGACTGCCTGCGGCGACGAGGCCGGGCCCGTCAGCTTCAGCGAGCCGCCGAGCTCGGCGTCGACACCCCTGCCCTGGATGAAGATCTGGTTCGGCGCGTTGACCGTCACGTCGAGCGTCAGGCCGCTGCCGCTGTTGCTGCTGCCGCTGGACGTCGCCGGGCGCAGCGCCTTGTCCTGCGCGCGCACCGACGCCGGCGCGTTCCTGTGCTTCACATCCAGCGCCGAAAGCGACCCCGGCAGCTTTTCCGGGACGGTGATGACCGTCCTGGCCAGGTTGATCGTGCCGGCGATCACCGGTGCCGAGACGAGTGGTCCCTTGATCGTCAGGTCGCCGCCGAGATTGGCGGTCACCACCCGGCCGTCTGTGTAGCGGCCGTCGGTGAGCTTGATCGACAGGTCGGCCGGGAAGCCTTGCGCCGGCGTGATGCCGACCGTGCCGCTGGCGGAAAGATTGCCTTTTGTCGAAAGCGTGCCGGTGAGCCGGTTGATCCTGGCGACGCCGCTACCGATCGAGACGTCCGCCGCGATGTCGTTCACCGCCAGGCCGGAGCGGGCATCGACCAGCCGGGCGCCGGAGGTGCTGACCGTTCCGCCGATCACCGGCGACGACGCCGGACCGGTGACCTTCACATTGACGTTGGCGTTACCGGTCAACCCCAGGCCCTGCGCCGCGAGTTTCGAGGCAAGGAAGGAAAACGGCACCTTGCCGCTGAAGTCGAGCCCCAGGACCGGCGTGCCCGCCGTCGTGACCGTGCCGCCGCCCTTGAGACCGAGGCCGGCGCCGTCGCTGATATTGGCGTCGAAGGCGAGCTTGTTGCCGGCAAAAGTACCGGACGACGACACGTTCATGCCGCCGAGACCGGCGCCGCGCGTCTGCGAGGTCTGCACGCCTGAAGCATCGATGTTGAAGGCGACCGAGGGGGCCGCCGGCGCGCCGGTAACCTTGACCGTGCCCGAGATCGACCCGGCCGCGTCGAGACCCGGCGAGAAACTGTTTGCCAGCGAGATCGGCACCCTCGCCAGATTGGCGTTGATGTCGAGCGCCTGCGCGACCTTGCCCGTCACCGTCGCCGTGCCGCCGCCGAGGTTCAGCACCAGCCGGTCGAGTGTCGTCACCCCGTTGGCGATCGTCACGGTCGAGGCCTGCGCGATAGCCGCCTTGATGCCCTGCACGGTGGCCTGACCCGACGCAAGCTCGATGGTCGTCGTGCCATTGGCGACCTTCACGCGGCCGGCGGCCTTGGCCGGGATGTTCTTGACGGTGGCGCCGCCCGAGAAGCCGGTCCAGTCGCCGTCGCGCTTGAGATCGATATCGATGCCGGTGATGGCAGTGCCACCGGACGTCACGCTCTCGGCGCGCACCGTGCCGGCGATGACGGGTGCTGCCATGTAGTTCGCGATCTGCGCGTCTATGGCCACATTCCTGGCCGAGAGATCGCCGCGCTTGACCTCCGAGGTGTTCGCCTTGATCGCGACATTCGGCCCGTTGGCCGCCTTGGTGAAGGCGATCGTGCCGCGCACGTTGCCCTCTGCCTTTTCCAGCGCCAGCGCGGCAAGCGGCCCGATGTCCGGCAAATTGAGCGAAACGGTGCCGACCGGCACGAAGGCGTCGTCGAGGGCGAGATCGCCCGAAATCTTGTTCGGGCCGAGCGACAGCAAAAGCCCATTGATCGCGCGGCTGCCATTGGTCGTGGCGAGCACCGCGCTGCCCTGCAGGTTCTGGCCGGCGACATTGCCGGTGAGCTGAACATTCGCCGCCGGATTGGCGGCATCGGCCTTGCCGCTGGCGGTCAGCTTCAGCCCGGTGATCTCGCGCGCTGCGACCGAAAGCCGGTCGCTCTCGACCGTCATCGACAGGTCGGGCGCGATGACCGGACCTTGCGCGTTCAGGGCAAAGGCGATGGCGCCCTTGGCGTCTTTCGAGAGCCCCGAGACGTCGCCCAACGCCCCCCTGATCCCGGCGGCCAGCTTGCCGTCGGCGAGGCTCGCCTGGCCATCGGCGCTGAGCGCGCCAGAATTCAGCTTCAGCCCGTCGACATTGACATTGCCCTTGGCATCGCGCTTCAGCACCGCGCTCAACTCAGCGCTCTCGCCGAGCATGCCACGCACCGCGGCCGGCAGGGCCGAAGAAGCGACATCGGCCTTCATGTTGAGGTCGACCGCGCCGTCGCCCAGCGATATCCGGCCGGCGACCTGGCTGTTGAGCGCATCGCTGGTAAGCGAGCCGCTGTTGACGGCGACGGCATCGCTTGTCAGGCGGCCGTTGACCTTCGCCGTGACCTTGCCGGCGATCAGCGGTGCCAGCATGGGATTATCGAGACCGATCCTGTCCACCGTCACCGTGCCGGAAACCTGGCCGGCCCGCCCCTTGAGGTCGAAGGCATCCGAATGCAGCATCAGGGTGAGACCGTCCACCTTGGCCTGGCTGGCGGCAATGGAAGGCAGGATTGCGGACACATCGAGCCGTGCTTGCGTGCTTTCGCCCGCCATCTTTGCCGACAAGGACTGGACCGCGATCTTGACCGGGCTTTCGGCGCTGCCGATCGTCAACGGCAGGCTGGCTCCGGATGAGGTAAGATCGAGGGAGAAATCGCTGGCGCCGTTCGGGTTGAGAGTGCCGGCGGCCTTGCCTGAAATCCCTTCGCCCGAAAGCGTGGCGTGGTCCAGGGCGATGCCGCCTGCCAGCGTATAGCTGCCGGCGGCATCGAGATCGAGCGGTCCGAGCCCCGCCTGCCGGGTCTGGCTGGTTTCGGCGCCCGCCACCTTCGCGTTGAACTGCACGTCGGGGTTGGACGATGGACCCGTGACATGTGCCGTGCCTTCCACCGTTCCAGCCCCGTCGAGGCCCGGCACGAAATCATTGGCGAGCGCCACCGGCAGGTTGGCGAGGTTGGCCGTCAGGTCGAGGGTCTGACCGGCGCTGCCGGAAACGGTTGCCGAGCCGCCGCCGAGATTGAGCGCGAGCTCCTCGATTGTCGTCACGCCATTGGCGATGGAAAGGCTCGCAGGTTCGGCGATCGCCGCCTTAATGCCGCGCACCGTCGCCTCGCCGGACGTGATTTCCACGCTCGTCGTGCCGTTCGCGATCTTCACGCGGCCGGTGGCGGTAGCCGGAATGCCGGACGCCGTGGCGCCGCCGGTAAAGTTGGTCCAGTCACCGTCGCGCTTCAAATCAATGCCGATGCCGCTGACGACCGTGCTGCCGGAGGTCACATTGTCGGCCTTGATCGTGCCCGAGATCGCCGGCCCCTTGAGATAGTTGGCGATCAGGGCGTTGACGGTGATGGCTTTCGCCGCCAGGTCGCCCCGCGCGATCGACGTGCTGGCCGCGTTGATGGTGACGGTCGGCGCCTCGCCCTCCTTGGCAAAGGCGATTGTGCCGTTGATGTCTCCGGTGGCGGTCTGGTTGCCGAGCGCCGCAAGCGGTCCGATGTCGGGCACGGCAAGTGTCAGCGTGCCGAGCGGCAGGAACTTGTCGTCGAGCGCGAGGTCGCCCGACACCTTGTTGTCGCCGAGCGCCAGGCTGAGCCCTTTGATAGAGCGCTTGCCGTCGGCGGTCACCAGCGAAGCCTCGATGTCGAGCGCCTGCCCCTCGGCATTGCCGGTCAGCGAGAGGTCGGCGGTCGGATTGGCGACATCGGCCTTGCCCTTGGCCGAGAGCTTGATGTCCTTCACCGTGCGGCCGGCCGCCGTCAGGCTGGCGCTGTCGGCTGACACCGTGAAATCCGGCGCAAGGCGCGGACCGCTTGCGCTCAGCGCGAAATTGACCCCGCCCGCGAGCGGCGTGCCGGCGAGCGACGACAGCGGCGAGACGTCGCCCAACGTGCCCTTGACGCTGGCCTGGATGTCCGTTCCTTGCATGCTGCCGGTGCCGCTGGCGCTGAGCGAGCCGGAGCTGATCTCCAGCGAGTTGGCGGCGAACGCGCCTTGCGGATCGCGCGTGGCGGTGGCCGAGAATTTCACCCGCTCGCCAAGCAGCGAGCTGATCTGCGGCGGCAATGCCTTCGAGATGGCGTCGGCATTCATCTTCAGCGTCATCGACAGGTCGGCCAGCGCCACATTTGCCGTCAACCCGGCATTGAGCGCATCGCTGCGCAGCGTGCCTTTGTCGATGGTCACGGTCTGGCGGCTGATCGTGCCGGAAAGATCCGCGGCGAGCTTGCCGGTCACCAACGGCGCCAGCGTCGCCACATCGGTCTTCAGGCCGGCGGCCGCGAGCTTGATGGCGACCGGGCCGCTAAGGGTCTCGACATCGAAGCCGTCGGAATGGATCTCGCCCGTAATATTGTTGAGCTGCGTGCCGCCGACGGCGATCGAAGTAAGGGACGTGCCGATATCGACCATCGGCGCCTTACCGTCGCCGAAGGCGCGCACCGTCGCCTTTTCGATCGAGACCAGGATCGGAACCGCGCTGTTGCCGACATCGACGGTGACCGGCTTGTCCTTGGCGGAGAGCTCGACCGCGAGGTCGCTGGCTCCCTTCGGATCGACATTGCCGGTCGCGGCGCCATGCACCGAGTCGCTTTCTATGGTGGCCTGCTCGATATCGACCCCACCCGACGCGGTCGCCGTTCCGGCGAGGTCGAAGCTCGTCTTGCCAGCAAACAGCGCCTTTATCTTCTCCGGGAGGAAGCCCTCGAACTCGCCGTCACCCTTGGCTTCGATACGATGGCCCTTGTCGGTCAGCTGGTGCCGGCCGGTCAACTGGCTGACGATCCGGCCGTCGACCATGAAGGTGCCGACGCCGCTCCAGTTGGCCAAAGGCCCGGTGCCGGAAACGACGATGTTGACGGGCGGCGCGTCGGGCAGCTTAAGCAAATTGGCGATGATGCCGCCGGCCGGCTCCGACGCCTTGAGATCGAGGTCGAGCTTGTTGTCGGCCGGCGCGAAGTGGATCTTGGCGTCGACATTGCCTTGCTTGCCGTCATGGCGGCTGACGTTGAGCACGCTTTCGATCGCCAGCGGCGACGGATCGGCTCTGAGCGAGCCCTTGGCGGCCAGCTCGGCGATGCCGCTGCCGGCAAGCTCCTGGCCAAGCGCGATCTCCGGCAGGTCGATCTGCTTCACGTCGATCGACACCGGCAGGCTGGACGAGCCGCCTTGCGATGGCTGTTGGCTCGGCTGCGGCAGCCGCGCCAGCTCGATGCGCTCCGCGGCAAAGCGGTCGGCATTGAAATTCCTGGAGAGCAACGCCGTCGGCGACCAGTCGAGCGCCACCTTGCGCGCCACCATCCACGGGCCGGCGCGGTCTTCCAGCACGACATGGTCGACCCTGAGCGCGCCCGACCAGATGCCTTCGATGCCGGCGACCGTGACCTTGCGGTCCTCGTTCGAAGCCAGCTTCGAAATGAGGCTTGCAAGATTCTGGCGGCCGCCTTCGGTGCCGGTCAGCACGACCAGCGCGCCGATCGCCACCACCAGCAGGGTGAGCAGCGTGTAGAGGCAGATGCGGAGGATGCGCCAGAAAATCTTCATCGTCAGAACGCCTGGCCGATGCCGGCATAGATGCCGAAATGCGGATCGCCCGGATCGCGGTTGAGCGGCACGGCGGCGTCGATGCGCAGCGGCCCGAACGGCGTGATGTAGCGCAGGCCGACGCCGGCGCCGACCTTAACATTCGAGAAATCGGGGAAGGATTTGGTCGAGACCGTGCCGGCATCGACGAAGGGAACGATGCCGATCGTGTCGGTGACGCCGATGCGCATCTCGACCGAGGTTTCGAAGAAGGAGAGGCCGCCGATCGGCTGGCCGTTGATGTCCTTCGGGCCGATGCCCTGGTAGGAATAGCCGCGCACCGAGCCGCCGCCGCCCGAATAGAAGCGCCGGTCGGCCGGTACGTTCTGCAGGCCGGTGCCGACGATCGAGCCCAGCGTCGCGCGTTCGGCGAGCACGAACCGGCTTGCCGTGTCGAGCGACTGGTAGGTGTAGCCCTCGCCCTTCAGCTTCAGGAAGGCCGCGCCGCTCAATATGTCGTAGCTCGGCTCGGCATAGGCGAGGAAGCGGAACCCCCTGGTCGGGTTCAGCTTGCTGTCGCGGTTGTCATAGACATATTGCAGCGGCACGCTGGCGATCAGATAGGTATGCTTGCCGAAGGCGTCGGTGATCCGCGAATAGTCGAGGTCGAACTCGGCCGAGACCCGCTGCTGCTTATCGAGGTCGTAGGAAACGCCCACGTCGCCCTTGACCGAGAAATGGTCGTAGGCATCGGGGTGTTCGAACACGGTCTTGACGCCGGTGAAGAATTTCGATGTCGGCCCGAGCACGCCCGGCTTCTCGAACATGACGCCGGCATTGTAGTTGAGCGCGGAAAGGCTGTTGCTGCCGATGCCGCTGATGGAACCGTCGATGCGCAGCTTCTCGGCCTGGCCGAACAGGTTGCGGTGGCCCCAATAGCCTTCGAGCCCCAGGCCTTCCGTGTTCGAGAAGGTGCCGCCGACGCCGAAGAAACGCGGCTTGCGCTCGCTGACCTGGACACCGATCGGGATATTGCCGTTGGCGTCGAGCTTGTCGCCTTCCTTGATGGTGACGCTGTTGAAGACCTCGAGCCCGAGCAGCCGGTCGCGGGCATCGTCGATCTCCTGCGGCGAATATTGCTGGCCCCGCTTCAGCCCGGTCATGTATTCGGTGAAATCGCGATCGACCTTTTCCGTGCCCTCGACCGTCGTGTCGCCATAGCCGGCGATCGGGCCGGCGGCCACCGTCAGCGTCACGTCGAGCGTCGAGCTGGCATGCTCGGCGACGATCTCGCGGTCGGTTACCTTGGCAAGCGGCCTGCCCTCTTCCTTCAGCGCCCGCACGACCAGCGCTTCGGCCTTGAGCACCGCGCCGGAGCCGGCATCGCCACCGGCGATCAGGCCGAAATCGGCTGCCGCCAATCCCGCCGCATCGCCCTTCAGCCGGATGTTGCCAAGTGTGAATTTCGCCCCGGGAGCAACCGTGATGACCACCGGAATGGGCTGCGGCCCCTTGAATTCGGCATCCGGCGGCAACTCGTCGATCGACTTGCCGTCGATCTTGATGGTGACCACGCCCTCATAGCGGGCATCGGCGTAGAGGGCGGCGACGAGTTGTTCGCGGTCGCCGCGCGCCTTGGCCATCAGGCCGAGCGACCCGGACACCGGATGGTCCTCGTCGTTTTTCAGCGCCGAGGCGTTTTCGAGCTTCTTGACCAGATCCTTGTCCGCGTCAGGCGCGTTGATTGTCACCGAATAGCGCAGCGGGTCGACGATGTCGGCATCCTCGTCCTTGGACGAGCCCCAAAGCTTGATGCCGAAAATCTCGAAAGCCGCCGCCTGCCGAACCTCTCCAGCCAGCACGGTCGCGCAGACGAGCGCCAAAAGCAGGGCGCGCGGAAGCCCGCGCCCTGGCGCGAACCCTCCTGACATCTGCGTTTCATGCGCCGGCATTAAGACAACCTAGTCGACAAAACTAAAATTGGAATGAAGTTCCGCAACGTTCGTAAAGGGGCCACAATCCAATTGTCTGAAATAGACCGGGCTTGGAATTCACACCTTTTGCATTTTCGCAAGAAAGTGTGATCCGTCTCACAGAGGTTCTGTCGAAATACCGGCCTTTGGCCGGCATGGAAACCGTTCGCGGGTGATAAACCTGCGGCGCTCCGGCGTTGACAAGCCTGCATGAAGCTTGATCATGCCCGGACGCTGGCGATGTCTGGAGGGTGGTATGGCAATGCGCGCGGCTCGTGGTCTCTCTTTCCTTCTTCTCATCTTTTTCGCCCTGGGCGGGGCGGCATTTGCGGCCGAAGCCCGGCGAATCGTGACGACCGACAATTCCGACTATTTCGGTTTCGACCTGCGGTCGGAGCAGAATGTCAGCCTCGACCAATGCAAGACCACATGCCTCGGCGACCCCGCCTGCCGCGCCTTCACCTACAACACCAAGGCCAAATGGTGTTTTCTCAAATCCGACTATAACCAGTTGAAATCCTTCACCGGCGCCGTCGCCGGCAAGGTCGCCAATGTCGATGGCGACCCCGATATCGGCGCCCCGCCGGCACTGGCCTTTTTTCCCAACTGGATGGCCGACCAGGCCCAGCAGTTCCGCAACAAGCTGACCGACCCGGCCTATGACAAGCCGACCGAAGGGCTTTCCGCCCTGCAGGCCGCCGCCGAGCAGGCGGCACATACCGGCGACCACCGCCTCGCCATGCAGAAATACCAGTCCGCGGTCTCGGTCCTGCCCGATGACGGCGCGCTGTGGCTGGCGCTGACGCGCGAGATACTTGCCGTGGAACCGGCGTCGAACACCACCGAACCCGCGACTTTCCCGATGAACGCCACTTCGGCGGCCTTCAACGCCTACAAGCTGGTGCGCACTGCAAAGACCCGCGCCGAGGCCCTGGCGCTGCTTGGCGCCGGGCTCGACAAGCGCGATCTCTACCGACCCTCGCTGCAGGCTTATGAGGCGAGCCTTGCGCTGGTGAACTCGCCGGCCGTCCAGGCCGACTATGCCGACCTCAAGGCGCGCAAGGGCTTCCGCGTCATCGAGCACACCGTCGATGCCGATTCCTCCTCGCCCCGCATCTGCGCGCAGTTTTCCGAGGAACTGGTCAAGACTGGCGTCGACTATGCGCAGTTCGTGACCGTCGACAACGCCGCGCCCAAGGCCGTCGAAGCCAAGGACAAGCAGATCTGCGTCGAGGGTCTGGAGCACGGCCAGCATTATGACGTGACCTTCCGCGCCGGCCTGCCGGCGGCGATCGGCGAGACGATCGCCGCGCCCGTCGTGCTGTCGATCTACGTCCAGGACCGCGCTCCGTCCGCCCGCTTCACCGGCGACAGCTTCGTGCTGCCGGCCGGCGCCCGCCGCGGCATTCCGGTCGTCACCGTCAACATGAACGCCGCCAAGATGACGCTCTACCGCATCGGCGATCGTTCGCTGGCCCAGCTTCTGTCGGGCTATCAGTTCCTGCATCAGCTCGATGGCTACGACATCTCCACCATTTCGGACCAGATGGGCGCGCCGGTCTGGTCGGGCACGCTCGATATCGCCAATGATCTCAATAAGGAGGTTACCACTTCGTTTCCGGTGGATGAGGCGATCCCGCAGCGCAAGCCCGGCGTCTACGTGCTGACCGCGCAAGCTGTCGACGACAAGAGCGACGATTACGGCTCGCGCGCCACCCAGTGGTTCGTCGTCTCCGATATCGGCCTTTCCACCTATACCGGCCAGGACGGCCTCAACGTCTTTGCCCGTTCGCTGGGCTCGGCCAAGCCGATTTCCGGCACCGAACTGACGCTGCTTGCCAAGAACAACGAGATTCTTGGCACCGCGACCACCGACGCCGAGGGCCACGCCGTCTTCAACGCCGGCCTGACCCGCGGCGAAAACGGCATGGTGCCGGCCGTGCTGATGGCCAAGCAGGGCGACAACGACTTCGTCTTCCTCGACATGGGCAAGGCCGGCTTCGACCTGTCCGATCGCGGCGTCGAGGGACGCGCCTCGCCGGGCGCGCTCGACGTCTATGCCTGGACCGAGCGCGGCATCTACCGCGCCGGCGAGGACGTTCACGTCGCGGCGCTTGCCCGCGACGGCGCGGCAAAAGCGGTCGAGAACCTGCCGCTCACCTTCATCTTCACCCGTCCCGACGGCGTCGAGAACCGCCGCATCATCAGCAATGGCGAGTCCGCCGGCGGCCACGCCGTCGACCTGCCGCTCGAGGCCAACGCCATGCGCGGCACCTGGACTGTGTCGATCTACACCGATCCCAAGCAGGCGCCGGTGGCCAGCCAGATGTTCCTGGTGGAAGACTTCGTGCCGGATCGCATCGAATTCGACCTGACCGCCGACAAGAAGGAGATCGCCCAGGGCGAGACCGCCAACGCCACCGTCGACGGCCGCTTCCTCTATGGCGCGCCGGCCGCGGGCCTTGCGCTGGAAGGCGAGATGACGCTGTCGACCACCAGCAGCTGGGACAGCTTCAAGGATTTCACATTCGGCCTGGCCGACGAGCAGTCGAGCGAGCCGACCGTGACGCCTCTCGCCAACCTTCCCGTCGTCGGCGACGACGGCAAGGCCACCTTCCCGATCACGATCGACCAGTTGCCGTCGACCACCAAGCTGGTCAACGCCAAGGTCACCGTGCGCATGCGCGAGGCCGGCGGCCGCGCCGTCGAACGCTCGCTCGACATCGGCGTGCGCCCGCAGCGCGACGTCATCGGCATTCGTCCGGATTTCGAGGGCGATGAGGTGCCGCAGGGCGGAACCGCCAAGTTCAGCATCATCGCCGTCGACCCGACCGGCAAGCGCGAGGACCTGAAAGGCGCCCAATGGTCGCTGGTCAAGGTCGAGCGCAATTATCAATGGTACCGTTCCAACAATTCCTGGAACTACGAGGCGGTGAACCTCACCAAGGCCGTCGCCAATGGCGCCATCGACCTGAAAGCCGATGGCGAGGCGACCGTAGCGCTGCCCGTCGACTGGGGCCGCTACCGGCTCGAAGTCGAGACAGCCGATCCGGACGGTCCGGCGACCAGCTATGAATTCGACGCCGGCTGGTATGTCGCCTCCACCACCACCGAGACGCCCGACGGCCTGGAGATCGCGCTGGACAAGGACAGTTACGCCGCCGGCGAAGTCGCCAAGCTGAAGGTCTCGCCGCATTTTGCCGGCGAACTTCTGGTCACCATCGGCGCCGAGAAGCTGTTGAAGACCGTCACCGCCTCGGTGCCGGCCGGCGGCAGCACCGTCGACATCCCCGTCGGCGACGACTGGGGCGCTGGCGCCTATGTCACGGCGACCTTGTTCCGGCCCGGCGACGCGCAGGAATCGCGCATGCCGGCCCGCGCCATCGGCATCCAATGGCTGTCGGTCGATCCCGGCTCGAAGAAGCTGGCGGTCAGCCTGACGCCGCCGGAAAAGACCGTGCCGCGCCAGCAGCTGTCGATCCCGGTCGCTGTCAACGGCGCCCAGGCTGGCAGCAACGCCTATGTGATGGTGGCGGCCGTCGATGTCGGCATCCTCAACCTCACCAACTACAAGGCGCCCGATCCAGAGAACTGGTTCTTCGGCCAGCGCATGCTGGGGCTGGAGATCCGCGACCTCTACGGGCGACTGATCGACGGCTCGCTCGGCACCATGGGCAAGATACGCACCGGCGGTGACGGCGCCAACATGCAGGCGCAAGGCAGCCCGCCGACCGAAAAGCTGGTCGCCTTCTTCTCCGGCCCCGTCGAGCTCGACGCCAACGGCAAGGCGCGCGTCGATTTCGACATCCCGCAGTTCAACGGCACCGTGCGCGTCATGGCCGTCGCCTGGACCAAGGATGCGGTCGGCCATGCCCAGACCGACGTCATCGTGCGCGATCCGGTGGTGATCACCGCCGGCCTGCCGCGCTTCCTGGCGCCGGGCGATGCGGCGACCATGCGCCTCGACATCGCCGACACCGATGGCCCGGCCGGGGACTATGCGCTCTCGGTCACCACGACCGGCGACCTGTCGACCGGAGACAAGCCCCTGCCCGAGAAGCTGACGCTCGCCCAAGGCAAGCGCCAGTCGCTCAGCTTCCCGCTGGTCGCCAAGACCGCGGGCGACGCCTCCGTCACCGTCAAGCTCGCCCATGCCGACGGCACAGAAGTCGAGCAGACGCTCTATCTGCCGGTGCGCCCGGCGCAGCTTCCGGTCACCAACCGCATGGTTGTCGACCTGAAGCCCAATGGCGGCTCGTTGCGCGTCGACAAGGAACTGCTTGCCGCAAGCGTGCTCGACGGCGCCTCGGTCAGCGTCGGCGTCTCGCAGTCGTCCGCGCTCGACGTGCCGTCGCTCCTGATGTCGCTCGACCGCTATCCCTATGGCTGCGCCGAGCAGACCACCAGCCGCGCCATGCCGCTGCTCTATGTCAACGACATGGCCAAGAGCATCGGCATTGAGAGCGACCCCGACCTGCATGGCCGCATCCAGGACGCCATCTACAAGGTGCTCTCCTATCAGTCGTCAAGCGGCAGCTTCGGCCTCTGGGGGCCGGGCTCCGGCGACCTGTGGCTCGACGCCTATGTCACCGAGTTCCTGACCCGGGCGCGCGAGCAGAAATACGATGTGCCGGCGCTTGCCATGAACCAGGCGCTGAACAACCTGCAGAACTCGCTCGGCTACGACCAGAGCGTCCAGGATCGCGGCAGCGAGATCGCCTATGCGCTCTATGTGCTTGCCCGCAACAAGAAGGCCTCGATCGGCGATCTGCGCTATTACGCCGACACGCAGCTCGAAGCCTTCTCCAGCCCGATGGCGGTCGCCCAACTGGCGGCAAGCCTGGCGCTCTACGGCGACACGCAGCGTTCAGAAGCCACCTTCCAGACGGCGCTCAGGCTGGCGCAGTCGGAAACTGACTACGACTGGTATCGCTCGGACTATGGCTCGCGGTTGCGTGACGGCGCGGCGATGCTGGCGCTGGCGGCGGAATCGAAGCCGGTGCCGAGCATCATGCCGCAGCTGATCAGGCTGGTGGGCGTGGCACGCGCCGACGCCCGCTGGACGAGCACGCAGGACGAATCCTGGATGCTGCTTGCCGCGCGGGCGCTGAAGGAAGGCAATGATTCCATCACGCTTTCCGTCAACGGCGCGCCGCACTCGGGCGGCTACTCCGACCAGGTCGCCGGCAGCGCGCTCGTCGACAGCCCGCTCACCATCGCCAACACCGGCGCGACGCCGCTGCAGGCAGTGGTGACGGCGGTCGCCGCGCCGGTCGATCCGCTGCCGGCCGGCGGCGATGGCTTCACCATCGATCGCACCTATTACAAGCTCGACGGCACCGAGGCCAACGTCACCGAAGCCAGGCAGAACGAGCGCTACGTGGTGGTGCTCAAGATCTATGAGCAGAACAAATGGCCGTCGCGGCTCTTGATCACTGACCTGTTGCCGGCCGGCTTCGAGATCGACAATCCGAGCCTGGTTTCCAGCGCGCAATTGTCGAACTTCTCCTGGCTGGCGCAGACCGACGCTGCGCATCTGGAGTTCCGCGACGACCGCTTCGTCGCCGCCTTCAATCCCAATGAAGGCGACGGCGACCGCAACATCACCTTGGCCTATGTCGTTCGCGCCGTGACGCCGGGCACCTACGCCCATCCGGCGGCGACGGTGGAGGATATGTACCGGCCGCAATACTCGGCCCGCACCGCCACCGGCGTGATGGAGGTCAAGGCGCAGTAGCGATGAAGACGTCGCGTGTATCTCCCTTCTCCCTGTCGCCAGATGGGGAGAAGGTACCGGTTCACCCTCCGAAGCTGCAGCGCAGCTGCTGCGAAGGACGGGCAGGCGGATGAGGGGCAGCACCATGCTCTCCAGAAAAATTCTCAAACGCACCGCCGTCGCAGGCGCCTGCCTCGCCAGCTTCGCTGCGCTTTCGATCGCCGCGCTCTGGGAACTCGACCGAGCCTTCCCGCCGCCCCTGCCGGCAAAGCAGACGGTCTCGACGGAGGTCCAGGACCGCGACGGCCAGCTGCTGCGCGCCTTCGCCACGCCGGACGGCTATTGGCGGCTCGAAACCCGGCTCGACCAGGTCGACAAGCAGTTCGTCGACATGCTGGCGGCTTATGAGGACAAGCGCTTCTGGGATCACCGGGGCGTCGACGTCCTGGCGCTTTGCCGCGCCGCCGGCCAGCTCGTCACCAGCGGCCATATCGTGTCCGGCGGCTCGACCTTGTCGATGCAGCTTGCCCGTTTGATCGAGCCGCGCGACAGCCGCAGCCTCGGCTCCAAGCTCAAGCAGATGCTGCGCGCCATCCAGATCGAGCGGCGGCTAACCAAGCAGGAGATCCTCGAACGCTATCTGACTCTGGCGCCCTATGGCGGCAATCTCGAAGGTGTGCGCGCCGCATCGCTCGCTTATTTCGGCAAGGAGCCGAAGCGGCTGACCGTTTCTGAATCGGCCCTCCTCGTGGCGCTGCCGCAATTGCCGGAAAAGCGCCGGCCCGACCGCAATCTCGGCATCGCCCATGCGGCGCGCGACCGCGTGCTCACCCGCATGGTCTCGGCCGGCCTGCTCGGCGAACGCGAAGCCGCGCGGGCCGCGCTCGACGATGTTTCCGGCCTGCGCCGCAAGTTGCCTGCGCTGGCCGCGCACGCCTCTTATGCGATGCTGCCCAAGGCTGAGCCCGGCAAGCCGCTGCAGCTCACGATCCGCAAGAGCGTGCAGCAAGGGCTGGAACAGGTGGCAAGGGATGCCGCCAGGAAGCTCGGGCCAAAACTTTCCGTCGCCATGGTCATGGCCGATGCGCGCACTGGCGACATTCTCGGCGAGGTCGGCTCCGCCAATTTCTTCGACGCCAGCCGCTCCGGCTGGATCGACATGACCAAGGTAGTGCGCTCACCCGGCTCGACGCTGAAGCCCTTCATCTATGGGCTGGCCTTCGAACAGGGGCTGGTGGCGCAGGAAACCATCATCGAAGACAGCCCGGCCGATTTCGGCGGCTACCGGCCGAAGAATTTCGACATGGGCTACCAGGGCGATGTCTCGATCCGCCAGGCGCTGCAATTGTCGCTCAACGTGCCGGCGATCCGCGTGCTCGACGCCGTCGGTCCGGCACGGCTGACGGCGCGCTTCCGCCAGGCAGGCGTCAACCCGATCCTGCCGGTCAACGAGGCGCCGGGCCTGGCGATCGGGCTTGGCGGCGTCGGCGTGACCTTGCGCGACCTGGTGCAGCTCTATACGGGCCTCGCCAATGGCGGCAAGATGCACACGCTGCATGACGGCACCGAACCGGCCAATGCCGAACGCACCACCGCCACCATCCTCGACGACCAGGCGGCCTGGCAGATCAACGACATCCTGTCCGGCGTGAAGCCGCCGGAAGGCGCCATGCAACGCGGCATCGCCTACAAGACCGGCACCTCCTACGGCTATCGCGATGCCTGGTCCGTCGGTTTCGACGGCCGCTATGTCCTGGGTGTGTGGGTCGGCCGCGCCGATGCGAGCCCCATCCCCGGCTTGTCGGGCTATGTCTCGGCGGCGCCCATCCTGTTCGAAGGCTTCGTCCGTTCCGGCCTTGCCGGCGTGCCGCTGCCCGGCCGGCCGCCGGGCGTCTTCAATCCCAAGCGCGAGGAATTGCCGGTGACGCTCGCCCGCTTCGGCGCAGGCGCCGACGGGCTGGTGCAGGCCACCGCCACCGAGCCGGCACCGACCATCGTCTTTCCGCCCAATGGCGCGCGCGTCGACCTCGGCACAAATTCCGCCGACGCCACGCCGCTGGTGCTGAAGCTGCAAGGCGGCCGCGCGCCGTTCCGCTGGCTGGCCAACGGCAAGCCCCTCGCCGGCATCGACCGCCGCCGCACCGCGACCTGGCAACCCGACGGCACCGGCTATTCGACGCTGACGGTGATCGACGCAGCCGGACGCGCGGCCAGCGTGAAGGTGTTCGTTGAGTAGAACGCGCCAAGCGATTCAGAAGATTGCGCTTCTTAATCATATGTCGGGAGCATTCCTCGCGACGCTAACCGCGTTGATCGCAATCTCCTCCCCAACCCTTGCCGATCCCCTCCCCGCCGGCTTCGTCCGGCTGGCCGATATCGATCCGACCATCCGCCAGGATATCCGCTACGCCGGCGACGAAAACTTCCTGCATCGCAAGGTCGACGGCTATGACGCGCCGGTCTGCATTCTGACCGCGCCGGCGGCGGAGGCGCTCTCCGGCGTGCAGAAGGCAATGGCCGCCAAGGGCCTGACGCTGGTCGTCTTCGACTGCTACCGCCCGGCGCGCGCCGTCGCCGATATGGTCAGGTGGACCGGAGAAGGCGGACCGTCGGATCGGCAATGGTATCCGACGGTCGAACGCGGCGATCTCATCGCCAAGGGCTATATCGGCGAGTTGTCCAGCCATTCGCGCGGCTCGACGGTCGATCTCGCCATCGCCGATCCCGGCAAGCAAAGCACCATCCATCCCGCCTGCGGCGCGCCGGACGGCGGGACGCTCGACTTCGGCGCCGGTTTCGACTGTTTCGATCCTATGAGCGAGACAGCGCACCGCCCTCTTCCCGCCGAAGCGGCGGCGAACCGCAAGATGCTGCTGGCCGCCATGCGTGCCGCCGGTTTCCGCAACTATGCGCGCGAATGGTGGCACTTTACCCTGGCCAAAGAGCCGTTCCCCAAACAGCGCTTCGATTTTCCAATCACCGCCAATTAAGGCGCGCCCAGGCTTGCCCTGATCTCGACGTTGCTAATCAGCTCGGCTGATGAGGAGCCGCGGGTCAGGACTGAGGAAGATATTTCCTCAGCCAGTCCAATCACGGCGAAAAATTGCTTCGAGGAGGTGAAAAAGGCAACATTCAATGCATCTAAATTCTATAAACTCGCTAGAGTTCGCAGCAGTTCAACGGAGGCGGGAATGACCAAACCTCATTTCAGGAAACTGCTCGGCGCGCTGGTCGCCACATCTGTCCAGTTCGGCACGCTCGGTTTCGCGTTTGCCGATACGACCATTTTGAACGTGTCCTACGATCCGACACGTGAGCTTTATAAGGCCTATGACGAGGCCTTCGCCGCGCACTGGAAGGCCGAGACCGGCGAGACGGTCACCATCCAGCAGTCGCATGGCGGATCTGGCGCCCAGGCCCGTGCGGTTATCGATGGCCTCAATGCCGACGTGGTGACCCTGGCGCTCGAAGGCGACATCAACGCCATCGTCTCGAAGTCGAAGAAGATCAATCCCGACTGGCGCAAGAAATTCGAAAACAATTCAGCGCCTTACACCTCAACCATCATCTTCCTGGTGCGCAAGGGCAATCCCAAGGGTATCCACGACTGGGGCGATCTGGTGAAGGATGGCGTGCAGGTGATCACGCCGAACCCGAAGACCTCGGGCGGCGCGCGCTGGAACTATCTGGCGGCCTGGGCCTACGCCAATGCGCATGACGGCAATGACGAGGCCAAGACGAAGGAATTCGTCGGCAAGCTCTACGCCAATGCCCCGGTGCTCGACAGCGGCGCGCGCGGCTCGACCGTCACCTTTGCCCAGAAGGGCCTGGGCGACGTGCTGATCGGCTGGGAGAACGACGCCTATCTGGCGCTCGACGAATTCGGCGCCGACAATTTCGACATCGTCTACCCGCCGACCTCGATCCTGGCCGAGCCGCCGGTCGCCGTCGTCGACGCCAATGTCGACGCCAAGGGCACGCGCAAGGTGGCCGAAGCCTATCTTTCCTATCTCTATTCGAAGGAAGGCCAGACGATCATCGCCAAGAACCATTATCGCCCGGCCAAGCCCGAACTGGTTCCTGCCGAGGACCTCGCCAAGCTGCCTGCGATCAAGCTGGTCAGCATCGACGACCCGGAATTCGGCGGCTGGAAGAAGGCACAACCTTATCATTTCGGCGACGGTGGTATATTCGACCAGATCTATAAGCCGGCCCAGTAGGATTTAGATCAGGACGACATGACCACAGCACCCGCTCACGCGGGGTGGCGATTCAGACAGCCGAGTGTCATTCCGGGTTTCGGACTGACGCTCGGCTTCTCGCTTGCCTACCTCACGCTCATCATCCTCATCCCGCTCTCAGGGCTGATCTGGCGTTCGGCCGCGCTGGGCTGGACCGACTTCTGGACTTTGGCCACCGACCGGCGCACCCTCAAGGCGCTTGAGATCAGCTTCGGCACCGCTTTCATCGCCGCGGCCGTCAACGTCGTGTTCGGCAGTTTGGTCGCCTGGGTGCTGGTCCGCTACCGTTTCCCGGGACGCCGCGTTGTCGACGCGATGGTCGACCTGCCTTTCGCCCTGCCCACCGCCGTCGCCGGCATTGCGCTGACCACGCTCTATGCACCGACGGGCTGGCTCGGCAAATTGCTGATGCCGCTCGGCCTCAAGGTCGCCTACACCCCGCTCGGCATCATCGTAGCCCTGGTGTTCATCGGCCTGCCCTTCGTCGTGCGCACCGTCCAGCCGATCATGGAAGAACTCGACAAGGAGGTCGAGGAGGCTGCAGCGACGCTCGGCGCCAGCCGTTTCCAGATCATCACTCGCGTGCTTCTGCCCGGTCTCGCGCCCGCCATCATCACCGGCTTCTCGCTCGCTTTCGCGCGTGGCGTCGGGGAATACGGGTCCGTCATCTTCATCGCAGGGAACCTGCCCTACAAATCCGAGATCGCGCCGCTTCTGATCGTCATCCGGCTCGAGGAGTACAATTATCCGGCGGCGACCGCGATCGCCGCGATCATGCTGGCGCTGTCCTTCGCGATGCTGCTGGTCATCAACCTCGTGCAGACATGGAGCCGCAAGCGCTATGGCTGATCCCGAGATCAAGTCCTACGAGCCGCACCACGAGAGCCGCTCGGCAGCAGTCACGGAAAGCCGCCCCGTCCGCATCACGCTGACGACCGTCACCCTCGTCTTTCTCGGCATCTTCCTGCTGTTGCCGCTGATCATCGTGTTCAAGGAGGCTTTCGCCAAGGGCGTCGGCGCCTATTTCCACTCCCTTGGTGATGCCGACACGCGCTCCGCCATCCAGCTGACCTTGCTGGTGGCGGCGATCTCGGTGCCGCTCAATCTCGTCTTCGGCCTTTCGGCCGCCTGGGCGATCGCCAAGTTCGAGTTCAAGGGCAAGGCCTTCCTGACCACGCTGATCGACCTGCCCTTCTCGGTCTCGCCGGTCATCTCGGGCCTGGTTTATGTACTTCTGTTCGGCGCGCAAGGCCTGCTCGGCGAATGGCTTAAGGCACATGGCATCCAGATCCTGTTCGCCGTGCCCGGCATCGTTCTGGCAACCGTTTTCGTCACCTTCCCTTTCGTCGCGCGCGAGCTCATCCCGCTGATGCAGGAACAGGGCAATGGCGACGAAGAAGCAGCACTTTCGCTCGGTGCCAGCGGCTGGCAGGCCTTCTGGTATGTGACGCTGCCCAACATCAAATGGGGACTGCTCTACGGCGTGCTTTTGTGCAACGCGCGCGCCATGGGCGAGTTCGGCGCGGTCTCGGTCGTGTCGGGCCACATCCGCGGCCTCACCAACACCATGCCGCTGCATGTCGAAATCCTCTACAACGAGTACAACGCCGTCGGCGCGTTCGCGGTCGCTTCGCTGCTCGCCGGCCTGGCGCTGGTCACGCTGGTCTTGAAAACACTTCTCGAGATGCGCTACGGCGCCGAGATCGCCGCGACGCGCGGACACTGAAGAAATAGCTGCCGCCAGAAATGCCGGGCGTTTTGGGGATAACGGCAGCATGAACGAACCGAGGGAATTGTATGGAAGTTCGCGTCGTCAACGTGCGCAAGGAGTTTGAGCGGTTTCCGGCGCTCCATGACGTCTCGCTCGATATCAAATCGGGTGAACTGATTGCCCTGCTGGGTCCGTCCGGCTCCGGCAAGACAACGCTGCTCAGGTTGATAGCCGGGCTGGAGCGGCCGACGCGGGGAAAAATCTTCTTCGGCGACGAGGACGCTTCACAGAAATCGATCCAGGAGCGCAATGTCGGCTTCGTCTTCCAGCATTACGCGCTGTTCCGCCACATGACGGTTGCCGACAACATCGGCTTCGGTCTGAAGGTCCGGCACGGCGCCGCAAGGCCTTCGGGGCAGGAAATCCGCCGACGGGCGCTTGAGCTGCTCGACCTCGTCCAGCTGTCGGGCCTGGAAAAACGCTATCCGGCGCAGCTTTCCGGCGGCCAGCGCCAGCGCGTGGCCTTGGCGCGCGCCATGGCGATCGAGCCCAAGGTGCTTCTGCTCGACGAACCCTTCGGCGCGCTCGACGCACAGGTGCGCCGCGAGCTGCGCAGGTGGCTGCGCGAGATCCATGATCGCACCGGCCACACGACCGTCTTCGTCACGCATGACCAGGAAGAAGCGCTGGAGCTCGCCGACCGTGTCGTGGTCATGAGCCAGGGCCGCATCGAGCAGGTCGGCACCGCCGACGATATTTATGACACCCCGAACTCGCCCTTCGTCTACTCCTTCATCGGCGAGTCGAGCTCGCTGCCGGTCAAGGTCGAGAACGGTGAGGTCTGGATCGCCGACCGACCGATCGGGCTCTCGGCGCCGCATGCGCCGTCCGGCGAGGCGGTCCTCTACTTCCGCCCGCATGACGTCGACCTGCTCGACGGCTGCAGCGGCTGCATCGCCGGCACGGTCGCCGCAAGCCGCCGCGTTGCCGGCACCAGGCGCGTCGAGCTCGAGGTCGGCGGCGAGCGCCAGCGCGTCGAGATCGAACTGCCGGTCGACCATCCCGCGGCGCAGAAGAGCCGCGTGGCCTTCAGGCCGCGGCGCTGGAAGCTTTTTCCGGTGGCTTGATCGTCGCGCCGAGCGCTATTCCAGCCAGTTCTCGATCTTCAGCTTCCCGATGCGAGCGAACTCGGCCGTGTTGGCTGTTACCAGCGTGGTGCCTGATACGCAGGCGTGAGCGGCGATAAAAAGGTCGTTGTGGCCGATGGTCTCACCCCTGCCTTCGAGTTCGGCGCGAAGTGCGCCGTACTCGGCATCAACCGGCACATCGAGCGGCAGGACAGGAATCTCGGCCAGCAGTTCCTCGATCTTCTTGAGCAGCTTGGCCGATCCTTTCCTGGCGCAGCCATACCGCAGCTCCGAAGCGACGATGATACTGGTGCACACGGCATCGTCTCCCTCACGTGCTATTGCGCCGGCGGCCTTGCCGGCCGGGTTTCGGATCATGTCGCTTATGATGTTCGTATCGAGCATGAACCGCATCAAAATATGTCCTCGGATTCGACAGGGCTATCGTTGATCTCAGGGAAATCATCTGCGGGATCGAGCGGGGGTTCTGTCGCCCATTGGGCAAGCAGTGCGGCTAGACCAGGTTTACGAACCGGCTCGATGACAAGGCGATCACCTTCGCGGCTGATCAGGACTTTGTCTCCGGGAAGTTCGAACTCGACCGGAATCCGCACCGCCTGGCTGCGGTTGTTGCGGAACAGTTTTGCTTCCTTCGGCGGCGTCGTTGCATGGCGGTGTCGGGTCATGGCAGCATTCCTTGTATATGGCATATGTATATGCCATGGCGCCGGGATGCAATCTTTTTGCTTCCAGGCCTGGGCAAGACAGGATTCTCCCTGAAAAGAAATCCTAACAACCGACTGTTTCGGCGATATCTTTTCTCGCTATGCCGCTGTCTCATCAGCTCGCATGTCTCGTCGCGCACGGGGGTCACCGTTACCATGCAGCAACTATTTTCCTCGGAGCCTGTTTTCATGAAGCGTCTATTGCTCGGCATCGCAGCCGCCGCCGGTCTCTTCCTTGCGTCCTCCCAAGCCTGGTCAGCCGACAAGCTTTTGAATGCATCCTATGACGTCGGCCGCGAGCTGTTCGTCGACATCAACAAAGCCTTCATCGCCAAGCACCCCGGCGTCACCGTCGATCAGTCGCATGCCGGCACCTCGGCGCAGGCGCGCGCCATCGCCGAAGGTCTCGGCGCCGATGTCGTCACCTTCAACCAGGTCACCGATGTCGACTTCCTGGTCAAGAAGGGCTTCGTCTCGGCCGACTGGCAGAAGGATTTCCCGGACAACGCCTCGCCCTTCTATTCCTTGCCTTCGTTCCTTGTCCGCGCGGGCAATCCCAAGCATATCAAGGACTGGAACGACCTGGTGCGCGACGACGTGCAGGTGATCTTCCCCAACCCGAAGACATCCGGCAACGCGCGCTACACCTATCTCGCCGCCACCGCCTACGCCAAGGAAGCCTTCAAGGGCGACGACGCCAAGGTGAAGGAATTCATCACCAAGCTGTTCAACAACGTGCCGATCTTCGACACCGGCGGCCGCGCCGCCACCACCACTTTCGTCCAGCGCGAGATCGGCGACGTGCTGATCACCTTCGAGTCGGAGACGCGCGGCATCCGCAAGGAATATGGCGACGACAAATTCGAGCAGGTCACGCCTTCCGTCAGCCTGCTGGCCGAGTTCCCCGTGGCGGTCGTCGACAAGGTCGCCGACGAGCATGGCAGCCGCGATCTCGCCAAGACCTATCTCGACTTCCTCTACACGGCCGACGGCCAGGAGATCGCCGCCGAGAACGGCTTGCGGGTTCGCGACGCGGCGGTGGCCGCCAAGCACAAGGCCGACTTCCCGGATGTCCGGCTGCTGACCGTCGAGGACGTCTTCGGTGGTTGGGGCAAGGTGCAGAAAGAGCATTTCGCCGCCGGCGGACTGCTCGATCAGGCCTATGGCAGCCGCTGAAAAAGCTGCACAATCAGGAAGAGCAAGGAAGCCGGCTTTGCCGGCTTTCTTCATTGAGGCGGGATTGCATGAGTTCGCAGGGGAAATCCCAGCCCCCAACGTGAAAAACGTTACGAAGAATCAACGCGTTTGTGCCTAAGCTGCCGGGCAAATCATTGGGCCAGGCGGTCAACTGTCATGATTTGCACACAAACAACCGCCAGATGCAGGCTATTGGGGTTTGATGAATTGAATCGGGCATGCTGACCAAAAAAGGCAAATACGGCCTCAAGGCCCTCGTGCATCTTTCCGGCCTGCCGGCTGGCCAGCTTGCATTCGTCAACGACATCGCCGTCGCCAACAACATCCCGAAGAAATTCCTGGACGCGATCCTGGGCGAGTTGCGCAATGCCGGCTTCGTCCAAAGCCGCAAGGGCAAGGAAGGTGGCTATCGCCTCGCGAGGCCCGCTTCCGAGATCAAGATCGGCCATGTCGTGCGCGTGCTCGACGGCCCGCTGGCGCCGATCCCTTGCGCCAGCCGCACGCAATACCAGCGCTGCGAGGATTGCGACGAGGCCACCTGCCAGGTTCGCCACATGATGCTGGAAGTGCGCCAGGCGATCGCCGAGGTGCTCGACAACCGCAGCCTCGCCGCCATGCGCGACGCCGACAACGACGATTTCCCGGCCGAGCTCACGTCTCAGATCTGAAGCAATTCGAGGAAGCGTAAAGCGGCCAGGCATGGCCGCTTCGCCGCAACCTTGCGCCCGCAATTGCGCCAAACGACATGCCGCCAACCCCGACTGGCCGCCCTCGATTGCCAGTCTACTGCGGACGCAGTAAAGCGGCTGGAGGATGAAACAGGGCTCTGACGCATGAGGCTGCCTTGGCTTGGCAATTCCCGCAAGGCCAGCCGGCAGCCGACGTCGAACGACATCTATCACACCGAGATCACTGCCGACGTGGCGGTGCCGGAGCGAGACGAGTCCGTTCGCTTCTTCAGCCGCAAGGTCATCCGCCCTGGGAAGCAGCGCCGCTTCACCAATCGGGACCTGCGCGAGAGCCTGCTGTCCTGTTTCTATCTCGGCGTCGCGGCGTTGGTGCCGGTCTCCTGGTGGGGACCCATCTGTGGCTGGGTGTCCAGGCTCAGGCGCAAGCGCCACTTCCGCAAGGAGTTCGCCCGTTACGACGTCGCTGTGAAGGCCGTGCTCGGCAATGCCGTCGACACGAAAAGCATGTTCGAGGCGCAACTCGCCGCCGTTCACCGCCGGCGGCTGGCGCTTGCGGCGCATCTCGTCGCCGGCTGGCGCTGGTCGCCAGCGATCCGGCTCGAAGGCCTCGAGGCTTTGCAACAAGCCCTGCGCAACGGGCGCGGCGCCATCATATGGTGCGACCAGTTCATGGCTCAGACGATCATGGGCAAGCGTGCCCTGCACGAGGCCGGTGTCGATACCCACCAGGTGAGCGCGCAGTATCACGGCTTCTCGCCGAGCAAATTCGGCTACCGCGTGATCAACCCACCATTGGTCAAGGTCGAGAACCGCTTCCTGAAAAGCCGGATCGTCTTTGAGCGCACCGACGCCTATCAGGTCACCACGCGCATCCAGAAGGTGCTGAAGGCGAACGGCGTGGTGCTGATGACCAACACCATCTATGCCGGCTCCGCCTTCACCGAGGCCGCCATGGGCGAGCGCGGCTGGACCCACCTCGCTTCGGCGCCGGCAAACTTCGCCGCGCGCGCGGGTGCCGCGCTGTTTCATATGGCGATGATCGAGACGGTCCCCTTTCGCCACTATCTGGCGATCGTCCGCGAGCTGAGCGCGAGTCCAGAGACTTCCACATCGCCTGCCAAGGACACGACTGGGAAGAACCTCGTCGTTCAGGCGCGATTTGTCCTGTCGAAGCGTGACCAGATGCTGGAAACGCTCAAACTCTGCCCGGAGCAGATGATGGCCTGGTCGAGCGCCACGAGGCTGACCGAATGGCCAACCGAGACCGCGGTCGGCAACGACGGGACCTGAAGCCCCTGTCCGGTGCGAATGCTGAAAATCACCGACCCCGCTCGATGATCTCTTTCAAGATCCCGGCGACGCTTCGCGTTCCGTCGACCGTCACGGCCCGTTCGTCCGCGGCAGGCTCTTCCAGCGTGGCGAACTGGCTGTCGACCAGGCTTGCGGGCATGAAATGGCCCTTGCGATTGGCGACCCGCCGCCAGGCGGTCTCGCGATCGATCTTCAGATAGAGGAAGACTATGCCGGGACAGAAGAGGCTCAGCTGGTCGCGGTAGCTGCGTTTCAGGGCCGAGCACGCCGCCACCGCTTTCCGTCCGCCGGCTGCGGAACTCGCGATACGCTCGCCGATGGCGTCGAGCCAGCCCGCGCGCAGCGCGTCCGTCAGCGGCTCGCCGCGCGCCATGCGCGCCACATTCTCCGGCGGATGCAGCCGGTCTCCTTCGATGAAGTCGGCGCCGAGAGCCTTGGCGAGCGCCTCGCCGACGGCCGTCTTGCCGCAACCGGCAACACCCATCACGACGATGGCCGGCGCCATCCGAAGATCGTTCATGCAAAACTCCCGGATCTGCGGTATTGCGCTCGCCTCATCCACGGTCAGCGGCTTGCCGGCGCGCGCCCGTAGAGCAGAAGCATGGCGACGATGACGACGCCATAGATGATCTGCCGTCCCGCTTCCGGCATCTGCATGACCGAGAGGATGGACTGTAATAGCGTGATCAGGATCACGCCGGCAACCGTGCCCAGATAGGAGCCGCGCCCTCCGAGGATCGACGTGCCGCCGAGCACGACGGCGGCGATCGACGGCAGGAGATAGGCATCGCCCATCGATTGCGCCGCCTTGGACGCATAGCCAGCCAGAAGCACGCCGCCAAAGGCCGACAGCCCGCCGGAGACAGCGAAGGCGATCATCACGATGCGGCGCGTATCGATGCCGGAAAGATACGCGGCGCGCTCGCGGTTGCCGATGCCGTAGACGGCGCGGCCGAAGCTGGTGCGGGTTAGCACGAAGACCATCGCCGCGCCGATCAGCGCCCAGATGATGACGGCATTGGGAACGCCCGGAATGGTGAAGCCGGTCGCCAGATAGCGCATCGCCGCCGTCGCCGAATCCTGTGGCGAGAAGCCGCCCGTGTAGACCACCATCAGCCCTTGCGCGACGGCATTGGTGGCCAAGGTTATGATCATCGAGGGAATGCGCAGATAGGCGACACCGATGCCGTTGACGATGCCGATCGCCACGCCGCACAGGACGCCGAAAGGGATAGCCAGGGCAACGCCGACCGTCCCGTAGGCGGCGGCCGCGCAGGCCATCATGGCGCCGGCGGCCACGGCCCATGGCACCGAGAGGTCGATCTGGCCGAGCAGGATGACCAGCATCATGCCGGTTGCGATGACGCCGAGGAAGGACGCGACCTTCAACTGCTGCAACAGATATTCCGGTGAAAGGAAGCTGCGCGAATAGAGGCTGCCGAGCAAAAGCAGGATGACGATGCAGGCGAAGGCCGTGAGCACCGCCGGGTCGGCGCGGCGGATGAATTTCGGCATGCGGCCAGCGATGCCGCCAAGCGTTGTTTCGCTCACAGGAACCACTCCAGCCGGTTGCGTACCCTAAACAGCGCGAAAGCGCCGAGGCTGACCGCGATCAATAGGATAACGCCCTGGAACAGCGGCTGCCAGAGCGGATCGAAGTCGAAGACGAACAAGAGGTCGCCGATGGTGCGGAAGGCGAGCGCGCCGAAGATCGCGCCGATGGCGCTGCCCTTGCCGCCGAACAGCGAAACGCCGCCGAGCACGACGGCCGCGATCGAGAACAGCGTGTAGGAATTGCCGCTCGCATAGGCCGCCTCGCCCGTATAGGTGAAGAAGGTGAGGAACAGGCCGCCGACCGAGGCCAGCAGACCTGCCAAGGCATAAGCGAGGAACTTGCCGCGCCCGATAGGCACGCCCGACATATAGGCCGCGGTTTCCGACGAGCCCGCGGCGTAAGCCGCGCGGCCGAACTCCGAGCGGCTGAACGGCACCCAGATGACCAGCACCACGACGAGCAGCACCACCAGCGAGGTCGGGATCACGTCGAACAGCTTTCCCGTCAGCGCGTCGGCCAGATCCTCATTGACCGATCCGCCCGGAAACGGCCGCAGCAGCAGCCCGATACCGTAATAGACAGCACCTGTCGCAATCGTGGCGACGATCGGCTGCAGGCGCCCGTAGATGACGATGGCGCCGTTGATCGCCCCGCAGACCAGTCCCGCCGCCAGCACCGCGATCACGCCGAGCGTGGTCTCCAGCGGTGTCCCCACAACCACCCAGGAAGCGAGGCAATTGGTGAGAAGCAGGACCATGCCGACCGACAGGTCGATGCCGGCGGTGATCACCACCAGAGTCTGCGCCATGGCGACGAAGGCCAGAAGCACGCCCTTGTTGGCTGCCGTCTGCACGACATTGGCGGTGAACCCCGCGGGGTGGTTCGTCGTGTAGATGATGAACATGACGATGAAGATGCCGAGTGCCAGCAGCGTTCCGCGTTGCTCGGCCATCAAGTAGCGCCAATCCTTCACGCGCCCGCTCCCTGCTTCGTGTCGGCGCCTTCGCCATGGATGTTGAGCGCGCTGGCGATCAGCGCGTGCTCGGTGATGTCGGCGCCGACCAGCTCGCGCTTGACGCTGCCGTCATAGAGCACCAGCACGCGGTCGCAGCAGCCGATCAGTTCGTCATAGTCGGTCGAATAGAACAGGATCGCCGCACCCGCATCCGCCAGCTTGCGCATCAGCTGGTAGATCTCCTGCTTGGTGCCGACATCGATGCCGCGCGTCGGATCGTTGAGCAGGATGATGCGCGGTTGCCGCATCAGCCATTTGGCGATGACGACCTTCTGCTGGTTGCCGCCCGAGAGCGCGCCGACCGGAATGTCCAGTCCCGCCGTCTTGATCGCCAGCAGCCCGACCATGTCATCGATCAGGCGCTGCTCGGCGGCCCGATCGATGATGCCGCCCTTGGCCAGCCGGTCGAGCGCCGCGAAGGAGAGGTTTTCGCGCACCGTCATCGGCAGCATCAGCCCCTCGGTCTTGCGATCCTCGGGGATCAGCGCCATGCCGACGCGGCCGTCGCTGGCGGCGCGCGGGCTGGAGATGGAAGCCGGCCTGCCGTCGATCAGCACCTCGCCGCGCAGACCGCGCAGCACGCCGAAAAAGGCAAGCAGCAATTCGCGCTGGCCCTGTCCGTCGAGACCGCCCAGGCCAACGACTTCGCCGGCCCTGACGTTCAGCGAAATATTGTCCAGCCGGTCGGCCCAGGAGAGATTGCGCGCTTCGAGCACCGGCGTGGCGGCTGGAGCGGCCGCGGGTTTCGGCGGGAAGATGTGGCTGTATTCGCGGCCGATCATCAGCTCGACCACCTCATTGTCGCTCTTCGAACCGGCAGGGTAGCTCGCGACATTGCGGCCGTTGCGGAACACAGTGCAATGGTCGGCGAGCTCTGCGATCTCGTTCATGCGGTGCGAGATGTAGAGCAGCGCCAGTCCTTCCGAGCGCAGCCGCTTCAGCACCTCGAAGACCTTGGCGACATCCGCTGCCGTCAGCGCCGAGGTGGCTTCGTCGAGGATCAGGATGCGCGGCTTGCGGGCCAGCGCCTTGGCGATCTCCACCATCTGCCGGCGCGACAGCGGCAGGTCCTTGACCAGGGCGCGGGGATGGATGTCGGAAGCGCCGGCGCGTGCCAGCGCTTCTTCAGCGATCTGCCGCTGCGCCTTGCGGTCGATCATGCCGAAGCGTTTCGGCGGATCGGAGATGACGATGTTGTCGGCGACGCTCAATTCCGGGATGAGCGACAGTTCCTGGAAGATGCAGACGATTCCGGCCTGATTGGCCGCGGCCGGCGAAGCGAAACTCACCTCGCGCCCGTCCAGCGTCATGCGGCCTTCGTCGGGCGCCACGACACCCGCCATGATCTTGATCAGCGTCGACTTGCCGGCGCCGTTCTCGCCGAGAATGGCGTGGATGCTGCCGGCGGCAACTTCAAGATCGGCCTTTTCCAGGGCCCTTACGCCGCCATAGCGCTTGGATATGCCTTCCATGCGGAAGAGCGGAACCGCACCGTCCATCGGCCCTCCGAAATGTTCATGGGAACGGCGCCGCGGCCCACCGCGGCGCCGGCCAGCGATCCGAAGACTACTGGTTTTCCTTGGTCTGGCCCATGATTTCCTGCGCGCTGAAATTGATGCCGCAGGTCGGGAAGGAATTGCCGACGAAGAAATTGTCGGACTCCTTCGGGAAGTAATCCGTCCCTTCCTTCATGTTCGGGTCCGAGGCGACGGCCAAAGGCAGCTTCACTTCCTGCGGCACCACCTCGCCTTCCAGCGCCGCGATCGCGGTCTTGATGGCGACCGCGACCTGGGCCGGGCCGGAGCCGGCCGAGGTGCATTTTAGCCCGTCGGCCGAATGCTGGGCGCAGAACTTGCGGAAGCCGTTCTCGGTCTCGCCGCCGAACGGCACGAAGGGATGCTTGGCGTCGATCATCGCCTGCACGATGCCGGTGTCGCCGCCCTGGCCGGTGATGCCATCGAACGGACCGTTGGTCGCGATCGCATCCGCGGTCACCTTTTGCGCCACGCCGTCATCCCACTTGCCGGCGACCTCGGTCACGTTCCATTTCTTGCCGGAAGCGTCCAGCACCTCATGGATGCCGTTGTGGCGGTCGGTATCGACGGAGGTGCCGGCGACGCCGCGCACTTCCAGGATCTTGCCGCCGTTCGGCACCTTGTCGACCAGCCACTTGGCCCACAATTCGCCGAGCCCCTTCTGGTCTACATTGACGTTGATGGCGTCCTTGGTGTCGAGGATGTTGTCGAAGGCCACCAGCACGATGCCGGCTTCCTTGGCGCGCTTGATGACCGGACCGAAGGCGGTCGGGTTCTGCGCGTCGGTGACGATCGCGTCATAGCCGGAATCGATGAAGTTGTTGATCGCCGAGATCTGCGCCGGCACGTCCTCGCCGGTCGAGACGACCTTGAATTCCTTGATCTTGGACTTCACGTCCGGCTGCGCCGCATAGGCCTTTGCCGTCTGCACCATCTGGATGCGCCAGGTGTTGGCGATATAGCCATTCGAGAAGGCAATGCGGAACGGGCCTTCCTTCTTGGGGAACTTGAAGAATTTGGTGTCGGCCGACCAGGGCGCGAAGCAGTCGGGCTGCGCGGCGGGGCCGGAGACGATTTCCGGTCCGGCGGCCATTGCGGCCGAATGGAGCATGACGAAAGCAGTGGCGGCAACGACGCCGCCAACGAGTGACTTGATCATCGGTATTCCTCCCAATTGCATATCTGCTGAACTATGAAGTCCTGACGCTCCCGGCGGCACCCTCCTGCCGAACCGAGACGCTTGCCGGGCAACCGTGGATCGCCCAGCCTTCTCCTCCCTCGCCCTCCCGGACATTCAGAAAACTATCATATTATACATAATAAACAAGCATAAGCTGTTGCTTATGTATAATAAACAGACCCCTAATCCCGCCGGATGTCGATTTTACAGACAAATGGTAGCGCTACCATATGAGGCTGTAAAGCGCTGTCCTCGTCATTTTTCCGTGTTCTTCAGAGCGCCTCGAGGAACAGTGCGCAGCGGTCGGTTCAGTGTTTCCGCCGCAGCCCGGTTCCCACTTTCGAAGACATGCTTTAACGCGCGGTGCTCTCGCGCCGCATGAGCTCGAAACCGAGGTCGACGATCCGCTGTTCCGGCCGGTTCCCGGCGATTGCCGCCAGCGCCATGGCGACGGCGCGGGTGCCGATTTCATAGCGATGCGTGCGCACGCTGGTGATCGAGGGAAAAGACACCTGCATCATGTCGAGATCATTGAAGCCGGCAATGCCGATCTGCTTGGGCACCTCGATGGACGCGCGATGGCATTCGAACAGGACGCCGAGCGCAATATCGTCATTGTTGCAGAACACGCCGTCGAGCGTCGGCATCTTGGCCAGCGCATCGCGGAACAGTTCGCGCCCGAGCGTCACGCTTGACGGCACCGGCGTTGTAGTGATCAGCCGCGGATCGAACAGGCCGGCGGCCTCCATGGCGGCGCGATAGCCGGCAAGGCGCCGCTGCGAGCGCGGATCCATCCTGGCGCCGATGAAGCCGATCTTGCGGTATCCGGCTTCAAGGAGGTGCTCGGCGGCCGTCCTGCCGCCATCGAAATGCGAGAAGCCGACCATCATGTCGACCGGATCCGGCCCGGTCTCCATCACCTGCACCACCGGACAGCCGGCATTCTCCAGCAGTCGCCGTGCGCTGGGCGTCTGGTCGATGCCGGCCACGATCAGCGCCGCCGGGCGTTGCGATCCGAAGACCTGCAGCAGCCGCTCTTCCTCGAGGCCCGAATAGTGCGTGTTGCCGATCTGGATGCGGAACGGACTGTCGGAAAGGCTGTCATAGATGCCGCGCACCACCTCGGCGAAGACGTTGTTGGTGAGCGAGGGCACCAGCACGCCGAACACCTCCGCGCGCGCCGAGGCAAGCGCGCGCGCATTCGGGTCGGGCACGTAGCCGAGCTCGTCGACCGCGGCCTGTATCTGCCGCCGAAGGTCCTCCGATACCCGTCCCGGCTCGCGCAGCGCGCGTGATACGGTGATCGCGCCGACGCCGGCCTTGCGTGCCACATCGGCGATCGTCGGACGGCCGCCACCGCGGCGGGAGCGCGGCCTGGTCAAGGGCAAGCCTCGCGCGGCAAATCCCGCCCGCTGCGCGCCTGCAATGCCATTGACCTTGGTGTCGCCATCTCGCAGGCCTGTACCGCGTTCATTGAAGCATGTCTCCCGAAAGTGGGAACCGGTTTCGGGACAAAGACATGCGCAGAATCAATAACCTAAAGCGCAGAGAGCGAATCTGAAAGATCGCGACGCGCTTTAGCCTTGGCGTCGCGCAGCCGCGATTTGTTGTCAAGCCGAGGCGTCTTCCTGGAAAAAGCGCCGGCGCGAGTTCGTCAGGCCACGGCGACGCCGCCGCGTCTTGCCTTCCAGAACACCAGAACCATCACCAGTATGTTGAGCAGGTTCCAGGCGATCCCGTTCAGGAAGGCGGCCGAATAGGAACCAGTGAGGTCATAGATCCAACCCGACATCCAGCCACCGATAGCCATGCCGAAAATGGTCGCCATGATGACGATGCCCACGCGTTGGCCGGCCTCTTTGGCGGGCATGTATTCCCGTACGATGATCGCATAGCAAGGCACGATGCCGCCTTGCGACAGGCCAAACACCAGCGAGACGATGTAGAGCGAGGCGAGCCCATCGAAGGGAATGTAGAAGAACAGCGACAGGCATTGCAGCACCGAGCCGATCAGCAAGGTCCGCACACCGCCGATCCGATCGGCGACGAATCCCGAAGCGAGGCGGCTGACGACGCCGGCGGCCATCATGATCGAAAGCATGTCGGCGCCGTGCGCGACGCCATAGCCGAGGTCCATGCAATAGGCGACGATATGCACCTGCGGCATCGACATCGCTACGCAGCAGCCTAGACCAGCTATCACCAGCAGCATCTGAAGTGCCGCTGGCGACAATGCAATCGGCTGGACCAGGCGCGTGCCTGGCGAGCCCGCCACAACCACTGGAGCAGGACGGCGCAGCATCAGAACCAGTGGCACCATCGTCACCAGGCACGCGATGCCGATTGCCAGATAGGTGAAGCGCCAGCCCTCCGCCCGCATCAGCGGCGGTATGATCGCCGGCCAGACCGTTCCGGCGAGATAGCTGCCGGAAGCGGCCGCAGCCACCGCAACGCCACGCCGACGATTGAACCAGTGCGAGATGTCGGCGATCAGCGGTCCGAAAATCGCCGACGTCCCCAACCCGATCAGCAAGCCTTGAGCGAGCGTGAATTGCAGGATTGAACTGGACAGCGACGCCAGCAGGAATCCGGCAGCCAGCGCCGTCGAGGAAACAAGCGCCGGGATCCAGTAGCCGATACGATCGATGGCGCGCCCGACCAACACATTGCCGGCCGCGAAGCCAACCATGGTCGCAGTGTAAGGCATCGAGGCCGCGGCGCGATCGACGCCGAATTCGGCCTGGACCGCTGGCAGGACGACAACCACCGCCCACATGCCGACGCCCCCTATGGTCGCCAACAACACGGAAATGGCCAACCTTGTCCAGGCATAAGTGCTGTCTATGCCTGGGAGCGCTGCATTGCTGGAGATCGTGGTCAAGGCGTTCCTGTCCGCTGTTCCCGAAGTCGGCGGCTCGGCCTCCACTATCGGCGCATTTGCCGAGCCGAGCAGCGCCACGACGCACAATTCGGTGACTCCAGAGGCTGGAACCCGTCTCATCCCCTGGAGTTTTGCCTCCAGGAAGGAGTTTCGCCATGACCGCCAAGAAGAAATGGTCGGCCGACGTGACCGAGCACAGCGACGCGCTGGATCTCGAGCGCCACGTCTTTGAATCCGACGACGCCAAGAAGATCGCCGCCTCGCTCAAGCGATCGGCCGAGCACAGCGATCGCCGCAAGGCCGAGCCGTTCCAATCCGCCATGTCGATGTTGAATTTCTACATCAACCGCGCCGGCAAGAACCTGCCTGACGAGCGCAAGAGGGTGCTGGAAAAGGCAAAGGACGAACTGCGTGTCGCCTTCGGCCGCGGGAAGCAGGATTAAGCTTCAGGTCTGATGACGCCCCGACAGACCTAACGCGACTGAATCACTTCGTCGGTGTTGGCCAGCAGCTTGCGCACCGCGTTGCGCGCCGCATCCGGCCTCTTCAGGCGGATGTTTCTCTCGATCGCCTCGTGCAGCTTCTGGGCATAATGCAGATCGTCCAGTTCGCGTGTCGTATAGGTGAAGAGATGGTCGAAGGCGGATTCGATCAGCACGCCGAGCGGTACCAGGAGGTCGTTGCCGGAAGCCCTGAGGATGGCGAGATGGAAGCGCGTGTCGGCGCGGGTTCGCTCCTGCAGGTTGGTCGCTTCCCCCATTTCGCGGCAGGCCTGGCTGATCTCGGCCATCTGCTCGTCGGTGCGCCGAATCGCCGCGAAGGCCGTCGCCTCCGGCTCGATGATATGGCGGAACTCCTGCACGGTCCTCAGGAAGACCTCGCGATCCGGCGACGTCGCGTACCAGGACAGCACGTCGCGGTCGAGAAGGTTCCAGCGTTCCTTCGGCTCGACCCAGCTGCCGATCTTCGGCCGCGACGCCAGCAGGCTCTTGGCCATCAGCATCTTGATCGCCTCGCGCACGGCCGAACGGCTGACGTCGAAGGTCTCCGACCATTTCGCCTCATTGGGCAGGATGGTGCCCGGCGGGTAGTCGCCGCGCACGATGCGCAGCCCGATCTCGCTGGCCAAGGACGTGTGCACGCTGGCGCCCGGGATGCGTGGCGCGTCGGCCCGCCGGACGCCGGCCGGACGCTCCGCGGCCGCCGCCGTCTTCGTCGGCCTTTTTTCGTTGTTCGGCTTCGCGTCCCGCATAGGTCCAGAAAGTCCCGTTTTCAGAGCCTGTCAAGCACGGCAAGCCCGCTTTGCCACAAGCTGCGCAGATGTGCACAGATCAACGGGCGTTTGGCGTCGCCTCAGGCCGTTTTGACGTATTTGCGCCAGCTGTGCTGCGGCCGGAAGCCGAGCACGTCGCGCGCCTTGCGGTTCGAAAGCAGCGTCTCATATTCGCCAAGCTCGGCCTTGACCGGCACGCCCGGATAAAAGCGCTTCAGCAGTTCCGCCGTCGGCAGGTCCGACGAGGTATCGTCATTGGCCGCGTTGAACACCTGGTAGCCCAGGCCGTCCTTCTCGATCGCGCGCAAGGTGATCTGGCCGAGATCGCGCGCGTCGATATAGCTCCAGGCGATGCGCTTGCGGAAGCCGGGATCGGCGAACCATTTCGGGAACAGCGAATATTCATGCGGCTCGATGACGTTGCCGATGCGCAGCGCATAGATGTCGGCGCCGCTGCGCAGCGCGAAGGCCCGCGCTGTCTTCTCGTTGACGATCTTCGACAGCGCGTAAGAATCCATCGGGTCGACGTCATAGTCCTCATCGAGCGGGAAATGCGTGGGATTGCGCGGCTCATTGGCGAAGACCAGGCCGTAGGTCGTCTCCGAGGAGGCGATGATGATCTTGCGGATGCCGAGCTTCACCGCCGCCTCGATGACATTGTAGGTGCCCATCGCATTGATGCGGAACACCTCGTTGTCCGGCGTGATCATGATGCGCGGGATCGCCGCGAAATGCACCACGGCGTCGACCGGCTGGGCCCTCAGCGACGGATCGAATTCGTGCAGGCCCATATAGCTCGACAGCGCGTTGAACACCTGACCACTGTCGGTGATGTCGGTGATCAAGGTGCGCACTTTCGGATTGTCGAGCGGCTTGGTGTCGATGTTGAGCACCTGGCAGCCATGTTCGACCAGATACTCGACGACATGCCGGCCGGCCTTGCCGCTGCCGCCGGTGAACATGATCCGCTTCGTCATTTTACTCTCCACAAGGCTGGGGAATTATGTGTATTGTCAGACAATATGGTATTCCGCAATCGCCCGCCACCCGCGATCCGCGAAAACCTTCTCGGCAATTGCCCGCCGCGCGGGCGCCCATCGCCACGACAGACAAGGGAAGAGACGACATGAGCACCACCGCTGCCCGCGAGAACATCGGTTTCATCGGCCTAGGCCTGATGGGGCACGGCATCGCCAAGAACATCGTCGACAAGGGCTATCCGCTCACCTTCCTTGGCCGCAAGAATCGCAAGCCTGCGGAAGACCTTTTGGGACGCGGCGCCAGGGAAGCGGCCACGTCCAGCGAGGTGGCCGCTGCCTCCGACATCGTCTTCATCTGCGTCACCGGCTCGCGTGAGGTGGAGGCGATCATCCGCGGTCCCGGCGGGCTGAAGGAAGGATTGAAGCAGGGCTCGGTGGTCGTCGATTGCTCGACCTCCGATCCGGTCTCGACCGTGGCCCTGGCCGCCGAGCTCAAGGCGCTAGGCGTCGACTATGTCGACGCCCCGCTCAGCCGCACGCCGAAGGAGGCCTGGGAAGGCACGCTCGACGCCATGGTCGGCGCGCCGGACGCGGTGTTCGCCAGGTTGAAGCCGGTGCTCGAGACCTGGGCCGGTCGCATCGTCCACATCGGCGACACCGGCGACGGCCATCGCATGAAGCTGCTCAACAACTTCGTCTCGCTCGGTTACGCGGCGATCTATTCGGAGGCTCTGGCGCTGGCGCAGAAGGTCGGCATCTCGCCGGCGCGCTTCGACAGCGTCATCCGCAACGGCCGCATGGATTGCGGCTTCTACCAGACCTTCATGCGCTGGACGCTCGAGGGCGACCGCGACGCGCATAAATTCACCATCGCCAATGCCTTCAAGGATCTCACCTATCTGGAATCGATGGCGGGTGCGGCCGGCATCGCCAACCCGCTCGGCAACGCCACCAAGAATTCCTTCGCGACCGCCTTCGCCACAGGTCCCGCCGAGCAATATGTGCCGATGCTCGCCACCCATATCGGCAAGCTCAACGCCGTCGACCTGATGCCTTCGAAGGACGGGGTGAAGCAGAAGATTTGAACGGGAGGCGCCCTGCCTGCTCGATCGCGCACACCGGCACCGGAAAAATAGGGGCGCCTAGCAGGCGCCCCTATTGACACTTGGTTCTGGATGCGGCCGGAACCTATCTCTGGATGCAGGTGTCGGCCGTTTCCTTGGTGCATTCGTCGAGGCCGGTGAAGACCGGATCGTCGACCTTCTTGTTGCCGATGAGGTCGAGCATCACCGAGGGCGCCTTGTAGCCCATCTCGAACGGCCGTTGGCCGACCAGCGCGGTCACCAGGCCTTCCTTGGCGATCGCCACCTCGTCGCCGATCGTGTCGGCGGCGCCGATGACGAACTCGTTCTTGGCGATCTTGTCGGCCATCGGCTTGAACAGGTCGCGATAGGGCTGCGGGGCGCCGAACAGCGGCCAGCCGCCCATGATGCCGAAGGCGTCGAGCTTCGGATTGGCGGCGAGGATGTCGGTCATCGCCTGCACGCCCTTGGCGCCGTCGTCATTGGTGAACACCGGGCATCCGGCGACTTCGGTCCAGCCGCCCTCGCCCTTCAGCGCCGCAAGGCCTTCCTTGCCCGACAGCGCATCGCGCATGCCTTGCGCGCGGCGCAGGATGTTGTCGGCCGCCGGATTGCCTTCGATGGTGCAAATCGTGCCGCCATTCGGCTTGGCCTTCTTGATGTACTCGCCGATCTTCTTGCCCATCAGGTAGTTGTCGGTGCCGAGATAAGTCTTGCGAACTGCGGCGTCTTCCTTGGCAAGGTCGGCGTCGACCGTCATGATCGGGATCGACGGATTGGCGCTCTTGATCGTCTGCGCGATCAGCGGCGCGTTCGACGGCGAGATCGCCATCGCCGCCGTGTCGGGCTTGCTCAGCATGTCCTGCACGATCTGCGCTTCGCCGGCTTCGTCCGAGGTCGATGCCGGGCCGGTGTAGAAGCATTCATATTCCGAGCTGGCGTTTTCCTTGTTCCACTTCTCGCAGCCCTGATGGATGGCTTCGAAGAATGGATTGTCGAGACCTTTCACCACGATGACGAGCTGTTTCTTGGCCAAAGCCGGCCCGGCGCCCAACGCCATGGCGGCGACGGCGGCAAGCAAAAGTGTTTTCCTCATATCAGTCCTCCCTTGAAACAGACGGACACCGCGTGTCCGCCACACTGATCAGACCGGATGCACAAGAACCTGACGAGCATCTCTTGATGTTCGTAGCCTGGGCCGGGCTGACAAGCATTTGCCGATCCGCTTGCCCGAATACTGGCGCAGCCGGATCCTAGACCGTCACATCATTGCCCGCCCTCCGCCGATAGACGGGCGAGGAGCAAAGTCTTCCTCCGGGACTTAGCTAATATCGGCTTTTCGCCAGCGTCAATTCCTATTTGTCCTACAAAACCGATTTTTCGTCGAGTCTCGAAATTAATCGTCTGACAATTGATTGACGCCCCTGTCCGCATTTGCCTAAATGCGTGCATCGCGTTCGTCCGGGAGGAAATGGACGACGCAAGACGCAATCGGTGCCAATCAGGTCGGCGACCGCTGTGTGATAAATGGGGAGGCTTAAGGCTGGTGTCGGTTCTCGAACTCGCCAACATCTCGAAGCATTTCGGCGCCATCCAGGCGGTCAACGACGTCTCGTTCTCGCTGGAAGCCGGCGAAGTCGTCGGCCTGATGGGGGACAACGGCGCCGGCAAGTCGACGCTGGTCAAGATGATCGCCGGCAATTTCCGCCCGAGCCACGGCACCATGCAACTGGATGGCAAGGAGCTTGTCATGCACAAGCCCGCCGACGCGCGCCAGCACGGCATCGAGATCGTCCACCAGGACCTCGCACTCTGCAACAACCTGACGGCCGCGGCCAACGTCTATCTCGGCCGTGAGCTGTGCAAGGGCGTCGGACCATTCCGCATCCTCGACTATGGCGCGATGTACAAGCGCGCCGGCCAGCTCTTCGCCGAGCTGAAATCCGAAACGCGGCCGCGCGACCTCGTCAAGCAGATGTCTGGCGGCCAGCGCCAGGCGGTGGCGATCGCCCGCACCATGCTGTCGCAGGCCAAGATCGTGCTGATGGACGAGCCGACGGCGGCGATCTCGGTCCGGCAGGTCGCCGAGGTGCTCAACCTCATTCGGCATCTGCGCGACCAGGGTATCGCCGTGGTCCTGATCAGCCACCGCATGCCCGATGTGTTCGACGTCGCCGACCGCGTCATCGTCATGCGGCGCGGCCGCAAGGTGGCCGACAAGAAAATCGCCTCGAGCTCGCCCGAGGAAGTCACCGGGCTGATCACCGGCGCCATCGAACAGGTTGCGTAGCCGCGTGGATCGGGCGTCCACGCCTCAGGAAAGGTCGATAATGGCAGTCACCCTTGACCAGACGATCGCGCAGAAGCAGCACACCTTCCTGTCGCGGCTCTTCTCCAACCAGACCTTCTGGGTGGTGATCGCGGTCATCCTCGCCTGCCTGTTCCTGTCCGTCGCCACCGATTCCTTCGCCACGTCGAAGAACCTCTTCAACATCACGCGCAACGTCACCTTCACCGCCATCGTGGCGCTCGGCATGACCTTCGTCATCATCACCGGCGGGATCGATCTGTCGGTCGGCTCGGTGCTCTGCCTGTCCTCGATGGTGCTAGCCGTCACCATGCATGCCGGCTATTCGATCGAGATCGGCATCCTGGCCTCGATCGCCACCGCGCTGGTCGTCGGCGCCTTCAACGGCGTGCTCATCGCCTATCTCGGCTTTCCGCCTTTCGTGGTCACGCTCGGCATGCTGTCGGTGGCGCGCAGCCTTGCCATGGTCGCGTCCAACAACACGGTGGTGTTCCAGTTCGGACCGGACCATCAGAAGCTCCTGGCATTGGGCGGCGGCGCCTGGGTCTTCGGCATCGCCAATCCGGTGCTCTACATGATCATCCTGGCGCTGATCACCGGCTTCATCCTGCGCTGGACCAAGTTCGGCCGGCACATCTTCGCCATCGGCGGCAATGAGCACGCGGCAACGCTGACAGGTGTTCCCGTCAAGCAGATCAAGGTCGCCGTCTACATGATCTCGGCGCTTTCCGCGGGGCTTGCCGGCATCATCCAGACCGGCTGGCTGGGCGCCGTCACCACCAATCTCGGCAACGGCATGGAACTGCAGGTTATCGCCGCCACCGTCATCGGCGGCGCCAATCTCGCCGGCGGCGTCGGCACCGCGATCGGCGCCATCGTCGGCGCAGCGCTGATCGAGGTGATCCGCAACAGCCTCGGCCTGCTTGGCATCAACGCCTTCTGGCAAGGCACTTTCATCGGCGGCGCGATCATCCTGGCAGTGCTGTTCGACCGCATCCGCAATTTCCGCCGCAGCGATTGAGCGCAACCTCCCCTTCTCCCCCACGGGGAGAAGGGGAATGTCGCCCCTATCGCTCAGTCTGAAAATCCATCCAGGCGCTTTGAGTGCAAGGTCCGCCGCGCCTGCCCGCCTTGACGCAGCCTCACCCCAGCCGCACTATCCTTGGGCAGGCGAAGGGAGGCCAGTCGCCTGCGGGAGGAACGATACCCATGACGGACGCGATCAGGCTCTATTGGGGCCGGTTCGGACATGTCTCCGTGCTGAATGTCGCCAACGACTTCGTCACCCATGCTCATGGCGAGGCGCATCTCATCATCTGGCTGGAAGGCACGGCAGGCGAAATGACCATCGGCCGCGAGATAGTGCGGCTTGGACCGGACACCGCGGCCGGCATCAACTCGTTTCAGCCGCACAGCCACGCCCTCTCCCACGACGGCAAGCCCGGCCTTTTCCTCGCCTTCTACATCGACCCCGACTGGGCGCGCCAGCGCCGCGACCTGCCGTCGTCGGCGCCGCTGTTCACGCAGGCTGCGATCGCGCTGGAGCCCTGGTTGCATCAGGCGGCGGCGAACCTGCTCGATCACCTCACCGACAATGAGAGCATCGACGACGTCGCCAATTACGAGATCGAGCGTTTCATCGACAGCGTGCTCGACGCGGCGGATGCTTCATCGCCGCAGGCGGCCCGCGCGCGCATCAACACGATGCTCGATTTCCGCGTCCGCAAGGCGATCCACTTGATGAAGGCCAATGTCTGCGAGCGCATCTCCTTCGATGACGTGGCGCGTTCGGTCGGCCTTTCCCGGCCGCATTTCTTCGCGCTGTTCAAAGAGCAGACCAACCTGACGCCGAACGTCTACTGGAACACGCTGCGCATGGAGGAAGCCGTGCGCCGGCTGCAGTGGTCGCAGGAGCCGCTGATCTCGGTCGCCTGCAATCTCGGCTTCACCACCCAGGGCAATTTCTCGCGTTTCTTCCGCGACCATGTCGGCGTACCGCCGACACTCTACCGCGAAGCCGCGAGGGCGACGGCCTGAGGTGCGTTGAAATTGAGGTCAGGCCGGCCTCACCTGAATATCGACGCGCCGGTTTTTCCGACTGGTTGATACGCACTTAAGACGCATTGATAAGCGCCGGCCCGCCGCTCGCCCTAGCCTGCTCCCGATCTTTGCAAGGGAAACCAGTCTATGGCGAAAGTCACCATTTCCAGCGTCATCGACGCACCGGTCGAGCAGGTCTGGGCGCGCATCCGCGACTTCAACGGCCTGCCTAGCTGGCATCCGCGCATGGTGGAAAGCCATATCGAGGACGGCAAGGACGCCACCACGATCGGCTGCGTGCGCAACTTCACGCTGGTCAGCGGCGCAAAGTTGCGCGAGAAGCTCCTCGACTTCTCGGATGAGAATTTCCTGGTCAGCTATTCGATCCTCGAGACGCCGCAACCGCTCACCAATCACAAGGCGACGCTGCAGTTGCGGCGTATCACCGACGGCAACCGTACTTATGCCGAATGGACGGCCAGCTTCGACGCGGCGCCCGAGGAAGCCGACAAGCTGGCCGAGGGCATGGGTGCCAACGTCTTCCAGGGCGGCTTCAACGCCCTGAAGGCCCATTTCACCGGCCAGAGCTGACGGGAGCCCGCCATGTCACTTGCGCTGCGGACCTTTTCGAGCGTGAAAGACGCCAACGCCGCGCTGCAGGCCGCCGGCACGCGTTATCTCGGCGGCGGCACACTCGTCATCCGCGCCGCCAATGAAGGCGACGTTTCCGTCTCCAGCCTTATCCGTGTCGACGATCCCGGCCTTTCGCAGATCATGGTTTCCGGCGGCAAGGTCCGGCTCGGCGCTTCGGTCACCATGGCGGCGATTGCGCGTCACCCGGAGCTCGCCACGCTCGCGGCGGCCGCGCGCGCCGTCGGCGGGCCGGCGATCCGCAACATGGCGACCGTCGGCGGCAATCTGTTCGCCCCGGCACCTTACGGCGATTTCGCCGTGGCGCTGCTGGCGCTCGACGCGACCGTCGTCACCGAGGACGGCGAAATGCCGATCGAGACTTTCCTGGCCGGCCGCGACGCCAGCCGCTCTATCGTCACGGCTGTCGGCTTCTCATTGCCCAAGGCGGAGAGCTTCCGCTTCCTGAAAGTGTCGCGCGTCAAGCCGAAGGGGGTGTCGGTGCTGAGCATCGCAGCACTCCTGCAGCGCACGACTGACGGCACGGTGACTGCGGCGCGCATCGCGCTGGGCTGCATGGCCGATCGGCCGATACGCGCTTTGGCGACGGAGAAGGCACTGCTCGGCTGCAAGCTCACGTCACAGGAAATCGCGCCGGCGCTGGCCGCCGCGGGCGAAGGCATTGCGCCGATCACCGACCCGATCGCCAGCGCTTGGTATCGCGCCGAGGTCCTGCCAGTCCATCTCGGCCGGTTGTTGTCGAATTAATCCGTGGGGGACGCGCGTCTGTCCGGCCGATCCGGGCAGGCGCGCAGGGAGGAAGAATGGCGAAGGTACCTGTCCAATTCACACTCAATGGCTCCGAGAAAGCCGAGTTCGTCGAAAGCGGCACGACGCTGCTCCACGCGCTGCGCGACAAGATCGGCGACACCTCGCCCAAGGGCGGTTGCCACCAGGGCACCTGCGGCGCCTGCTCGGTCATCATTGACGGCGAACTGCGCCTCTCCTGCCTGACGCTGGCCGAGACCTGCAGCGGCGCCGACATCAGGACGACGGCCGGCCTCGCCGAAGGCGGCGTGCTGCATCCGCTTCAGCGCGCCTTCCTCGATGCCTTCGCCACGCAATGCGGCTTCTGCACGCCCGGCATGATCATGGCGGCAAAGGTGCTGCTCGACCGCACGCCGAATCCCAGCCGCGAGGACGTGGTCGAGGCGCTGTCCGGCAACATCTGCCGCTGCACCGGCTATGAGCCGATCATCCAGGCGGTGCTCACCGCCGCGCGCGCCAACTCGCAGAACGCCGCCTGAAGGAACGAGTCATGGAACTGCGCAAGGACTATTTCGCCGATGTCCGCAAGGACGGCCTGCACGAGATCGGCCAGGGCCGCCCGCGGCTCGACTCGCCAGGACATGTCACCGGCAAGACCGCCTATTTCGCTGACCGGAACTTCCCGGGCATGCTGCATCTGAAGATGGTGCGCAGCCCGCACCACCATGCCCGCGTCCGATCGATCGACACGTCCGAAGCGGAAAAGCATCCGGGCGTCGTCAAGGTGCTGACCGCCAAGGACGTGCCACACAATGTCTACACCATCCTGATCCTGATCCAGATCGGTCCCGAGGACGAAACCGTGCTTGCCGACGGCAAAGTGCGTTGGAAGGGCGAAGCCGTGGTGGCGGTGCTGGCCGAGACCGAGCGCGCGGCGCAGGAAGCCGCCGCCAAGGTCAAGGTCGACTACGAGGTGCTGCCGGCCGTCTTCGACATGGAGGAGGCGCTGAAGCCCGGCGCGCCTTTGGTCAACGAATATCACGGCCAGAACTACTATCTCTATGACAGCGGCGAGTGCCGCAAGGTGCGCTTCGGCGATGTCGAGGCAGGCTTTGCCCAGGCCGACCACATCCTCGAACAGTCCTACCAGTCCTCGCCGATCGAGCACGCGCCGACCGAGACCACCGGCTGCGTGGTGGCGCCTGAGGGCAATGATCGCTTCACCTGCTACACCAACACCCAGGCGATGTTCTTCACCCTCGACAACACATCGATCATCCTGCAGATGACGGGCTCGAAGCTGCATTTCGTCGGCGGCACCGTCGGCGGCGGTTTTGGCGGCAAGGTCGACGTGATCGTCGAGCCGATCGCCATCCTCGGCGCCAAGCTAACCGGACGTCCGGTCTGTTTTATCTACAGCCGCGAGGAGGAGATGCAGATCTCCTCGCCGCGCGCGGCAGAGAAGGTCGTGATCAAGGACGGCGTCATGAAGGATGGCCGTATCGTCGCCCGCAAGGTGACCGGCTACACCGATGCCGGCGCCTATTCGCGCCACTCGCCTTATGGCGCGCAGAAAGGCGCCGCGCACTATCCCGGGCCCTACACGATCCCGAATGTCTGGATCGACACCTATTGCGTCTACACCAACCGCACCCCTTCGTCGGCCATGCGCGGCTTCGGCGTCACCATCGGCGACTTCGCGCTGGAGGTACAGATGGACAAGCTGGCGCGGCTGATCGGCATGGACCCGCTCGAGTTCCGCTTCATCAACGCCTATCGCGACGGCGACATGAAGGCGCATCGCCAGCCGACCGAGGGGGCCGCGCTGATCGAATGCATGCAGGAAGCCTCGCGCGCCGCCAACTGGCCCGTGGCGGAAAAATACATGGCGATGTCCTCCTACAGGAAGGGAGCCTGAGATGGCGATCCGGCGTGGACGCGGCGTCGCTGCGATCAACTATCCGACCGGCATGAACCTTGGCGGCGACCCGACCCAGGCGCTGGTCCATTCGACGCCGACCGGCAACTTCATGGTCACGCTGTCCAGCGTCGACCTTGGACAGGGCATGAAGCAGATCATGGCGCAGATCTGCGCCGAAACGATCGGCGTGCCGACCGACCGCGTCATCATCGACACCGCCGACACCGACACCGGCCCGCACTGCATGGGCACCTTCGCCTCGCGCGGCACGCACCGCGCCGGCAACGCGGTCATCCAGGCGGCCAAGGAAGCCCGCCAGGTGATGCTGGAAGTGGCGGCCGAGGAGCTGGAGGTGAACGCATCCGACCTCGAGACCGACGGCCAGGGCAACATCCAGGTGAAGGGCGCGCCGCAGAGATCGATCTCGATCTTCGATGTCGCGCTGTCGGCGCATTTCAAGCGCGGCCGCTCGATCTCCGGGCGCGGCATGTTCCTGATTCCGCGCTCCTATCCGGAGAAGGAGACCGGAGCGATGAAGCCCTCCACCTGCTACGCCCATGCCTGCACGGTGGCCGAGGTCGAGGTCGACGACGAGACCGGCGAAGTGACGGTGCTGACCGTCAAGAATGTCTTCGAGATCGGCCGTGCGCTGAACCCGAAAATGGTCGAGCAGCAACTGGTCGGCGGCTCCTGGATGGGCATCAGCCACGCGCTCTACGAGACGACCGAGCCCTATTACCCGAACCGCGACCATGGCGGCACCGACTTCAACCAGTATCTGATGCCGGGGCCAGGTGACCTTGCGGAGACCGAGATCATCGTCTTGGAGCGTCCTTCCGCCGACGGCCCGTTCGGCGCCAAGGGTCCGGGCGAGATGTGCGCCAACCCGCAAATCCCGGCCGTCGCCAATGCCGTGTTCGACGCGGTCGGCGTGCGCATCGACACGCTGCCGATCACGCCAGAACGCATCCTGCGCGCGCTGAAGGCGCAGGCCACGGGCTGAGCGGGAAGATGACCAGCATCGATGCCGTTGAGATCGCGGCTTCGCCGGAGCAGGTAGCCACTCGCCTCGCCGCTTCGCGCTATCTGGCGGACGACAGTCTCGCCACCGCGATCTTCCTGGCGATCCGGCTGGGCAAGCCGCTGCTGCTCGAGGGCGCGCCGGGCGTCGGCAAGACCGAGGCCGCGAAGGCTGTCGCCGGACTGCTCGGCCGCGAGCTTGTGCGTCTGCAATGCTATGAAGGCATCGACGCCGGGCACGCGCTCTACGAGTGGAACTACCAGCGCCAATTGCTCGCCATCCGCCATGCCGGTGAGCACGAGATCGACATCTATGACGACCGCTTCCTGATCGCACGGCCGCTGCTGCAGGTGCTTCGCGCGCCGGTTGAGCGCGTGCTTCTGGTCGACGAGATTGACCGATCGGACCACGAGTTCGAGGCACTGCTTCTGGAATTCCTCTCCGACTTCCAGATCAGCATTCCGGAGCGTGGCACCATCCGCGCCGCGACGCAGCCCATCGTCATCCTGACCTCGAACCGCACCCGCGAGTTGGCAGAGGCGCTGCGCCGGCGCTGCGTCTATCACTGGATCGGCTATCCCGACGCCACGCGCGAGGCCGAGATCATCATGTTGCGCTCTGGTGATGTCGCCGAGGCGACCGCACGCGCGGTGGCGAATGCCGTGCAGCAAATCCGCGCGCGGCCCCTGGCCAAGCCGCCGGGCATTGCCGAAGCGGTCGAATGGGCGAATGCGGCGACCATCCTCGAAAAAGGCGGCAGCCCGTGGCCGCAAGCCTTCCGCCGCGCCATCGGCGTGCTGATCAAGGACGAGGAGGATCTGTCCGCGATCGCTCCTGAACTGGGGAGGATTGTCGAGGAGGCGCTGGCGTGATGGGCGAGCTCAAGCCCTTCTCCTCGTTCGCTCGTGAAAGATCAGCGCCGGCGGGACAGCGCCCCCCTCTGTCCTGCCGGACATCTCCCCCACAAGGGGGGAGATTAGGAGCGTCGCCGTCGGCGCCTCTCTTGCAACGTTGGCGATTGGCGACGGCCGTGGCGATAGCTGATCTCCCCCCAAGTGGGGGAGATGTCCGGCAGGACAGAGGGGGGCGCGAAGGAACGCAACGGTTGGAATGCCATGGCACCCGACCCTAGCCTGCCTCGCGCCGCCGCACCCTTCCTCGGCTTCGCCCGGCTGCTGCGCAGCCACGCCTTCGCCATCGCTCCCGAACGGATCACCAGCTTCATGCAGGCCGTGACCCTGCTCGGCCCGCGCTCGATGAACGACATTCGCGAGGCAGCTCTCGCGACGCTTGCCCCCTCGCCCGATCGGCGCGGCGAATTCGAGGCGCATTTCCGAGCCTATTTCCACGGCGACGCCAAGCCTTCGATCGAAGGCGAGGAGGACGACGAGACTCGCGTCAAGGACGACCGCGGCACGCGCGAGGAAGAGAACCAGACCCCACGCCAGGAGAAGGGCGGCGAGCTGTCCTCAGCGTTCGAGCAACTGAGCAGCCGCGATTTTCAGCGCGATTCAGATGCTCTCGGCCAGTTCCGCCGCAAGCTCGCCTCCGCCCTGCCCGCGCGCCGCTCCTTCCGCACTGCGCGCACCCGCTCGCGCGGCATGCTCGACCTCCGCCGCTCGCTCAGCGAAATCGTCAGCGCCGATGGCGACATCCCCTCGCCGCTGCTGCGCCAGCGGCAGACAATATCGCGAAAACTGCTCCTGCTTGTCGACGTTTCCGGCTCGATGAAGCAGCACACCGCCGAGTACCTCAAACTGGCCCACGCGGCCGTGCAAGGCGCGGACCGTGCAGAGGTCTTCACCTTCGGCACGCGCCTGACCCGCATCACGTCCGCGCTGCGCATCCGCGACCGCGAGCAATCGCTTGCCCGCGCCGCGGCGCTTGTCGACGATTGGGACGGCGGCACCCGCATGGGGCCGACATTGCTCGCCTTCCTGTCCGTGCCGCGCTTTTCCGCCTTCGCGCGCGGCGCGTGTGTCGTCATCCTGTCCGATGGCCTCGAACGCGGCAGCCATGCCGAGCTGGAGATCGCGATGCGCCGCTTCAGCGCCCGCGCTTTCCGGCTGTCGCTTGCGACGCCGCTCGCGGGCGATCCGCGCTTCCGGCCGGAAACCGCGGCCCTCAGCACCATCCTGCCGGCGCTCGACGATCTGGTCGACGGCTCGTCGCTCGGAAGCTTGACCGATTTCATCCTGTCGCTCGCCCGCCCCGCCCCGGCGGCCGCTTCCATCTGGAAAAGGGTATCGTGATGCAGAAAGCCATCGACGCGCATTTCCACATCTGGCGCCAGAAGGACCAGCCCTGGCTGGTCGGGCCGATGGTGCCGCGCATCTTCGGCCCCTACGAGCCGATCCGCCGCGACTATCCGATCACGGAGTTCCTCGAAGACCAGAAGGGCTCGGGCGTCGAGAAAGCCGTCTATGTCCAGACCAACTGGGCCAAGGAGGATTTCGAGAAGGAGGTCGCGTTCCTGCAGAAGACGGCGGACGAGACCGGCTGGCCGCACGCCATCGTCGGTTATGCCGACATGACGGTCGACGACGTCCGCCCGCAAATCGACCGGCTGATGAAATACAGGCTGCTGCGCGGCGTACGCATGCAGCTTCACTGGCACGAGACCCCCGCCTTCCGCTTCGCCGCTTCGGCCGACCAGGTGATCGATCCCAAGGTGCGGAAGAACGTGGCGCGGCTGAAGGATTACGGCCTCTCCTTCGACCTGCAGCTCTTCCCGGCGCAGATGAAGGACGGGCTGACGCTGGTCGGCGAAAATCCTGGGACGAATTTCATCCTCACCCATGCCGGCATGCTGACCGGCATGGAGCCGGAAACGACCGAGGCCTGGAAGGCCGGCTTGCGGACGCTTTCGGCGGCGCCCAATTTCTACGCCAAGCTTTCGGGGCTCGGCACTTTCGCGCACCGCAACGACCCGGAACTCATCGCCTATGTCATCGACAACGCGATCGAGATCCTCGGCAGCGATCGGCTGATGTTCGGCTCGAACTTCCCGATCGAAAAACTCTGGACCAGCCACGCCGAGCTGATCAAGGCGCATCGCGCGGCCGTTGCCAGGCACGGCGCCAAGGCCGAAGCGGACATTTTCTGGAACACGACCGGGAAGGTTTACCTGCCTGTGTAAGCGAAGACGTTCCCTTCTCCCCC
>NZ_JAVIIR010000017.1:0-160305 GCF_033977325.1 Mesorhizobium vachelliae
GACGTGCCCAGGATCGTCGACTGGTACATGGAAAAGAAGATCCAGATCGACCCGATGATCACCCACACGCTGAAGCTCGAGGACATCAACAAGGGCTTTGACCTCATGCATGAGGGCAAGTCGATCAGGAGCGTCGTGGTTTACTGAAGCAATTCCAGGAAAAGTGTGCGCGATTTTCCGTCCGGAATCGCGCAAGAACAGAGAGACAGAGCAAACCCACTGGTGAGGAAAGCCACCGGGTCGCAGGCCGGACGCCCGCGAGCCTGGTGGTCAAACAGGAGGAAGTGTAAATGGCCGAGAAACTGCATCACTCGATCGACAACGGCTTGCCCAAGGAAAGCGCGAGCTTTGCCGGCGGCACGCTGGTTTGCCTGTGCACCAGCAAGCCGGTGAAGGTGAAGGTCAAGGGCCAGATCGCCCACAACCATGCCTGCGGCTGCACCAAGTGCTGGAAGCCGGAAGGCGCGATCTTCTCGGTCGTGGCCGTTGCCGGCACCGGCGATGTCACCGTCACCGAGAACGGCGACAAGCTCAAGGTGGTCGATCCTTCGGCGCTGATCCAGCGCCATGCCTGCACCGGCTGTGGCGTCCACATGTACGGCCCGGTCGAGCGCGACCATCCCTTCAAGGGCCTGTCCTTCATCCATCCCGAGCGCTTCGAGGAGGACGGCTGGTCGCCGCCGGGCTTTGCCGCCTTCGTCTCCTCGATCATCGAATCCGGCGTCGATCCGAACCGCATGGCCGGCATTCGCGGCCAGCTGAAGTCGATCGGGCTCGAGCCCTATGACTGCCTCAGCCCCGGCCTGATGGACTATATCGCCACCTGGACGGCGAAGAAGTCGGGAGCCTTGGCCGCCTAGGTCGCCTTGCCGCGCCGAGGGCGCGGCTTGCGCCGAAAATCTCCGGGATGCGGCCGATGAGGCCGCATCCCTCGCTTGCTCCTCGAAACATCTGAATTTGCCATTCATCTTGGCGCCGCCGTTGATTTTCCCGGTGGCCCGAAAACGACTTCGATTGGGTAATCACCCTACAAGAATCCCTTTTGGCCAGCAGGCCGCTCACGGTCATTGACGCATCTGCCGGCGCCACCGGAGCTGCAGTCGCTCGGCGCCGTCTGTCCAAGCTCATTAGCCAAGCTCAACCCGCTGCTTCGGTTTCAGCGAAGCAAAAGACAGAAAAAGACTTCTTTTTGCGATCCGGCCCGGATGCTCTCCTGCAGGCCTAGAACACGCTAGGCCCGCCTGGGAGGCGACGCATAACAAGAGAGCGGCTGCCAAAAACACCGCTTGGCTCAGGCCATTTGAATGGACCGATGCCGGCAACAGCCATGGGGAACCACGACAATGAAGACATTCCGAAATTGCCTGATGACGGCGGTCGGCGCAGGCCTGCTGGGCCTGGGGCTTGCCGCTCCCGCCAATGCCGGCGCCATCCGCCTCGGCATGACCACCTGGGTGGGCTACGGGCCGCTGTTTCTTGCCCGTGACCTCGGCTACTTCAAGGAAGCCGGCGTCGATGTCGACCTGAAGATCATAGAGGAATCAGCGCTCTACATGGCAGCGGTCGCCGGCGGCGACCTCGACGGCGCCGCCTCCACCGTCGACGAGCTGATGAAGTACCGCTCCGACGAGCTCTGCTTCAAATATGTGGTGGCGCTTGACGACAGCCATGGCGGCGACGGCGTCGTCACGCAGCCCGACGTCAAGTCGCTCAAGGACCTGAAGGGCCAGCAGGTGGCCTTGAACGAGGGCTCCATTTCCGAATTCTGGTTCAACGTGCTCCTGAAAAAGGAAGGCCTGACGGAGGACGACGTCACCATCACCAACATGACCGCCGATGACGCGGCAACCGCCTTCATCGCCGGCCAGGTTCCCGCCGCGGTGACCTGGGAGCCGCACCTCACCGAAGTCCGCAAGGGCGGCAAGGGCAAGGTGCTGATCGATTCCACGACCACGCCCGGCCTGATCGTCGATGTGATCGCGCTCAAATGCGACCTGATCGAGAAGCATCCCGAGGATGTGAAAGCTCTCATCAAGGGCTATTACAAGGCGGTCGACTACATCAAGACCAACCCCGACAAGGCCTATGAGATCATGGCCAAGGGCATTGGCGGCTATCTCGAGAAGCCAGAGGATTTCGCGGCCGGCGCCAAGGGCGTGCGCTACTACGACCGCGCCCGCAACCTGGACTTCTTCGGCACGCCTCAGAAGAGCGAAGCGGCCGACCTGGTGAACTTCGCGCAGGACATCTGGGGCAAGGCCGGCAAGCTCAAGATGACGATCGACTCGAAGACCATCCTCGACACCGATTTCATCAAGGAACAGTGAGCCTTCGGGACCGCCGGGATCGGCCTATTCGGGCCGGTCCCGTTTTCTCGAAGCCAGGTTTTCGCGTTCAGATCTACGGAGGCCATCTTATGGCACAGAGGCGGACGGCGTGGACACGCCTGACGACCCCATTCGCCAACATCCCCGCCGGCACGGCAACCACGCTCGCGCTTGCGATGTGGGTGGCCGTGATCGGCGGCTGGGCGTTGCTGTCCTATGGCCGCGTCGTGCCGAACATGTTCCTGCCGACGCCCGGAACCGTGCTCGATACGACCTACCGCATGTCGCTCGACGGCAGCCTTTTCTACCACACTTTCACCAGCGCCAAGGTGGTGATCCTGGGCTTCATCGTGTCATCCGTGATCGCGGTGCCGCTGGGGCTGTGGATGGGCACTTACCGTGCCGTGCAGGCGCCGCTTGAACCGCTGGTCAACTTCATCCGCTATCTGCCCGTGACCTCCTTCGTGCCGCTGTTCATCCTGTGGATCGGCATCGGCATCGAGCAGCGCATAGCGGTCATCTTCTTCGGCACGTTCTTCCAGCAGCTGGTGATGATTTCCGACTGCGCGCGCGGCGTCTCCAGGGATCTGGTCAACGCCTCCTACACTTTGGGAACCAAGCGCAGCGAAGCCGTGTGGCACGTCATCTTTCCGGCCGCGCTTCCCGCGATCCTCGACACGCTTCGCGTCACCATGGGCTGGGCCTGGACCTATCTGGTCGTGGCCGAGCTTGTCGCCGCATCGAGCGGCCTAGGCTATATCAGCCTCAAGGCGATGCGCGGCTTCCAGGTCGACGTGATCTTCATGGCGATCGCCGCGATCGGGCTTCTGGGCCTGATCACCGACACGGCATTCCGCATTCTCCGGGCAAGGGTCGCGCCATGGGCACCTTGATCTTGAACGCATCCTCGCAAACCGCAGCCGGATCAAGGGTAGTGATGACCGAAACCGTCAAGGCGAACAATTTGGCCGGCATGGCCTCCGCCAATGTCGATGCGCATGCCGCCGGGACCACGATGGCCATCGAGGACGTGACACTGCGCTATGGCGACGCCAATGGCGTGCTGGCGCTGGACGATGTGTCGCTGAAGGTGGCCAAGAACGAATTCTGCGTCATCGTCGGCCCTTCGGGATGCGGCAAATCCAGCCTGCTCTATCTCGCCGCCGGCCTCAACGACGCGACCTCGGGCGTCATCAAGGTCGACGGCAGGGAGGTGATCGAGCCCGGCCCCGACAGGGGCATGGTGTTCCAGAGCTATACCTTGTTCCCCTGGCTCACGGTGCGCGCCAACATCGAATACGGGCCGAAGCGCAAGGGGCTGCCCGCGGAGCAGCGCAGGCAGATCGTCGACCAGTATCTCAACGAGGTCGGCCTTGCGCCCTTCGCCGACCACTATCCCGCGCAGCTCTCAGGCGGCATGAAGCAGCGCGTGGCGATCGCGCGCGCGCTCGCCAACGACCCGGCCGTCCTGTTGATGGACGAGCCGTTCGGAGCTCTCGACAGCCAGACGCGCGGCACCATGCAGAAGCTGCTCCTGCGCGTATGGGAGCGGCAGCAGAAGACGGTGCTTTTCGTCACACACGACATCGACGAGGCGCTGGTTCTGGGCGATCGCGTCCTGGTGATGACGGCGCGGCCCGGCAAGATCAAGGCCGAGATCAAGGTCGACATTCCCCGGCCGCGCTCGATGGACGTGATTCTCGAGCCCGACTTCATCGCGCTCAAGCGCCGCATCCTCGGCCTTTTGCACGACGAGATCGACGAGGATCACTGAGAGCAATCTCAAATAGTTGAGGACAGTTCCGCGTGCAAACGCTGAACTGCCCAAACGTCGAAGGGTGGAGGGATCCCTACCTTTGCCCGCGATGCGCCGACCCGAGGATCATCTCCGAAGCCTTCTGGCCGATCATCATGCTCGGCGCGTTGGTGTTGCCTCCGATCAGCTTCGGCATGACCGAGGCATCGGCGACCCGGAGCCCTTTCACGCCGCGCACCTTGAGCGTCGCCGGATCGACGACAGCCATGTCATCCGTTCCCATCTTGCAGGTTCCGACCGGGTGATAGACGGTCAGCGCCTCGGCGCGCAGATAGGCCAGGATCTCGTCGTCGCTGCGGACATCCTTGCCCGGCAGCATCTCCTTGCCGCGCACCGCGTCGAGCTCGGACGAGGCAAAGATCCGGCGCGCGATCTTGATGCCTTCCACCAGCACCATGGCGTCATCTTCATGCGTGAAGAAGCGATGGTCGATCAGGACGTCGCGGCGGGAACTGTCGCGCGACAAACGGATTTCGCCCACGCTTTTCGGCCGGAGCACGCAGGTGTGAATGGCGTAGCCATGGCCGTATTCGATCAGCCTGCCGCGATGGCTGCGATAGCCCGGCACGAAATGGAACTGAATGTCGGGAAGGCCGTTCGCGTGCCTGGTCTTCGCAAAGCCGCCGGCTTCGACATAGTTGGTGGTGAGCATGCCCTTGCGGCGCGCGAAATACTGGAAGGGCGCCGCCGCCATGCGCGGCAGGTTGGCGAGCGATAGGCCGAGCGTCCTGGTGCTCCTGGAGCGCACGGTGATCATGCCGTCGACATGGTCCTGCAGGTTCTTGCCGACGCCCGGCAGGTCGAGGACCGGCGCGATGCCGATCTGCTTGAGCTCGTCTGCCGGCCCGATGCCGGACGTCATCAGGATCTTGGGCGAGTTGATAGCGCCGGCCGAGAGCACGATCTCGCGGTTTGCGGTGAGCGTCTTCTGCTGGCCGTCATGCCGCACGCGCATACCTTTGGCGCGGCCCTCGGCAATGACGAGGTCGATCACCTCGCATTGGCTGAGCAGCGTCAGGTTCTTCCGGTCGAGCACCGGGCGCATGAAGGCGCTGAAGCTGCTGAAGCGCTGGCCCCTGTCTTGCGTGACGTTGTAGATGCCAAGGCCGAACTGGCTTTCGGCATTGAAGTCCATGTTGGCAGGCAGGCCGGCGTTCCTGCCGGCCTTGACGAACATGCCGGAAAGCACGTTCGGATCGCGCGGATTGTCGACCAGCAACTCGCCGTCGGTGCCATGGTAGCGTGGGTCCTGGCCGAGCAGATTGCGCTCCAGTTTCTTGAACACCGGCAGCACGTCGCTGTAAGCCCAGCCGGCGCAGCCGAGCCCGGCCCACTCGTCATAATCCTCGGCGGTGCCGCGAATGTAGACCATCGAATTGATCGAGCTCGATCCGCCGAGCGCCTTGCCGCGGTTGACCGGAATCCTGCGGTTGTTGAGCTGAGGCTGCGGCACGCCGGTGAAGCAATAGTCGTAGTTCGGGTTGCCGTAGAGCGAGAGGATGCCCGCCGGCACCTTGACCCGCAGGCTATTGTCGCTGCCGCCGGCCTCGATCAGGCACACTTTGACCGATGGATCGGCGCTCAGCCGATTGGCGATCACGCAACCGGCCGAACCCGCGCCGACGATGATGTAGTCGAATTCCGCCGCTTCCATGCAACCCCCAAGACGCGGTCTCAAGCCGCTCGTTCTTCCCAGACCGGTTTGCCGCCGACGATCGTATGCAGCACTCTGATGTCCGCGATCCTGTCCGGCTCGACGCGCAGCGGATCATCCGAAAGGACGATGAAGTCGGCGAGCTTCCCCGCCGCCAGACTGCCCTCGTCATTTTCCCGGTGGCCGGCAAAGGCTGCCCCAAGCGTATAGGCATGGAGCGCCTCCGCGACGGTGATCCGCTGCTGCGGGACCCAGCCGTCTTCCGGCTGGTGGTCCCGGCTCTGGCGCAGCACGGCATTGCGAATGCCAATGAGCGGATTGAGGTCGACGATGGGCCAATCGGTTCCGAAGGCGACGGCGCCCGCGGCCTCAAGGATGGAGCGGACGGGAAAGGCCCGCGGCAGGGATGCGGAGCCGACACGCACTTCCCAAAGCCCTTCCATTCCGAGCCACTGGTCGCGTGGATAGATCATGGCGGGCTGGAAGCTGGCTATCGCTCCTATCTCGGCAAAACGTTCGATGTCGCGCGCGGTGGGTATTTCGCAATGCTCTACCCGCGGCCGGCGCTGCCGCGAGCGCTCCCCGTCCGCGGCATAGGCGTCGAGCGCCATTTCGATGGCACCCGTTCCGATCGCATGCGTCCAGACCTGAAAGCCTTCCCGCTGCGCGCGGCTGACGGCCGCGTTATAGGCGGTTGCCGTCCACAGGCATGTTCCGGTTTCGCCTGGTTTGTCGGCATAGCCCTGAGGCATGAAGCCGGTGTGGGATTCCAGCACGCCATCCAGGAAGAATTTGATGACGCGCCCGTCGAGAGAGTCAGGGTCGAGGGCACCCCTCCATCCGGAGACGCGCGCAATCACCTCGTCGAGGTTCGAATCCGGATTTACAATGCTCGAAAGCGTGAAGCGCAGGCTCAGCTCACCGTTGGCGAATATCTCAGCCAGCAGGGGGACCGCTTCGTCATCCATTCCCGCGCTTTGGACCCGCGACAGTCCCAGACGGTTCGCTTCCTTGATGGCGGAGAGCAGCGCCGATCGCAGATCGGATTGCGAGGATTGGGGGACCAGCGCTTCAAACGTGGACCACGCTTTCTCCTTCAGCCACCCGGTCGGCTCACCGCTTTCATCCCTCACGATCTCGCCACCTGCGGGATCGGGCGTGTCCCGGATGATGCCGGCAAGTTCCAGCGCCTTGCTGTTCACCCAAGCGGCATGCGCCATGCCGGAACGGAAGAAAACGGGGCGATCGGCAACGACTTGATCAAGAAGCGATTTGTGGAAGCCGCCTTCGGGAAGATCGGGGTAGCCGTAGCTGAATTCGCTGCCCACGATCCATGCGCGGTCGGGATGTGCCTGCGCGTAGGCCTTCAATCGATCGAGGACATCGCCGAACGTCTTTGCTTCCCGCAACCGTACCTCATCGAGGTATTTGCTTCCCCAGGCGAAATGGAGGTGGGAGTCGATGAAGGCCGGCATGGCGAACCGGCCTTGGAGATCGATGATTTCGGCGTCTTTGGATGCTTGCGCCCTGACCGAGGACCAGGAGCCGACAGCCACGACACGTTCGCCGCGAACCAGCATCGCCTCGGCAACGGGGTTCGCCGCATCAACAGTGTATAGCGCGCCGTTTGCGTAAAGGGTCTCTCGCGCCATCTCACTCCCAGCGATCGTCGCTCTGATCCAGGTGACGCAGGGAACCACCAAATCCAAGGCGCAAGAATTACTTTTTCCAGCACCCGTGCTTAGGGTCCGCCTAAGCTTTTCTCGGTGGTGCCAGAGGTCGTCCTGCCGATCTGGACCGCTCGAATTTGGCGCCCTCGGCGATCCCGCCCCAGCGTTTAGGGATAAGCTAAGCACTGACACATGAAATCATAATTTTCGCTCCGCCAGCCCGTCACTAAAAGCAAACCGGACCTCCATCGCAGCGGCGAAAGCCCCATCGGAAGAGACGTGGATATGTCGGTTGAGAAGGTAGACACGCTCGTCGTCGGCGGCGGCCAGGCGGGGGTGGCCATGAGCGAGCATCTCAGTAAATGCGGGGTGCCTCATCTCGTCCTCGAGCGTGGCCGGATCGCCGAGCGCTGGCGCTCGCAGCGGTGGGACTCGCTGGTCGCCAACGGTCCGGCCTGGCATGACCGGTTTCCGGGCATGGAGTTTCCCGTGACGGGCCCGGACGGCTTTCCTTCCAAGGAGGAGGTCGCCGACTATTTCGTCGCCTACGCAAAGCAGATCAACGCGCCGATCCGCTGCGGCGTCGAGGTCAAGCTGGTGCAAAGGAATGTCGGCCGTCCGGGATTTCGCGTCGAAACGTCGGACGGCGTGATCGAGGCCAACAGCATCGTTGCCGCGACCGGGCCTTTCCAGGTTCCCGTCATCCCGCCTCTCGTTCCCGCCGATGCCGGCATCCTGCAGATCCACTCCAGCGCCTACCGCAATCCGGCGCAGTTGCCGAAGGGCGCGGTGCTGGTGGTCGGGGCAGGGTCCTCGGGCGTGCAGATCGCGGATGAACTTCAGCGCTCAGGCAGGCGCGTCTACCTCTCGGTCGGTCCGCACGACCGCCCGCCGCGCGCCTATCGCGGCCGCGACTTCTGCTGGTGGCTGGGCGTTCTCGGCAAATGGGACTTGGAGACGCCAGGACCCGGCACCGAACATGTCACGATCGCGGTGAGCGGTGCGCGCGGCGGCGAGACGATCGATTTCCGCCGCCTGGCCGCGCAGGGGCTTACGCTCGTCGGCATGACAAAGACATACCAGGACGGCGTGATGAGCTTCGCGCCGGACCTTGCGAAGAACATTGCCCGTGGCGACGCCAATCTGATGTCGCTGCTGGACGAGGCCGACGCCTATGTCGCCCGCAACGGTCTCGACCTTCCGGAAGAGCCCGCGCTCCGCAAAATTGGCCCGGACCCGGACTGCGTGACCAATCCGATCAGCGAGCTCGATCTCGCCGAGGCCGGGATAACAGCGATCATCTGGTCGACGGGCTTCGCCGTCGATTACAGCTGGCTGAAGGTCGACGCCTTCGACGAGAAGGGCCGGCCAAGGCATCAGCGCGGCGTCTCGGTCGAGCCGGGGATCTATTTCCTTGGGCTGCCCTGGCAGTCGCGCAGGGGGTCGAGCTTCATCTGGGGCGTCTGGCATGATGCCAAGCACGTTGCCGACCGTATTTCGACGCAGCGCAAATACCTGGCTTACCATGCCGCCGCCAAGCGCGAGCCGGTGGACGCCTGACCAAAGCCGACGCTGCAAGCCCGATCTCATGGAGACCAAGATGGCGCATACGCGAATTCGCAAGTTCAACACCAAGGACACCTATCCCGAGCAGAAGCTCGACAACGATCTCTGCCACGCGGTCGTCACGCGTGGCGGCCGGACCGTCTATCTGCGCGGGCAGTGCCCGCAGGATCTCGACACGGCGAAGAACATCGACAGCCACGATCCGGTCGAGCAGACCCACAAGGTCATGCAGAACATCAGGCAGCTCATCGAGGAGTGCGGCGGCACGATGGAGCATCTGGTCAAGGTGGTCGTCTACATCACCGACGTCCGCCACCGCGAAGCCGTCTACCGGACGATGGGCGAATACATCAAGGGCGTGCATCCGGTTTCGACCGGCCTGGTCGTGTCGGCCCTGGCGCGGCCGGATTGGCTGGTCGAGATCGACGGCACAGCCGTCATTCCGGACTGAAGCGCCATGACCTTCTCCATCGTCGCGCGCTGCAGGCGCACAGGCATGTTTGGCGTGGCGGTGTCCTCATCGTCTCCCGCGGTCGCGGCGCGCTGCGCTTATGCGCAGGCAGGCGTCGGCGCGGTCGCCAGCCAGAACGTCACGGACCCGACGCTCGGGCCACGGGCCTTGGAACTGATGGCGCGCGGCGCCTCCGCCGCCGAGGCGGTCGCGATCATCAAGCGCACGGCCGCCTTCAGCGAATACCGTCAGGTGCTGGCGGTCGACGCCGCGGGCGGCAGCGCAATCCATTCGGGACCGAAAGCGCTCGGCGTCTGGGCCGAGGCGCGCGGCGAGGATGTTGCCTGCGGCGGCAACCTGCTCGCGAATGACGGCATCCCGCAGGCCATGGTCGACGCTTTCCTTGCTTCCGAAGGCCATCTCGGCGACCGGTTGATCGCCACGATGCGCGCCGCTCTCAAAGCAGGCGGCGAGGCAGGCCCGGTCCGGTCCGCCGGCATGAAGCTGGTGCGCGATGTGTCCTGGCCCGTCGCCGACCTGCGCTGCGACTGGACCGAGGACTGTCCGATCGAGCAGCTGGCAGGGCTATGGGAGATCTACAAGCCCCAGCTTGATGCCTATGTCACCCGCGCCCTCAATCCGTCCGACGCGCCGAGCTACGGCGTTCCCGGTGACGAATAGTCCGACCAGTTCTGGAGCGAGCATGAGCGAACTCAGCCACGAGGAGTGGGTCGGCAAGGCGTCCGCGATCCGCTTCCGCGACAAGGCGTTCATCGATGGCAAGCCGGTGCCGGCGCGCTCCGGCCGGACGTTCGCCAGCATCAATCCGGCCACGGGAGCGACGCTCGCCGAGGTCGCCTCCTGCGGCGAAGAGGACGTCGATCTGGCCGTCGCCGCGGCGCGGCGCAGTTTTGAAGCCGGCGTCTGGTCGCGGACGAGCCCTCAGCATCGCAAAGAGGTGCTGCTGCGGCTCGTGCAGCTGCTGCGCGAGAACCTGCCGGAGCTGGCGCTGCTGGAATCGCTCGACATGGGCAAGCTGGTCAAGGACGCCGCCACCATAGACGTGCCGGGCTCGGCGGCGATCTTCCAGTGGTACGCCGAGGCGATCGACAAGGTCTATGACGAGGTGGCGCCGACGGGTCCAGGCGATCTTGCCTTGGTGCGACGCGAGCCGCTCGGAGTCGTCGGCGCCGTCGTGCCATGGAATTTCCCGCTCGACATGGCGACGTGGAAATGCGCGCCCGCTCTGGCGGCGGGAAATTCGGTGGTGTTGAAGCCGGCCGAGCAATCGCCGTTCTCGGCGCTCAGGCTGGCGGAGCTCGCCATGGAGGCGGGGCTGCCCGCCGGCGTGCTCAATGTGGTGCCCGGCCTCGGCGAGACCGCCGGCCAGGCACTTGGCCGCCATATGGATGTCGATTGCCTCGCCTTCACCGGGTCGACCGCCGTCGGCAAGCTGTTCCTGCAATATTCCGGCCAGTCGAACATGAAGCAGGTCTGGCTGGAGACCGGGGGAAAAAGCCCCAATCTGGTGTTCGCGGATTGCGGCGACCTGGATGCGGCCGCCGACATGGCAGCCTTCGGCATCTTCTTCAATCAGGGACAGGTCTGCTCGGCCAATTCCCGGCTTCTGGTGGAACGCGGCATCAAGGACGCGCTGGTCGAGAGGCTGACGGAGCGCGCGGTGGCGACGCAACCCGGCGACCCTCTCGACCCGGCATCGAGGATGGGCGCGATGGTGGACGCGCGACATGCCGCGAATGTCATGCGTTTCATCGATGGCGGCCGGAAGTCAGCCCGGCTGGTGGCGGGCGGGGCCCAGGTTGCGGTCGACGGGCGCGGCAGCTTCGTGCAGCCGACAATCTTCGACGAGGTCTCGCCCGAGGATCCGCTTGCCCGCGACGAGATCTTCGGCCCGGTGCTGTCGGTCATTGCCTTCGACAGCGAAGAGGAGGCAATCCGCATTGCCAATGACAGCGTCTACGGCCTGGCGGCATCGCTTTGGACCGACAGCCTGTCGCGGGCCCACCGCATCGCGGAAAGACTGCGCGTTGGCACGGTTTCCGTGAACACCGTCGACGCGCTGAGCCCGATGACGCCCTTCGGCGGCTTCAAGCAGTCCGGCTTCGGGCGCGACCTGTCGCTGCACGCGCTCGACAAATACACCGCGCTGAAAACCACCTGGATCAAGTACTGAGGAGCGGCCGCGACTTGATCACAAGGTGCAAACCGGCAACATAGAACGATGCCGCTTCGCTTCACGCTCAGACAGCTCGAGTACTTCGTCGCCGTCGGCGAGGCAGGCTCTATTGCCAAGGCCGCCGAGCAGGTGAATGTATCGCCACCGTCGATCTCGGCCTCGATCGCCCAGCTCGAAGCGGAATTCGGCGTCCAGCTCTTCGTGCGTAAGCACTCGCACGCGCTTGCGCTGACGGCGGGCGGGCGCCTGTTCCTCAAGGAAGCCGCGCGGCTGCTCAACGACGCGGATGCGCTGCACGACATTGCCGGCGATATCGCGGAGAAGGTACGCGGGCCGCTGGCGGTCGGCTGCCTGCTCACTTTCGCGCAGATCGTGCTGCCGGCGCTGCGCCGGAAATTCGAGGACGCCTATCCGGATGTGCGCGTCAGGCAGTTCGAGCGCAACCAGGGGCAATTGTTCGAAATGCTGCAGCGTGGCGAAATAGACGCAGCACTCACCTACGACCTCGAATTGTCGCAGGACATGACGTTCGAGCCGCTGATGCAACTGCCGGCCTATGTGATGCTGCCGGCCGCGCATCGCCTGGCGGCGAGGGCGAGCATCACGCCGGAGGAACTGGTCGACGAGCCGATGGTGCTGCTCGATCTGCCCTACAGCCGCGAATATTTTCTCTCGGCTTTCCAGGGGCTGCGGCCCAGGATCGCCGAGCGCACCGGCGACATCGCCGTGATGCGCTCGATGGTCGCCAACGGTTTCGGCTACGGTATCGCCAATATGCGGCCGCTCAACACGATGTCACCCGACGGCAAGCTGCTGGTCTTCGTGCCCCTGTTGGGAGATATCAGACCGCTGACCATGGGAATTGCGCTGCCGAACGCCGAGCACCGCACACTCACGGTGCAGGCCTTCATCGACCATTGCCGACGCTTCGTTGTCGAGCAAGGCGTCTTCGGCACCGAACGCATCGTCAAATAAGATTCACGGCCAGCCATCGGCGAGCCGCGACAGCAGCCTCTCCAGCATCTCGTCGCAGCGCCGCAATTGCTCGACGCTGACAAATTCGTCCGGCTTGTGCCCCTGCGCCATCGAGCCCGGTCCGCAGACGACGGCGGGCGTGCCGAGATCGCGGCTGAACAATCCGCCTTCCGTGCCGAAAGCGACTTTCATGGTGTCGTTGGCGCCGGTCAGCGATTTGACGAAGGCGACCGCTTCTGAGGCGGCCGGCGTGTCGAGGCCCGGATAGATGTTGGTGATCTCGATGTCGATCGCCGCTTCGGGCGCGATCGAGGCTGCGTCGGCGGCAATGCGCGCCGCGGCGTCGCGAAGCCGGTCGAGAATGGCGTTCGCGTCGTCAGCCGCAACGTTGCGGATCTCGAAGTCGACCACGCAAAGATTGGGTACGATGTTGAGCGCGATACCGGCATTGATCTTGCCGACATGGACCGTCGTGTAGGGAATGTCGTAATCGCCGTCGCGCGCGCCGTCGCGGGCCAGCCGGTCCTGCTCGTCGCGCAAGGCGCGCACGAAGTCGCAGCCGAGATGGATGGCGTTGAGCGCCAGCGGGGCAAGCGCCGAGTGGCCTTCGCGTCCCTTGCAGAGCGCGCGCGCCGCAAGCTTGCCCTTGTGACCGGTCGCCACCTGCATGTTGGTCGGCTCGCCGACGATGCACAGCAGCGGGCGTTGCGGTGCCGCGCTCAGCATCTCGATCAGGTCGCGCACGCCGAGGCAGCCGACCTCCTCGTCATAGGAGAGCGCCAGATGCAAGGGCGTGCGCAGCGCCATTTTCGAGGTGTTGAGGCAGGCCGCGAGCGCTGAGGCCACGAAACCCTTCATGTCCGCCGCGCCGCGCCCATAGAGCTTGCCGTCGCGCTCGGTCATCGCGAAGGGCGGCAGCGTCCAGTTCTGGCCGTCGACGGGAACGACATCGGTATGGCCGGACAGCATGATGCCGGGCTTATCGGCCGGGCCGATGGTGGCGAAGAGGTTGGCCTTGTGCCCGTCGGCGCTGTGGATGAGCTGGCTGGCTATGCCGCTCGCTTTGAGCAGCTCCGCAACATAGCCGATGAGATCGAGGTTGGAGTCGCGGCTCACCGTCGGGAAGGCGATCAACCGTTCGAGGATGCTGATACTGCCCATTCTTGTCTCTGGTCCCGTTGCCGTAGCCGTTGTCTACATCGTGGCGCTGCGGTCCTGAAGTCGCATTTGGCTCAGCCTCGCTTCATCTGAGGCTAATCCACGCGACACAAGATTAGGCGCGTCCTAATCCGCGCGGAAGAAATCCGTAGTTTTCCCGCGCACGCGCCAACTTATGGGTAATCTCCAGAGCAGCCGGCATGAAGGAAGCTATTATGCGCGACCCACGCTACGACATTCTGTTCGAGCCGATGAAGATCGGACCGGTGACGGCCAAGAACCGTTTCTACCAGGTTCCACATTGCAATGGCGGCGGCTACCGCGATCCTTCGGCCGCGGCCGAGATGCGCCGGATGAAGTCCGAAGGTGGGTGGGGCGTCATCTTTACCGAGCAGACGGAGATGCACCACACCTCCGAGATCACGCCCTTCATCGAGCTGCGCCTGTGGGACGACGCCGACATTCCGGCCCTGGCCAAGATGGCGAAGGCCATGCACGAATACGGAGCGCTCGCCGGCATCCAGCTCGCCTATTCCGGCATCAACGGTCCCAACCTCTACACCAAGGAGGTCCCGCGCGGGCCGTCGGCGCTGCCGATCCGCACCTTCACCAACGATCCGGTGCAGACGCGCGCCATGGACAGACAGGATATCCGCGACCTGCGCCGCTGGCACCGCAATGCCTTCAAACGCGCGAAGCAGGCGGGCTTCGACCTGGTCTGCCTCTACGGCGCGCATGGCTTCGGCATCATCCAGCATTTCCTGTCCACGGCCACCAACCAGCGGAGCGACGAATATGGCGGTTCGCTGGAAAACCGCTCGCGGCTGATGCGCGAGCTGATCGAGGAAGGCCGCGACGCAATCGGCGACACGTGCGGGCTGACGCTCAGGCTGTCGCTGGACGAGATGATCGGCGACCTCGGCTTCGCCAATTCGGAAGTCCGCGACATGATCGAGATGCATGCCGATCTGCCCGATCTGTGGGACCTTGCCCATGGTGCCTGGGAGGACTGTTCCGGGCCGTCGCGCTTCAAGGAAGAGGCGGCGCAGGAAAGCCTTGTATCCGGCATCAAGAAGCTGACGTCGAAGCCGGTCGCCGGTGTCGGCCGCTTCACCTCGCCGGACGTGATGGTCAGGATGATCAAGTCGGGCACGCTCGACTTCATCGGCTGCGCGCGCCCATCGATCGCCGATCCCTTCCTGCCGCGGAAGGTCGAAGAAGGCCGCATCGAGGACATCCGCGAGTGCATCGGCTGCAACATCTGCATCACCGGCGACATGACGATGTCGATCTCGCGCTGCACGCAGAACCCGACCTTCATGGAGGAATGGCGCAAGGGCTGGCATCCGGAGCGCATGCAGGCCAAGGGCGACAGCGACAGCGTGCTGATCGTCGGCGCTGGGCCGGCCGGGCTGGAGGCCGCCCGCGCGCTCGGCCTGCGCGGCTATCAGATGGCCATTGCGGAAGCGGGCACGGAGCTTGGCGGGCGCGTGGCGCGCGAGTGCCTGCTGCCGGGGCTGTCGGCCTGGGGCAGGGTGCGCGACTACCGCCAGTACCAGCTCAGCCAGATGCCGAATGTCGACATCTATTTCGAAAGCCGGCTGTCGGCGGACGACATCCTGTCCTTCGGCTTCCAGAACGTCGCCATCGCCACTGGATCGACCTGGCGGCGCGACGGTGTCGCGCGCGCCCATGTCGTACCGATGCCGATCGATGGCGCGATGCCGGTCTACACGCCCGACGATCTGATGGGCGGCAAGGTGCCGTCCGGCAATGTCGTGCTGTTCGACGACGACCACTATTATATGGGCGGCGTGCTGGCGGAGCTGATGGCGCGCCGGGGCGCGAAGGTAACTCTGGTGACGCCGTCCGCCTATGTCTCGGACTGGACAAGAAACACGCTGGAGCAGGGCGCCATCCACCGCCGGCTGGCGGAGCTGGGGGTTGATATCGTCCTGAACAGGACAGTCACGAACATCGCTTCAGGCGGCGTCGAGACGGCTTGCGTCTACACCGGCGCGCGACAGGAGCTGGCCGCCGATGCCGTCGTCCTGGTCACGTCGCGCGATCAAGACGATGCCGTCTGGCGCGAGTTGAAAGCCCGGGAGAACGAGTGGGCCGATAACGGCGTCCGTACGGTCAAGGTGATCGGCGACGCGGAAGCGCCGGGGCCGATCGCCTGGGCGACCTATGCCGGCCACCGCTTCGCCCGCGAGCTGGACGAACCCGGTATCGGCGACGCGCTGCCTTTCCGGCGCGAGGTGACGGCGCTGGCGGGCGGGTAGCGCCGCATAGTCGGTACCCGCTTAGGAACGGGTCGACCACTATCGTTCCTTATCCGATACTTCGTTATCATCGGCTCCGTTTAGGGCTTCCTTGACCTTTGATATTATTATAATAGCTTCCTGTCGTAGAATAATGATGACGGCGAGCAATGCGGTGTGACTTATCGGATCGGGTCGCCTTGGTCACAGGGGCGGCGGGCGCAATCGGAAGCGCCATCGCCAAACGGCTTTCGGATAACGGGGCCGCGGTTGTCGTCGCCGACATCGACATGGCAGGCGCCGAGCGCGTCGCGGCCGGCCTGCGCAATGCGATGGCCTGCGCTCTGGACATTCGCGACGGCCAATCGGTCGACGCCGCGATCGCCAAGGTTTCCGATCGCTACGGGCGGCTCGACATCCTGGTCAACAATGCCGGCGTCAACACCTTGGCGCATCGCGTCACCATCGACGAATTCCCTGCCGAGGAATGGGACCGCATCACCGGCATCGACCTTGACGGCCTCTACATCATGAGCCGTGCCGCGCTGGCGACGATGCTTGCGGCCGGCAAGGGCGGGCGTATCGTCAATATCGCCTCGGTCGTCGGCCTTGCCGCGATGCGCCTGCAAAGCCCGTTCGTTGCCGCCAAGGCCGCCATCGTCCATCTGACGCGGTCGATGGCGATCGAACTGGGCGCCAGGGGAATCCTCACCAACGCGATCGCGCCCGGCTCGGTGATGACGGCGCTGACCGCCAAGCTGTTCTACGGCGACGACGGCAAGTTCGCCGGCCGCACGCAGGAGTTCCTCGCCCATGTGCCGCTCGGCCGGCCGGCCCAGCCCGACGAGATCGCCGAGGCCGTGCTGTTCCTGGTCTCTCCGGCCGCCAGCTACATCAACGGCCAGGTGCTGGCCGTCGATGGCGGCTGGACCGCGGGATACATGATGTGAGCGCCGCCATGGAAATCGATCTCGCCGGCGCCATGATCGCCCTGGACGGCGAAACCAATGCGATCGTCGGCGCGGTGCTGGCAGCGTTGCGTGCCAATGGCGGGCATATTGTCGAGGGCGCCCCGACGCGTGCCGCCGATATCCTGCTGGTATCCTGTCCGCTGCGTCCAGGAACGAAAGCCGGAGATCCGCGCTCCCTGTATGCCGACGCGCGCAAGGCTGCCTTGATGATGACCGAGCGCGGCGGCCGCATCGTCTTCCTGATCTCGGCGGTCGCCGGCATGCCGATGCGCCGCCATCCGCGCTTTTCCATGGAGAGCGCGTCGATCCTTGCCGGAATGCGTGCGCTTGCCATGGAATTCGGACCGAAAATCCTGGTCAATGCGGTTGGCTTCGGCGCCGTCGAGGATGGCGCCATCGTTTCGGGCGACAAGGCGATGCTCAGCCACACGCCGGTCGGCCGCGCCGGCAGCGTCGAGGAAGCGGTCGCCGCGGTGCTGTTCTTCTGCGATCCGCTGAACAGCTACACCACCGGGCAGATGCTGGGCGTCGACGGCGGCTGGGCGGCGGGCTATGGCCGCAATTTCTGAGGCGCTGACGCTCAGCGCAGGAGCATTGGAGGTCGTGCTGGCGCCGGCAATCGGCGGCAGCGTCGGCGCGATGCGCTGGCACGGCATCGACCTCATGCGCCGGCTTTCGGATGACGACCGCGACGCAGGCAACGTGCTGGGCGTCGCGATGTTCCCGATGGTGCCCTACGCCAACCGCATCGCCGGAAACGAATTCGACTTCGAGGGTAGGCGCTGGCAGGTCCTGCCCAACAATCCGCCCGAGAGGTTCAACGTCCATGGCAGCGGCTGGAAGCAGTCATGGACCGTCGCCAGAAGCAATGCCGGCGCGGCGACGCTGGCGCTCGAGGTTACCGGCGGGGCGGAACCCTATTCCTATCGCGCCGAGCAGGCCTTCGCTGTCTCGGAGAAGGGGCTCAGCGTGACCATGACGCTGACCAACACAGGGCCGGTTGCCATGCCGTTCGGCTTTGGCCTGCACCCCTGGTTCGATCGCGATCGCGACGTGACGCTGCAATTCAGCGCCCGGCGCTTCCATCTCGAAGAGCCCGAAGGCGTTTCGGGCGATCCGATCACGCTGCCGCCCGAACTGGACTTCGCGAAGGGTGGGTCGCTGCCGGGCGGTTGGCGCAACAATGACTATGGCGGCTGGACCGGCGAAGCGATCATCCGCTATCCGTCGCGCGGCGCCGGATTGCGGATCGTCGCCGATCCCGTCTTCAAGCATCTGATGCTCTATGCCGATCCGACCAAACCTTGTTTCTGCCTGGAACCGCAGACGAATGCCTCGGGCGCCTTCAACCGTGGCCGATGGAACGATCCGGATGAAGGTGTGATCGTTCTTGCCCCGGGCGCCAGCGCGGCTGGCGCAGTTTCGTTCGCGCCCTTCGCGCTTACATTCCCAGCAGCTTAGAGCAGCCGGGCAAGGAGCCCGCCGTCCACCTGCATGGCGCTGCCGGTGACGAAGGACGAGGCGTCCGAGATCAGGAAGCCGATGGCGGTGGCGATCTCGGAAGGATTGGCGATACGCGCGATCCTGTTGGGCTCGAACGAAAGGCCCAGCGCTTCCGCGCCGCCGGCCGCTTCCAGTCCGTCCAGGGTCATTCTCGTGGCGACGGAGCCGACAAGCACGGCGTTGACGCGAATGCGATCGACGGCATAGTCGAGCGCCATCTGTCGCGACAGCCCGACGACCGCCGCCTTTGTCGCCGCATAGGCGGGCACGCCGGGAACCGTGGCATCGGCGTGAACCGAGGCGATGTTGACGATCGAGCCGCCGCCGGCCGCGCGCAGCAGCGGCAAGGTCGCGCGGCAGATGCGGAAGATCGCGGTCAGGTTGACGGCAACGGTCCTGTCCCAGTCTTCGTCGGAAAGCTCTTCGAGCCGCTTGCCCGTCGGATAGATGCCGGCACAGTTGACGACGGCGTCAAGCCCGCCGAACCGCTCCGCCGCCTCCGCAACGGCCGCCCGCACCTCGATTTCGCGGGTGAGGTCCGTCTCGCGAAAGATAAATTTGTCGCCGGCGTAACGGGCAGCGAGCGCCTTGCCTTCTTCGCCGTCCAGCCCGGCGCCGAAAACCATCGCGCCCTGAGCCACGAGATGCTCGGCCGTCGCCCGGCCGATGCCGGTGGCCGCCCCGGTGACCAGAATTCGCTTGCCTGCAAACATCATGCTGAAACCTGCGAAGCTCTTGCGTGGCGTTCGGCTTGCGCCGCGGCAACGGAGCGCAGAACGCGATCCTCGCCGCCTTCGCCACGCCCGAATTCGTCGACGATGCGGCCGTCGGCAACGACGAGGCAACGGTCGCAAAGACCGATCAGCTCCTCGAGCTCGGAGGCGACGATCAGTAAGCCCACGCCCTTTTCGGCGAGGTCGACGACGAGCCGGTAGATCTCGTGCCGCGTGGCCGCGTCGACGCCCTTGGTGGGCTCGTCGAGCAGCAGCACTTTCGGCGCGCGCATCAGCACGCGGGCGAACAGAAGCTTCTGCTGGTTACCGCCCGACAGATGATTGACCGAAGCCTGCGGCGATGATGCCTTGACGTTGAGCGCGCGCATGGCGGCCAGGATGGAGCTGCGTTCGAGCCCACCGCGCACGATGCCCCGCCGCGACAAGGGCGCCAGATTGCCGATGGTGATGTTGGCGCCGACCGGCAGATTGAACAACAGGCCGTCGCGCTTGCGGTCCTCGGTCAAAAGCGCGATGCCTGCGGCACGGGCGTCGCCTGGCGATCCGATCGCCACGGGCTCGCCGGCGACGCGGATTTCAGCTTCCGCCGGGACGCGGCCGTAGATGCCGTGCAATATCTCGCTGCGGCCGGAGCCGAGCAGGCCGGCAAGCCCGACGATCTCGCCGGCGGCCACCGACAGGTTGATGTCTTTGGCGCCATGCACCGCGCCGCTATGACCGGCGACGGTCAGATTGCGAACCTCCAGCGCGGTTGGGGCGCCGATGGGAGCCTTGTGCTCTGGAAACAGCCGTTGCAGCCTCTGGCCGGACATCGAGAAGATGAAGGTCTCGGCATCGAAATCTTCCCTTGCGATGCGCACCGCCACCTGCCCGTCGCGCAGCACGGTGGCGCGGTCGCAGATGGCGAGCACTTCCGGCAGGCGATGGGTGATGTAGATCATCGCCACGCCTTGCGCCTTGAGGCGTCTGAGCACGCTGAACAGCGCGTCGACCTCGGCGCCGGAGAGCGAGGCGGTCGGCTCGTCCAGCATCAGCACGCGCGGCTTCATGACGATGGCGCGGGCAATCATCACCAGATGGCGCTGCGCCGAGGTCAGCGACGCGACATAGGCCCGGGGATCGATGCCGATGCCAAGATCGGCAAAGATCTCGCCCGCCCGCTGTTCCAGCTTCCGCTGGTTGACCAGCACGCCATCGCCCAGTCCGGTGCGGCCGGCAAAGACATTCTCGGCGACCGAGAGCTGCTCGAGCACTTCGATCTCCTGCGGCACATAGCCGACACCGTTCGACCGCGCATCGGCGGGCGAGGCAAAGCTGACCGGCCGGCCGTCGAGCTGGATGGTTCCGGCATAGGAGCCGGCCGGATGCACGCCGTTGAGGATCTTGACGAGTGTCGACTTGCCGGCGCCGTTCTGGCCAAGCAAAGCGTGGATCTCGCCCGGGATGACATCGAAATCGACGCCGCGCAGCGCCTGCACGCCGCCGAAACTCTTGGCGATTGCGGTGGCCGACAACAGCGGTTCTTGGGCGGCGTTGGGCACGGCTATCCTCTCGGCGGATGCCAGGTCCGAGAAATCACGGACCCGGCGATGGGCGTCACTGGCCGGCACTGTCCAGCATCTTGTAGTAGGGGTCGAGGTCGGCGGCGGTGATCACCTTGGCCGGCAACGGGTTGCTGTAGGGCACGCTCTTGCCCTGGGCGAGATCGCCGAGCAGTTCAGCAACCTTGGCGCTCTCTTCATAGAGCGGCTGCGCGACGATGCCGTAGGCTGCGCCCGATTTCACCAGGTCGAGATTCTGCCTGATATAGTCCATGCCGACGATGACGACGTCGCGTCCGGCCTTGCGGGCGGCGCCCGACCAGGTCTGGATGCTGTTGCCGGTGGTGCCGAAGGCCGCGGTCACGTCCGGATTGCCCTGAAGGATCGCGACCGCCTTGGCCTCGGCCGCCGATGGCTCGAAGCCCTCCATCTGGGTGTCGAGCACCTTGATGTTGGGATATTTCTCCGCGATGGTCTGGCGGAACGCGGCCGACATGGCGTTCTCGGTATCGTTGGACGCGCCCTGAGTCAGCGCCACGGTGCCCTTGCCACCAAGCTTTTCGCCGATGGCGACGGCCGCGTTCTGGCCGGCGCCGGCAATGTCCTCGCCCGTCGCTGCCTTCAGCCCCTGGACCGTGCCTTCCGGCGGCAGCACATGCCAGGTCACGATCGGGAATCCCTCCTTGGCCAGCTTGGAAATGTAGGAGTAGATCGCCGGATCGGGACCATAGACGCCGATCGCGTCGTATTTGGTGCGCGCCAGCGCCGCTTCGGCAAGCGGCAGTGTCGCCGGAATGTCCCAATTCGTCGCGCTCGGGTCGCCGACGACTTCGCAGCTATAGCCGAGCTCCTTGCACTTGTTGAGGAAGCCCGCCTGCATCAGCCGGTGGACAGGGTGATCCTTCATCGCCTGCACCCAGAGCAGGTGGATGTCGGCAGCTTGGGCGAAGCTCGCCGAACCCAGCGAAGCGGCAACCGCGACGGTCGCAAAAGCCGTGCGGATCAGTCCCTTTCTCAGATCGATCTTCATGTCCTACCTCCCTTGCTTCACCGGCGTTTTGCCGCCGCAAAAATTGCTATTCCAGCCATTGTCCGTCGCCCGCCGTCGTTCGTCGTTTGACATGGCGGCTCCCTAGCGGCTCGCTATGCGCCGGCGATGAAGTAGCGGCGGCGCACGATGTCGAGTCCCACGGCCATGACCATGATCACGCCGACCGCGATCTGCTGCCAGTTGGAGTTGACGCCGATGACGACGAGGCCGCTCTGCACCACCTTCAGCATCAGGATGCCGACGACGCCGCCGGCGACCGTGCCGGCGCCGCCGAAGAGGCTGACGCCGCCGACCACGACCCCTGCGATCACCGTCAGTTCCCAGCCGCTGCCGATCGAGGTACCGCCGCTGCCGAGATCGGCCATGACGAACATGCCGGCGATCGCCGACAGCGCGCCGACGACAATGAAGGCGCCGATCTTGTAGGCGCTGGTGTTGATGCCGACGAGGCGCGCCACTTCCTGATTGCCGCCGGTGGCGTAGATGTTGCGTCCGAGCACGGTGCGCCGCAGGACGAAATCGGCGACGATCGCCGCGACGATGAAGAAGGCAAAGCTCCAGCCGAGGCCGAAGGCGAGGTCGGCGCCGCCGATCGCGTTGATCGCCTCCGGCAGGGGATAGACCGGATAGCCGCCCGTCACCACCTGGATCAGGCCCTGGCCGATGAACAGCATGCCGAGCGTCTGGATGAAGGCAGGGATGCCGAGCCTGACGACGATCACGCCATTGAGCAGTCCGATTGCCGCGCCGACTCCGATCCCGCCCAGAATGGTGACGGTCACCGGCAGCGCGGCCGCGGTCATCAGCTTGGCGGCGACGACCGCGGACAGTCCGGCCACCGAGCCGACGGACAGGTCGAATTCGCCGGCGACCAGCAGGATGGTCTGGCCGATGGCGATGATGCCGACGAACGAGACGACGTTGAGAATGGCGCGGATGTTGCGCTCCGACAGGAAAGCCGGTTCGAGCAGCCAGAAGAAGACGATCAGCAGAGCCATCGCCGCCAGCACGCCGACTTCGCCGATAGCGATGAAGCCGATCAGCCGCCGCCGGAACGATTGCCTATCCCGGGGCGGCGAGCTCACGTCAGCCGCGCTTTCCATCCTGACCTCCCTGGCGGCGCACGCCGCCGGCTCCCGCAACCGGCACCATCGCGCCCACGCCGATCCCGGCGTGCTCCTCGGTGCCATTAAGATTATAATATTATAACTTGTCAACGGCGAAATTTCAGGAGTTAGGCTAGGTCTGGCACGTCGCTGGAAAGCGCTCGCCGCAGCCGCTATGAATGGCGCTGGTCGTGCGATCCGGAGCTGGTTTTTCCCTTCGCGCATCATGCTTTGTGGAGCTTGGCGATGACCGATGGGTCAGGGGACGATCCCGGCGGGAACACACCGTCGCAGCGTCTCGGGGTTCGCGAGATCGCGAGGCGCATCGGTGTCGCGCCCATCACGGTGTCGCGTTCCCTGTCCAATCCCGGCAGGGTCTCGGCGGAGACGCGCGCCAGGGTGCTTGAGGCGATAGAGCAAATCGGCTTCGTGCCCAACCAGCTTGCGTCCAGCATGCGCGGCAACGGCCGCATGATCGGGACGGTGGTGCCGCCGCTGATCAATTCGGGCATCGCCGAGCAGGTGCAAGGCATGTCCGACGAATGCCATGAGGGCGGCTATTCGATGCTCCTCGTGCAGGGCGAATTCACGCGGGAAGCCGAGGAAAAAGCGATACGCACGCTGCTCGGCTGGCGCCCGGCCGGCATGATCCTTCAAAGCTTCGTGCAGAGCGAAACGGCGCGCGCCTTACTGCAGGGCAGTGGCGCGCCGGTGGTCGAGATCTCCGAGGTCAAGGGTCGCGATCCGATCGACATGGTGGTCGGCATCTCCAATTTCGAGACTGCCTACGCCATGACCATGCATCTGGCGGCCAAAGGCTACAGGCGGATCGGCTTTGTCTCGACGCCGATCCACGGTAATGACCGTCTTCAACAGCGCCGCACCGGTTACCACGCGGCGCTGACTAAGCTCGGCATCAAGAATCATGACGGCATGGAGGTCGAGGTGCCGATCACCGCACAGGGCGGCGCCGAGGCGCTGGTTGCGCTTACCTCCCGACACAAGCACATCGACGCCATCTTCTTTTCCAGCGACACGCTGGCCGTCGGCGCAGTGCAGGAATGCCACCGGCGGGGCTGGGCGGTGCCCGGCAGGATCGCCATCGCCGGTTATGGCGACATGGACCTCGCCGCGCAGCTCTATCCGCGGCTGACCACAGTGAGGGTCAATCGCTACGACATGGGCCGCCGCGCCGTGCGGCAATTGCTGGCGAGGCTGGGCGGCGACGTCGAGGTGCCGACCGTCACCAGCCTCGGCTTCGAGATCATCGACCGCGAAAGCGCCTGATCAGGCCTTTGTCGCCGGCTGCTCGCGGCGGCCCAGGCGCTTCTCCCAGCCTTCGGCATGAACGTTGAGATAGGCGTTGGGGTCGTAAGGATGATCCTTGATCGCATCGAGGTTGAGATCGATGCCGAGCCCCGGCGCCTGCGGCAGCGACAGATGACCGTTGTCCGGGTTGATGGTCGGATGCCAGGTCACCAGCTCGCGGGTCCACGGATCGTTGAACGCGTCGAAATGCTCCTGGATCAGGAAATTCGGCACCGCCGCAGCAAGTTGCAGGCACACCGCCGTCGCCACCGGTCCGCCGCTTTGATGCGGCGCGATGTGGCTGCCATGGGCTAAAGCCAGATTGGCGACCTGCATGGATGGCGCGATGCCGCCGAGCGACATCGGCTCGGGCTGGAAGATGTTGACGCCGCCGCCCGCCGCCAGCGTGTAGAACTGGCCGACCGTGTCGTACATCTCGCCGGTCGCCACCGGGATGGGCGAGCGATGCGCCACCTCATGCACCGTCTCCTGGCGGTCGCGCGAGGTCGGCTCCTCCCACCAGTAGATGTCAAGATCGGCGAATTTCTGCGCCGCCTGAAGCGCGGCAATCTCGGTGAAGCGCGCATGCACGTCGATCAGGATCAGCGTGTCGCCCGGCAGCTCATCGCGCAGTTTCCGGCAGATCGCGTAGGAAAGGTCCAGCTCCTCGCGCGAGATGAAACCTTGCGCGGTGCCGAAGGGGTCGAGCTTGAACGCCTTGAAGCCCTTGGCCAGCACAGCCTTCGCGGCTTCGAGAAAGGCTTCCGGCGTGCGTTCGGTGCGATACCAGCCATTGGCATAGCCAAGCACCGTGTCGCGCACCTGCCCGCCGAGAAGCTGGTGGATCGGCACGCCCAGGCTCTTGCCCAGAATGTCCCAGCAGGCGACTTCGATCGCCGCGATCACCGTGCGGTGGATATGGCCGCCGTCGAGCGAAACGCTGTCCAGCATGCGCTTGGCCAAAGCGGTGATGCGGCGCGGGTCCTGGCCGATGGCGAGATGCTTGAGCTCGTGCACGCCGGCTTCCGTGGTCTTGATGAAACCGTTCAGCGTGCCTTCGCCGACACCATGGATGCCCTTGTCGGTATGGACCTTGACGAACAGCCAGTTCTTCCAGCCGGCACCGACGGCAAAGGTCTCGATGTCGGTGATCTTCATGCGGACCCCAACCCGGTGATCGTGGCGACAATGGCTTCGGTGGTGAGGCCGTATTTCGCCTGCAGGGTCGGCACCGCGCCGCATTCGACATAGCGATCGGGCAGGCCGATGCGCGTCACTTTCTTGGCGATGCCGGCCCCGAACAGGCTCTCGACGACAAGGCTGGCGAGCCCGCCGACCATGACATGGTTTTCAGCGGTAACGATATGATCCACGGAACCGGCAAATTCGGCCACGGCCGCAGTGTCGAACGGCTTGATTGTCGGCACATGCAGCACCCCGGCGGAGATGCCTTGTTTCTGCAAGGCCTCCGCCGCGTCCAGCGCCCGCTCGGTCATGAAGCCGGTCGAGATGATGCCGACATCGGAACCTTCGCGAAGCCGCCGCGCCTTGCCGATCTCGAATTTGTAGCCGGGCTCGAGCACGACCGGAACGCTGCCGCGCAGCAGCCGCATGTAGACCGGACCTGGATACTCGGCGACCGCCTCTGTCGCCGCCTCGATCTCGGTCGCGTCGCAAGGGTCGATGACGGTCAGGCCGGGGATCATGCGCATCAGCGCCAGATCCTCGATCGCCTGATGCGTGCCGCCGTAGCCGGTCGTCAATCCCGGCAGGCCGGCGACGATCTTCACGTTGAGGTTGGAGTGGGCAAGCGCGATGGCGACGAAGTCATAGGCGCGCCGCGTCGCGAACACGCCATAGGTGGTGGCGAAGGGAACCTTGCCGGCGCGGGCGAGCCCGGCGGCGACGGCGACCAGGTTCTGTTCGGCCATGCCGACATTGAAGAAGCGGTCGGAAAAGGCGTCCCTGAACGGCAGGATGTCGGTGTATTTGCCAAGGTCGGCGGTCAGCCCGACGATATCAGGCCGGCTATGCCCGAGCCTGGCCAGGGCCCGGCCGAACGGTGCTTCCACGCTTTGCCGGCCGCCGCCGACAGCCTCGTCCTGGCCCATGGCCAGGGTCCGTCCGGCTTGCACGCCGCCGCTCATTGGTGAGTTCCCATGCTTTTGTCGAACTCGGCGATGATGCCGTCCCATTGCGCCACGTCGATGCGGAAGAAGTGCGATTTCTCGCTGGTCTCGATGCGCGGCACGCCTTTGCCGGGCAGGGTGCGCAGCACGATCGCCTTCGGCTTGCCATTGCGTTTGCGCGCGCCGGCCAGCGCGTCGAGGACGGCCTTCATGTCGTTGCCGTCGATCTCCGTCGTTTCCCAGCCGAAGGCGCGCCATTTGTCAGCCACCGGCTCCATGTTGAGCACCACGGGTCCGTCGGCCTGGATACCGTTGCAATCGATCAGCGCCACCAGCCCGTCCAATTCGAAATGGCTGGCCGACATCGCCGCTTCCCAGGTTGAGCCCTCCTGCATCTCGCCATCGGAAAGCTCGACGAAGACGCGCGCGTCCGAGCGATCGAGGCGAAGTCCCAGCGCCTGGCCGATGCCTTGCCCGAGGCCATGGCCGAGCGAGCCGCCAATGACCTCGACGCCCGGCGTGGTGTCGAGCGTCGACATCTCCAGCCGGCTGTTATCGGCGCCATAGGTGACAAGCTCCTCGACTGGGATGATGCCGGCCTCGGCCAGGGCGGCCCAAAGCGCGATCGAGTAATGCCCGGTTGACAACAGGAAGCGGTCGCGATCCGGCCATGCCAGATTGTGCGGATCGTAGCGCAGCTCGTGGAAATACAGCGCCGCCAGCGTGTCGGCGATGCCGAGGCCCTGGCCGATATAGCCCTGGCCCTGGCCGCGCGCCATGGTCAGCATGTGGCGGCGCAGCCGTGTCGCCTTGCGTTCCAGCGCGGCGACATCGGCGCTGCCGGGAGGGGAGTTTCGCAGCATTTGATGCCTAGTCCTTGTCCAGCCCGCCCGACATGTTGAGCCGCTCGGCGGTCATGTATTGCGGCGCATCGAGGCAAAGCCAGACGACGGCTTCGGCCACCTCGGAAATCTCGGCGCGACGGCCGAGCGGAATGCGGCGCGTGCGTTCGTCGAGGAAGGCCTGCAGATCGCTTCGGCCATTGGCGCGGGCAAGATCGAGTTCGGTCGAACGCTGCATCTCGGTGTCCATCATGCCCGGCGCCAGGCTGTTGACCAGCACGCCATAGGGCGCAAGCGCGACGGCCGCGGCGCGGGTGATGGAATCGACGCCGGCCTTGCTCGCCGTATAGGCGGTGTAGTCGGGCAGTGCCATGCGCGAGCCGGGCGAGGTGATGTTGACGATGCGCCCCGAGCGCTGCTCGCGCATCACCCGGCCGGCCGCCTTGCAGGCCATGGCAAGCGCTGTGACGTTGAGCGCCAGCGTGCGCGTCCAGGCCTTGAAGGTGGCGTCGAGGAAGGGCTCGATCACGCCATAGCCGGCATTGTTGACGAGGATGTCGATGCCGCGCCAGCGCGCGACCACTTTGTCGACCGCTGCTTCCGGCGCGCCTTCGAGCGTGAAGTCGCCGATGATGGTCTCAGCTTCCGCGCCGGTCTGGCCGATCTGCCGGGCCGTCTCGGTTAGGCCTTCGCCATTGATGTCGGTGACGGCGACGGCACAGCCGCGCCTGGCCAGTTGCAGCGCCACCTCGCGGCCAAGCCCTCCCGCGGCGCCGGTGACAAGTGCCCGTCGCGTCGTGGTGTCTGGAATTTCAGCAGGCAAGCCAACCTCCTCCCAAGGCCATCTTGACGCGATGGATACCGGTATCCATAGATGGCTGTCAACGGGCTTGTGCTACTGTTCGCGGGCCCAGGAGCCGGGAGGAAAAATTGAAGATCGTCGCGCTGGAAACGCTGCAGCTGGCGGAATTCCCATTCCTGTTCTGGCTTCGCGTCCATACCGATGCCGGCATCATCGGCACCGGCGAAACCTTCTGGGCGCCAGGGCCGGTCGCCTCCTACATCCACGACAACGTCGCTGCCTACCTTATCGGCAAGGATCCTCGGGATATCGAACTGCACGACCGCACGCTGGGCAGCGTCTATGTCGGCGCGCGCGATTCCGGCGCGGAGGTGCGCGGCAATTCCGCTGTCAACATCGCGCTGTGGGATATCTATGGCCAGGCGCTTGGCGAGCCGGTCTGGCGGCTGCTCGGCGGCCGCACGCACAGAAGCGTGCCGATCTACAACACCTGCGCGGGCTACAAGCATGTGCGCGCCAGCAAGAAGAACGCGCTGTTCGAGCGCGGCGAGGACTGGTCGCTCAAATCGGGCGATTCCAACGAAGGCCCGTATGAGGACCTGCTAGCATGGCGCTACAATGCCGGCGACCTCGCCAGGAGCCTGAAATCCGAAGGCATCGGCGCCATGAAGATATGGCCGTTCGACATTGCCGCCGAGGCATCGAACGGCGCCCGCATCTCGCTTGCCGACCTCGACAAGGCGCTGGAGCCGTTCCAGAAGATCCGCGACGCCGTCGGCCGCGACATGGAGATCATGGTCGAGCTGCATGGGCTGTGGAGCCTGCCGCCGGCGCTGCGCATCGCCGAGGCGCTGAAAGCCTACGACGTCGCCTGGCTGGAAGAGCCGATCCGCTACAACGAGCTCGACGCCATGGCCGAGTTGGCGCGCCACACCTCGATCCCGATCGCGGCCAGCGAGCGGCTGGCCACGCGGCAGATGTTCAAGCAGTTGATCGACAAGCGCGCGGCCTCGGTGATCATGATCGACCTTGCCTGGTGCGGCGGCCTTTCCGAAGCTCGCAAGATCGCCAACATGGCCGAGACCAGCGAATTGCCGGTGACGCTGCACGACTGCACGGGGCCGATCGTCTATGCCGCCAGCTGCGCGCTCTCGGCCACCTTGCCGAACGTCAATTACCAGGAAGCCGTGCGCGCCTATTTCACCGGATGGTACACCGAGATCGTCGCCGATATTCCGCCGGTGAGTGACGGCCATGTCGCGCCGCTCGATGGACCGGGATTAGGTCTCAGCCTCCGACCGGAGCTTTTCCAGCGGCCCGACGCCACGGTGCGGATCACCAAGATCTAGAGCACGGCTTTCGTCAGGACCTTTGTCAAAACAAGGCGATAGAGCGTTTCACCGGTTCGGCGAAACGGCGGACGCGCTTGCGTCTCGCACGCTTTGCTTACAGCCTGTAGACATTATGCTATTATAATCTATTATCAGCCCGAAGCGAGCAGCCACAAGCTCGCCGCCGGCGCGTTCTCGCGCGGCGCCAGACGGATCCATGGGAGGCTTTGGTGGCAATTTCTGCGGCGCGCGCACGCGAGGATTTCAAGGGTGCGCCAAATCTGCCCGACCGAAAAATCCTGCTCGACCTGTTCGAACGCATGGTGTTGCTGCGCCGCTTCGAAAGCGTTGCCCAGATCGCTTGCCGCAAGGGCGAAACGCCTGGCTTTCTGCATCTCTACATTGGCGAGGAAGCGACCGGCGTCGGGATCTGCGCGCATTTGCGGCCGACCGACTGGGTCACATCGACCCATCGCGGCCACGGGCATGCGCTGGCCAAGGGCGCCAATCCCGGGCGCGTTATGGCCGAGCTGTTCGGCAAGGCCGACGGCATTTGCGGCGGCCGCGGCGGCACCATGCATCTCTACGACCGCTCGGTCGGCCTGTTCGGCACCAACGGCATCGTCGCCGCCGGCATCGGCCATGCCGTCGGCATAGGCATGAGCGCGCGCCGGCAGGGACGCGACGACATAGGCGTGGCTTTCTTCGGCGACGGCGCCGCCAACCATGGCGGCTTCCATGAGGCGCTCAACTTCGCCGCCGTGCAGCGCGCGCCGGCGGTCTTCATCTGCGAGAACAATCTCTACGCCACCGCGACCCCGCTCAAATCGATCACGCTCAATCCCGAGATCGCCACCAAGGCCGCGTCCTACGGCATGCCCGGCGTAGCCGTCGACGGCAACGACGTCTTTGCCGTCTGGCTGGCCATGAAGGAAGCGACCGAACGCGCCCGTTCGGGCAAGGGCCCGACGCTGATCGAAGCCAAGACCTATCGCACCGTCGGCCACCATGAGGGCGATCCTGTCATTGGCAACTACCGAACGCAGGAAGAACTCGACGCCTGGATCAAGCGCGATCCGATCGACATGTTCCGCAAGCGGCTGATCGAGGAGTATGGCATTGCCGACGCCGAGGCGCTCGGCGCCATCGAGGCGCGGATCGAGAAGGTGGTCGAGGAGGCGCTCACCTTCGCCCGCACTTCGCCCGAGCCCGATCCGGCCACGGTGCGCCTGCATGTCTTTGCCGATCCGATCAATCCGCCGGCCGCCCTGCAGCCACGCGCCGTCGGCGAGACGAAAACCCAGGGCTGGCTCGAGGCGGTGCGCGATGGCATTGCCGAAGAGATGCGCGCCAATCCGGCGATCCTCTATTTCGGCGAGGGCACCGGCGAGCGCGGCGGCAGCTTCGCCCACACGAAGAACCTGTGGCAGGAGTTCGGCCCTGATCGCATGGTCGACACGCCGATCTCCGAGCAGGGGTTCACCGCCGCCGCCGTCGGCGCTTCGGCCACCGGCGCGCGCACCGTCTCGGACCTGATGTTCGCCGACTTCGCCTTCGAGACCGCAGGGCAGATTTTCCTGCAGGCGGCGAAGCTGCGCTACATGACCAGCGGTGTGATGAGCGCGCCGATGGTGGTGCGCGTCGGCGCCGGCGCGCTGCGCAGTTCCGGCCCGCATCACAGCGGCATCTACCACCCGGTCTTCGCCCACATGCCGGGCCTGATCGTTTGCGTGCCCTCGAACCCTGCCGATGCCAAGGGCCTGATGAAGACGGCGCTGAGAGCCGGCGATCCCGTCATCATGCTCGAACCGAAGGCACTGTTCGCGTCCAAGGGCGAGGTGCCGGTCGGCGAGCACTATGTACCGTTCGGCGTCGCGCGGATCGCGCGGGCAGGAACGGACATCACCATCGTCGCGGCCGGGCAGATGGTGCAGCGCGCGCTTGAGGCAGTCGAGGCATTGGCGGCCGAAGGCATCGAGGCCGAAGTGATCGACCCGCGCACCATCATGCCGCTCGATATCGACGCGATCGTGGCCAGCGTCAGGAAGACGCATCGCCTGCTCATCGTCGACGAGGCATGGGCCATGTGCGGCCTTGGCGGCGAGATCGCCCAGGCGATCAACGAGCTCGCCTTCGACGAGCTCGACGCCCCGCCCGGAAGGCTGCACAGCGCGCCGACCTCGCATCCCTTCGCGCCGGTGTTGGAGCGAGCCATGCTGATCGACACGGCACGCATCGCCGAGGGCGCTCGCGATGTGATTGCCGGCAAGCCGCCGGTGCCGGATCACTGGTACACGGTTGGCCTGAAAAGTGCCGCGCCGGCAAGGCCCGCGCCTGTTCCAGCCAAGCCGCAGCCCGCCGCTCCCGCCGCCACCGCCAGCGACGATGAGCCGGTGACGATGCCGTTCGGCGATCTCACCGTCAGCGAAGGCAAGGTCGTCAAATGGCTGAAGGCGGTCGGCGAGACGGTGAAGGAGGGCGAGCTGATCGCCGAGATCGAGACCGACAAGGCCGTGGTCGAGATCGAGGCGCCGGTCAGCGGGACGCTCAGCGCGATCGACCAGCCGGTCGGCGCCGTGGTGCCGATGGGCGGACGGATCGGCGGCATCAAGAAATAGTCACCAACTTCCTTGAAATCCGAAGGGCAAGCATGAAGATCCTGTGCGCCAATTGGCAAGCCGCCGACGAGGCCGAGCTCGAACGCGAGCACTATCCCGACATCGAGTTCATCCTCGCCCGCTCGACCAACGACAAGGCCGCCGCGCTCGATCCGGCGGTTTGCCAGGCGGTCGATGCGGTCATCAACTATTCGCCGACCCATAATGTCGCCGCCGTGCCGACCGCCTTTCCCAAGGCCAGGATCGCGGTGCGATCCGGCGTCGGTTTCGACAACATCGATACGGCCGGCTGGGGCGCGCGCAAGATTCCCGCCTGCAACGTGCCGGACTACGGCACCACCGAGGTTGCAGACCATGCCATCGGCCTGATGCTGGCGCTGACGCGCGGCACGTCTGCTTATGGAGCAGAGCTTTCGGGCAACGGCGCCGCGGGCTGGCATTTCTCCAAGGCGCCGCTGGTGCGCCGTCACAAGGGCGCGACCTTTGGCATCGTAGGGCTGGGCCGCATCGGGCTTGCAGCGGCACGCCGCGCCGCCGCCTTCGACATGAAGGTGGTGTTTTACGATCCGCATCTTCTGTCCGGGGTCGACCTGTCGACCGGCTATGAGCGGGTGCATTCGCTGGCCGAGCTGATGGGGCGAGCCGATGTGGTGAGCGTCCACACGCCGTTGAGCGAGGAAACCCGCAAGCTGCTCGGCGCGGACGCCTTCGCGGTCGCCAAGCCCGGCCTTGTCCTCGTCAACACAGCTCGTGGTCCGATCGTCGATCTCGACGCGCTGGAAGCGGCGCTGCGCAGCGGCGCGGTTGCCGGCGCGGGTCTCGATGTCCTGCCGAACGAACCCGGCGATCTCGACCATCCGCTTCTGGCGGCGTGGCGACGCCGCGAGCCGTGGATCGCCAACCGGCTGATCGTGACGCCGCATGCGGCCTTCTACAGCCCGGCGGCGATGCGCGATCTCAGGCTGAAATCGATCGAAGTCGTGCATGCCTATCTCGCTGAAGGCCGGCTGACCAACTGCGTCAACTCCGAGTATCTGAAATGAACGTTGCGGTGGCATCGCGGCTGGCTGTCTCGCCCTATGCGCGCCGGCTTGCCCGTGACCGCAACCTTCCGCTTGAAGCCCTTCGCGGCAGCGGTCCGGACGGCCGCATCCTGGCCGCGGACGTGCTTGGCTTCATCCCCGTTGATGCGCCGGGGGAGCTTCCGGCCGCCGCCCCGGCGCCTTCGATAGCCGCGTCCAGCGTCGCCGCCTTCGCGACATCGATCGCGTTGGGCGCCTTGCGTGAATTGTTGGCTGCCCTGGAGAGCTCGGGCAAGGTGTTCGACATCGACGATATCCTGCTGCGCGCCGCGGGTAGCGCGTTCATTGAGATGTCGGGCGCGGCCAAGGCCGGTGAGTCGCCGGTGGCGCTTGAACTCGGCAACCGGCAAGTGTTGTTCGCGACCACCTCGGGAATGCCGCTGACATCGCTGCGCGCGATGCGGCTCGCGGCGCAAGCGGACGCACGCGACGATTCGCAAAGACCCGCTGCCTTGTCCGTACGGCTGCTGCCGCCGAGCGATATCAGGCCGGTGATGATGCCGCTGTTGCCAGGACGGGCCATGCGCCTGACAGTCTCGGTCGGCACCGCGGGCGATCAGGCCGAATGCCTGGTGACGGCAGACACGGCAAGTTTCGACGAGACAAGCTCGACGGCGTGGCTCGCCGCGCTGAAATCGGCGGTCGAGCATCCGCTTCGGCTTTTCGTCTAAACGGCGCAGCAAAACCGCTGCGCAGTTTTGCGCGTCATACGATAGCCTCGGGCGGCGGAAGCTATTATAAAAGCTTCGATACAGACGCGACGAGGCTCATGGACCACACCGTTCCCACCATCGACAGTCTTCCCAGGCGCACGCTTGGACGCTCCAACGGGCCGCTCTATCGACAGCTCGCCGACATATTGCGGGTACCGATCGGCGACGGCACCTTTCCCGTCGGTGGGGAATTGCCGAAGGAGGCGGCGATCGCCGAGCATTTCGGGGTCAGCCTGATCACCGTGCGCCAGGCGCTGCGCGATCTCGAGGCGGACGGGCTGATCAAGAAGCGCTCGGCGAAACCGGCGGTGGTCGCGGCGCGCAGCCCGTCGGTCAATCTGAGCTGGAAGTTCAAGAACTTCGCCGACATGGCCGCCTTCACCAAGGATGCGCAGCTCACAGTGAAATCCTATCGCAAGGAGGTCTCCCCCGTGCTCCAGCGCCATTTCGGCATGGGCAAGGAGGAGGCGGGCTACTGCCTGCGCAGCGTGCTGTCGATCGGCGAGCAGAGGAAGGCGCAGATCACCACCTACTTTCCCCCAGACGTCGGCGCCAGGCTGAAGCGCGAAGACTTCTCCGACGTCCTGATCTTCCGCTCGGTGCAGAAGCATCTCGGCCTGCGTCTCGATGTGGCGCATGTCACCGTGCGCGCCGAGATCGCAGACGAGGCGGTTGCCGCTGATCTCGGCATCGCATTGGGCAGCGCGGTGCTGACGGTGGAAATGCTCTATCAGTCCGCCGACCAGCGCAGCATCGAGTTCTCCGTCGCGCGCCATCCGGCCGATATTTTCAGCATCACCTACGACGCGCCCAACGACCTGTCCTGAGGCTGCCCGGACGTGCGATTTCTGCCGACGGGTGCATAGACAGGCCTATAAAATTATAATAGCATGATAGCTAGGCTGGGATGCCGGCGGGAAGCGAGGTTGCGCGCGAATTCCGTCGCCGCCGCGGCCTGCCGAAAGGCCCGGTGTCCGATCAAGATGGCGCAGTCCATCGCCGGCCGGGGAGGAACATAGGGAGGAGACTATGCAATCGAGGAGCCTGTGCGTCGGCCTGATGGCGCTTGCCGGATTCGCAGTCTGCGTTGGAGCGACATCCGGCCATGCCGAAGCCAAGAAAACCTACGCCATCTACCTTTCCAACAATTTCGTCGGCAATGACTGGCGCCAGCAAATGGAGCGCGTCGCCAATGTCGCGGTCAACAAGGGACCGCTGAAAGGCCGCGTCGACCTCAAGATCGAAAATGCCGAGAACACGGTCCAGGCGCAGATCAACTCGCTGAACAACATCATCCGGCAAAAACCCGACGCCATCCTGATCGACGCGTCGTCGGCCGAAGCGCTCAATCCAACGATCAAGAAGGCCTGCGACGCCGGCATCATCGTCGTCAGCTTCGACCAGACCGTGTCGGCAGAATGTGCCTACAAGATGCATTCCGATTTCGACATCATGGCCAACAACCAGGCCGAATGGATGGCCTCCATGCTCGGCGGCAAAGGCAAGGTCTTCATGGATCGGGGCCTCGCCGGCGCGCCGATATCCGAGCAGTTCGAGAAGAATTTCGGCGCCGTGCTCAAGAAATATCCCGGCATCGAGATCGTCGGCTATTTCAACGGCAACTACGCCGCAGGGCCCGAACAGGAAGGCGTAGCAAGCCTGCTTGCGGCGCATCCGGAGGTCGACGGCATCTTCTCGCAAGGCTACGGCACCGGCGCCATCAAGGCGCTGCAGAATGCCGACCGGCCGATGGTGCCGGTCGTCGCCGCCGCCTTCAACGGCACCGGCGTCACCTGCGCCGAGACGAAGGGCGCGAAATGCTGGCTCGGCGCCAATCCGCCGTCGCTGTCCGCGGAAGCAATCAAGCTCGCCGTCGACATTCTCGATAGCGGCAAGAAGCCGGTAGACACGACCGTGCTGTTCAATTCGCCCGGCCTGACTACGGACATGGTCGATGCCAAATACGCGCCGAATTCCTCGGCCGTGAAGATCGAACTCGGCAAGACCGTGTTCCCCGATCTGGCGCCCGGCCTTTCCCTTCCGGTATCACCAAGCTGGGTGGAGATCACGCCCAAGGAGGCCTCGGGAAGCTGATTTGATGAGGAAGGGCGCCGCAGTGAGGCGCCACGATTTCGAAACGAAAAACGGGAGGAGAAAAATCATGAAATTATTGAGCCGTTACACCGGCCTCGCAGCGCTTGCCGCCACCATGATGGCGGTCGGCATGCAGGCTGGCCATGCCGAGGACAAGAAGCCCTACACCATCTATCTCTCCAACAATTTCGTCGGCAACGACTGGCGCCAGCAGATGGAGCGCGTCGCCACCGTGTCGGTCAACAAGGGGCCGCTGAGGGGCCGCGTCGACCTCAAGATCGAGAATGTCGAGAACACGGTCCAGGCGCAGATCAACTCGCTGAACAACATCATCCGCCAGAAGCCGGACGCCATCCTCGTCGATGCCGGTTCGGATTCGGCGCTCAACCCCACCCTCAAGAAGGCCTGCGACGCCGGCATCGTCGTCATCAGCTTCGACCAGGTGGTGACCGAGCCTTGCGCCTATGCGGTCGCCTCCGATTGGGACCGCATCCCCGCCGTCATGGCCGAGTGGATGGCCGTGCAACTCGGCGGCAAGGGCAACATCATCCTCGACCGCGGCCTCGCCGGCGCGCCGATCTCGGCGCAACTCCAGCAGGGCTATGAGAAAGTGCTGGCCAAATATCCCGACATCAAGGTGGTCGGCTATTACAACGGCAATTACGCGCTCGGGCCGGAACAGTCCGGCGTGGCGGCATTGCTTGCCGCCAATCCGAAGATCGACGGTATCATGACGCAAGGCTACGGCTCGGGCGCCATCCAGGCGCTGAAGGACGCCGGCCGGCCGATCGTCCCGGTCGTCGGCTTCTCCTACAATGTCGCGGCCGTCACCTGCGCGCAGACGCAAGGCGCCAAGTGCATCCTCGGCTCGAACCCGGCCTATCTGTCCTCGGAAGCGATCAAGCTAGCGGTCGATATTCTGGACACCGGCAAGAAGCCGGCCGAACGCTCAGTGTCGGTCAAGGGCGATTTCGTGACGACCGATCCTTTCGAGTCAAAGCTTTATCCGGGCACCAAGATGATCAAGATCGCGGTCGGCGAGAATGCCTTCCCCGACCAGGCGCCTGGCCTGACGCTGCCGATCACGCCCGACTGGGTCGAGATCACCGCCGCGGAAGCCGCCGGCAGCAAGTAACGTGCTGTTTCACGATCCTATCTCCCGGCATCGAGCGATGCCGGGAGACCTGTTCAAGCAATTCCAGGAAAGTGTGAGCGGTTTTCCGTCCGGAATTGCGTAAAAACAAAGAGATAGAGGGGTTCGCCGTTTCCTTGAAACGGTGAAACGCTCTAGAAAGCGACCCATGGATCTCGTCACCGTCAACGGTCTGTCCAAACGTTACGGCGGCATCGTCGCGCTGAGCGAGGCTGCATTCAGCGCCCGCGCCGGCGAGGTGCATGCGCTGCTCGGCGAGAATGGCGCGGGCAAGAGCACTTTCATCCAGATACTGTCGGGTGCTGTGCAGCATGACGGCGGCTCGATCCTGGTCGACGGGCAGGACTATCGCCCCGCCAATCCGGACGACGCCCAAGCGCGCGGCATTGCCGCCGTGTTCCAGGAACTGTCACTCATTCCCGATCTCAGCGTCGAGCAGAACATCTGGTTCCGCCACGAACCACGGACATGGCTTGGCACCGTCAACCGCGCGGAGATGCGCCGCAAAACGCTGGCGCTGCTCGAAAAATACGATTTCCCGGCGCTGCGTCCCGAGCAGGAATTGCGGCGGCTGACGCTGGCCGAACGACAGATCGTCGAGATCGCCAAGGGCCTGGCGAAGGACCCGCGCATTCTGATCCTCGACGAGGCTACTTCGGCGCTGCCGGCGCGGGAAGCCGAATGGCTGTTGAAGCTCACCCGGCAGCTGGCCGCCGAGGGCAGGCTCGTCATCTTCATCTCGCATCGCATGGCCGAGGTGCGCGCCATAGCCGACCGGCTGACGATCTTCCGCAACGGCAGCACCGTCGCCGCGCATGAGGCCAATGCCGTCTCCGACGACGAGATCGTCACCCAGATGATCGGCCGGCATCTCGACCGGCTCTATCCCGAGCGCGTGCCGACGATGACCGATCGCATCGCGCTGAAGGTCGCAAACCTCATCAGCGGCAGCCGCCTGTCGGGCGTGGACTTTTCGCTTCGCGGGGGTGAGGTGCTCGGCGTCGGCGGCCTGCAGGGCCACGGCCAGCGCGAGCTGTTCCAGGCGCTGTTCGGCGCCACGAAGGCGAGCGGCGCGATCGAGCTTTGGGGCAAGCCCGCTGCGATCGGCAATCCGCGCCAGGCGCTGACCGGCAAGGACGGCATCGCGCTGGTGCCGGAAGACCGGCGCGGCCAGGGCCTGCTGTTGACCAAGAGCGTGCGCGAGAACCTGACGCTGTCAGTCATCAAGCGCTTCACCGAAAACGGTCTGCTCAGCCGGCAGAAGGAAGAGGCGCTGGTCAAGGAGATGGTCGATTTTCTGCGCATCAAGGCCGGCACGCCTGAACAGCTTGCCGGCACGCTGTCCGGCGGCAACCAGCAGAAGGTGATCTTCGGCAAGATGCTTCTGACGGAAGCGCGCGTGCTCCTGCTCTACGATCCGACGCGCGGCGTCGATGTCGGCACCAAGGGTGAGATCTTCCAGCTGATGCGCGATCTCGCCGCCAAGGGCTACGCGATCCTGTTCCATTCAAGCGACATGCCGGAGCTCGTCCATGTCGCCGACCGCGTGCTGGTGATGCGCAACGGCCGCATCGCAGCGACGCTGGAGGGAGATCATATTTCGGAGGAGGGGATCCTGCGCGCCGCCATGCTTGAAACCAGGGCGGCTTGAGGCATGGTGATGTCCGCGGAGCAAACTGTGGAGAGGGCGCAAATGCCGGCGCACACGAAGGAGATCAGCCCGGGCATCGATTGGCGCGGCCGCGCGCTCGACCGCGCGCCGTTCCTCGTCGCCTGCCTGATGCTGGCCTTGATCGTCGCCATCTATGGCGGCCTGCAGTCGGGCGTCTTCAGCCTGGACGAGCTCAACCTCGACACGGCTGCGGCGATGACGCTGATGCTGGCGGCGACCGGACAGACGATCGTCCTGGTGCGCGGCGGCATCGATCTGTCGATCGGCGGCATGATCAGCCTCGGCACGGTGATCGCGGCGACGCGTTTCACCGACGACCCGTCGACCACCGCGTTCTGGGCGCTGACGATATTGGCGCTCGGTTTCCTCATCGGCGCGCTCAATGGCCTGTTGATCTCGCTGCTCAAGCTGCAGCCCTTCCTGGTGACGCTCGCCACCTGGTCGATCCTCAACGGCGTCGCCATGATCATCCTGCCGACCGATGGCGGCAGCGTCCCCGGTTGGTGGGTCGGCTTCGCCTCGGCACAGCTCCTCGGCCTGACGAGCCCTGTCTGGATGCTGCTGGCGCTGCTCGTGTTCTGGTGGTGGTTCCGCGCGACGCGCGTCGGCATCACCATCCAGGCCTCCGGCTCCAACGAGAAATCGGCCTTCCTGTCGGGCGTTTCCATCACCCGCGTCAACGTCGTCACCTACGGCCTGTCCGGCCTGTTCGCCGCGGGTGCCGCGCTGTTTCTGATCACACAGACCGGCGCCGGCTCGCCGACCATCGGCAAGGACTATATCCTGCCTTCGGTGGCTGCCGCGGTCATCGGCGGCGTCAGCCTGTTCGGCGGCCGAGGCCATCTCGCCGGCACGCTGATCGGCACTTTCGTGCTTACCCTCATCGGCAATCTGGTCTTCGTCCTGCATGTGTCGAGCTATTGGCAGCCGGTCGCGTCGGGCGTCATCCTGCTGCTCTCGGTGCTGGCAAGCTCCGTCGCCGAAAAGGCCGCGAGGAACCGTGTCCAATGAGCGCCTTCCTCGCCCGCAACCGCCTCATCGTGCTCGCCTATGCCGGCATGGTCATGCTGCTCCTGGTCACCGCGATGTTCTCGCCGGGCTTCCTGTCGGTCTCCAACATGCGCTCCACCGTGGTGCTGGCGGCCTTCGTCGGCATCGTCGCGCTCGGCCAGACCTTCGTCATCATCGGCGGCGGCATCGACCTGTCGGTGCCCTGGGTGCTGAATTCGGCTGCGATCGTCATGGCGCTGCTCTGTGGCGGGCAGGATCTCCCGCTTGTCTGGGTGTTGCCGCTGCTGCTTGCTGGCGGCGCTTTCGTCGGGCTGATCAACGGCGTCGGCGTCGCCCAGTTCGGCGTGCCACCGATCATCATGACCCTGGCCACCAACGTGATCCTGCAGGGCCTGATCCTGGTGTTGACCGGCGGCTCGCCGACGCCTTCAGCGCCGGCGCTGATCCAGTTCCTTTCGGTTGGGCGCATCGGCGGCTTCCCGGTCATCGCGCTGATCTGGCTCGCGCTGACGCTGGTCGCCACGCTGCTGCTCTCCAAGGCGGCGTTCGGGCGTCATCTCTATGCGCTCGGCACCAGCGCGACAGTCGCCGAATTCTCCGGCGTGCCGACGGCGCGCACCACCATCTTGACCTATGTCGTCTCCGGCCTCACCGCCGCCTTCGCCGGCATGCTTTTGACCGGCTATTCCGGCCAGGCCTATCTCGGCATGGGCGACGCCTATCTGTTCACGTCGATTGCGGCGGTCGCCATCGGCGGCGCCTCGATCCTCGGCGGCAGCGGGCATTATCTCGGCACCGTCGCGGGCGCCATGGTGCTGACCATCCTCACCGGGCTCTTGCCGGCGCTCAACCTGTCGAGCGGCGCGCTGCTCGTCGTCTATGGCGCGGTGATCCTGATCACGGTATCGATCGGCAGCGAGACCTTCGCCGGGCTCGGCGTCAGAATTCGCGGCAGAAGGGCTTGAACATGGTCGAGATCACGTGCGTCGTCGATGCGGGAGCGGAGCTTGGCGAAGGCACGCTCTGGGATTCGAAAGCAGGTGTGCTCTGGTGGATCGACATCTGGAAGAAGCTGATCCACCGCTACGATCCGGCGACCGGCAGAGACGAGGTGTTCGAGACGCCGGAATATCTCGGTTGCCTCGGCCTGCGCGAGAAGGGCGGCCTGGTGCTAACCATGACCGACGGTTTTCATTTCTTCGACCCGGCGACCGGCAAGTTCGAGGCGATCGTCGACCCGGAAGCGCATATGCCCAAGACCCGCTTCAACGACGGCAAGCCGGACCGGCAGGGGCGGTTCTGGTCGGGGTCGATGTTCGAAGCGCCGGGCCAGCTCGAATTCATCGGCGCGCTCTACCGGCTCGATCCCGATCTCTCGGTGCACAAGATGATCGACGGCATCGGCTGCTCCAACGGTCTTGCCTGGAGCCTGGATTCGAAGACCATGTATTTTTCCGACAGCCATGCCGGCGCTGTCTGGGCCTATGATTTCGACCCCGCCACCGGCGACATCGAGAACCGCCGCACCTTCATCGACATGACGACTACCGGCGGCGTCGCCGACGGCGCCACCGTCGATGCGGAAGGCTGCTACTGGGTGACAATCCCGGTGACCAGCAAGGTCTGCCGCTACGATCCGACGGGCAGGCTGATGCAGACGGTGGTGCTGCCGACGGACCTGCCGACCTGCTGCGAATTCGGCGGCAAGGACCTCGACATCCTCTATGTCACCTCAGCCGTGCTCCGGCGTCCCGCCAGCCATTTCGTCGGGCAAAAGCATCCGGGCGGGCTGTTCGCGCTCGATGTCGGCGTCAAGGGCCTGACGCTGCCGGCGTTCAAGGGATAGCGCCTTTACCCTTGGCCCACGCTTTCCCGGAAGTTCAGGCCGCCGACATGACCAGCGGCGTCCCGGTGTTTCGCTTCACGCCCACCGCGAACCGGCGCTCAAGATAGCCGGCATAAAGCGAGAGCGGCCAGCACAGCGCGAAATAGATCAGCGACACCGTTCCGAAGACCGTCACCGGCTGAAAGGTGACCGTGTTGACCTGCGTGGCTGCGCGAGCGAGCTCGGTGAGCCCGATCAGGGAGGCGATCGACGTCGTCTTGACGATCTGCACCATGAAGCCGACCGTCGGGGGCAGCATCAGCCGCACTGCTTGCGGGACGATCACCAGCCGCAGCGTCCTGACGAAGCGGAAACCGAGCGCGGTCGCGGCTTCCCACTGCCCCCTCGGGATCGCTTCGATGGCGCCGCGAAAAATCTCGCCGAAGAACGCCCCACCATTGAGCGAGAACGTCACCGCCGCGGCCGTCCATGGATCCGGGCGGTAGCCGAGCAGGGACGAGCCGTAATAGGCCATGAACAGCTGGATCAGGATCGGCGTGCCCATGAAGAACTGGATGTAGCCGGCGGCGAGCCAGCGCAGCGGGCGAGCGGGCGCCACCCGGATCGCTGCCACGACAAGCCCGACCAAGCCGCCGCCGGCAAAGGCGATCAGCGCGAGCAGGATCGTCCAGCGTGTCGCCAGGAGCAGGAACATCAGTTCGTTGGGGCCGAAGTCGCGCAGGCTCATGGGCTAGGCCTTCCAGCGGAACATCAGCTTGCCTATGCCGGCAAAGAGCAGGCTCGCTGCCTGCACCAGCACAAAGTAGACGACCGCGATGACGATATAGACCTCGAAGCTCCTGAAGGTCTGCATGACCAAGTTGTTGGCGACCGCGGTGAGTTCCTCCGCCGCGATCGCGCCGACGATCGAAGTGCCCATGATCTGCAGGATGAATTGCGCCGACAGCGATGGGTAGACGGCGCGCGCCGCCGGCACCAGCACGACGTGGCGGATGATGCGGTAGCGGCTGAGCCCGAGCGACTTGGCGGCCTCGATCTGTCCTTCCGGGACGGCCTCGATGCCGGCGCGCAGGATTTCGGTGGCATAGGCGCCGAGATGGATGGACAGCGCGACGACCGCCGCCGCGTTGCTCGATAGCTTGAAGCCCAACAGCGGCAGCGAGAAGAAGACGAAATAGAGCTGGATGAGCAGCGGCGTGTTGCGGATCAGCTCGACATAGGCGCCTATCGGCCAGGATAGAAAGCGCGGCCCGAAACTGCGACCCACGGCGCCCAGGATACCGAAGGCGGCGCCGAACAGGATCGAGAGCGTCGCCAGTTCGATGGTCTTTTCCAGCCCGCGCTGCAGCAGGTCAAGATGCGCCAGGACGGGGCCGAATTGCAGGGCGGTTTGCATAGGCATTCCGTCAAGAAAGCGGGGCCGACCGGCCCCGCGGTTTCATGGAAGGTGTGATCAGAAAACCGGCAGCGCAGGCAGCGGCTGGTTGCGATACTTCATCGACAGCGCATCGAGCGTGCCGTCGGTCTTCATGGCGAACAGCCAGGTGTTGATCCACTGGCGAAAATTGTCGTTGCCCTTGGCGACGCCGATGCCGAAATAGAACGTCTTGAGCACATATTTCTGCTCGAAGGCATCGCCGTTCTGCGCCTTCTTCAGGTAGATCTCGCCATAGTCGCCGCCGCCCATGGCGTCGATCTGGCCCGATACCATCGCCTGCAGCAGCGAGGAGTAGTCGTCGAAGCGCAGGATGTTGATGCCGGGATTGGCGGCGGCGGCCGCCGTCAGCAGGCCGTCCTCGCCCGTGCCCCGCGTCAGGCCGACCTTCTTACCGACGAGGTCGGCGACGCCTTTGATGCTGGTGCTTTTCGGCGCGATGACAACGGCCGACTGTCCGGCATAAGGGATCGAAAAATCGATCTGGATGGCGCGTGCAGGCGTGATCGAAAAGATCGAGATGACGGCGTCGACCTGCTTGGTCAAGAGCGCCGGGATGCGGCCGGGCGATGTCACGGTGACGAATTCGACCGGAACGCCAAGCGCCTCGCCCATCTTGTTGGCGACCTCGATATCGAAGCCGGTCGGCTTCAGATTGGCGTCGAGAAAGGCGTAAGGCGGCGTGGTGGTGTCGATCGCGACGACCAGCTTGCCGCGCGAAATGATCTCGTCGACGGTTTGCGCCGAGGCGATCGAAGGCATGAGCACCAAGAGCATCAGTACCATGCCAGTCAGCAAGGCGCCGGCCCCTCTCAAGACAGTCCGCATGTTTTCCTCCCATGCATTTGGCGCCTTCAAGTCGATATCGTCCGCGCGAGGGCGCATCTCACGCGAAGACGTATGGAAAATCTGTCTGTCGTCCCTCGATTGTTCAGCGCCGCAGCGTGCTAGCATAATGGTATGCTATTATAATTTTTATCACCCACGCAAGAGCTTGGCCGACTGGACAACCCAACGACGAGGAACTGCAGCCGGAAACGTTGGCGGCTATTCTCGGATTCTCCTTGAGGCGGGCGCTCGGATTTGGTCAGTTTGTCCCGAAGCACGCCACTTGCCAGGCGGATAGCCGCGGCGGACAGGGAGAAAAAGCAATGCGCACCAAAACCAGCATCCGCGTCGTCGGTTGCCATGCCGAGGGCGAGATCGGCGATGTCATCGTGGGCGGCGTGCTGCCGCCGGCAGGCCGCACGATGATGGAAAAGATGATCACGATGGAACGCGATCACGACCATATCAGGCGCATGCTGATCTGCGAGCCGCGCGGCAGCGTTGCCCGGCATGTCAATCTCCTGGTGCCTTCGACGCGCGAGGATTGCGCCGCGGGCGCCATCATCATGGAGCCGACCGAATATCCGCCGATGTCCGGCTCCAACACGATCTGCATCGCCACGGTGCTGCTCGAGACCGGCATGGTGCCGATGCAGGAGCCCGAGACGCGCTTCAAGCTGGACATGCCTGGCGGCGTCATCGAGGTGCGCGCCGAATGCAAGGACGGCAAATGCCTGTCGATAACTTTTCGCAATGCCCCCGCCTTCGCCCATAGCCTCGATGCCAATATCGAGGTGGAAGGGCTTGGCACGCTGAAAGTCGATATCGCCTATGGCGGCATGTTCTACGCGATCGTCGACGCCAAGGCCCTTGGCTTCTCGGTCACGCCCGACGAGGCTCGCGAGTTGGCCGTGGCCGGCGAGAAGGCCCGCCGCGCGGCGCGCGAGCAGCTCGATGTCGTGCACCCGCAATTCGACAATGTGCGCGGCGTCTCCATCGTGCAGTTCGCCATGCCGTTCCAGGGGCCGGGCAAAGTCACGCGCAACACCTGCATCGTCTCGCCCGGACGCTCGGATCGCAGCCCGACGGGGACCGGCACCTCGGCCCGCATGGCGGTGCTGCAGGCGCGGGGCCAGATGAAGGAAGGCGACGTGCTGATCCATGAATCGATCATCGGCTCGCGCTTCACCGGCAAGATCCTCGAGCTCACCGAAGTCGCCGGGCGCAAAGCGATCGTGCCGCAGATAACGGGCCGCGCCTGGATCACGGGCGAGCACAACTACTATCTCGATCCGACGGATCCGTATCCGCAAGGCTATGTGCTGTCGGACACCTGGGGCACCTCGACCTCGGTGACGCAATAGAATTTCCCGCAACGACTTCGGCTCGGATCACTCGATTAGCCAGGCGCTTTCCAGCTCTCGGCGGGGCGTTTGCGCTTGCAGAATGTCAGCGGACCTTGCAGGGAGGCGCCTGCTCTGATTCCCTGCGTTTGGTGGGGGTCGCCTGATTCGCATACTTGTTCCGGGTCCGCATTGTCGTGCGGCAGGGCAGCAGGTGCTTTGGTAGAAAGATGAAGAAATGACCGCCAAGCCGGAAATCCTGGAGATGAGACCCAAGATCACCGTCGTCGGGGTCGGCGGCGCCGGCGGCAACGCCGTCAACAATATGATCGCCGAGGGGCTGCAAGGCGTCGAGTTCGTCGTCGCCAACACCGACGCGCAGGCGCTCACCATGTCGAAGTCGTCGCGGCTGATCCAGCTGGGCGCGCATGTGACCGAGGGACTGGGCGCCGGATCGCTGCCCCAGGTCGGCAGTGCCGCGGCGGAGGAATCCATCGACGAGATCATGGATCATCTGGCGGGAACGCATATGTGCTTCATCACCGCCGGCATGGGTGGCGGTACCGGCACCGGTGCGGCGCCCGTGATCGCGCGTGCCGCGCGCGATGCCGGCATCCTGACGGTGGCCGTCGTCACCAAGCCTTTCGTGTTCGAAGGCAAGCGCAGGACCCAGGCGGCCGAAGAAGGCATCGAACGCCTTCGCGAGAGCGCCGACACCGTGATCGTCATCCCGAACCAGAACCTCTTCAGGGTTGCCGACGCCAAAACCACCTTCGCCGATGCCTTCGCGATGGCGGACCGCGTTCTCTACGCGGGTGTCGGCTGCATCACGGACCTCATCGTCAAGGAAGGGCTGATCAATCTCGATTTCGCCGACGTGAAGTCGGTGATGCGGGATATGGGCCGCGCCATGATGGGAACCGGCGAGGCCTCCGGGGAGGGGCGCGCCAAGATCGCGGCCGAGGCGGCGATCGCCAATCCGCTCCTCGACGAGGCCTCGATGTCCGGCGCCAGAGGGCTGCTCGTGTCGATCTGCGGCGGCATGGACATGACGCTGTTCGAGGTCGACGAAGCCGCGACAAGAATACGCGAGGAAGTCGACGCCGATGCCGACATCATCGTCGGCGCCATCTTCGACCAGGCCCTGGCGGGAAAGTTCCGCGTGTCCGTCGTCGCGACCGGCCTGCGCAAGAGCGCGGACATCGCGCAGTTCGAGCAGCGGATCGCCTGAGGCTGGCGATCCTGCCGCGGCGTTTGTCACCTTTCCTGGAATTGCTCCAAAGCATGTCTCCCGAAAGTGAGAACCGGTTTCGGGACAAAGACATGCGTAAAATCTAAAACCTAAAGCGCATGGAGCGAATCTGAAAGATCGCGACGCGCTTTAGTCGGTTTGGATCCAGACCGCTTTGGTCTCCAGATATTCGTGCAGATGCTCGACGCCGCCCTCGCGGCCATAGCCGGACATCTTCATGCCGCCGAACGGCACCGCCGGGTCGATGGCGTGGTACATGTTGACCCAGACCGATCCGGCCTTGACGCGGCGCGCGAGCTTGTGCGCGGTGCCGAGATTGGTGGTGAAGATGCCAGCCGCCAGGCCGTAAGGCGTCGCGTTGGCGCGCGCGACAACCTCATCCAGCGTGTCGAAGGGCATGGCCGAGATGACCGGTCCGAAGATTTCTTCCCGCGCGATGGTCATCTTGTCCGACACCGCGCCGAAGACGGTCGGCGCGATGAAGTTGCCGCGGTTATAGAGCTCGCCCGTCAGCCGCGATCCGCCGGCGACCAGCCGGGCGCCTTCGTCGCTGCCGGCCTTGATGTAGCCCTCCACCTTGCCGGCCTGCCTTGCGTTGATCAGAGGCCCGATTTCCGTGTCGACCTCGATGCCATGGCCGATGCGCAGCTTGCCGGCGAACTCGGCGACCCGGCGCACGAACTCGTCATGGATCTCGCGCGCCACGAACAGGCGTGAGCCGGCGATGCAGATCTGGCCCGAATGCACGAACACCGCCATCGCCGCGACCGGCACGGCCTTGTCGACATCGGCGTCGCGGCAGACGATGATCGGCGACTTGCCGCCGAGCTCCAGCGAAACGCGCTTGAGGTTGGTGATGCTGGCGCGGGCGATGGCCTGGCCGGTCAGCGTTGAGCCGGTGAAGACGATCTTGTTGACATCGGGATGTTCCGCAAGCCGAGCCCCGGCCTCGGCGCCGGTTCCTGTGACGATGTTGACGACGCCGTCGGGGACGCCCGCTTCCTGCATCAGCTTCGCGATCAGCAGCGGCGTAAGCGATGCATCCTCCGACGGCTTCAGCACGATGGTGCAGCCGGTGGCCAGAGCCGGCGCGATCTTCCAGATCGAAGCGGCAGTGGGCGCATTCCAGGGGATGATCGCGCCGACGACGCCGATCGGCTCGCGGCGGGTGAAGGAGACGATCTCGCCGGGGATCGAATTGTCGATCGTCTCGCCATGGAGCGCGGTCGCCATGCCGCCGTAGAAGCGCAGCATGCCGATGACGCGGCGCCGGTTGGCCAGTGTGCGGGTGATCGGCAGGCCCATGTCGAGCGTGTCGGAGACGCTGAGCTCTTCCCAATGTTTTTCGAACAGGTCGGCGATCCGCAGAAGCACGCATTGTCGCTCGTAGGGCGAGAATTTCGACCAAGGCCCTTCGAACGCGGCCCGCGCGGCGGCCACCGCGGCGTCGATATCGGCGGCTCCGCCGCGCGGCACGGTGGCCAGCACGTCGCCCGTCGCCGGGTTCAGCGCCTGCATTTCCTCGCCGGATTGCGCCGCGACCCACTTGCCGCCGATGAACATCGGACGGAATTCGCCATGGTAGAGCGTGGTGGCCTTCGCCCTCGGGTCGAAGTTCAGCGTCATCCTTCTCCTCCTCACGAATTCCGATGCGACTATTACTCCCACTGCCGGCGACCTCAAACAAGGAAAGCTTGATTGCTCCGGCGGGCTGACCGGACGTGGGCTTCATCGCGCCGCCCGCGTAGTTTGCCGAGGCGCGAGGTTGCGCCGATCGAGCCCGGCGGTTATGCCGGGTTATGATTTCCTGACGAAAGGCAGAACCGATGAAGGTCGTTTCCACCTCCAAATCGCATGGCGGCATCCAAGGCGTCTATTCGCACGCTTCCGAAGTCTGCGCCTGCGACATGACCTTCGCCGTCTTCGTGCCGCCGCAGGCCAAGGACGGGCCGCTCCCGGTCCTGTGGTACCTGTCGGGCCTGACCTGCACCCACGCAAACGTCATGGACAAGGGCGAGTATCGGCGGATGGCATCCGAACTCGGGCTTATCGTCGTTTGTCCGGACACCAGCCCGCGCGGTGCCGATGTTCCCGATGAGAAGGACAATTGGCAGTTCGGCTGCGGCGCCGGTTTCTACCTCGATGCGACGCAAGAACCCTATGCGAAGAACTATCGCATGTATTCCTACATCACCGGGGAATTGCCGGCGCTCGTCGCTGCCAACTTCCCGGTCGACCTGTCGCGCCAGGCCATCTTCGGCCATTCGATGGGCGGACATGGCGCGCTGACGATCGCGTTGAAAAATCCAGAGCGCTACCGGAGCTGCTCGGCCTTCGCGCCGATCGTGCAACCCTCGACGGCCGGCTGGTCGCGGCCGGCCTTCGAGAAATATCTCGGATCGGACGAAAAAAGCTGGCGCGCCTATGACACCACGCTGCTGATCGAAGACGGGAAGCGCTTCCCCGAATTCCTCGTCGACCAGGGCACGGCGGACGGCTTCCTGCAGGACGGTCTGCGCCCATGGCTGCTGGAAGAAGCGTGCAAGAAGGCAGGGATCAACCTCACCCTGCGCATGCAGGACGGCTACGACCATTCCTACAATTTCATCTCGACCTTCATGGACGACCATTTGAAGTGGCATGCCAGCCGCCTTGGGTGATTTGCCTGTAAGGTGCGCGTGCCGTAGGCTCGCCACAGGTTCATCCGCGACGCTGAACAGGTCCGCGTAAAAGCCGGGCTCAATCCCCAGACATCGAGCGGGCCATGTCGAGGAAGGCGCGCACCAGCTTGCCGCCGCTGCGTTCGCGCAGGCAGATCAGCGCTTCGTCCATCAGGGTCTCCGGTGCGTCGATGGTGATCGGCACCAGCCGCGAATCGTGGCCGAACTCAGCGGCCGAGACGAAACCGATGCCGGCGCCGGAGGCGACGATCTCGCGTACCGCCTCACGGCCCTCCGCCTCGATGGCGGGCTTCAGCTCGACATTGGAAGCCGTGGCGAGATCCTCCAGCTTTTTGCGTGTTTTCGAGCCGCGCTCGCGCATCACCAGCGGCTGCTGCGCGAGCTGTCCGAGCGTCAGCGATTTCCGGTCCGACAGCGGGTGATCGGCGGACACGAAGGCGATGATCGGCGTCGAGTTGAGTCTCAACATCTCGAAATCGCGTCCCCCCGGCATTTCGCCGAGAACGCCGATATCGGCCTCATAGCTGTAGAGGCTGCTGATCACCGTTTCGGTGTTGCCGGAGCGCACGGACACCTGGACGCCGGGGTAGCGGGCGCGAAAGGCGCCGAGAATATGCAGGAGATGATGCGCCGCGTCGGCGACGATGCGCAACGTGCCGGAACGCAATGCGCGCGATTCGGTTAGAAGCTCCAACGCCTGCTGCTCGGTCTCGAACATGCGGTGGGTGATCTCGAGCAGCCTCTGGCCCTGCGTGGTCAGCGTGACCTGCTTCTTGTTCCGGTTGAACAGGAGCACGTCATACTCTTCCTCCAGCTTGCGCACCTGGTCCGAAATCGCCGGCTGGGTCAGGAAAAGCGCCTCGGCGGCGCGCGAGAAGCCGCCTGAGATGGCCACCTGATGAAACGCTCTGAGCTGGACATAACGCATGCGTATGCTCCCATATTGGCGCCTGAGCGGCAGGCTCTTATCATCAATCCGATCTATACATCAATACAAAATAACGATTTTACAAATATGTCAGGCCGACCGAGAATGACTGTCATATTCCAATGACAGGATCGAAGTGGGAGGGCAGCATGCTCGCTGAGACGAAATTTGCGGCGACCAAGCCGTTGGACGCGCCGGCGCTCGGTGAACCCTATCTGCTGACGCCCGGGCCGCTCACCACGGCTTACGCCGTCAAGCAGGCGATGCTGCGCGATTGGGGTTCCTGGGACGGCGATTTCCGCGCCATGACCGCCGAACTGCGCCGCCGCCTCCTGGCGTTGACCGGCGACAGCCGCGACGAATTCGACTGCGTGCCAATGCAGGGCAGCGGCTCCTTCTGCGTCGAGGCCATGCTTGGCTCGTTCGTGCCGAAGGACGGCAAGGTGCTGGTTCTGGCCAACGGCGCCTACGGGCTGCGCGCGGCGCAGACCATGCAGTATATCGGCCGCGCCTACACGCTGATCGACAAGGGCGATTACCTGCCACCGCGCGGCGACGAGGTCGCGGCGGCGCTGAAGGCCGATCCCGCGATCACCCATGTGATCGCCATCCATTGCGAGACGAGCTCCGGCATCCTCAATCCGGTCGCCGAGATCTCGGAAGCCGTCTATGCCAACGGCCGCAAGCTGCTGGTCGATTCCATGAGCGCCTTCGGCGCCATCCCGCTCGACGTCAACGAGATCCGCTACGAGGCGATGGTGTCGTCGGCCAACAAGTGCATCGAGGGCGTGCCGGGCTTCGGCTTCGTCATCGCCCGCAAGAGCGAGCTGGAGGCCGCGAAGGGACGCAGCCATTCGCTGTCGCTCGACGTGCATGCGCAATGGGCGAACATGAACAAGACCGGGCAGTGGCGCTACACGCCGCCGACGCATGTGGTCGCTGCCTTCCTCGAGGCGCTGCGGCTGCACGAGGCGGAGGGCGGCGTCGCCGGCCGCGGGGCGCGCTATGCGCTGAACCGCGACGTCATGGTGGCCGGCATGCGCGCACTCGGTTTCGAGACGCTGCTCAAGGATCGCTGGCTGTCGCCGATCATCGTCACCTTCTTCAACCCGGCGCATCCGAACTTCGCCTTCGACCGCTTCTACGAGCTGATGAAGGACAAGGGGTTCATCATCTATCCGGGCAAGCTCACGGTCGTGGACTCCTTCCGCATCGGCTGCATCGGCCAGATGGACGAGCATGTCATGCGCCGTGTGGTCGAAGCAGCCTCCCAGTCACTGAATGAAATGGGCGTCGACACCGCCGCCCCGTCCCCCGCCGCTATCGCCGAGCGCGCCAAGCTCGCCGCCTGAAAGGTCTTTGCGATGAACCAGATGTCTCCCGTCAACGTCACGGCCAATGGCCGTTCCTATGCCTGGCCGCGCGTGCCGGCGATCGCCATCTGCCTCGACGGCTGCGAGCCGGCCTATCTCGATGAAGCGATTAAGGCCGGGCTGATGCCGGCGCTGGAAAGGATCAAGAAGAAGGGCACAGTGCGCTTCGCCCATTCGGTGATCCCGAGCTTCACCAACCCCAACAATCTGTCGATCGCCACCGGCCGTCCGCCGGCCGTTCACGGCATCTGCGGCAACTACCTCTACAGCCCGGAGACGGGCGAGGAGGTGATGATGAACGATCCGAAATTCCTGCGCGCGCCGACCGTCTTCCAGGGCTTCTACGATGCCGGCGCCAAGGTGGCGGTGGTGACCGCGAAGGACAAGCTGCGCGCGCTGCTCGGCAAGGGGCTGAAGTTCGACGACGGTAGGGCGATGTGCTTCTCGGCCGAGAGGTCCGACACCACCACGAAAGCCGAGCACGGGATCGACAACGCCTCGAAGCATTTCGGCCTGCCCGTGCCCGAGGTCTATTCCGCGGAACTTTCGGAATTCGTCTTCGCCGCCAGCGTGCAACTCCTGAAGGAGTTCAGACCGGACGTGATGTATCTCACCACCACCGACTATGTGCAGCACAAATATGCGCCCGGCGTGCCCCAGGCCAACGCCTTCTACGAGATGTTCGACAAATATCTGGCGCAGCTGGATGCGATGGGCGCGGCAATCGTCGTCACCGCCGACCACGGCATGAAGCCGAAGCACCATGCCGATGGATCGCCCAATGTGGTCTATGTGCAGGACCTGCTCGACGAATGGCTGGGCAAGGACGCGGCCCGTGTCATCCTGCCGATCACCGACCCTTATGTGGTGCATCACGGCGCGCTGGGTTCCTTCGCCACCGCCTACCTTCCCAAGGGCGCCGACCGCGAGGCTGTGATGGAAGAGCTGCGCAAGGTGGAAGACATCATCCTGGTGCTCGGCCGCGAGGAAGGCTGCGCCCGCTTCGAGCTGCCCGAGGACCGCATGGGCGACGTCGTCCTGATCTCGGGCGAGAACAAGACGATCGGCACTTCGGAGCACCGGCACAATCTGAAGGCGCTCGACGAGCCGTTGCGCTCGCATGGCGGGCTGACCGAGCAGGAGGTGCCCTTCATCGTCAACCGCGTGCTGCCGGACCTGCCGAACGAGCCTAAGCTGCGCAATTTCGATGCGTTCTATTACGCGACGATGGCGGCGGCGCTGGCTTGAGGCCGGCGCTGTCGACCCCCACTCCGCCGGGCTTCGCCCGGCAACTCTTCCCCGATTGACGGGGGAGAGGAAAGGCGCCCAGTCGATTCCGCAGCGCTTTGGACTGCGAAGGATCAAGCGCCGACGCTGACTGATTTCCTCTTCCCCGTCGATCGGGGGAGAGGTGGCCCGAAGGGCCGGAGTGGGGGGTCGACCCCGCGACGTATCCAAGACTGGAACCAACCGATGACCCAACTCGACCCCGCCATCAAAGTCCGCCACGAGCCGATGCGCATCGCCGGCCAGAAGGTCGACGCCGAGCGCAGGCTGGAGGTGCGGTTTCCCTGGAACGACACCGTCATCGGCACCGTGCCGGCGGGCGGGGCGGAGCATGCCAGGCGCGCCTTTGAGATCGCCGCTGCCTACCAGCCGAAGCTGACGCGCTACGAGCGGCAGAAGATACTGCTCAAGACCGCCGAGCTGCTCAATGCCCGCAAGGACGAGCTGTCGGACCTCATCACGCTGGAGCTCGGCATCTCAAAACAGGATTCGCTCTACGAGGTCGGGCGCGCCTTCGACGTGTTTACCCTCAGCGGTCAGTTGGCCATCCAGGATGACGGGCAGATCTTCTCCTGCGATCTCACCCCGCATGGCAAGCAGCGCAAGATCTTCACCATCCGCGAGCCGCTCAGCGCGATCTCGGCGATCACGCCGTTCAACCATCCGCTCAACATGGTGTCGCACAAGGTGGCGCCGGCGATCGCCACCAACAATTGCGTCGTGGTCAAGCCGACGGAGCTGACGCCGATCACGGCGCTGATGCTGGCCGATATCCTCTATGAGGCCGGCCTGCCGCCCGAAATGCTTTCGGTCGTCACTGGATGGCCGGCCGATATCGGCGACGAGATGATCACCAACCCCAATATCGACCTGATCACCTTCACCGGCGGCGTGCCTGTCGGCAAGATGATTGCGTCCAAGGCCGGCTACAAGCGCCAGGTGCTGGAGCTTGGCGGCAACGATCCGCTGATCGTGCTCAACGATCTTTCGGACGAGGACCTGGCCAAGGCGGCCGATCTCGCCGTTGCCGGCGCGACCAAGAATTCCGGCCAGCGCTGCACGGCGGTGAAGCGCATCCTGGTGCAGGAGAAAGTCGCCGACCGCTTCGTGCCGATGGTGCTGGAGCGGGCAAAGGCCATCAAATTCGGCGACCCGCGCGACCCGGCGACGCAGCTTGGCACGGTGGTGCATGAGAAGGCTGCGGCGCTGTTCGAGAAGCGTGTTTACATGGCCGCCGAGCAGGGCGCGGAGGTGCTCTACGATCCCGGTCGCAAGGCCGCGCTGCTGCCGCCGATCGTCGTCGATCGCGTGCCGCATCAATCCGAGCTGGTGATGGAGGAAACTTTCGGGCCGATTGTGCCGATCGTGCGCGCGCCCGACGATGACGAGGCGCTGATCAAGCTGTCGAACTCGACGGCGTTCGGCCTGTCGTCCGGTGTGTGCACCAACGATTTCCGCCGCATGCAGAAATACATCACCGGCTTGAAGGTCGGCACCGTCAACATCTGGGAAGTGCCGGGATACCGCATCGAGATGAGCCCCTTCGGCGGCATCAAGGATTCCGGTAACGGCTACAAGGAAGGCGTCATCGAGGCGATGAAGAGCTACACCAACGTCAAGACCTTCTCTCTGCCCTGGTAAGCGCCGTGACGGACAGTTTCGACCTTGCCGTTGTCGGCTCCGGCATCATCGGGCTGGCCCATGCCTTGGCAGCCGCGCGGCGCGGCTTGCGAGTCGTCGTCATCGATCGCGACCGTCAGGCCAACGGTGCCTCGATCCGCAATTTCGGCCTCGTCGTCGTCACCGGACAGGAGCCGGGGCCGTCGCACCGGCTGGCGGAGCGCAGCCGGGAAATCTGGCTCGAGCTTGCGCAAGAGGCGGGGATCGAAATCCTGCATCGCGGCAAGCTGATCGCGGCGCAGCGGCCTGAAGCGCTGGCACTGCTCGAGACGTTCAAGTCCGGCGAGCATGGCGGCGCGTGCAAGCTTCTGACCGCGCGGGAGGCGCTCGAGCATCAGGCCGGGCTTGACGAGGAAGCGATCATCGGCGGGCTCCATAGCCCGTTCGAGTTGCGCGTGGAGTCGCGCGAGGTGCTGCCGCGGCTGGCATCGTTCCTGGCTGAGAAGCATGGCGTCGCGTTTCGCACCGGCGTTTCGGTGACCGAGATCGCTCCGCCCTTCGTCGAAACCAGCGCCGGACGCGTTCACGCCGAAAAGGTGGTCGTCTGTCCCGGCGACGATTTCTCCTCGCTCTATCCGGAGCTGATCGGCAAGCACGGCGTCCAGCGTTGCAAGCTGCAGATGCTGCGCCTCGCCGATCCGGGCTTCCGGCTCCAGTCGGCGTTGATGTCCGATCTCAGCCTGTTACGCTATGGCGGTTTCGCCGCATTGCCGGAAGCCGGCGCGTTGCGGGCGAAATTGAGCGAGGAACGCGGGGCCGCGCTGGCCAACGGCGTTCACCTGATCGTCGTGCAGAGCGCGGACGGTTCGTTGGTCGTCGGCGATTCCCATCATTATGGGCTGACGCTCGATCCGTTCGGAGCGGAAGCCGTCGACCAATTGATCCTCGATGAGTTCAAGACATTGTTCGGCAGGGTGCCGAACGTGCTTGCGCGCTGGACGGGATATTACGCTTCGGCCAAGAATGCGGTGCTGCGCGACGCCCCGCATGAAGACGTGCGGCTGGTGATCGTCACCAGCGGCACCGGCGCCAGTACCGGATTTGGGCTTGGCGAGGAGGCCATCGTGGAGATGTTCGGCCAATGACGCTCGTCCATACAGAAGGCGAATCCAACAAGGCCGCGGCACGACAGGAATGGAGCGCCAGGCAGAGCCACGCGCCTTCGCAGGAGCTTTTGCGCCGCGACGCCGATGCCTTCCTGCACCAAAGCCTTTCCAGCCCTTGCGTCTCGGCCATCGCCAAGGCGGAAGGCATCTGGATCGAGGACACGGCCGGACGCCGTTACATGGATTTCCACGGAAACAGCGTCCACCATATCGGCTATGGTCATCCGCGGCTCAAGGAAGCCATCCGCAGGCAGATGGATGAATTGCCTTTCGCGCCGCGCCGCTTCACCTGCCAGCCCGCGGTGGAACTGGCCGAAACGCTCGGCAAGCTGGCGCCGGGCGACCTTGGCAAGGTGCTGTTCACGACCGGCGGTTCCGACGCAATCGAGGTCTCTCTGAAATTGGCGCGCGCGGCGACCGGCCGGTTCAAGACGCTGTCCTTCTGGGATGCCTTCCACGGCGCCGGTTTCGGCGCTTCCAGCGTCGGCGGCGAGGCGACGTTCCGCTCCGGCATCGCCGGGCCGCTCTTGCCCGGCACCGAGCATGTCGCGCCCTGGGCGCCGCATAATTGCGCATACGGCACCAATTCGCTGGAGGAGTCGGCTCGAGCCTGCGCCAACATGATCGCTTACGTGCTGGGGCGTGAGGGCGACTTCGCCGCCTTCATCGCCGAGCCGATGCGCGCGACGCCGCTGGTGCCCGCGCCGGGCTTCTGGAAAGCGGTGCGCGAAGCCTGCGACCGGCACGGCACGCTGCTCATCTTCGACGAGATCCCGACCGGTCTCGGCAAGACCGGAAAGTTCTTTGCTTCCGAGCATGATGGGGTCACGCCCGACATCATCGTGCTCGGCAAATCGCTCGGCGGCGGCATCCTGCCGATCGCCTCGGTGATCGCGCGGCGCGACCTCGATGTCGCCGGCGACTATGCGATCGGCCACTATACGCATGAGAAGAACCCGGTCACCGCGCGGGCGGCGCTGACCACCATCGCCATCATTCGCGAGGAAGGCCTCGTCGAGCGGTCGGCCGAGCTCGGCGCCCATGCGCTCGCCCGCATGAACGACCTCATGCGGCGCTCGCCTTTCGTCGGCGACGTCCGGGGCAGGGGGCTGATGTTCGGCGTCGAGATGGTCGAGGACAAGGCGAGCCGCATGCCGGCGCGCGCGCTTGCCGAGAAGATCTATTATCGCTGCCTCGACCAGGGGCTGAGCTTCAAGATCAGCCAGGGCAACGTGCTGACGCTGTCGCCGCCGCTGGTAATTGCGCGCGCCGATCTCGACCGGGCGCTCGACATCGTCGAGGCCGCCGTGCTGGCGGCCTGAGCCCGGTGAAGGCGGTTCGCACCGATCGCGAGCTCGAATGTCCGGGCATAGACGCCGGCTTGAGGGCGCGCGGCGTGGAGTTCGTCACCCTGCCGGACGGCATTCCGGAAGCAGAGCTTATGGCGGCGGTCGCCGATGTCGACCTCATCCTGATGTGCTACACGCCGATCACCGCGCGTGTCATCGAGGCCGCGCGGAACCTCAAGGGCATCGTCAAATATGGCGTCGGCATCGACGCCATCGACATCCAGGCGGCGATGCGGCGCGGCATTCCCGTCGTCAATGTCCCCGAATATGCCGAAGAGACGGTTGCCGAAGGCGCCTTCGCGCTGATGATCGCTCTGGCGAAGCGGCTGCCGGCGATCACAGCAGCGGTTTCGCGCGACGGCTGGATTTGGCCCGAGCAGCGCTGGTTGGGGCGCGATATTGCCGGCGCAACGCTTGGGCTGGTCGGTTGCGGCAAGATCGGCCGCAGCATGGCGCGCATGGCGGGGCAAGGGTTCCGGGCCAGGGTGCTTGGCTTCGATCCCGGCGTCGACGCGGCGACGATGCAGGAAGCGGGGATCGAGAAGGTCGACGACCTGAAGGCCATGCTCGGCGGTTGCGATTTCATCTCGGTCCACTGCGTGCTGAACGATGAGACGCGCGGCCTGATCGGGCGCCAAGAACTCGCCTGCATGAAGTCCTCGGCCATCCTCATCAACGTGTCTCGCGGGGCGCTGATCGACGAGGCCGCACTTGTCGAAGCGATCGTTGCCGGGCGCATCGCCGGGGCGGGGCTCGATGTCTATTCGCTGGAGCCGCTGGCCAGATCCGGCCATCCGATGAGCGCGCTGTTCGATCGCGACAATGTGATCCTGTTTCCGCACCTCACCTTCTTCACGCAAGAGGCGATGCGCCGGCTCGAGGACGACACTTTGGCCCGCTGTTTCGAAGTGCTCGAAGGTCGGCCTGTGACGGTCCGCTCGCACGACCCGCGCTTGCGCGCGCAGGCGACCGGCATCGAATTTCGCTGACGTATCCGTCAGTTCCGTGAGGAATCGCAACCAGGCGTGCAGGAAAACACGTCTGCAACGGCCGTGCGACAGTTCCGTGACAAATATCAGCCGAGTCTTGTCTGTCATAAAATAAATAGATTTTACTTATCGATTGGCGGCGCTCAAAGTTGACACAACGACGACATGCACCAGCGCTAACTGAGCCCTTAGCGGCCGACAAACGCCACCACGAGTGCGTCGCAGATTGTGCCTTTCAATCAAAGGGGAACTGACCATGAAATCGCGAAATCTCACCGTAGTTATGGCCTTTACCGCGGCACTGTTGGGTTCATCGGCGCTCGTCGCGCCGGCCTTCGCCGATGGCGTCGTCACCATCTATTCGGCCGACGGCCTGCATGACGGCAATGGCAGCTGGTACGAAACCGAGTTCGCCGCCTTCACCAAGGCCACCGGCATCACCGTGCAGTATATCGAGGGTGGCTCGGGCGGTGTCGTCGAGCGCGTCGCCAAGGAGAAGTCGAACCCGCAGGCCGACGTTCTCGTCACGCTGCCGCCCTTCATCCAGCGCGCCGCCGCCGACGGCTTGCTGCAGGATTTCAAGCCGCAAGGCTCCGACCAGATCGATGGCGGCACCGACAAATACCGGCCGCTGGTCAACAACTACATGAACTTCATCTACAACGCCTCGGCGCTTTCGGAAGCACCGAAGAGCTACAACGACCTGCTCGATCCGAAGTTCAAGGGCAAGATCCAGTATTCGACGCCCGGTCAGGCCGGCGACGGCACCGCCGTCATGCTCGAGATCATCCACGCCTTCGGCGGCGAGGATGCGGGCTTCGAATTCATGAAGAAGCTGCAGGACAACAATGTCGGCCCGTCCGCCTCGACCGGCAAGCTGACCGCGCTGGTCAACAAGGGCGAGCTGCATGTCGCCAATGGCGACCTGCAGATGAACCTGTCGCAGATGGCCGACAATCCGAACATCAAGGTGTTCTGGCCCGCCGGCCCCGACGGCACCCGCTCCACCTTCGCGCTGCCTTACGAGATCGGCCTGGTCACCGGCGCGCCCAACAGCGACAATGGCAAGAAGCTGATCGAGTTCCTGCTTTCAAAGGAAGCGCAATCGACGGTGAGCTCCGTGGCGCTCGGCCTGCCGGCCCGCAAGGACGTGAAGCCGGACGACGCGAATTTCGCCAAGGCGCAGGAAGCGATGAAGGGCGTGACCATCTGGGCGCCGAACTGGGACGATGCGCTTACCAAGCTGCCCGACTACGTCAAGAAGTGGAACGAAGCGACGGGAAGTTGATCTCCTGGTGAGCAAATCCGGAGGAGCAACCATGTCGGTGCCCGCTTTCACGGGAAGCAATGTCATGGACGTCGACGCCGCGAAAATTCGCGGCGCCGGCTCCAATGTCCACTTCGACAAGGTCAGCGTCGCCTATGGCGCGCATGTCGTGCTGCATCCGCTGACGCTCGACATCGCTCCCGGCGAGATCCTGGCGATGATCGGGCCCTCCGGTTCGGGCAAGACGACGGCGCTCAGGGCCGTCGCCGGTTTCGTCAGGCCGGCAAGCGGCCGCATCCGCATCGGCGCCACCGACGTGACCGATCTGCCGCCCTATGAGCGCGGGCTCGGCATGGTGGTGCAGAACTACGCGCTGTTCCCTCATATGCGGGTCGAGGACAATGTCGCCTTTGGCCTGAGGGCCCAAGGCGCCGACAAGGCGCTGATTGCCGAGCGCGTCAAGGACTCGCTCGCGACGGTCGGCATGTCGGGCTTTGCCAAGCGCTATCCGCGCGAGCTTTCCGGCGGCCAGCAGCAGCGTGTCGCGATCGCGCGGGCGCTTGCGGTCAGGCCGCGCGTGCTTCTGCTCGACGAGCCGCTTTCGGCGCTCGACGCGCAGATCAGGCGCAACATGGTCGAGGAGATCGCCAAGCTGCATCGCGACCTGCCGGGGCTGACGATCCTCTATGTCACCCACGACCAGACCGAAGCGCTGACGCTTGCCGACAAGATCGCCATCATGCGCGACGGAAGGGTGTCCTCGCACGGCCCGACCGCCGAACTCTACCGACGGCCGCCGAACCGCTTCACGGCTGAGTTCCTCGGCCGCGCGAACCTTTTGCCGGTGACGGTCGCGGAAGGCGCCGACGGGCCGAAAGGGTTCGCCAAGGCGAGGCTCGGCGATGCCGTGCTTGCCGGCGCGGGACGCAGCGAGAAGCCTGGCGACAAGACCCTGCTCTGCATCAGGCCGCAGCATCTCAGCCTCACCGGCGACGCGGAACACACCAACAGGATCGTCGGCACGCTGAAGGAAGTGCATTGGCAGGGCGAGCTCACCCATCTGGTGCTCGATGTCGACGGCACGCCGGTGCGCGTCTCGGCGACCAGGCTGCCGGTGAGCCTGCCGGAACGCGGCTCGGCCATGCCGCTCTTCTTCACACCCGGCGACACCTCGCTCGTTCCGGAAGACGTCCGTGGCTGACGCGGCCGTCCTTCCCGCCACACCGGCTGTGAGAAGAGTGCCCGGCCGGCTCTGGATCGTGCCGCCGGCGGCGCTGCTGGCGCTCTTGTTCTTCTATCCGCTGGTGCTGATCGTCCAGCAGGCCTTTACCGACGACAGCGGCATGGCCAATGTCGCTGAATTCGCGCGGGTGCTGCATGCACGCTTCTTCCTCAACGCGCTCATCAACACGATCACCATTTCGGTCGCGGCGACGGCCGGGTGCCTCATCGTCGGGCTGGTGCTGGGCCTGATCCTCGCCTTCGTGCCGTTTCCGGGCAGCGGCGTCATCGCCCGGTTGATCGACACCTTCATTGCCTTGCCGACATTCCTGGTGACGCTGGCCTTCACCTTCCTCTACGGCTCGGCCGGCATGCTCAATGCCGGATTGATGGAGGCGTTTTCTCTGTCGGCGCCGCCCGTCAACTTCCTCTACTCGACCTGGGGCGTGGTGCTGGCCGAGGTCACCGTTTACTCGCCCTTCGTCCTGCGTCCATTGCTTGCCGCCTTTTCGCTGGTCGATCGCGGCCAGATCGAAGCAGCGAGCGTGCTCGGCGCGCGCCCGTTCCGGATCGTGCGCCAGGTGATCCTGCCGGCCGCCGTGCCTGCGCTGATTGCCGGCGGGAGTCTCTGCCTGCTGTTGACGGTCAACGAGTTCGGCATCGTGCTGTTCATCGGCGCCAAGGGCGTCATCACGCTGCCGCTGCTCATCTACAGCAAGGCCATCCAGGAATCGGCCTATCAGGTCGCCTGCATCATCGCGGTCATCAACATCGCGCTTTCGCTGGGGCTGTTCGGTCTCTACCGGTTTGCCGCCGGCCGGCTGGGAGCATAGGGATGCTGGTCTGGTCGCGTCCCGGTCGCATCTTGATCTGGGCAGTCTTCGCCTTGCTGTTCGGCGTGCTGTTCCTCGCCCCGCTCGCGGTGATCCTGCTCTCGAGCCTCGCTGACCAGTGGAATGGCGTGCTGCCCAGCGGATTCACCGTCGGGCACTATAGCGATGTCGCGCAAGGGGCGGCGTGGAGGGCGGTGAAGGCAAGCCTGGTCACCGGCTTCCTGGCCAGCGCGCTGGCGCTGGTCAGCGGCACCTGGGCAGCGCTTGCGCTGCGCGTCCAGGGCGCAACTTTGGCCAGGGTGCTCGGCGTGCTGTTTTTCATCCCCAGCGCTGTACCGTCGGTGTCCGTGGGTCTTGGCCTGCTGGTGGCCTTCAGCCACCCGCCGCTGCTGCTCAACGGGACGATCGCCATCGTCATGGTCGCGCATTTCGTGCTGATCTCGGCCTTCACCTTCGGCAATGTCTCGGCCGGGCTGGCGCGGCTTTCGCCCGATTTCGAGCAGGTGGCGTCAAGCCTCGGGGCGCGTCCCGCTTACCGGCTCTGGCATGTCACGCTGCCTTTGCTTGCGCCTTACCTTGTCGCCGCCTTCGGCTTGAGCTTCGCGCTGTCGATGGGCGAGCTCGGCGCCACCGTCATGGTTTATCCGCCGGGCTGGGTGACGCTGCCGGTATCTATCTTCAGCCTGACCGATCGCGGCGATGTCTTTGCGGGTGCCGCGCTGACCATGGTGCTCGTTGCCGTGACGCTGGCGCTGCTGCTCGGGCTCGAACGGGTCACCGGGCGCCAGACGAGGTCGTAGCCCTCGCCAATCTAGGACGACCGCATCAGTTTGCCGTAGCGTTTGATCAGACGCTCGCGCTTCAAGCGCGATAGCCTGTGCGTCCAGAAGAGCCCGTCGAGCTGGTCGATCTCGTGCTGGTGGCAGACCGCCAGCAGCCCCTCGGCGTCCTCGAACCGCTCCTTGCCCTCGAGATCCTGATAGCGAACCCCAACGCGGGCATGCCGCTCGATCTCTTCCGTGACGCCAGGCATCGAAACGCTGCCTTCCGGATGACGGATCATTTCGGGCGAGGCCTCGACAATCGACGGATTTACATAGATCGCCGGCTTTGCGGCCGGAGGCACCTGGATCACGACAAGGCGTTTCAAGATGCCGATATGCGGGGCGGTTATGCCGATGCCGGGCGCCGCATGCATGGTGTCGATGAGATCGCCGGCCAGATTGCGCAGTTCGTCATCGAACTGGTCTACGGGAGCCGCGACGGCGCGCAGCAGAGGATCGGGGAACTTTATGATCGACCGGACCGTCACGCGTCAGACAATCGGCTTCTGCAGCACGTCGAATTGCGGGTTGGTTTCCGAGAAGATCGGCAGGGCCGCGGCGCCGAGGACGGACGTGTCCTTGCCCGCGGCGCCGACCAGGACTCGCGGCGTGGCGCGGGCGCTGGTCGCACTGACCGAAAGGTGGAGCGGTTCCAGCCTACTGGCCAAAGCCTCGATCACCGGCAGCGGCATGAAGCCACCGAGTACGACGGTTTCGGGATCGAGCGCCATTTCGAGGACATCGATCGCCTGTCGCAATGGCTCGACCGCCTCCAAGAGCCAGGCTTCGAAGCGGATGTCGCCGCTTGCCAGAAGCTTTTCCAGCAAGTCGGGAGAGGCATGGTCGGGATCGGGCAGGTCGAGTCTGTCATAGGCCGCGCGCAGCGAGACGTAGCGCTCCAGGCAGCCGCGCTTGCCACAGTCGCAGGCGAGGCCGCCTGGCCGCACGATGATGTGGCCGATCTCGCCGGCATTGTGGCGGCTGCCCTTGTAGAGATGGCCGTCGAGGAACAGGCCGGCGCCGAGGCCCGTGCCGATGAAGAGATAGACGAAGCTGCCGAGCTTGCGAGCGACGCCATAAAGCCGCTCGCCTATTGCCGCCGCGGTGGCGTCATTCTCGACGGTGACGGCGATACCGGTCAGCCGTTCCAATTCATCGGCCACCGGAAAATCCTGCCAGCCGGGAAGGGCCGTCGGGCCGACCGAAGTCATGCCTTCGACGCCGAACGGCCCGGGCATCGCCATGCCGATGCCGAGCAGTCTGTTCCGTTCCAGTCGAGAGGTAGCGATCAGGTCGCTGGATAGAGCGGCAAGCAGCGGCATGGCCTCGGCGGGCGCAGGCCGGTCGACATTTCTTTCGATGCGGGCGCGCAGCGTGCCGGAGAGATCGGTGACGACGCCGACGGCCAGTTGGTGGTCGAGCTGGAGGCCGATCGAATAGCCGCCGTCGGGGTTGATGGAGTAGGGGACCGCTGGCTGGCCGCGCGCGCCTTTGAGCGTTGCTTCAGGCCGCAGCAGCCCGGCTGCCTCCAGTTCCTCGACGATGTTGGAGATGGTCTGCGACGACAACGCCGTCAGCCTGGCGATCGCCGCCCGCGACAGCGCGCCGTTGGTGCGGATCGCCTCGATCACCACACGCCGGTTGTGCGATTTCGCTTGCTCGAGATTTGTGCCGGAGATGACTTTCTTGAGGGTCATGCGGTCGTTGCCAGTCACGGAAACTGTAGATCGCCACTTCAGAGCGGTTCAGCATTCACGGAATCGCCGAACCGCTCTAAGCCCTTGTTTTTGCGCAATTCCGGACGGAAACCGATACGCACTTTTCCTGGAATTGCTCTAGAAGATCAAGTTGATTTAATTATCGGTAGCTGGCCAAAAGCTTGGGCCAGCAAGCTCGCTTTTCGACGCATCGGAAAATCGGCTGCCTGGCTCGGCCGTTCAGCCGAAGCGCGCCGCGGAAAAATCGGCGGCTGACGGCACGGCTCGGCCTGCGACGAAGTTGGCGATCCAGCGCGCTGTCGCCGGGCCCAGCGTCAGTCCCAGATGGCCGTGACCGAAGGCATAGATCACGTCTGGCGATTTCGTCGAGGGTCCGATCACCGGGCGCGAGTCCGGCAGCGAGGGCCTGAAGCCCAGCCATTGCGACGATGGTTGGCCGAGGTCGGGGAAGAACTGCCGCACGCCGCGATCGAGCAGCGCCAGCCGGCGCGGATTGGGCGGCGCCTTGAGCCCGCCGAGCTCGACGGTGCCGGCAATCCGCAGCCTGCCGTCCATCGGCGTCATGTAGAAGCCGAGATCGACCGGGCAGACCGGGCGGTTGAGCAAAGGCGTCGTGGTGGGAAACTCCAGATGATAGCCGCGCTCAGTGTCCAGCGGGATGCGGTCGCCGGCCTGGGCCGCGAGGGGGCGGGATCGGGCGCCGGCCGCAATCACCGCTTTTTGCGCCGTGACGGCGAGGCCCGGGCCGCTCAGCCGCACGCCGCCGGCACCCGCTGCGAGGCCGGTCACGCTCGCGCGCATGAATTGAGCACCGCGAGCAGCAGCGGCAGCCGCCAGCCGCGCCATCACCCTCCTGGGATCGCTGACGTTAATCGAATCCGGGAAATAGAGGCCTTGGGCCTCGAACGCCGCAAGCCGCGGCTCCAGCGCGGCCACCTGATCGGCGGTCAGGACCTGCTGATGGACACCGAGCTCGGCCCGCAAAGCCCGCCCGCCCTCGGAGGCAGCAAAATCGCCGGCGCGGCGGTAGACATAGAGGCAGCCGTTGCGGCGCATCAGATCCTGAAGTCCGGCCTCCTGGACCATTTCGCCCCAGGCCGGCAGAGCTTCGGCGAGCAGGCCGGCGAGCGCCAGCGCATTGGCCCGGGTTGTCGCCGGCAGCGACTGCCGGACAAAGCGGACCAGCCATGGCGCGAGCTGGAAGAGTGCTGCCCAGCGCAGCGAAAAAGGGCTGTCGGGATCGAGCAGCAGCTTTGGCAGCGCGCGCAGCACGCCGGGATTGCCGACCGGCATGCAGGCATATTCGGCGATCGTCCCGGCATTGCCGAAGGAAGCGCCCGAGCCGGGCTCGTTCGGGTCGATAAGCAGGACCTCGCGGCCCTCGCCGGCAAGGCGCAAAGCCGTCGCCAGGCCGACGACGCCGGCACCGATAATCGCGATCTCGACTGATTTTGGTGCGGCGGTCATGGCCTTACACAAAGCCCGGCAGTTGCAGGTGGCCGGCGGCGAGCAGCTCGGCCATGGTGGTAAGCGCCGAGCGCAGGTCTTCCTGCGATCGCGCCGCTCCGACATTGATGCGCACGCCGTGCTGCACCGGCTCGCGGCCGACGGCGAAGGCGTCGCCCGGCAGCACGGCGACGCCGCGCTCCAGGCAGGTGCGGGCAAAGCCGGCGCCGCGCCAGGGTTCAGGCAGGCGCAGCCAGGCATGTGTCGAAGTCGGATGGCTCTGGATGTCGAAGCGGCTGAGGATTTCGCTCAGGATCGCCTGGCGCTGGCGCAGTTCCTGTTTCTGGATGTCGATGATGCGGGCGGCCGCGCCTTCCTCGATCAGCCTGGCGCCGATCAGCGCCGTCAACGGGCTGATGCTCCAGCAATTGATGCGCAGCGCGGCAGCGACCTGGCCGGCAATCGGACGCGGGGCGATGACGAAGCCGAGGCGCAGGCCGGGCGCCAGGCATTTGGACAGCGCGCCGAGATGGATCGTCAGCTCCGGTTCGAGGCTGGCGAAGGAGGGTGGCGCATCGTCTGCCAGCGGCCGGTAGACGTCGTCCTCGATGATCAGCACATTGTGGCGCCGCGCCACCGCCGCCAATTCATGCCGGCGCTGCTCGCTGAGCGTGATCGTCGTCGGATTGTGCAGCGTCGGCACCAGGAAAACGGCACGCGGGCGAAGCTGCGCGCAAGCTGCCTCGAAAGCGTCGGGACGCATGCCGCCGCGATCCATGGCAACACCGCGCAAGTCGAGCCCATGGACACGGCACAGCGCGTTGATGCCCTGATAGGTCACTTCGTCGGCAAGTATCACCTCGCCGTCCCTGGTGACGGCGCCGAGCACACAGTCGAGGCCATGCTGGGCGCCGGCGGCGAGCACGACGCGGCCAGGATCGCCATCGCCGGCGACCGGCTTCAGCCAATCGGCGACCGCCACGCGTCCCCAAAGCGGCCCCTCCGGCGGATGATAGTCCTGCAGCGAGGCGTAATGGCGATCCTTTGAAAGGCGCGGCATCAACGCCGCGACGGCGTCGAGATAAGCTGACGTGGGCGGCCTGTTGACGGAAAGATCGATGATGCCGCTCTGGTCGCTTGGCGCGGACACGAATCCCGGGCGCTCGACGATGTCGCGGGCGGCGACGGTCGTGCCGCGTCCGGGACGCGCCTCCAGAAGGCCTTGCTCCTGCAGGGTGGACAGCGCCCGCGTCACGGTCGTGACATTGATGCCCAATGCGCGCGCGATCTCGCGCTGCGGCGGCAGCCGGTCGCCGACGGCAAGCGTGCCTGCGGCGATGCGTTCAGCGATCGCGTCGGCAAGACGGCGATAGACCGGGCTTTCATCCTCGGTGAGGCGAAGATCTTCGAGCATAGGGGATTCGAACTGCGGCTGACGTCTCACTTGTCGGGCATCTAGCATAAGACAACGATCCATACAATAGAGGTTGTATGACACTCAATCCGACTAAAATTATCACACAATGCTGCAATTTTCAGCTTGACGGACAAAGTTGTCCGCATCTAAGGTCGCTTTCAATCTAATTGTGTGACCATACAAGTCGGACGGCGTGCTGCTTGAGCGGGCCGGTACCGGGAGGACTAGGCATGGATCGCAAACATCAGACCGAATCGCCCCGTGGCCGGGATTGCGCACGATGACCGCCGGCCAGACCGTCGCGCTGGCGAGCGCCAACCGCGGCTTCGTTGAATTCGCCGACGTCGAGAAATCCTATGATGGGCGCAGCTTCGCGGTGACGCGGATGAACCTTGCCGTCGCGCGCGGCGAGTTCCTGACACTGCTCGGCCCCTCCGGCTCGGGCAAGACGACGACGCTCAACATGCTCGCCGGCTTCGAGCGACCGACCCATGGCACGATCACGCTCGAGGGCCAGCCGGTCGACCGCCTGCCGCCCTACCAGCGCAATATCGGCATGGTGTTCCAGAACTATGCGCTGTTCCCGCATATGACGGTCGAGGAGAATGTCGGCTTCCCGCTCTCCGTCCGCCAGGTGAGCAAGGCCGACATCGCGGCCCGCGTCGGCCGCGCGCTCGACATGGTGCGGTTGAAGCAATTCGGCGACCGCCGCCCGACGCAGCTTTCCGGCGGCCAGCAGCAGCGCGTGGCGCTCGCCCGCGCGCTGGTGTTCCAGCCGAGCCTGGTGCTGATGGACGAGCCGCTCGGCGCGCTCGACAAGAAACTGCGCGAGCACATGCAGCTCGAGATCAAGCAGATCCACACCATGCTCGGCGTCACCATCGTCTATGTCACGCACGACCAGAGCGAGGCACTGACGATGTCGGACCGCGTCGCGGTGTTCAACAATGGAGGCATCGCCCAGCTCGGCTCGCCGGACGATCTCTACAACACTCCGCAAAGCTCATTCGTCGCGAGCTTCATCGGCGAGAACAACACGCTGGAAGGCGTGGTCGACCGCATTTCGGGAGAACAATGCCGCGTCAGGCTGAATGGCGGCGGCGAGATCACCGCGCTGGCGGTTGGCGTGACGCAAGGCAGCGCCTGCCATGTCGCCATCCGCCCCGAGCGGCTCAGCCTGACGGCGTCCGCCAATGATGGCAATGCGCTGCCGGCAACCGTCGATGGGCGCATCTATCTCGGCGATCACCTGCGCCTGCTGGCCAGGCTCGCCAACGACCAGGTGCTGACCGTCAAGGTCGGCCCCGAAGCGACGATGGCAAACGGCGAGACCGTGACGGTCTCCTGCGCGCCCAACGATTGCCGCGCCTTTCCGGCCGATGCCGGAACGGGCGGCGCCATTCCAAAACAGGGGAAAACGCAATGACACAGTTGAGAACACGCCTATTCGCGCTCGCGGCGGCCACGGCCTGCATGACCATTGCCGGAGCCGCCTTCGCCGACGAATTGTCGATCATGGCGAGCGGCGGCGCCTGGCAGGACGCACAGCGCAAAGCCTGGTTCGAGCCGTTTTCCAAGGAAACCGGCGCCAAGATCCTCGAGCAGGAATATCTCGGCGATCTCGGCAAGGTCAAAGCCATGGTCGAGACCGGCAATGTGCCGATCGACCTGGTGACGGTCGAGACCGCGACGGTGCTGCAGGGCTGCGACGCCGGCATCCTCGAGCGGCTCGACTATTCCAAGATCGGTCCGCGCGACAAATTCATCGAAGGCTCGGCGCTGGATTGTGGAGTCGGTCTCGATGCTTACGGCGACATCCTCGCCTATGACCCGACCGTGCTGAAAGAAGCGCCGACCTCGGTGCTCGACCTCTTCGACACGACCAAATTTCCGGGCAAGCGCGCCATGCGCAAGTTCCCGGCGCAGAATCTCGAATGGGCGCTGATGGCCGACGGTGTCGCGCCGGCCGACGTCTACAAGGTGCTGGCCACGCCGGAAGGCGTCGACCGCGCCTTCAAGAAGCTCGACACGATCAAGAAGGACATCGTCTGGTGGGATGCCGGCGCGCAGCCGGCGCAGTTGCTGGCCTCCAAGGAAGTGGTGATGACCACCGCCTGGAACGGCCGCATCCAGAACGCCATCGACACCGACAAGAAGCCGTTCAAGATCGTCTGGAACAACCAGATCCTCGAATATGACATGATCAGCATCCCGAAGGGCGCGCGCAATCCGGAGCTTGCCTACAAATATCTCGCCTATATCAGCAAGCCGGAGAACAACGCCAAGCTCGCCAGCTACATCACTTATGGGCCGGTGCGCACCGATGCGGCGTCCTTCGTCGCGGCCGACGCGCTACCCAAGCTGCCCAACGCTCCCGATCATCTCAAGGGCGCCTATCTGGTGGCCGACACCGAGTTCTGGGGCGACTATGGCGAAGACCTCGTCAAGCGCTTCAACGCCTGGCTCGCCCAGTAGGACGGCGAAATGTCGGCGCTCCAGCCCAGCGAACTCGACCGGCCGACGCTGGCTCGCGACCGGTCAGCCGCCGACGCGGACCTGAAATCCGTGTCGGCGGCGCTCCGCCGCGCGGAATTCGGCGACCGGATGCGCTCGCTGCTTCTGGCGGCGCCGCTTCTCATCCTTCTGGCGCTGAGCTTCGGCATTCCGATCGTGCTGCTTTTGTCTCGCGCGGTCTATGATCCGACCATCGCGGATGCCTTGCCCAGGACGACCGCGGCCTTGGCCGGCTGGAACGGCCAGGGCCTTCCCGGCGACGATGCGTTCGCGGCGCTAGCGGCGGACCTGAAGGAAAACCAGGCGAAGGGCACGGCCTACGAGCTGGCGAAGGGCCTGAACGCGCGGCTGCCTGGCGCCCGCAGCCAGGTGCTGAAGACGGTGCGCAAGCTGGAAAGCGCGGACGGCCCGGCCGCGCTCGACGCCATGAAATCGGTGCCGTTTTGGTCGGCGCCCACGACCTGGCCAGCGATCCGGAGCGGCACAAGCAGCCTCACGTCGTTCTATCTGCTCAGCGCGCTCGACCTGCGCTGGAACGACGATGGCGGCATCGAGCGGGTGCCGCCCGAACAGGCGATCTTCATCCAGGTGTTTTTGCGCACCTTCTTCGTCGCCGCGTCGGTGACGCTGGCAACGCTGATCCTCGGTTTTCCGCTTGCCTATCTCATCGCCAACGTGCCGAAGGGGCTGGCCGCCATCCTGATCGTCGCGGTGCTGCTGCCGTTCTGGACCTCGATCCTGGTGCGCACCGCCGCCTGGACGGTGCTGTTGCAGAAGTTCGGACTGGTCAACGATTTCCTGCTTCTGATCGGTGTCACCAGCGACCGGCTCGACCTGATGTACAGCCGCATCGGCTTGATCATCGCCATGACGCATATCCAGCTGCCGTTCACGCTGCTGCCGATCTACAGCGTCATGCGCACCATCCCGGCCTCGCAGATGAAGGCCGCCTATTCGCTGGGAGCCAGGCCGTTCACCGCGTTCCGCCGCGTCTACATTCCGCAGGTGTTCCCGGGGGTGATGGCCGGCTGCATGCTCACCTTCATCCTGTGCCTCGGCTATTACATAACCCCGGCGCTGATCGGCGGGGCGAGCGATCAGCTCATCAGCAATTTCATCGCCAACTACGTCAATGTCGAGCTGAACTGGGAGATGGCGGCGGCGCTGTCCTTCATCCTGCTCGTCTTCACGCTGGCGCTGTTCGGCATCTTTGCCCGCGTCCTCGGCCTCGATCGCCTGAAGCTGGTGTAGCCCATGCTGCTCTCTCCCTATCCCACAACAGGCGAACGCATCCGCATCATGCTGCTGTGGATCTGGTGCGGGCTGGTCATCCTGTTCCTGCTGGTGCCGATCCTCATCCCGGTGCCGCTCTCCTTCAACAGCGGCGCCTTCTTCATCTTCCCGCTCGAGGGAATATCGACGCGCTGGTACGAGGTGGTGCTGGGCACGCAGCGCTGGCAGTCGGCGATCGGCAACAGCCTGATCGTCGCCCTTGGGACGACGGTGGTCGCCACAACGCTCGGCACGCTGACGGCGATCGCGCTGTCCGATGAGAAATTTCCTGGACGGCGCATCATCATGCCACTGCTTCTGTCGCCGCTGATCGTGCCAGTGGTGATCACCGCCGTCGGCTCGTATCTGTTCTACGCCCGCGTCGGGCTTGCCAGCACCTATGCCGGCATCATCCTGGCGCATACTGCCCTGGCCAGTCCCTTCGTGGTGGTTACGGTCGGTGCCAGCCTGACCGGCTTCGACCGCAACCTGATGCGCGCCGCGGCGATCTCGGGCGCTAGGCCGCTGACGTCGTTCTTCCGCGTCATGCTGCCGCTGATCCTGCCCGGCGTGCTTTCTGGCGCGGCCTTCGCCTTCGTCACCTCCTTCGACGAGGTGGTCGTCGTGCAGTTCCTGGCCAGCGCCAGCCAGCGCACCATGCCGCTCGAAATGTTCATCGGGTTGCGGGAGAAATTGAGCCCGGCAATTACCGCGGCGGCAACGTTGATGATGGGGCTGTCGATCCTGTTGCTCCTGGTCGCGAACATCCTGGCGCGGCGTGGGCGGAAGGCCCCAGCTTAACCCGCGACCAATTGGGCAGGAACGATCTCGCGGCTGACGCATTTTTGCTTCGCGTCAACAGCCGAGGGACCAGATGCGCATAGCCCATGTCGCGCCGCTCTATGAGTCCGTGCCGCCGAGACTCTATGGCGGCACGGAGAGGATCGTCTTCTACATCACCGAAGCGCTGGTCGGGCTCGGCCACGATGTGACGCTGTTCGCGAGCGGCGACAGCGAGACCTCGGCGCGGCTGGTGCCGGGGCGCGACCAGGCGATACGCCTCGACCCGCGGCCGAAGAAATCGGAGATCGCCGCGCATCTGGCGATGCTTGCCGATGTGCGAGCGCGCGCCAGCGAGTTCGATGTCATCCATTTCCATCTTAGCCACTTCGTGCATTTTCCCTTCTTCGAGCAGATCGCGGGGCGGACGGTGACGACGCCGCATGGCCGGCTCGACTATGTCGACCTGGCGCCGGCGTATAAACGCTTCCCGCGCTTCCCGATGATCTCGATTTCGCACAGCCAGAAGCGCGGCTTGCCCGACGCGAACTGGCTGGCCACCATCCATCATGGATTGCCGCTCGATGCCTACCAAGCGACTTATGAGCCGCGCGCCGAAGAACCGTATCTCGCCTTTCTCGGCCGCCTGTCGCGCGACAAGCGGCCGGACCGCGCCATCGAGATCGCGCGCCGTTCCGGGTTGAAGCTGAAGCTGGCGGCCAAGATCGGCGACGACGACCGCGCCTATTACCACGACAGCATCGAGGCGCTCATCGACGGCAAGCAGATCGAGTATGTCGGTGAGATCACGGAGGAGGAGAAGGCGGAGTTTCTCGGCAACGCGGCTGGCTTGCTGTTTCCCATCGACTGGCCCGAGCCGTTCGGCCTCGTCGCGATCGAGGCCATGGCCTGCGGCACGCCGGTGATTGCCTGGAACCAGGGCGCCTTGCCGGAGATCGTCGACGATGGCGTCACCGGCTTCGTCGTGGACAGCGTGGACGGCGCGGTCGCGTCGATGCCCGCGCTGCTCGATCTGGATCGGCGGCAGGTGAGGGCAGCCTTCGAGAAGAGGTTCTCGGCGACAAGAATGGCACGCGACTATCTTGCTGCCTATATGCGTCTGACCGGCATGCCGGAGGCCGAGGCCTCCTGACCTTGATGCCTGGAGCCGGGTGATTTCAGGCCGGTACGAGCTGAAAACTGAATGCGGCTCTAAGTCAAAGAGAGAGAGCATGATATCGTCCGAAAGCCGCTTCACACTTTTCGGCATCATGCTCTAGGGCGGGGCAAACGAAGAGGTGACGAATGATGGAGCTCGACGAGCGCAAGCTCGATCCCGCCGTGGCCCTTTCCTCGCTCGACGAAACGGCGCCACGGGAACCGCACCGGCTGTTCGCCCTCAAGCAGGGCGACTGCTTCGCCGTCGCCGACGCCTATGGCGACATCAGGGGCTCGGGCGACGGGTTCTTCCGCGACGACACGCGCGTGCTTTCCGAATTCCGACTGACCATCGGCGGCAGGCAGATGTCGCTGCTCGGCGCCTCGCTCAGCCAGGACAATGTCCTGTTCACGTCCAACCTCACCAACCTGCCGATCCAGAGTGCCGCAGGCCGCGATATCCCGCAGGGCGCGATCCACATCGAACGCGTCAGGCTGCTGTGGCAGGACAGGCTGTTCGAGCGCATCACGCTTTCCAACTACAGCCGCGAGCATTCGACCATCACCGCCTCGCTGCATTTTGCCGCTGACTTTCGCGACATGTTCGAGGTGCGCGGCTCGACCCGGGCGAAGCGCGGCACGACGCATGTCGCCAAGACGGAAAAGGAATCCGTCATGCTCGGCTATGACGGTCTTGACGGACTGCCGCGCCTGTCGGCGATCTCGTTCTCGCAGGCTCCCGACAAACTAAGCGACAACCGCGCCGACTTCCTGATCGCGGTGACCAAGCGCAGCAGCAAAGTGCTTTATGTCGAAGTCGGCCCGGAAGCTTCCGAGGCTCCTAATCGCGACCGGTTTCGGGCCGCGGCGGCACGGGCCCGCTTCGGCATGCGCGCCAAGCGGCGTCATGGCGCCACCGTGCACAGCTCGGGCCGCGTCTTCAACGATTGGGTCGAGCGTGCCCGCGCCGATGTGGCGCTGCTCACCACCGAGCTTCCGACCGGGCCCTATCCCTATGCCGGCATCCCGTGGTTCTCGACGGCGTTCGGCCGCGACGGCGTGATCTCGAGCCTGCAGATGCTTTGGCTAAATCCCGGCCTGGCGCGCGGGGTGCTGGCTTTTCTGGCCGAGCACCAGGCAACCGAAACGTCACCCTTTTGGGATTCCCAGCCCGGCAAGATCATGCATGAGACGCGCAAGGGCGAGATGGCGGCGCTGCGCGAGCTTCCCTTCGGCCGCTATTATGGCGGCGTCGACACCACGCCGCTCTATATCCATCTGGCCTCCGCCTATGCCGACCGCACCGGCGACATGGCCTTCATCGACAAATTGTGGCCTTCGCTCAAGGCCGCCGCCGAATGGACGGAGGAGGCGAGCCGCGCCACCGGCTTCGTCACCTACCAGCGCGCCGCCGAGTCGGGCCTTGCCAACCAGGGCTGGAAGGACAGTTTCGATTCGGTCTTCCATGCCGACGGCCGCATCCCCAAGGGACCGATCGCGCTGGTCGAGGTGCAGGGCTATGTGTTTGCTGCCTTCCGCGGCATGGCGGCGCTCGCCCGCCGCCGCGGCGAATTCGCGGACGCCGAGCACTGGGAGGGCCGCGCCGAGGAAATGCGGGTCGCCGTGGAACGCGACTTCTGGCTGGACGACATGAACTTCTACGCCTTGGCCATTGATGGCGAGGGCCAGCCCTGCGAGGTGCGCACATCGAATGCGGGGCACCTGCTTTTCGTCGGGTTGCCGCAACCCGAGCGCGCCAGGCTGGTCGCCGACCAGTTGCTGTCGGCCTCCTTCCATTCCGGCTGGGGCTTGCGGACGCTGGCCGACGACGCGGTGTTCTTCAACCCGATGTCCTACCACAACGGCTCGATCTGGCCGCATGACACGGCGCTTTGCGGCGTCGGCCTCGCGCGCTACGGCGAGCGCGACAGCGTGGTGCGGCTGATGAGCGGCACGTTCGAGTCGGCCGTGCATTTCAACATGCGGCTTCCCGAACTCTTCTGCGGCTTCGCCCGGGCGCCGGGCGAGGCGCCCATCGCCTATCCCGTGGCCTGCCTGCCGCAGGCCTGGTCGGCTGGCTCCACCTTCATGCTGATGCAGGCCTGCCTGGGGCTGGAGATCGATGGCTGGGAGGGCGAATTGCATGTCACGCGGCCAAGGTTGCCGATCGGCATCGACACGCTCACGATCAGGCATCTGACGGTCGGCGACAAGGCGATCGATCTCACGTTCCAGCGGGTCGGCGACCGCGTCGCCGCTTTCCTGTCCGACCGGCATGAGGGCCAGGTGCCGCTCATCGTGCGCACGTAAATAAAGCGCTGCAACCCCGCGTTCAACAATCGAAAAATGTCGGAACTGATCGCTGGCTTGCGCGTTCCCAACCTAACCCGGCTTGCCCGCCCGCGGCCGGCAAGAACGAAAACAATGAACGGACGGCCGGAGGCAACCTGGCATTTCAATGACACAATATGGCGCCGACCTGTTACTGGTCCTTATTCTCGCAAGCCTCGGACTGTCCGCACTAGCGATTTTCATTTCGATATCCCGGTACCGCCGCAATCACCCGAGGGCATCGGCCATGCCGGGTTCCGGCGACGACTTTGCCGCCGAGGCGGCGCGAAAGGTGCTGCGCGAATTCGAGAAGAACGGGCAGTCGGTCGACGCTGCCCTGGTGACATGGTCGCCGGACACGCTGCGCAAGATCCTCGCCGACGAGCTGCCGGAAGCGCAGGTGATCGTCGTCTCCAATCGCGAACCCTACATCCACAACGAGACAAGGGATGGCGACGTCGAGCTTGTCGTGCCGGCGAGCGGACTGGTTTCCGCGCTGGAGCCGATTACACGCGCCTGCGCCGGCACCTGGATCGCCTATGGCGGCGGCAGCGCCGACCGGACGGTGGTCGACGGAAACGATCGCGTGCAAGTGCCGCCTGGCCATCCTTCCTACACGCTGCGCCGGGTCTGGCTCAGTGACGATGAGTATCAAGGTTACTATCTCGGCTTCGCCAATGAAGGCCTGTGGCCGCTCTGCCATATCGCCTTCACGCGGCCGATCTTTCGCGAGTCGGACTGGGAGGCCTATGAAGCGGTCAACCGCAAATTCGCCGAGACGGTGGTTGCCGAGGCTCGTAACGAGCGGCCGATCGTCCTCGTCCAGGACTATCACTTCGCGCTTCTGCCGCGCATGATCCGCGAACGTCTGCCCGAGGCGATCGTCATCACGTTCTGGCACATCCCCTGGCCGAACTCGGAAGTGTTCAGCATCTGCCCTTGGCGCGAGCGCATCCTGGACGGCCTGCTCGGCAGTTCGATCGTGGGCTTCCACACCCAGTTCCACGCCAACAACTTCACCGAGAGCGTCGACCGCTTCATGGAAAGCCGCATCGAGCGTGCCGATGCCGCCATTTCCTATGGCGGTCAGGTGACGCTGGTGCATTCCTATCCGATATCGATCGAATGGCCGGCCGAGCTCCTGAAAGCTCTGCCCAGCGTCGAGGAATGCCGGCTGCGCGTTCGCAAGCGGTTCAGGATTCCAGCCGGCGCAAAGCTCTGCGTTGGTGTCGAGCGTCTCGACTACACCAAGGGCATCCTCGATCGCTTCCACGCGCTGGAGGAGCTGTTCATTCGCCATCCCGAAACGGTAGGCAATGTCGTGTTCCTGCAGATCGCCGCGCCGAGCCGCGGGACACTACCGGCCTACAAGCATCTGCATGAGGAATGCGTGCGCTGTGCCGAGGAGATCAATCAGCGCTACGGAAGCGAGTCCTACCGGCCGGTCGTGATGGTGGCTGAGCACCATTCTCAAGCGGCGGTCTATGAACTCTATCGCGCCGCCGACATCTGCCTGGTCACCAGCCTGCATGACGGCATGAACCTCGTCGCCAAGGAGTTCGTCGCATCGCGCGACGACGAGCAGGGCGTGCTCTTGCTCAGCACCTTCGCCGGCGCCTCGCGCGAGTTGCTGGAGGCGCTGATCGTCAATCCTTACGATGCAGCGATGATGAGCGAGGCCATGCTGCAGGCGCTGACCATGGGGCCGGACGAGCAGCACGAGCGCATGCGGCGCATGCGTGAGATCGTGCGTGACAACAATGTCTTTCGCTGGGCCGGCAGCATGCTGCTCGACGCGGCGCGGCTCAGGAAGCGCGGCGACTTGGATCGGGTCACTGCCTTATACGAGCGGCCGCCAGGCCCCACCGGGGACAATGTCGTTTCCATGTTCGAACGCAAACAGGCAGTCGGATTCCGATGAATAGTCAGGCAAACCTTACGCCGCCGCTTCCAGAAGGCCGGTGGGCGCTTTTCCTCGACATCGACGGCACCTTGCTGGAGCACGCGGCGCATCCAGACGCCGTCTCGGTCAGCGAGGAGTTGCGCATTCTCCTGGAGAGGATCGAGCGGCGGCTCGACGGCGCGCTCGCCTTCATCACCGGGCGCTCGATAGCTGCCGTCGACCATCTGTTCGCGCCGTTGAAGCTGCGGATCGCCGGCCTCTACGGGCTGGAGCACAGGCTTCTGCCGGATGGAAAGATCGAAGCCGCGGACGAGCCGGCGGATATGGCGGCGCTCGCCGACGAGATCGAACTGGAGCTGGCAAGCAAGGCCGTTTATGTCGAGCGCAAGGGGCCGGTGCTCGCCATCCACACGAGAGCAGCACCGCAGCTTCTGGCACGGGCGACAGAGCTGGTCGAGGCAGCGCTCACGCGCTTGCCTCAAGGCTACCGCGTCATCGCCGGCAACGCAGGCGTCGAGCTGATGCCGCTCGAGGCCGCCAAAGGCGCCGCGATCCGGCGCTTCATGCAGCTCGATCCGTTCACCGGCAGGCGCCCGGTGTTCCTCGGCGACGACACATCCGACGAGAACGGCTTCGACACGGTCAATGCCGCCGGCGGGATCTCGATCCGCGTCAAACCGCAGGGCGAGACGGCTGCCCGCTTCGCCATCGAGGATGTCGCCAGCGCTCTCGCCTGGCTCGAAGCCAATTTTGCGGAGCCGGCCACGCAAACGGCCAGCCGCAATCTCGTTGCCTGAGCAAGGCGCTGGCGGCTACTGCTGCTGCAGGCCCGTGATCATGGCGATGATCTCGTTCTTGTCGGTCTTCTTCGTCTCGCGCACGCCGATCTGCTTCCCGCGCCTCAGCACGCAGATGCGGTCCGAGAGCTTGAACACCTGGTCGAGGCTATGGCTGATGATCAGGATGCCGACATTGCGCTGCTTGAGCGACTGAACGATCGCCTCCACCTTGGCGGTTTCTGCAACGCCGAGCGCGGCCGTCGGCTCGTCGAGCAGGATCAGCTTGCTCGCCCAGTGCGTCGCCCTGGCGATCGCCACGCCCTGGCGCTGACCACCGGAGAGGTCACGGATGGTGGCGTGCGCGGAAGGGATGCGCACGTCGAGCTCCTTCACCAGTTTCTCCGTCTCGGCGATCATGCGGCGGCGGTCGAGCAGGCCGAAGCGGTTCAGCGGCTCGCGGCCGAGGAACATGTTCATATAGACCGTCTGCTGGTCGGCCAAAGCGAGGTCCTGATAGACCACCTCGATGCCGTGCGCGCGCCCCATGGTGGCGTTGGACATCGTCACCGGCTTGCCCTCGATCGTGATCGTGCCCGAGGAGGGGGTGTGCACGCCGGAGATGATCTTGACCAGCGTCGACTTGCCGGCGCCATTGTCGCCGACAAGCGCGACGATCTCGCCAGGAAGGACCTCGAGCGAGAAGTTCTCGATCGCGGTGATGCCGCCGAAGTTCTTGCGAATGTCCTGAAGCTGAAGAATGGGGGCGCTCATCGTCATCTCGTTCGTTGGAGCATGATCTTGTCCGAAAACCGGTTCCCACTTTTCGCTGACGCGGTCCTTCGGTTCGGGATCATGCTCTAGACAGGCCAGGCATAGGGCTCGCCGAAGCCGTTCTCGATCGTTTCGACCACAGGCTTGCCTTTCGAGATGCCTGAGACGCCGGCGACATAGGCGCGCGTGACGAAGGCCTGGCCCCGGAAGCCGAAGACGGCGCTGTCGCCGGGCCTCGGCGCGCTGGCGCCGGAAGCGTCGATCATGGCGTAGTAGTCGATCGCAGAAGGCGGCGGCACTTCGACGCTTTTCAGTGCCGACGCGGCGGTGGTCGGCTCGGCCGAGACGATCGCCTTGACGTCATAGTCGGGGAAGATCGGATCGATATAGAAGCCGCCGCCGAGGCAGTAGGCCTTGCCGCCCGATAGATGCGACACTTCGGTCAGGTAGAGCATGGCAGGCAGTTCCGGCAGGTCTTCCATGACATGCAGCGCCGTGGTGCCGTGCAGGCCGTTGCCGGGCTCGCACTGCGTGGCGCCGGCTTGCGCCAGCGCGGCCAGCATGACGCTCGACGTGGTGCCCGGCGCATTGATTTCGATCTCCTTGCGGCCCGCCTTGGCCAGCGCCTCGGCGGCCTTGCTCAGGGTCGCCAGATTGGGTGTCGGCAGCACTTTTCGCGCGGCATGGTCGAAGAGCAGGGCAGGGAAGGTGGTGATGCCGGCGAAGCGGCCGCCCGGAACGGCATCGAGCCGGTCGGCGACGGCGACGATCTCGCCTGCATCGAAGCCGCCTTCATGGCCGCGGTAAAAAATATCGCCTTCGGCGGCGATGCGGGCGAGCAGGCCCTGGACATAGCCGGCCGCCTTGGCGCCTTTGCCTGCTTCCTCGGCCTTGATGTCGTTGAAGACGGTCCAGTAATCCGGCTTGAACGTCCTTGCCGCCGCATCCGCTTCGAATCTCGCGATCTGCTGCAGATGGCCGAGATGGCCAAGCTTCATACCGGCCTTGCGGGTGGCGCGCGCGCAGGCCATGTCGACCGCGACCGCGCGTTCGATGCCGCCGCGCATCACCGCCTTGCAGAATGAGCTCGAGCGCCCAACCTGCTTGGTCATGGCGAAGATCTTCAGGCCGAGCCGATCGGCTTCCTGCTTGAGGAGCTTTGCATTGCGCTCGACCGTGTCGAGATCGAGCACATAGGTGTTGGCCGGCAGCTTGCCCTGCTGATGAAGGCCGATCGCGGCTTCGATGAAGGCAGGGTTGCGGCGGCGCAGAACGTCGAGAAACATGGAAGGATTCCTTCAGCGGGATTTGTCGCGCAGCGACACAGCGACAGCGGTGAGGATGATCAGGCCGCGCACGATCATCTGGTCGGAGACCGAAAGGCCCATCAGGATCAGGCCGTTGTTCAGCATGCCCATCATCAGCGAGCCGACGAGGGCGCCGACGATCGAGCCCTTGCCGCCATTGAGCAGCGTGCCGCCGACGATGACGGCGGCGATCACCGTCATCAGATCCGTTTCGCCGAGCGTGTATTTCGCCGCTTGCAGGCGCCCGGCGTAAAGCAGTCCGGCGAGCCCCGCGAGTCCGCCGCTGATGGTGAGAACGGCGAGCCTGATTTTCGGCACGCTGATGCCCGAAACGCTCGCCGCGCGGGCGTTGTCGCCGGTCGCCAGCACATGCGCGCCGAAACGCGTCTCGCGGTAGACGAGGTGGCCGACGGCGATGGCGATCACCGTCCACCAGATCAGCGACGGCACGCCGAGCAGCGAGCCGGAACCGAAAAAGCCGGTGAAGGTCTCATTGGTGACCGAGATCGAACGCAGATCGGTCATCGAGCGCGACACACCGGCGAACAGTCCCATCGTCGCCAGCGTCACCAGGAAGGATGGCAGCCTCACATAGGCGACCAGCGCGCCATTGATGAGGCCGATCAGGATACCGGCGCCCAGGCCGGCGACGATGCCCGCCGCCATCCCGTAGGAGGCAATGGTGACGGCGGCGGCGAGCGCCGCCACCGCCACGATCGAGCCGATCGAAAGGTCGATCTCGCCGGCCGACATGACGAAGACAAGGCCTATCGCCATGATCGTTACCGGCGCCGTCTGCAGCACGATGTTGGAGAGGTTGCGGACGGTGAGGAAGCCGCTGTCCCTCAGCATGAAGGCGAAGAACAGGAAGATCGCCAGGAAGCCGAGATAGACGACATATTGCTGCAGATTGAACCGGCTGGCGAAGCTTCCCACCTCGGTGCCGGTGTTGGCGCTGGTCATGTTCGATCTCCGATGGTGCGTGCTTCGCAGCCTGCCATGCCGTTTACTTCATGGCGTCCGCGATGGTCGCGGGCACATCCTTGTTAAGCGACTTCTTCCAGCCGTCCTTCACCGTCTCCTTGGTGACGGCGATGGAATCGACCGCGTAGAAAGGCTCGGCCTTCAGGCCGACCAGCGAACCTGCCGAGGCACGCGCCAGCGTCACGCCGATGGAGTAGGCCTCGTCGGCGACAAGGGCCGCGATGTTGCCGCCTTTGACCATGTCGAGCGCGGCCGGCTCGTTCAGGTCGAGGGTGACGATCTTGGTGTGCGTGTTGCCGGCGGCACGCAGCGCGGAGAGCACGCTCAGCGCCGGCTCGGCCCAGGTGACATAGATGCCGTCGAGATCCGGATGCTGGGTGATCATCGCCTGCGCGATATCCTCTGAGCGCGCCGGGTCGGCCATGCCGGCCTCGGCGGCGATCTTCATGTCGGGATAATCCTGCTCGATGGTCTTCTTGAAGGCGCCGTCGCGCTGGTTGGTGACGTAGAAATCGGCGTCGTGGAAGATGTAGCCGACCTTGCCTTTCTTGCCGAGCGCCTCGGCCATGGCGATGCCGGCCTTGTTGCCCATCTGGAAGAGGTCGTCCGAGACGATGGTGACGTAGTCCGTGCCCTGCTTGTAGCCGGCCGGGCAATTGTCGACGAAGCCGAGCCTGACGCCGGCCTGGCGGGCCGGATCGTAGACGGAGGCAGCGGTCGCCGGATCGACCGGCAGCGACAGGATGATCGACGGCTTCTTGGCCATCACCGTCTCGACATCGGCCTTCTGGCGCGCTGCGTCGAAGCCCGCGTCGGTCTGCGCCACCACCTCAATGCCGAGGCGCTTGAACTCGTCGCGCGCCCCGGCATTGACGGCGTTGGTGTACTCGCTCATCTCGTGCCAGACGAGGGCCGCGGTGAACTTGCCGGCGTTGATCTGCTGCTCCTGCGCCGCCGTCAGTGTCAGCGAGGCTGCCGGAACCGGCTTCTCGCCATTTGGGCCGGTGGTGACGCCTTCGGCAGCGAAGGCGTGAGCGGCGACCAGGCTCGCCAAAGCGGTCATGATACCCAATGCTTTGCGCATGTCGGTTCCCCTTTTTGTTCAGGAAGAGAGATCCGGCCCGGCAAGCCGGGCCGGAGCGTCGGCTTCACTTCGCAGCGTCGAGCACCGACTGCGGCGCGTCGCGGTTGAGCGAGTCCCTCCAGCCTTGGGAGACGTTCTCCTTGGTCACGGTCAGAGCCGGCGCGACGACGAAGGCGGGCGTCTGCTGGGCCAACAGCGACTTCATGCCGGAGGCGGCCATGGCGCGGCCGAGCTCATAGGCCTTGTCGGCGACGAGTGCGGCGACATTGCCGCCCTTGACCATGTCGAGCGCGACCGGCTCGGCAAGGTCGAGCGTCACGATCTTGGTGTGCTTGTTGCCGGCACCGCGCAGCGCCGAGAGCACGCCGTCGGCAGGCTCGGCCCAGGTCACGTAGATGCCGTCGAGATCGGGATGCTGCAGCAGCATGGCATTGGCCAGTTCCTCGGCGCGGGCCGGATCGGAGATGCCCTGCTCGGCGACGATCTTGATGTCGGGATAGTCCTTCTCGATCGTCTTCTTGAAGGACTGGTCGCGCTGGTTGGTGACGTAATAGTTGGCATCGTGGAAGATGTAGCCGACCTTGCCCTTGCCGCCGATGGCCTTGGCCATCGCATCGGCCGCCTGCTTGCCCATCTGGTAGAGATCGTCGGTGACGATCGAAGCGTAGTCGGTGCCTTGCTTGTAATCCTTCGGCAGGTTCGACAGGAACACCAGCTTGACGCCGTCCTTGACCGCCTGGCGGAAGGCTTCGGCGGAAGTGACCGGGTCGAGCGGCAGCGCCAGGATGACGTTCGGCTTGGCGGCGAGAGCGGTCTCGATGTCGCTGCGCTGGCGGGCGGCATCGAACTGCGCGTCGGTCTTGACGGCGATCGAGATGCCGGCGCGCGCGAACTCGTCGGTGGCGCCAGCGGTCACGGCATTGGTGAAGTCGGAAGAGGTGTGCCACAGAAGGGCCGCCTTGTAGCCCTTGTCCTTCAGCGCCGCGATGTCGGCATCGCTCAGCGTCAGGCTGGAACTCGGCGTGGCGGTCTCGCCCTGCGGTCCGACCGTCTGCGCTTGAGTCGCGCCGGCGGCGAGCATCAATCCGCCGGCTAGGGCGGCGCCAATCCATCTCTTCATCAGCATGTTTCAGTCTCCCATTTTCTGCTTCGTTGGTCGCTCAGTCGGCCACGCCGCAATAGCGGGCCATGAAGGCTGCGAAGCCGACGATGCCGGCGAGGTATTCCTCGACATCGACGTGCTCCTCGAAAGTGTGGCAGTTGCGGATGTCGCCCGGCGCGCAATAGACGGCGGGAATGCCGAGCCGGTTGACGAAGAACGAGGATTCCGACCAGAAGGGCGCGCCCTCGATCGCGCCGCGTCCGCCCATGGCTTTAGCCATCGATTGCGAAAGCATGGCGACTTCGGCGCGCGTCTCGTCGATCTCGGCAGCGGTGCCGCCCAGCCTATGGTCGCGGCCGGCCGGATAGGCGAATTCCACGGTGATCTCGGGGTCGGTGATGGCGCCGCGCACCGCGGCCTCGATCTCGGCGGCGGCCGTGTCGAGGGACTCGCCGGGCAGGAGCTTGCGGATCAGCGACAGCGTGCATTGCTCGGGCACGGCGATGTAGCCGCCGCCGGTGAGGCCGGTGATCAGCAGGAAGCCGCGCCCGGTCAGCTTGTGCTCGGCGCGGGCCGCCACCTCGTCAGAGTGTTTCCACAGCGCCGTCATGGCGGCATGGGCGGCGCGCAACGCATCCTTGCCGAGCTCCGGCACGCCGAAATAGGCCGACTTGCCGGTAATCGTGATGTCGGTGATGAAGAAGCCGATCTGCGCGGCGTAGACCGCAAGCCGCGTCGGCTCGACATAGACGGTGAAGTCGGGCGCCTCGACCTCTTTCGCCTCGATGCGGCCGACGAAATGCTTGATGCCAGCGGAGACGCCGGTGCCGGGCTGGCCGCTCTCCTCGTCGCCGACGAAAGCGAAGGCGACGTCGCCCTTGAGGCGGATGCCGGCCTTGTCGAGCAGCGAGAGCGCCGCCAAGGAGGCGGTGATGCCGGCCTTCAGATCGCCGGAGCCGCGGCCCCAGACCGCCCCGTCGATGATGGGCGCGCCGAACGGGTCCTCGCGCTCGGTGCCGGGCCAATGCTCGCGCCAGCCGTCGACATGAACGGTGTCGGTATGGCCGATGAAGAGCAGGCGCTTGCCATTGCCGACACCCTTGCGCTCGCCCCAGATGTTCGGCCTGCCGGGCAGGAAATCCGTCCGGCTCAAGCCGCCCAGTCCCAGCTCGCGCATTTTCGCTTCGAGGAAGCCGACGAAATTCGCCTCGTTGCCGGTGATGCTTTCACGGCCGATCGCGCCCCTGAACAGCGCCAGCGTCTGGTCGGGATCGAGAGCGGCGCGCAGCCGGGTTGTGATATCGCTGGTCACAGCACGACCTCCTTCAAGGCAGCCGCCTGGGCGGTGGGAAGTGAAATCCGGCCGTCCGGCGCGTCGACGCCGAACAGCGTGTTGTGCAACTGGCCGAGACCGATGGCGGCCGCGCCGATGAGCGCCGCCCGCGCGCCCAGCTCGCCGGCCTCGACGGTGACGGGGTAGGGGAAGCACAGCGGTATCAGGGCCTTGACGCGCGAGAGTATCTCCGGCCTGAGGCCTATCGAGCCACCAAGGATGACCTTTTCCGGATTGGCGACGGCGGCGATCGCCGCAATGCCTTGCGCCAGGTAACGCGCCGTCTCGTCGAGCACGGTGAGCGCGGCCTTGTCGCCTGCGGCCGCATTCTCGAAGATTGCCGGGACCGCGACCTGGATGCCGGTCAGGGATCTGTAGCGTTCGGTCATCGCGTGCGTCGCGACCGCCCGCTCGAACGCGCCGGTGCGCAGCGATTCCGCCGCAAACGGATCGGCGCCGATCGGCATGAAGCCGATCTCGCCCGCCGCATGGGTGGCGCCGCGCACCAGGTGGCCGCCCAGCATCAGGCCGCTGCCGACGCCGGTACCCAGCGCGATATAGGCGAGATTGTCGATGCCCTGGCCCTGGCCCAGCCAATTCTCGCCGAGCACGGCGAGATTGACGTCGTTTTCGATCATCACCGCGACGCCGAGCGCCTTCTCGAAGGCGTCGAGCACGTTCATGGCGTCGAAACCGGCGATGTTGGGCGCAAGCAGGATGCGGCCGGTCGTGGGGTCGGGCGCGCCTGGCGCGCCGATGACGGCAAGGCGGATCTTCTTGCGCGGGATGCGCTCCCGGGCGGCGGCCTGGAAGGCAAGTGCTGCGATCTGGTCGATGACGAACTGGCCGCCGCGCGGATCGGTCGGCGTCGCCGCCTCGGCGAAGATCTGGCAGGCGAGGTCGGTCAGCGCGACGCGCACCTTGGTGCCGCCCAGGTCGACAGCCATGATGTAGGCGGCGTCATGGACAAGCTCATAGGTGACGGCGGTGCGCCCGACATGGCCGCTGGTGCGTCCGGTCTCCTGCACCCAGCCTTCCTGCTCGAGGCCACGCACGATCTCCGAGATCGTCTGCTTCGAGAGGCCGGTGAGCTTCGAGATCGAGGCCCGCGAGATGGGCCCGCCCTGGACGATCGCTTCCATGACGGAGCGCTGGGAGAACTGGCGGGAAATACGCGGCAGGTCGCTCACATACGCCTCGATTAATTCGTTCTGTCACCGAACTTATTGGCGAAATGATACCTTGTCAACGATCACGTTGCATTGACGCAAAGTGCAATCGGAAGGTGGCGATTTACTCCGCCGCCAGCTTGCGTCGGGCAAGGCTGACCTCGTCCAGCGGGAGTTCCGGCTCGTCCTGGCTTTCCTCGCGCTTCACGAACGAGCTCAGCCAATGCGAAAGGCCGTCGAGGTAAAGATAGATCACCGGCGTGGTGAAGAGCGTCAGCGCCTGGCTGACGAGCAGTCCGCCGAACATCGTGTAGCCGAGCGGCTGGCGGATTTCTGCGCCTGTGCCGTTCTCCAGCATCAGCGGCAACGCGCCCAGCATCGAGACCATGGTGGTCATCATGATGGGCCGGAACCTGAGCAGGCAAGCCTGGCGGATCGATTCCAGGGAGCTCAGATGCTGGTCCCGTTCGGCCGCGATGGCGAAGTCGACCATCATGATGCCGTTCTTCTTCACGATGCCGATGAGCAGGATGACGCCGATCAGGCCGACCAGGTTGAACTCCATATGGAAGACGAGCAGCGTGCCCAGCGCGCCCAGGCCGGCGGAGGGCAGGGTAGAGAGAATGGTCAACGGGTGGATGTAGCTTTCATAGAGGATGCCGAGGATCAGGTAGACCACGACCAGGGCACCCAAGATGAGCAGCGGCACCGAAGAGAGCGACTCGTTGAAAGCCTGCGCCGTGCCGGTGTACATGGTCTGGATGGTCGCCGGCAGCCTCATCTGGGCAGCTGCCTTGTCGATCGCCGCGGTGGCTTGGCCCAAGGCGATGTTGGGCGGCAGGTTGAAGCTGATGGTCACGGAGGGGAACTGGCCTTCGTGGTTGATGATCAGCGGCTGCACGGGCGCCGTCGTCCATTTGGCGATGGCCGAAAGCGGCACCTGCGAACCGCTCGGCGTCGTCATGTATATCTGGCCGAGGGCCTTGAGGTCGCCGCGCAGCGACGGCAGCACTTCAATGATCACATTGTAGGTCGAGAGCTGGGTGAAATACTGCGCGATCTGGCGCTGTCCGAAGGCGTCGTTCAGCGTGTTGTCGACGTCGTTGGCCGTCAGGCCGTAGCGGGCAGCCTGGTCGCGATCGACCTGCAGCGTCAGCGTCGTTCCGGAACTCATCTGGTCGGTCGTGACGGCCGCCAGCTCAGGCAGACGCTGCAACGCGCTCAACAGCTTGGGCGCCCATTGATCGAGCGCATCGACATCGGCGCTTTCCAACACGTATTGATACTGCGACGCGGACAGCTTGCCGCCGACACGCACGTCCTGCGAGGCCTGCATGACCAGGCGCGCGCCCTGCACCACCGCAAGCTTTGGCTGGAGCCGGCGGATCACCTGGTCGGCCGAAGCGTCGCGCTCGTTTCGCGGCTTCAGCTGGATGAACATGCGGCCGGTGTTCTGCGTGTTTCCACCGCCACCGGTCGCTGCCGCGAAATGCGCAACCGCCGGGTCCTTTATCACGATCTCCGCGAATTGCCTCATATAGGACTGCATCTGAGGAGCGGAGACGTCCTGCCCGGCGAGCGCCTGCCCGTAAAGCATGCCAGTGTCCTGTTGCGGGAAGAAGCCGCTCGGAACGATCATGAAGAAATAGCCGGTCAGCGCCACGCAGGCGAGAAACGCCAGCAAGGTGATGAAGCGATGTCGCAATGCGCGGTCCAGTCCGCGCTCGTAGGCGTTGAGAATTGCCTCGAAGAAGCGTTCGCTCCACTGGTACAGCCGGCCGTGATGCGCCTCGGCGGCCGGCTTGATGAAACGTGATGCCAGCATCGGGGTGAGCGTCAGCGAGACGAAGGCCGAAACCAGGATGGTCATGGCCAGGGCCATCGCGAACTCCTTGAACAGGCGGCCGATGATACCGCTCATCAGGAGCAAGGGTATGAGCACCGCCACCAGCGAGATGCTGATCGAGATGATGGTGAAGCCGATCTCTCGGGAGCCGATCATCGCAGCGTCCATCGGTTTTTCACCGCGCTCGATGTGGCGAACGATGTTTTCCAGCATGACGATGGCATCATCGACGACAAAGCCCACCGAGATCGTCAGCGCCATCAGCGACAAATTGTCGATGCTATATCCGGCAAACCACATCAGCCCACATGCGCCGAAGAGGGCAAGCGGCACCGTGAAGGCAGGGATAGCTGTTGCCCAGACATTGCGAAGGAAGAGAAAGATCACCATCACGACGAGCCCGATGGTGAGCATCAGGGTGAACTGTACATCCGCCACCGAGGCACGAATGGTCTGGGTCCGGTCGGAAAGCACCTGCACCTTCAGCGAAGCCGGCAAGGATGCGGTCAGCATCGGCAGCTCCGCCTTTATCTTGTCGACCGTATCGATGATGTTGGCGCCCGGTTCCTTGAAAATTATCAGAACGACCCCGCGTGTGGTGTCGGCCCAGGCCGCCTGGGTGTAGTCTTGCGCCGCGAGCACCGCCTGCCCGATATCCTTCACCCGGACCGGTGCTCCGTTACGATAAGCGATGATGGCATTGTTCCAGTCGCTTGCGGCGGTCATCTGGTCGTTGGCGAAGATGGTGAAAGACCTGACGTCCCCCTCGATGTTGCCCTTGGGCAAGTCCACGGTATTGTTCGACAGCGAGGTGCGCAGGGCTTCCAGCGACAGGCCCCTTGCGGCTAATTTGGCCGGGTCGAGCTGGACGCGGATCGACGGTGTCTGCTGGCCGCCGACCAGCACCTGGGCGACACCTTTCACATGACTGATCACCTGGGCGAGCTTGGTGTAGGTATCGTCGCTCACCGTCGTCAGCGGTAGGTCGGTCGAGGTTACCCCGATCACCATGATCGGGGAATCGGTGGGATTGACCTCCCGATAAGTCGGCGGATTGGGGAGATTCTTCGGCAATTGGCCGCCGGCGGCGTTGATCGCGGACTGCACCAGTCCGGCTGCCGATGCGATGTCGACGCTGAGATCGAACTGCAAGGTGATCTGGCTGGAACCGGACAGGCTGCTCGACGTCATCTCGGCAATGCCCGGAATCTGCGCGAACTGCGTCTCGAGCGGCTGGGTCACCGAGGACGCCATGGTGATCGGGTCGGCACCCGGCAGATTGGTCGATACCTGGATCGTCGGAAAGTCGACGCGCGGCATCGGCGCGACGGGCAGGTTGAAATAAGCAACCACGCCGACGAACAGCACCCCTACCATCAACAGCGACGTGGCGATGGGGTAGCGGATGAAAGGCGCGGAAACGCCCGTGGCTGCCATCAGCTTGCTCCCTTGGGCTGCTGCGCCGCACCGGCGGACGCCGGCTGCGCATCGACACTCGTGCCGTCGACCAGCCGGTATTGACCGGTGTCCACGACACGCTGTCCAGGGCTCAAACCATCCGTGACGACAGTGTTGCCACCGTCGGAGGGGCCTGTCTTGATCGTTTGACGATGGGCCTTGCCGTCGTCCCCCACGATATAGGTGAAGAGCCCGTCCGGACCGTGCTGAACGGCTTCGTCGGGGACCAGGGTCGCCCCGGCGATCATGCCGACGCGCAAGCGGGTGTTGACCGAAAGGCCCGGCCACAACGCCTGATCCTTGTTTGGAAAGGCGGCCTTGAGCGAAATGGTGCCGGATGCCTGGTCCACCTGGTTCTGCACGGCATCCAACTTGCCGCTGGCCAGCACGGTTTTCATATCGGAGCTCAGCACATCGATCGAAACCGGTCCGGCCGCGAACGCCTTGTTGATGGTCGAAACCTCGTCCTGCGGTTGCGTGAACGACACGTAGATCGGCTCAAGCTGCACGACCGTGAACAGACCGGCGCTTTGATCGGCCTGAACGATGTTTCCGGGGTCGATGGTGCGGAAGCTTGTCTTGCCGGCCAGCGGCGAGGTGATCTTCGTATAATCTAGGTTCAGCTGGGCCGCTTCTATCGCGGCCTTGTCGCCTTCGATCGTAGCGGCGGTTGTCGTGACCACCGCCTGCTGATTGTCGACGTCCTGTTGGGTTTCGAACGTCTTTTGCAGAAGCGTGGAGAGGCGTTTGAGGACGACTTGCGCATTCTTGAGTGTCGCTTCGTCCTCCGCTTCCTTGGCCTTGGCCTGGTCGAGCGCCGCCTGATAGGGGCGAGGATCGATCTCGGCAAGCAGGTCGCCTTGCTTGACCATCTGCCCTTGCTCGACCGGAACCTTGTCGACGACACCGGCGACGCGGCTCGAGATGCTGACGCTGTTCAGCGGCGTGACCGTGCCGAGGCCGTAGAGGTAAAGCGGAAAATCGGCCTTCCGAACGGTGGCGGCGGTGACCGGGACCTTGGGGGGCGGCTGTGCCGCCGCCGCGCTCGCGGCTGCCTTTGCTGCTTCGTCGCCATGACTGCGCCATATGCCGTAGCCGCCGCCGAGCAAGAGGAGCACGGCCAACAAAACGATGCGCCGGGAGCGCCCGGGCTGTTCGCGGCTGGCTTGCCGTATTGCGGAAATGGTCATGATGCCGTCCACCTGGCGAGCGAGAATATCAAGCCTCTTCAGGATGGTTTGGAGGTCGTGGTCGACCTCGTCGATCAGTGAACGGTAATATGATGACCCGGCGCTGTCAGCTTACAGATCGGTCATGTTGCGCTGCGGCATTCAAGGATGCGTGAGGCCGCCTTGACCGTCACATCGCGGCAAAATCAAAATTTGTTCATAGTCCGGGCTCGACCAGGAGCGACAATCAACTGCTCAGGCGGGAAACAGGAAAGCCGCTCCGGGATCGAAAAACACCCGGCGATGGCAAGGTGCGACGTCCTGTGCCGCCAGTGCCGCGGAGGTCGGCCGAATGTCGATTTCCTGTCCGGCACCGGTACGCGCGACGATGCGCCTCCGCTCGCCATAGAAGGCGACATCGACGATCTCGACCGAAAGCTCCGCATTGTTCGGCGAGCGCTCCAGCCGGAATGCCTCCGGCCTGACCATCAGCCTGGTTTTCTGCCCGGGCGCGAAGCTGCCATTGGCATTTATGCCGGAGACAAGCGCGCCGTCGGCGAGGCGGATGGTGGAGGCGCCGCCCACCGTTTCCAGATGCTCGGCGGCGAGGAAATTCGAGTTGCCGATGAATCCGGCTACGAAATCGGTGGCGGGCCTCAGGTAAAGGTCCTCGCCGGTACCGATCTGCTCGATACGGCCGTCGCGGAAGAGCGCGATGCGATCCGACAGATGCAGCGCTTCTTCCTGATCGTGGGTGACGTAAAGGATGGTGACGCCGGTCTCGCGATGGATGCGGCGGATCTCAGCCTGGATCTCCTCGCGCAGTTTCTTGTCCAGCGCCGAGAGCGGCTCGTCCATTAGCAGGATCGGCGGATCATAGGCCAGCGCGCGGGCGAGCGCGACGCGCTGCTGCTGGCCGCCCGAGAGCGCCGCGGGCAGACGCTCGGCAAAGCTTTCCAACCGCACCAGCGAGAGCATGTCGGCTACCTTGCGCTTGACCTCGGCATCGGGCCGGCGGCGTACGCGGAGCGGGAAGGCGACGTTTTCAGCGACACTCAGATGCGGGAACAGCGTGTAGCGCTGGAAGACCATGCCGATGTTGCGCTTGTGCGAGGGCACCGACAGCAACGACTTGCCTTGCAGCAGCACGTCGCCGGAGGTCGGGTCCTGAAAGCCGGCGATGGCATAGAGCGTGGTCGACTTGCCCGAGCCCGACGGTCCAAGGAAAGTCAGGAACTCGCCCTTGGGAATATCCAGTGTCACATCGCGAACGGCCGTGAAGGCGCCGAATGCCTTGCGCAGTTTGCGGATCGAGAGAAAGGGTTGGGTCATGTCTGCAGCTTTCGGCGCAAGAGTGCCGTCACGATCATCAGGGCCAGCGTGAGCGCGACCAGCAGGCTGGAAGCGGCGGCGATGACGGGGGTGAGGTCGGATCTCAGGCTCCCCCAGATTTTGACCGGCAAGGTCTGCAAGGTCGGGCTTGCCATGAAGATCGCCACAACCACCTCGTCCCAGGAGGCCAGGAAGGAAAAGATCGCGGCCGAGAAGATGCCGATGCGGATCGAGGGCAGGGTGATGCGAAGCTTGGCCTGAAGTGGGCTCGCTCCACAGACGATGGCTGCGTCCTCGATCGACTTGTCGAAGCCTTCGAGCGCGGTGGCGATCGGGATGATGGCGAAGGGCAGCGCAAGCACGGTATGGGCGACGACGAAGCCGATGGTCGTGCCGCCGAGACCAAGCCGCAGGAAGAAGGCATAGATGGCGATGGCAAAGACGACGACCGGCAGGACCATCGGCGTGAGCAGCAGCCCGCGCAGGATCTCGCGGCCGCTGAACTGGCCGCGCACCAGCGCGAAGGAGGCGAGCAGGCCGATGGCGACGGCGAGGATTGCCGTCATCGTGGCGATGCGGGCGCTGGTCAGGGCGGCCTCTATCCAGGACGGATCGGCAAACAGTTCCTGATACCATTTTAGCGTCCAGCCGGGTGGCGGGAATGCCAGCCAGCGCGAGGAGCCGAAGGAAAGCAGCACGATGAAGACCACGGGCAGCAGCAGGAAGGCGGCGACAAGCGCTGTGAGGGCGAGCAGCGCGACCTTCAGCCAGCCGAGGCGATCATAGTCGAGCAGCATGTCAGGCCCCTCCCGCCGTGCGTCTGGCGCCGACAAGGCGCAGCTGCAGCGCGTAGAGCGCCATGGTGACGACGAGCAGGATGAAAGCGGCAGCGCTCCCCAGTCCCCAGTTGAGCAGCGACTGGATCATCTGCGCGATCATTTCGGCGAGCATCATGTTCGACGTGCCGCCGAGCAACGCGGGCGTCACGAAATAGCCGAGCGACATGACGAAAACCATCAGCCCGCCCGCGGCGATACCGGGGAGCGAGAGCGGCAAAAGGATGCGGCGGAAGGCGGCCAGCGGGCTCGCGCCGCAAAGGGCGGCCGCACGCAAAGTCATCGGGTCGATAGCGCGCAAGGTGCCGACCAGCGGCAGGATCATGAAGGGCAGCATGATGTAGACCATGCCGATGGTGACGCCGGTGAGGTTGTTGATAAGCGGCAGCGGCTGATCGATGATGCCAGCGCCCATCAGCGTCCGGTTGATGACGCCGGTGCGTTGCAAGAGCACCATCCAGGCATAGGTGCGGGTCAACAGGTTCGTCCACATCGACAGAATGATGATGCCGAACAGGATCGAGGCGAGCGCCGGCGGCATGATCGCCAGCATCCAGGCGACAGGGAAGGCGACAAGCACGGTGACGACGGTGACGACGAAGGCGACGAGGAACGTATTGAAGAACACCCGCGCATAGGTGCCGTCACCCAGCAGCGTCGCATAATTCTGCAGCCCGGGGGCAGGGTCGGTGACGCTGCGCAGCAACAGCGCCAGGACCGGCACGACGAAGAAGAGCCCGATCAGGATCAACGCCGGAAGCAGGCCGCCGAGGCCTGCCGGTATCCGAGGGGTTGCGATCCCTTGCTGTGCTTCCACCGACATGACGGTTGTCCCGGATTGTGGTTCGGGACGGCCAGTGCCGTCCCTAACGTTGTGGGCGGGCGTCACTTCGCCTGCCAGGCGTACCAGCGCTTGGCGATCTCGTCGCGATGCTCGGCCCAGTAGTTCATGTCGAGGTTGATCTGGCCGTCGACATGGGCGTCGGGCAGACCCTTGACCACATCGGCCGGCATTTCGGCCTTGGCCTTGGTGTTGATCGGCGCGTAGCCGCTCGCTTCGGCGAATTTCGCCTGGCCGGTCGGGCTGGTCGCGGCTGCGAGGAACTTCATCGCGGCGTCCTTGTTCTTGGCGCCCTTCGGCACGACAAGCACATCGGCGGCGGTGAGGTTCTGGTTCCAGGAGACACCGACGTCGGCGCCGTCCTTCTCCAGCGCGAAGACACGGCCGTTCCAGAGCTGGCCGAAGGCGGCCTCGCCGGAGGCGATCAGCTGCTGCGATTCCGCGCCGCCGCCCCACCAGACGATGTCGGACTTGATAGTGTCGAGCTTCTTGAAGGCGCGGTCGAGGTCGAGCGGATAGAGCTTGTCGGCCGGCACGCCGTCGGCGAGCAGCGCGATCTCGATCACGCCCGGCGCCGACCATTTGTAGAAGGTGCGCTTGCCAGGAAATTTCTTGGTGTCGAACATGTCGGCCCAGCTTGCCGGCTCGCCCGAGACGGCGCCCTTGTTCCAGGCGAGCACGAAGGAATAGTAGAAGCTGCCGACGGCATTCTCATTCGAGAAGCGCGGGTCGAGATCGGCCTTCGGCACGGCGGCGAAGTCGATCGGCTCGAGCAGGCCGTCCTTGGCCGCCTTGATGGCGAAGTCCATCTCGACGTCGACGACGTCCCATGTGACGTTCTTGGCGTCGACCATGGCCTTCAGCTTGCCGTAATCGGTCGGCCCATCCTGCAGCACCTTGATGCTCGACGAAGCGGAGAACGGCTCGGCCCAGGATTTGGTCTGCGCTTCCTGGGTCGTTCCGCCCCAGCTGGTGAACACCATCTCATCGGCCTTCGCGGCCGTGGTCGCCATCAATCCGGCAAGGATGCCGGCGAAAATCAGTTTCATGTCATTCTCCTCTGATTGGTTGTTCCATTTCTTGTTCTTGTCAGTCCAACCTTCGTCTTCAGCGCATGACGAAGGGATCGGGGATCGGGTCGTCCGAGGTGCGGATCCACACCGATTTCGAGCGCGTGTAGTCGCGGATGGCGTCGAGCCCGCCTTCGCGGCCGAGTCCGGAGAGGCCGTAGCCGCCGAACGGCACCAGCGGCGAGACGGCGCGGTAGGTGTTGACCCAGACGACGCCGGCATGGATGCCGCGCGCCATGCGATGCGCCTTGGCGAGATTCGAGGTGAAGACGCCGGAAGCGAGCCCGAAGGGCGTGTCGTTGGCTAAAGCGAGCGCTTGCGCCTCGCTGTCGAAGGCAATAGCGCTGAGCACCGGGCCGAACAGCTCCTCTCGGACGCAGGCGAGAGCCTGGTCCTGCGCCTCGATGATGGTCGGCGCGTAATAGTATCCGTCGGCCTTGTCCTTCGGCCGCGCGCCGCCGGTAACCAGCCGTCCGCCGGCTGCCACGCTCTCCGCGACGATCGCCTCGATCTTCTCGCGCTGGCGCGCGGTCGCCAGCGGACCCATCTCGGTCGCGGGGTCTTGCGGGTCGCCGATGACGATGGCCTCGGCCTTGCGCTTCAGCCGCGCGAGGAAATCGTCCTTGACCGAACGCTCGACCAGCAGCCGCGAGCCGGCGACGCAGCTCTGGCCGGTCGCCGCGAAGATGCCGGCGACGACGGCATTGGCGGCGCTGTCGAGATCGGCGTCGGCGAAGACGACGACCGGGCTTTTGCCACCGAGCTCCAGCGTCGTGTAGGCGAGGTTCTCGGCCGTGTTGGCGACGATGCGACGCGCGGTCGAGGGACCGCCGGTGAAAGCGACGCGGGCGACCAGCGGATGGCTGGTCAGGCGATGACCGCAATCATGGCCGAAGCCGGTGATGATGTTGACAGCGCCGGCTGGAAAGCCGGCTTCGCTAACCAACTCGGCGAAGGCGAGCAGCGGTGCCGGGCCGTCCTCGGAGGCCTTGAGCACGACAGTGCAGCCGGCGGCCAGCGCCGGGCCGAGCTTGACGGCCGACAGGAAGAGCTGCGAATTCCACGGCACGACGGCCGCGACGACGCCGATCGGCTCTGGCCGCACCGTCACTTCCATGTCGGGCTTGTCGATCGGGATGAAGGCGCCTTCATGCTTGTCGGCCAGCCCGCCATAATAGCGGTAATAGTCGCCGACATAGGCGATCTGCGCCCGCGTCTCGCGGATGATCTTGCCGGTGTCGCGCGTTTCGAGCTCGGCCAGCCGGCCGGCATTGGCGGCGACGAGATCGCCAAGCTTGACCAGCAGTTTACCGCGCGCCGTCGCGGTCATCGCCGCCCAGGGGCCGGAGCGCAGCGCCCGGTTCGCGGCCTCCACGGCGCGGTCGACATCGGCAACGGACGCGGCCGGCATCGTCGCCCAGGGTCGGCCCGTGGACGGATCGATGCTGTCGAAGGTGGAGGCGGGCTCAGCGAACTGGCCGTCGATGTAGTTCCTGAAGGCGGTGCCGCTCATCGTGACCCCGCCTTCTGGAAGGCGGGCATGACCTTGTCGATGAACAGCTGCAGCGACTTCTTCTTGCGCTCGTGCGTAAGCCCGCTGTCGATCCAGATCGAGTACTGGTCGTAGCCCTGCGCCTCGTAGGTCTTCAGCCTGGCGATCACCTCGTCGGCCTCGCCGATGACGAGGTTCTGCCGGATATTGTCCGGCGCGTATTGCGGCATCGCCGCGATCTCTTCCTCGGTCAGCGGCTCCAGGACGCCCTGGCGGACGGGCTTCTTGTTCTGGAACCAGGCGCCGAACTGGCAGTAGAATTGCGACAGGTCCTGCGTCAGGCGATCGGCGTCGGCGGCGTCTTCGGCCACGAACGTGTGCATCAAGAGCATGATCTGTGGCCGCGCTATGTCCGGATGCGCCTGGCAGGCGGCGTTGAAGCGCTCCATCAGGCTCGCCACCTCGCCATCGCCGGAGGCAAGCGGCGTTACCTGCACCTGGCATTTGTTGGCCACCGCGAAGTCGTGCGAATTCGGGTCGCGCGCCGCCACCCAGATCGGTGGGTAGGGTTTCTGCAAAGGCTTGGGCGAGGAGGTCGTCGGCGGGAATTGCCAGAACTCGCCGGCGTGCTCGTAGTCGCCATCCCAAAGGCCTCGGATCGCCGGGATGATCTCGCGCATGCGCTGGCCAGCGCCCCAGGCATCCAGCCCCGGGAAGACGCGCTGATATTCGTAGCTGTAGGCGCCGCGCGCGATGCCGAGATCCAGCCTGCCGCCGGTGATCACATCGGCCATCGCCGCTTCACCGGCGAGTTTGATCGGATGCCAGAAGGGCGCGATGATCGTGCCGGTGCCGAGGCGGATGGTTTTCGTCTTGGCGGCAAGATAGGCGATGTTGATGAACGGGTTCGGCGAGATGGTGAATTCCATCCCGTGATGCTCGCCGATCCAGGCGGTCTCGAAGCCCGCTTCTTCCGCCAGCAGCACGAGTTCCTCCAGTTCCGCCAAGAGCTCGGAATGCGGCTTGCCGAGATCCGTACGCTCCATGTGGACGAAAAGCGAAAATTTCATCGATCTCACCGCTGGCCGGAATGGATTGGGCCGGAATGGATTGGCGCCGACCGCGCCGGCTTGGCGAGCGGCCGGACCTCGCCTTCGACCTCGTTGCCGACATAGACGCCGAACGTGTCCTCAGCGCGCTCGCGCGCGTAGCGGGCGAGCATCGAACGCACAGCCGGGTCGGCGATCTTCAACTCGGCGATGCGCTCGATTTCGACAAAGCGGATCTGACCGTCGCCGGAAACCGGGGCGTCCACCGTCCCGCGATAATAGACATGCGTGCGCGCGGCGTCTTTCGCATCGTCCCACACCGCATAGAGGAAGCCGAGCTCGGCATCGATCGCCCTGGTGGCAAGTTTTCCCCTGAGGCTGCGCGGTTCGTTCGCGGCGCCCAGTCCGTGCCCGGCGGGCAATTGGTATGATCCCTCGGCGGTCTCGAAGAAGAGCACGCGACCTTCGTTCTCGAGGATCGCGCCGACCTCGGTCCCGGGCGGAGCGGCGGCGGCTAGCGCTTCCTGGCTCAGACCCGGCGTGACATAGGCGCCGCGGCAGTAACCGAGAGGCTGCGCGCCATTGTGGCTGAAGTCGTGCACGCGGCCGATGAGGATCGAATGATCGCCGGCATCGACCAGTTGCTCCATGCCGCAGTCGAACACCGCGACCGATCCGTCGATCAGCGGATTGCCGGTCTGTCCCGGCTGCCATGCCACGGAGGCGAACTTGTCAGGGGCCTTCGATGCGAAGGTGCCGGATGCCGCCTTCTGGGCTTCCGACAGGATGTTGATGGCAAAGCCCCGCGAAGTCGAGAAGGCCTGATGCCCCAGCGCCTTCTTGGCGATGCAGACCAGCACCAGCGGCGGTTCGAGCGAAACGGAGGTGAAGGAGTTGGCGGTGAAGCCGCGCGCATCGCCGGCCTCGTCGATCGTGGTGACGATGGTGACGCCGGTCAGGAAGGAACCCAGCGCGCGCCGGAACTCCATGGCATCGAATGCGGGAGCGTCGAACACCGGACTCGCCTCGACGCTCGCGGGAACAGTTGCCACCTGGTCGAGAAAGGCCGTGATGCGTTGAGTCACTTTTTGCGGCGAAGCGATTGTCATCATGTGCTTTTCGCCGCTCAGCACCACACATCGACCGGCAGGCGCCAGCCGCGCCATCGCGGCCGACATGGCGGGTGTCGAGTTGCGATCGTCCGAACCGGTCATGAACAGCGCGGGCACGGCAAGATCGGCCAGCCGATCGGCATGCGCGGTATCGGAGTTGGCAAACAGGCGATAGGTGCGCGCATAGCCTTCGGCGTCGACGCTATCGAGCGCAGCGCGGGCCGTCGCGGCTGCGTCTGACAGGGCCGGTGGGATCGGATTGCCGAACCAGCGGGCGATCGTCGCGGCAATGGCCGAGGGATCGCTGGGTCCGCCTAGTGCGGCCGCCCGCTGACGTACAGCTTGCGCGAGATCCGGAGGGCGGCGAAAGACAGTGTTGAGACAGACGAGGGCGCTGACACGAGCGGGCGCGCGAAGCGCGAGTTCCTGCGCCACCAGCGCGCCCATCGAGTGGCCGACGACGGCGACGCGGTCGAGGCCGAGGTGATCAAGCAGGCGGATCGCCTGATCGGCGAAGTCGGACAGCTGAGCATTCTCCGGAGGCAGGGGCGAAACGCCATGGCCGAGCATGTCGATGGCGACCACGTCGAAGCGGTCCTGCATGGCGGCGATCTGCGGTTGCCAGATCGCGGCGCTCATGCCGACGCCGTGGATGAGCAGGACCGGCGCGCCCGAACCGGCACGGATGAAGCCGGTGCCGTCGGGGGCGTTGCTGCGGATCGTCCCGGCGTCAGCCATGCAGGTCTCCGAGCCCCTTCAGATCCTGATAGCGGTCGCCGATGCGGTGATGCGGGCGGCCGCCGATCGACGCGCCGAGCGCCACCACCAGTTCGTCAGGCGCGGGCGCATCGCCGATCTGGAAATGCACGGTCAGGTAATGCGAGCGGCGGCCTTCGTCGTTCTTGTCCATCAGCGGGATCATGATCGGTGTGTTGGGACCGCCGCGCAGATTGGTGAAGGCGAGATAGGTCTTGGCGCCGACGGCGCGGCGATAATGGTTGCCGAAATGCAGCGTGTGGATGAGCGCCGAGGCATGCTCGACCTCGCCCGACGTGCCGCAGATGGCGGCCTTGCCGTAGCCTTCGATCGCGTCGCCTGAACCTGCGATACCGATGATCTCGTTGGTCAGCGTTTCGCCGAGCACCGGCGCGAAGGCGCGAATCTCGGGAGAGAGATCCTCGGCGAAGCCGCGGCCTGCCCACGGGTTGGCGAGCACAGCGGCGACGCCGATCAGGCGCAATGGTCTGGGCGCTGCCTTGCCGCCTTCGATCAGCGTGTTCTCGGTATAGGTCACGATCTTGCGGATGGCCGGCTGCATGGAATTCCTCGGGATGGAGCCGCTCGCGGCTGCATCAATTTCTGTATCGTCTTATGGTATACCATGCTATGGAGTACCGCGAGCCTTGTCAATCGGTCATGGAATCTGTTTTTGTGGCGAGGCTAGGGATTTGAGGAAAATGGCTGACGACACGCTTCGCATCGACCGCTCCGCCAAGACGTTGAGGACGCTGGCGCTGGAGCGCATGCGCGAGGCGATCATGGATTTCCATTTCCAGCCCGGCGAAAGGCTGGTCGAGCGGCCGTTATGCGATCAGCTCGGCGTCAGCCGCTCGGTCGTGCGCGAGGTGTTGCGGCAGCTTGAGACCGAAGGCCTTGTGCAGATGATACCCGGGCATGGGCCTGCCGTGGCGAAGCCCGATCTTGGCCGGACCGACGAGATCTACGAGCTGCGCGCGCTGCTGGAAGGCATTGCGGCGAAGGCCTGCGCCACCTCGGCCACTGACGATCAGATCGCGCTGCTCGATGCGGCTTTGGCGAAGTTGCTCGACGCGTGGGCGGTGGGGGTGCCGGCCGAGGTGATGCGGGCGACGGCCAGCTTCTACGAGGTGCTGTTCGAAGCCGCCGACAAGCGCATCGCCTGGGAGATCGTCACCGGTCTCAATGTCCGCATCAACCAGCTGCGCTCGATGACGATCCTGTCGCAGAACCGCCGCGAGCCGGCGATCGCCGAAATGCATGCGATCATGGATGCGATCCGCTCACGCAAGCCGGAGGCGGCGGAGGCCGCGGCCCGGCGGCATGTGGAGACGGCCTGGAAAATCGCGCGCGGCGCGCTTCGGCTCGGCACCCTTTAGACGCAGTCCGTGCTCAGTTCCTGTCGACCGGCTTGGAGCGCATGCGCGACACCGTCTCGCGTTCGGCGCGCTTGGAGCGCAGCGGCGGCAGGCCGCGGTCGATGAGATCCATGTCCTCCAGCACCATGTCGCCCATGCGCTTGAAGGCGATGTCGAGGGCGCCGGCGCGATGCGCCGAACGCAGGAAGCCGGGGAGGGCACGGACGGGATGGTCCCTAGCCAGCGGCTCCTCCGGGAAGACGTCGCTGGCCGCGACGATGTGGCCGCTCTTCACCGCTTGCATCAATGCTGTGAAATCGACGACGCTGGCGCGGCTGAGCAGGATGAAGGCCGCGCCCTTGCGCATTTTGACAAAGGCATCGGCACCCAGAAAACCCTGGTTCTCGCTGGTGACGGAAGCGACGACGAAGACGAAATCGCTTTGCGACAACACCTCGTCCAGCGATGCCGGCTCGACGCCATTGTCGACCAGGATCGATGGCGGCAGCCATGGGTCATAGACCCTGGTGCGGGTGCGGAAGCCGGTCAGCAAGCGATTGAGGGCGCGGCCGAGATCGCCGAAGCCGATGATGCCGACATCGGCGCCGGAGAGCAGCCGCGCGGTCTGGTTGCCGTCGCCGCCCCACAATTCCTTGCCCTGGCGGAAAGCGAGGTCGGCGTCGACGATGTTTCTGGCAAGGTTCAGCGCCATGGCGAGGCCAAGCTCCGCCACCGGTTCGGCGAAGACCAGGCCGGTGGTGACGACATGGATGCCGCGCGCGAACAGCGTCTCATAAGGCATGTTGTTGAGGAGGTTGGTCTCGACGTTGAAGACGCAGCGCAGCGCCGTCATTTTCTGCAGCGTTTCCGAGGCGATGGGTGGCTGGCCAACGATGTAGCGCGCTTCGGCCAGCACATCCGGCGGCAACTTTGCGACGCCTTCCGGCGTTGTCTCGACGATGCGATATTTTTTGCGAAACAACGCCAGTTGCGGCGGCGTGAAGATCAGGTCAAGCGTGCGCGGTTCGGGCGCGCTGATCACCAGCGGCAAGGTCTTGTCGGACATGTTTTCCTCCCGGGACACGATTGGATCGCGTCAATCACATCTTTCCAGTCTTACTCCCGGTGAAACGATTTACAAGAACGAAAAATCGATTTATCGATTAGATTAGCGAAGTAGCAAAACTGGCTGCCTGCCCTCGGGAGGAGGTTCAATGACGCAACGGGAAGTCCAGCAGCGGCGTCCGTCGATCCACGACGTGGCAAGCCATGCCGGCGTTTCCGCGGCCACCGTCTCCAAGGTGCTGGCCGGCGTCACCACGGTGAGGCCGGAAAACGCGCAGCGCGTCTTCGATGCCGTCGAACGCCTGGGCTATCGCGTCGATCCTTTGGCCTCCGACATGCGCAGGGCCAAACGCCGCATCATCGGCGCCATCATGCCGGAATTCGAAAGCGAGTTCTTCGGCTCTATGGTCACCGAGCTGGAAGGCCTCGCCGAGCAGCGCGGCTACACGCTGGTCGCGGCGTCGAGCCGTGAATCGGAAGCGCGCGAGAAAGAGATCCTTGCCCGCATGCATGACTGGCGCGTTGCCGGCGTGGTGCTGGCGCCGGTGCGCAACGAGCACGGGCCGGCGGCCGCCTTCATGAAAGCCAACGGCATGACCGGCGTGCTGATCGACCGCGTGCTCTCCGACGACGCGTTCGATACGGTATCGGCCGACAGCGCCGCCGCCAGCGCCGAAGTGGCGCGGATGCTGGTCGGCAATGGGCACAGCCATATACTGGTCATCGGCCTTGCCGAGCAGGCGGCGACGGTGCGGGCGCGCCTGGAAGGTTTTCGCACCCAGGCGCTGGCGCTCAACCCGTCGGTGCGCATCGATGTCATCACCTCGGAAGTCAGTGTCGAGCCGCTCAGGGCTTCGCTGCGCGATTACTTTGCCAGGGGAGAGCGGCCGACCGCCGTTTATTCGCTGCTTTTGAAGGGCACGCTTGTCGCGCTGTCCGAGTTCCGCCGGCGCGGCTGGCATTGCCCGAACGACATCTCGCTGGTCGGCTTCGACGATGCGGAATGGATGCAGGTGACATGGCCGGCGATCGCAGCCGTGGTGCAGCCTGTGCGCCAGATCGCCAGCGAGGCGATGAACCTTCTGTTTCGCAGGGTTGAGGGCGCCATGGGACCACCCACGGCGCGGCTCGAACCCTGCCAGGTGTTGATGCGGGAATCCGTTGGCTCGCCAGGCAGCGGCCCGCATTCCGGGGGAGGAGACCGACAACAGCCCCCATTGTCGTGAACGGAAGCATGCGCCGGCCCTGGCCGAGGCATCCGGCGCCAAGGATCAAACGGAGGATCGAATGATATCGCATTTCTTGAAGATAAATCGATTTACACTTGCCGTGGGCGTCGCGCTTGCGTTTTCCGTCGTCGGCGGGGCCAAGGCCGAGGACGGCGAATATGGCGTGCTGATGAAGACGCTGGCCAATCCGTTCTGGGGCGCGATGGCGCAGGGCGTCGCGGACGGCGCAAAGGAAGCCGGGGTGAAATATTTCCAGCAGGCGGCCGAGAGCGACCAGGCGGCCGAGCCGCAGCTCAACCTGTGCAACACGATGCTCGAGCGCAAGCCGGTGGCGATGATCACCGCCGCCATCAACTCGACCAATCTTCTGCCCTGCCTTAAGTCGGCGCAGGAGTCCGGCGTCAAGATCGTCGACCTCGACAACAATCTCGACCAGGCGGTGCTCGACAAGGAAGGCGTCAAGGTCACCTTCCATATCGGCTCCGACAACATAGCCGCCGGCGCGCAGGGCGCCGAATATCTCGCCAACAAGCTCGGCAAGGACGCCAAGGGTCCGGTGCTGGTCATCGAAGGCCTCTCCGGCAACATCACCGGCGAGAAGCGCGCCAAGGGATTCGCCGACAAGCTGAAGGAACTGGCGCCTGGACTCCAGATCGTCGCCTCCCTGCCGGGCGACTGGGATCGCGGCAAGGCCGCTTCCATCGCCACCGACACGCTGACCGCGCATCCCGATCTCGTCGCCATCTTCTGCGCCAATGACGGCATGGCGCTCGGCGCGGTGGAGTCGGTCTATGCGGCCGGCAAGGGTCCGCAAGTGACGATCATCGGCGTCGACGGCAATTCGGACGCGGTGAAGTCGATCAAGGAAGGCCGCCTCAACGCCTCGGTGGCGCAGCTCCCCTATCTGGTCGGCAAGCAGGCGGTCGAGAACGTCAAGAAGGCGCTGGCCGGCGAGAAGGTCGAGGACAGCATCGCCGTGCCGACACTGGTGCTGACCAAGGACGTGATCGATGCCGGCAAGGAGCCGATGCTGCAGTATGTGAAATAGTCCTCCCGGACGGGCTGGCGCGGGTCTACCCTGCGCCAGCCAACTTTCTTGCAATAGCGAGGCAATATGGCTTCCGAAACGACGCAGCCCGGTTTCTGGGCTCGGGTGCAGCGCGCATCCGTCGAAAGGCTCCACATTAGGCTGGAGTCGCTGGTGGTGCTTCTGGCGCTGAGCACGGCAATGGCGCTCTTGTCGCCCTATTTCCTGTCGCTCAGCAATTTCCTCAACATCCTGCTCGCCACCTCGACGATCGGCGTGCTGGCGATCGCCGCCACCTTCGTCATCGGCTCCGGCGGGCTTGACCTGTCGCTCGGTTCGGTGATGGGGCTGGCCGGCGTCGCGGGCGCCTTCGTCGCGGTCAATCTCGGCTGGCCGTCGGTGCTCGCGGTGGTCGCCTGCATCCTCGCGGGCGCTATCGCTGGCTACATCAACGGGCAGTTGGTCACCCGTGCCTTCGTGCCGGCCTTCATCGTCACGCTCGGCATGCTTGGCCTGGCGCGCGGCCTGGCGCTCGTCATCTCGCAGGGCAGGGCGATCTACGGGTTGCCGCCCGAGATCGTCTATATCGGGCAGGGGCGGCCGTTCGGCATCCCGATGCCGGTCATCATCTTCGTGCTGACCGCGATCGTCGCGCATGCGGTGCTCGCCTATACGCGCTTCGGCCGCCACACACTGGCGCTGGGGGATAGTGAAGGCGCTGCCCGCGCGGCCGGCATCCGCGTCGAGCATCATCGCCGCATCATCTATACGCTGTCCGGCGCGCTTGCCGGGCTGGCAGGCCTGCTCTTCACCGCCCGCGTCAATGCCGGCGATCCGACCGCCGGCATCAATTACGAGCTCACCGCCATCACGGCGGCGATCATCGGCGGCACCAATCTGTTCGGCGGCCGCGCCTCGATCCTCGGCACGATGATCGGCGCGTTGATCATGGGTGTGCTGCAGAACGGGCTGACCCTGCTTGCGGTGCAATCCTACTATCAGCAGATGGCGATCGGCGCGGTGCTGATCCTCGCGGTCTTCATCGACCAGTACCAGGTGCGGAAGGAGTCGCGCGTATGACCCTGCTTTCGCTACGCGGCATCCGCAAGAGTTTTGGCGCGGTCGACGTTCTGCATGGCGTCGACCTTTCGGTCGCGGCCGGCGAGGTGGTCGGACTGGTCGGCGACAATGGCGCCGGCAAGTCGACGCTGATGAAGACCATCACCGGCATCTACCGGGCCGACACCGGCTCGATCGAATTCGACGGCAAGGATATCCTGGCGCTGGACCCCGGCCAACGCCGCCGGCTCGGCATCGAGATGATCTACCAGGATCTATCCTTGGCCAAGCAGCAGGATGTGGCCTCGAACATCTTCCTCGGGCGAGAACCGACGAAAAAGTTGCTCGGCCTGTTCCCGGGCTTCGTCGACAAAAGCGAGATGGATCGCCAGGCGTCGAAGATGATCGAGCGATTGGGCGCGCATCTGCCGTCGATAAACCGGTCGGTCGGTTCGTTCTCCGGCGGCCAGCAGCAGACCGTGGCGATCGCGCGTGCGCTCACCTTCAATCCCAAGCTCGTCATCATGGACGAGCCGACCGCGGCGCTCGCCGTGCGCGAGGTGCAGAGCGTGCTCGACCTCATTCGGCGGCTGAAGTCGGAAGGCATAGCCGTCATCCTGATCTCGCACCGGCTGAACGACGTGCTGTCGGTCACCGACCGTATCGTGGTGCTGCGCCACGGCAGGGCGGATGCCGATCTCGTCACCGCCAACACCAACATGAACGAAGTCGTCAGCCGCATCGTCGGCGGCGGCGATACAGCCGCAGCGGCGGCGCATGAAGAACGAGGCTGACATGAACACCTTCGGACTGCACACTTTCGCCATCGCTCCGGTCTGGGACCTCGCCCGCATCGAGCCGCAGATGGACCGGCTGAAGGAGCATGGCATCGGCCTGATGGAAATCCCGCTGCTGCGTCCCGAGGAGATCGACACCAAGCGCACGCGTGGCTTTGCCAGCCATTATGGCGTCCAGCTCATCCCCTCGCTCGGCCTGCCGCGCGCGCTCGATGTCGTCGAGCGGCCGGAGGAAGCGCTCGACTTCCTGCAACCGGCCTTCAAGGTCTGCAACGAGGTGGGCGCCGAGGCGCTTGGCGGCGTGACCTACGGCACGATCGGCAAGACCACCGGCAGGGCGCCGACGCAGCGCGAGATCGACGGCATGTGCCGCTTCCTCGAACGCGCGGCGAAGTCGGCGAAGTCGCGCAGCCTCGAGCTCGGCATCGAGCCCTGCAACCGCTACGAGACGCATCTGATCAACCGCGGCATCGACGCGGCGCGGATCATCGAGCGGGTCGGCGCCGACAACATCTTCATCCATCTCGACACCTACCACATGCACATCGAGGAGGAGAGTTTTGCTTCCGGTTTCGAGGCGGCGGCGCCCTATCTCGGCTATGTGCATGTGTCGGAGGCCAATCGCGGCGTGCCAGGGCGCGGCATGCTGAACTGGGCCGCCTGCATGAAGGCGATCGCCGATATCGGCTATGAGGGCGCCATCACGCTCGAAAGCATGAACCATGTCGATGTCGACATCGCCGGCGGACTCGCCGTATGGCGCCCCGTGGCCGGGGATCCGCGTGACGTGATCGAGGTCGGTTTGCCGTTCCTGCGCGAGGAAGCGAAGAAGGCCGGGCTGACGCTGGGGTGAGCTGGCTTCTTCCTTCCCCCCCTTGTGGGGGAAGGTGGCCTCGCGAAGCGAGGTCGGATGAGGGGTGTTCCAGCGAAAGCCATCGTCTCACTCCGCTGGAACACCCCTCATCCGTCTCGGCGCTATCGCGCCGATCCACCTTCTCCCACAGGGGGGAGAAGGAAAAATCAGAACGGGTAGTGCTGGCCCGGATCCTCGATCATCACCCAGCGCAGGTCGTTTAATTCGAAATCTGCCGGACCATGACCGTCAAGCGTGATGCTGCGCCGCCTCGCGGATCGTCTGCAACAGGATGGTGAAAGCGGGCGAGGGCGCGGTGTCGGTGCGCATGGTCAGGCCCACCGGCCCCTTGGTTTCCGCCGTCTCCACGGGCAGGGCGACGAAGGCGCCGCTGGCGATTTCATTGGCGACGACGCCGGCCGAGATGATCCACACCGCGTTGCTCTGGCGCATGAAGGAGCGGCCGAAGGAATCGGAAACGGTTTCGATTTCCGTGGCCGGCGCCGTCATGCCATTGGTGATGAAGAGCCGGTCGACGAAAGGCCGGATGACGGATTCCCTTGTCGGCATCAACACCGGAAACTCGTCGAGCCGGGCGAAGATGTCTGCGTCCGGCTCGGACAAGGGATGCCCGGCCCGCACCACGAACAGCACCTGCTCCGAATAGAGGTGCTCGAAGAAGAAGCCGGTCATGTGCTCAGGAGCGGCGAGCCGGCCGACGACGAGATCGAGCGCGCCGACGCGCAGTTGCTCGAGCAGCACGGCATTCTCGCCGGTGACGATCTTGAGCGCGGCGCCGGTGTTTTCCTCGAGAAACAAATTCATGGCGAGCGGCATCACGCGCGCCGAGACGGTCGGCAGCGCACCGATGCGGATCGGGTCGCGATTGAGGGCGCCGTCCTGGCGCACGGAATCGACGCCGCGCTTCAGCGCCGAAATCGCCGAGCCGGCATGTCCGAGGAAGATCTCGCCGAGACGCGTGACGCGGATGCCGCGGCCATCGCGTTCGACCACCGCGACGCCCAGCGCTTCTTCCAGCTCACGCAAGGTCTTGGTGACGGCCGGCGCGCTGACATGCAGGAAGTCGGCCGCGCGCGCGACACTGCCTTGCCGCGCGACCTCGAGAAACGCCTGCAGATGGCGGAAGCGGATCCGGCTTTCGGCCATGGTTCGATAACCTCAGAGTTAATGAAACGCCGCAAAATATCATTTTACCGAACCAAACCGCTGGTGCAATGTGGCTTTGGAGGATTGAAATCGTGCCATTCATCAGCATAGGCGGCGTCACGCTGCATCACCGCTTCATCGAGGCGGCCGGCACGTCGCGTCCGATCATCTTCATCAATTCGCTGGGCACCGACTTCCGCATCTGGGACGACGTCGTCGCGCGGCTTGCCGGGGAAATGCCGATGCTCGTCTACGACAAGCGCGGCCACGGCCTGTCGGACATCGGTGGCGGCGTACGCTCGATCGACGACCATGTTGATGATCTGGCAGCCCTCATCGACCATTTCGGCTTCGACAAGGTCGTGCTCTTCGGCCTCTCCGTCGGCGGCATGATCGCCCAGCGGCTCTATACCCGCCACCCCAAATGCGTGGAGGCGCTGGTCCTCAGTGACACGGCACATAAGATCGGCACTGCCGAAAGCTGGAACACTCGGATCGCGACTGTCGAGCGCGACGGAATCGAGGTGATCGCCGATGGCATCATGAAAGTGTGGTTCACACCGGAGTTCCATGCCGCGCGGGCGGCGGAGCTTGCCGGCTGCCGCAACATGCTCACCAGGCAGGCGCTGCCTGGTTACATCGGCACCTGCAAGGCGGTGCGCGATGCCGATTTCACCGACAGCGCGCGGCGCATCGCGGTGCCGACGCTTTGCGTCGTCGGCGACCAGGACGGTTCGACGCCGCCGGATCTTGTCCGGTCGCTCGCCGGACTGATCCCCGGCGCGCGTTTCGAAGTGATCCGCAATGCCGCGCATATCCCGTGCATCGAGCAGCCCGAAGCGCTCGTCACGTTGATCCGCGATTTCGTCGCCTCGTTGCCCGAGGGAAAGCCTGCTCATGGATGATGTCACGAAGAACCGCTACCGGACTGGTCTCGAGGTCCGACGCTCCGTGCTCGGCGATCCGCATGTCGACCGCGCCGAGGACGCCGCGACCGATTTCGACCGGCCGTTCCAGCAGCTGATCACCGAAGCCGCCTGGGGAACGGTGTGGGCCAGGCCCGGCTGGTCGAAGCGCGAGCGCTCGATCGTGACGCTGGCGCTGCTTGCGGCGCTCGGCCATGACGAGGAAGTGGCCATGCATGTGCGCGCGACCGCCAATACGGGCGCCTCGCGTGACGACATCTGCGAGGCCTTCCTGCATGTCGCGATCTATGCCGGCGTGCCAGCCGCCAACCGCGCCTTCAAGATCGCCAAGGAGGTGTTCGCGCAGATGGACGGAGCAAAGACGGCCCATGGCTGAGCGAGGCTCGAACCGTTCTCCGGAGACCGGCGCCTTCTTCCAGCGCGACCGCCAGTGGCATCCGCCGGCCTTCACGCCGAACTACAAGAGTTCGGTGCTGCGCTCGCCGCAGAAAGCGCTTTTGTCGTTCGACAACACGCTGTCGGAATTGACCGGCCCAGTGTTCGGGCATGCGGTGCTGGGCGAGCTCGACAACGACCTGATCCACAATTTCGCCAGGCCCGGCGAGAGCGCCATCGGCGAGCGCATCATCGTCCATGGGCGTGTGCTGGACGAGCGCGGCAAGGGCGTGCCCGGCGTGCTGCTTGAGTTCTGGCAAGCCAATGCCGGCGGGCGCTACCGCCACAAGAAGGACGGGTATCTGGCACCCCTCGATCCGAATTTCGGCGGCTGTGGCCGCGCCATCACCGGCGAGGATGGGAGCTATGCCTTTCGCACCGTCAGGCCTGGGCCCTATCCGTGGCCGAACGGTCCGAACGACTGGAGGCCGGCGCATATCCATTTTTCCGTGTTCGGCCACGGTTTCGCGCAGCGGCTGATCACGCAGATGTATTTCGAGGGCGATCCGCTGATCTGGCGCTGCCCGATCGTCGGCGGCATTTCCAACAAGGAGGCGGTCGAGGCGCTGATCGCGGCGCTCGACATGAACTCGACGGTCCCGATGGACGCGCTTGCCTACAAGTTCGACATCGTGCTGCGCGGGCGGCGCTCGACGCTGTTCGAGAACAGGCCGGAGGGCAATTGATGGCGCAGTCGCTCGACCGGCTGAAGGAAAGCCCTTCGCAGACCGCTGGACCCTATGTGCATATCGGACTGACGCCCAATTTCTGCGGCATAGGCGGCGTCTATGCGAGCGACCTCGGCTCGACGATGGTCAACGGCGAGACCAAGGGCGAGCGCATCGAATTGCGCATCCGCGTGCTCGACGGCACCGGCACACCGCTCAAGGATGCGCTGATCGAGATCTGGCAGGCGGATGCCGAGGGCCTCTACAATTCAGCGACCGAATTGCGCGGCGCGGCCGATCCCAACTTCCAGGGTTGGGGCCGGCAGCCGACCGACATGGATACGGGCGTCTGCCTGTTCCGGACGATCAAGCCTGGACGCGTGCCGTTTCGCGACGGCCGGCTGATGGCCCCGCATATCACGCTGTGGATCGTGGCGCGCGGCATCAATATCGGCCTCAACACCAGACTCTATTTCTCCGATGAGGAGAAGGCCAATGCCGAGGACCCGATCCTCGCCCGCATCGAGCATCGCCTGCGCGTGCCGACGCTGATCGCGGAGCGCCAGGGCGAGACTTACGTCTTCGACATCCATCTGCAGGGCGAAAAGGAGACGGTCTTCTTCGACAGCTGACCGTGGCCGCCATGACCGTTTCGCCCTTCGATCACCCGCTTCTTTCCGGCCTGCTCGGCGACGAAGAGGCGGCGCGGCATTTCTCCGTGGAAGCCGATATCGACGCGATGCTTGGTTTCGAGCGGGCGCTGACCGAGGCGGAAGCCGAGTGCGGCGTCATCCCGCGCGATGCCTGGGCAGCGATCGAGAAGGCGCTGGGGCCGTTCCGGCCGGATACGGCCAAGTTGAGGGCAGGGGTCGCCAAGGACGGCGTCGTGGTGCCGGAACTGGTGCGGCAGATCAAAGCCGCCGTCGCCGCGCCGCATGACGCATATGTGCATTTCGGCGCCACCAGTCAGGATGTGATCGACACCTCGCTTGTGCTGCGTCTGCGGCAGGTTGTCGATCATATCGGCCTGCTGCTCGGCGAGAACGTCGTGCGTCTCACCGGCCTGGATCTGGAGTTCGGGAGCCGCGAGCTCATGGCGATGACGCGCATGCAGCCGGCGGTTCCGATTGCCGTTGCGGGTCGGATCGTCTCGTGGCGAGCTCCGCTCGAACATCACCAGGAGCGCCTGAACGAGCTTTCCGGCCGGCTGCTGGTGCTGCAATTCGGCGGCGCGGCCGGCACGCTCGACAAGCTCGGCGACAAGGCGCCGGCCGTGCGCGCGGCGCTTGCAGCCAAACTCGGCCTTGCCGACGCGCCGCAATGGCATAGCCAGCGCGACGCGCTCGCCGAGTTCGCCGGCTGGCTCTCGCTCGTGACCGGCAGCCTCGGCAAGTTCGGGCAGGATGTTGCGCTGATGGCGCAAGTCGGCTCCGACATCAGGCTGTCCGGGGGCGGCGGTTCGTCGGCCATGCCGCACAAGCAGAACCCGGTGAAGGCGGAAGTCCTGGTGGCGCTGGCGCGGTTCAATGCCACTCAGCTTTCAGGGATGCACCAGGCGCTGGTGCATGAGCAGGAACGCTCGGGGTCGGCCTGGACGCTGGAATGGCTCATCCTGCCGCAGATGGTGGTGGCGACGGCCGCCGCGCTCAGGCTTGCGGCCGAACTGGCCGGACAGATCGAGAGCCTCGGACACTGATGCGCACGCAGGTCGTCATCGTCGGCTCGGGGCCGTCGGGCCTGCTGCTCGGCCAGTTGCTCGCCACGATCGGCGTCGAGACGATCATCCTCGAACGATCGACCCGCGAGCACGTGCTTGGCCGCGTGCGCGCGGGCGTGCTCGAACAAGGCACCGTGGATCTGCTCGGCGAAGCGGGCGCGGCGGACAGGCTGCATGCCCAGGGCCTGCCGCATGCCGGCATCTCGCTCGCCTTCGACGGCCGCGCGCATCGCATCGACATGACCGCGCTGACCGGCGGCAAGCATGTCACCGTCTATGGCCAGACGGAGATGACGCTCGATCTGATGCAGAAGTGCGAAGCGGCAGGGCTTCCGACCGTCTTCGAAACGTCGAATGTCGCGCTGCACGATTTCGGCGGCGCGTCTCCCTTCGTCACCTATGACACGGACGGCGCCACGCATCGCATCGACTGCGACTTCATCGCGGGCTGCGACGGCTATCATGGCGTCAGCCGGCGTTCCGTGCCGGAGGGCGCGCTGAAGTCGTTCGAGCGGCACTATCCGTTCGGCTGGCTGGGCGTGCTGGCGGAGGTGCCGCCGGCCGACCACGAGCTGATCTATGCCAATCACGAGCGCGGCTTTGCGCTCTGCTCGATGCGCTCGCCGCAGCGCAGCCGCTACTATGTGCAGGTTCCCTCCGACGAGCGCGTCGAGGCCTGGTCCGATGACCGCTTCTGGGACGAGCTACGCCGCCGCCTGCCGCCGCAGATAGCGGCCGCCGTCACCACCGGTCCATCCTTCGAGAAGTCGATCGCGCCGCTGCGCTCCTTCGTCGCCGAGCCGATGCGCTTCGGCCGCCTATTCCTGGTTGGCGACGCCGCCCATATCGTGCCGCCGACCGGCGCCAAGGGGCTCAACCTCGCTGCCAGCGACGTGCGCTATCTCTTTGCCGGGCTTCGCGAATTCTACCGCGAAAGGTCGCAAGCCGGGCTCGACACCTATTCGGCCAAGGCGCTGGCGCGCGTCTGGAAAGCGGTGCGCTTTTCCTGGTGGATGACGACAATCCTGCACCGCTTCCCCGAGACCGGCGAGTTCGGCCAACGCATCCAGGAAGCCGAGCTCGACTATCTCGTGCATTCGAAAGCCGCTTCGACGGCGCTTGCCGAAAACTATGTCGGACTGCCTTACTGATCGACCGTCAAACGCGCTCCAGCGCGATGGCGATGCCCTGGCCGACGCCGATGCACATGGTGGCCAGAGCCAGCTTGCCGCCGCGCTCGCGCAGCTCGAGCGCCGCCGTGCCGGTGATGCGCGCGCCGGACATGCCGAGCGGATGACCGAGGGCGATCGCGCCGCCGTTGGGGTTCACATGCTCCGCCTGCTCGGAAATTCCGAGCTGGCGGAGCACGGCAATGCCCTGGGAGGCGAAGGCTTCGTTCAATTCGATGACGTCGAACTGGTCTGGCGTCAGGCCGAGGCGGGCGCAAAGCTTCTTCGTGGCCGGCGCCGGTCCGATGCCCATGATGCGCGGCGCAACGCCAGCGACGGCGCCGCCAAGGATGCGGGCGATCGGCGTCAGCCCATGCTTCCTAGCCGCTGCCTCGGAGGCGATGATGAGGGTGGCCGCGCCGTCATTGACGCCGGAGGCGTTGCCGGCCGTCACCGTGCCGCCCTGGCGGAACGGCGTCGGCAGCTTGGCCAGCGCCTCGATGGTGGTGCCGGCGCGGGGGTGTTCGTCCTTGGAAACGACGACTGGGTCGCCTTTCCTTTGCGGGACGGTCACCGGCGTGATCTCCTTCGCCAGCCGGCCATTGGCCTGTGCCGCCACCGCCTTGTCCTGGCTGCGCACGGCGAAGGCATCTTGGTCGGCGCGCGATACCGAAAAATCCTCGGCGACGTTCTCGCCGGTCTCCGGCATGGAATCGACGCCGTATTGCTTCTTCATCAGCGGGTTGACGAAGCGCCAGCCGATGGTGGTGTCGTATATCTCGGCATTGCGCGAGAAGGCGGCGTCGGCCTTCGGCATGACAAAGGGCGCGCGGCTCATCGATTCCACACCGCCGGCGATCATCAGCTCGGCCTCGCCGGCCTTGATGGCGCGCGCGGCGATGGTGGCGGCGTCCATGCCCGAGCCGCACAGGCGGTTGACGGTCGAACCTGGAATGTCCTGCGGCAGGCCGGCAAGCAGCAGCGCCATGCGCGCCACGTCGCGGTTGTCCTCGCCCGCCTGGTTGGCGCAGCCATAGACGACGTCGTCGATCGCTGCCCAATCGATGCCCTTGTTGCGTTCCACGAGCGCCCGCAACGGGATGGCGGCGAGATCGTCAGCGCGGACGGCGGACAACGCGCCGCCGAAGCGGCCGATAGGCGTGCGGATGTAATCGCAGATGAAGGCTTCGGTCATCTAAGCAGCTTTCCCTTTGGCGGTTCCTTGATGCGCAGCCTTGGTGCGGGCCTGCAGGTCGCGCAATGTCTTCAGCTCGAGTTCCGTCGGCGCCGGCGTCTCGTCAAGGGCCTCCGCGAACTTGACCGTCCAGCCACAGGTTTCCTGCACCTGCTCGCGGCTGACGCCCGGGTGCAACGAGACGACGGTGAACTCCTTGGTCACCGGGTCCGGCTTCCAGATGGCGAGGTCGGTGATCAAAAGCGTCGGCCCGGCGGTGTCGATGCCGAGGCGCTGGCGATGATCGCCGCCGTCGCCATGGCCGAAGGAGGTGAAGAAGTCGATCTTCTCGACCATGCCGCGTTTCGACTGGGCCATGGTGATGTAGACCTGTCTCGACGAGGTGGCGATCTCGGGCGCGCCGCCGCCGCCGGGCAGGCGGGTCTTGGGATGCGCATAGTCGCCGATGACGGTGGTGTTGATGTTGCCGAACTTGTCGATCTGGGCGGCGCCCAGGAAGCCGATAGAGATGCGGCCGCCTTGCAGCCAATAGCGGAACATCTCCGGCACCGCGACGGTGGTGACCGCCGTCTCGCACAATTCGCCGTCGCCGATCGACAGCGGGAGCACGTCCGGCGCGGTGCCGATGGTACCGCTCTCATAGATCAAGGTGATATCCGGCGCATGGGTCAGCCGCGCGACGTTGCAGGCGGCCGACGGCGCGCCGATGCCGACGAAGCAGACATCGTCGCTTTTCAACGCGCGGCTGGCGGCGATCGTCATCATCTCGTTCGGGGTGAAGCCCATATTCTTCGCGTCGCTCATGCGGCTTTCCTCAGATGCTCGACGCGGCCGGCGAAGTCGTCAGCGCTGCTCTCGATGACGTTCTTCCGGATCCACGCCTGGAAGCGGTCGCGGTCGGCGGCGATCTCGTCCCATTCGAGATAGGCGGCATTGTCGCGCTCGTAATAGCCATGCGTATAGGAGGGATGCGAGCCGCCCGGCACGACCGAGATCGCCGCGATCGTCCAGCTCGGCAGCACCGTGAGGTTGGGATGGAGGTCGTCGAAATTGTCGACCACTTCCTCGACCGTCACCACGGCGCGCTTCGCGGCAAGAGCGGCTTCTTTCTGGATGCCGATGATGCCCTCGACCAGCACATTGCCTTTCCGGTCCGCCTTCTGCGCATGGATGAAGGTGACGTCCGGCCGGATCGCGGGAACAGCGGCCAGCACCTCGCCGGTGAACGGGCAGGTGACGGATTTGATGTTGGGATTGACCGCGGCAAGGCCAGCGCCGCGATAGCCGCGGAACACCGCGCAGGGCAGGCCGGCGGCGCCGGCCTCATAAGCATTGGCCATGCCGGCGTGGCTGTGCTCCTCGACTTCGATGGCGCGCGGAAAACCGTTCTCGATGGCGTCGCGGGCGCGCCTGAGCAGGCCGACGCCCGGATTGCCGACATAGGAGAAGACGACTTTTCTCGCCATGCCCATGCCGATCATCTGGTCGTAGATCAGGTCGGGCGTCATGCGGATCAGCGTCAGGTCGCGAAAGCCCTGGCGGATCGCCTCATGCGCGGCGGCGGTCGGGATGAGATGCGTGAAGCCCTCGAAGGCAACGGTGTCGCCGTCGTGCAGGTTCTCCGCGACCGCCTCTTTCAGCGGCAGGAACTTGACCATCTCAAGGCTCCCTGAAAAGTTCGCATTGCGAACATCTGTTTTGTATGAGATACTCTTAGCTCCAGCCTTCGCATTGAGTCAACGTCAGCCCTGGAGAGGTTCGTGGAAGAGGAAGCCATTTCACGCGACCATGTCGGTTCGCTGGAACGCGGCCTGGCGGTGATGGAGATCCTCGCGCGCCATCCGGCCGGCATGACGCTGACCGAGATGGCCGAGGAGGCCGATCTCACCCGCGCGGGCGCCCGCCGCTTTCTGCTGACGCTGGTCGCCACGGGCTATGCGACGCAATCTGGCCGGCTGTTTTCGCTGTCGCCGCGCCTTTTGACTGTCGCGCGGACCTGGCTCGGCGGCGCATCGCTCTGGACCTTCGCGGCGCCCATCATGCGCGAGGTGGCCGGCAAATTCGACGAAGCCTGCAACGCGGCCGTGCTATCGGGTGAGGACGTCGTCTATGTCGCGCGCATCCCTGGACGGCGCATCTTAAGCGTCGCGCTCGATGTCGGCACGCGGCTGCCGGCCTATTGCACCTCAATGGGTCGAGTGCTGCTTTCGGGCCTGCCGGCGGATGACTTGAAGACCTTCCTTGCTGAAGCGTCCATCGAGCGGCGGACGCCGAAGACGATCACCGGCCGCGCCGCGCTCGGCAAAGCCATCGACAAGGCGAGGGCGGACGGCTTCGCCCTCGTCGATGAGGAACTGGAACTTGGCCTGCGCTCGATCGCAGTGCCGATCGTCGATCGCGCCGGCCGTACCGTCGCCGCCATCAACGTCTCGACGCAGTCGGCGCGTTTCTCGCTCGAGGCAATGGAGCACGACATCCTGCCGGTGCTGCGGCAGGCCAAGCAGCGCGTCGAGGAATTCTTCTTCGTCTGACACCCAACGAGCGTCGGGCTGGAGCCCGTTGACGCCTCATTTCAGATACGCTAATGAACAGGATTATACAGGTTCATTGAACAGGTATCGATATGGCCCGTCGCGCGATGCAACTCTCACCCGGCACGGGCAAGCCCGAGCAGATCGCGACGGTTCTGGAGCACGAGATACGCTCCGGCCTGCTTGGTTTCGGCGACCGTCTCCAAAGCGAAAACGAGCTCGTCCAGCGCTTCTCCGTCAGCCGCAACACGGTGCGCAAAGGGTTGGAAGAGCTCTCCAGCCGCGGACTCATCACCACCAAGGTCGGTATCGGTTCCTTCGTCACCTTCGACGGCATGCCGGTGGACGATGCGATCGGATGGTCGCGCGCGCTCGCCAATGCGGGCGCCAATGCCGAGACCCGCACATTGCGGCTTGAGATCATCGAGGATGCGGAGCTGGCCGCCAGGCTCGGCGTCGAGAGTGCGTCCTTCATCGCCGTCGACCGTGCCCGCACCAATGCCGATGACGGCCATGCCATCTCGATCGAGCGCAGCCGACTGCCGCTGTCGCCCGAACTGGAAGACATACCTTTGCGTGGCCTGCGCGAGGGCACGCTGCACCAGACGCTGCGCGGGGCAGGGCTTGTTCCCGATCATGGCGAGGAATGGGTCGACATCGAGATGCTGAGCGCCGCCGACGCGGCGATCCTCGACTGCGCGCCAGGCACGCCGTTCCTGCGCACGCGCCGCCTGACGCGCGCCGCCGATGGGCGCGCCATCGAATTCGTCACCAGCCTGCTCAACCCCGCGCATTTCGCGCTTCACCTGGAGTTCTGAGCATGGCGGACGCTGCCTTGATGGATCGGGTAATGGGCGCGCTGATCGGCGGGGCGCTTGGCGATGCGCTGGGCATGCCGACGCAGCTTCTGTCGCCGGCTCGCATCGCCGCGCTCTACGGCCATGTCGAGGGTTTCGTCGCGCCCGCCGCCGACCACCCAGTGTCGAAAGGGCTGCCGGCCGGCGCGATCACCGACGATACCGAGCAGGCGCTGCTGCTTGGCCGCATCCTCGTCGAGTCCGGCGAGCGCTTCGACCATGCGCGCTGGGTCAACGCGCTGCTCGATTGGGAGCGCGACGTCAAGGCGCGCGGCAGCTACGACCTGCTTGGCCCATCGACCAAGCGCGCCATCGACGCGATCAACAACGGCGTGCCGGCCGAGGATGCCGGGCGCGGCGGCGACACCAATGGCGCTGCGATGCGCATCGCGCCGGTCGGCATCATGATGCCGACCGAGCCGCTCGACGCGCTGGTCGCCAAGGTGGCGGAAACCTGCCGGGCCACGCACAACACCTCGATCGCCATCGCATCGGCTGCCGCGGTCGCTGCCGCTGTCAGTCTCGGTGTCTCGGGTGGCGATTGGCGCGCCGCTTCCGGCCATGCGGTCGCAGCCGCGAGACTGGGCGCTGCGCTCGGCCATTGGGTCACCGGCGGCGACATGGCGGCCCGCATCGCCTGGGCGCAGGAGCTTGTCCGCGGCAAGGCGGAGAAGGAAGCCATCAAGCTGATCGTCGACCTTGTCGGCACCGGCGTCGCCAGCCAGGAATCGGTACCGGCCGCTTTCGCGGTGCTGGAGGTCGCGCAAGGCGATGCATGGCGGACCGCCGTCATCGCCGCCAATCTCGGCGGCGACACGGACACGATTGGGGCCATCGCCGCCGGCATGGCAGGCGCCTGCGCCGGCCTGTCGAAGTTGCCGCAGGATCGCATCGCCGAACTGTATGGCATCGACATTGCGGAGGTTCGCCGGCTTGCTGCGGATCTTGTCGCCGCACGCCGCTCCAAGGCCGGCCCGGGCAAGGAGGACGCGGCGTGAGCGGGCGACTCGTCCATGTCGGCAGCGCTGTGGTCGACTACGTCTACCGCATCGACGCCTTGCCGGCGGCCGGCACCGAAAAGACCGCGACGAGCTACGCGCGGGTCGCCGGCGGCGGCTTCAACATGATGGTCGCGGCAAGCCGCACCGGCATGAGGGTTGTCTTTGGCGGCCAACTCGGCACCGGGCCGGACGGTGATTTCCTGCGCGCCGCTTTCGCGACGGAAGATATCGAGACGCTGACGCCGCCGTCGCCTCTCATGGATAGCGGCAATTGCGTCGCCATGATCAGCGGTGACGCGGAGCGCACCTTCGTGTCTTGGCCAGGGGTCGAGAGCCGGCTCACGCTCGACATGATGGCGCCGGTCCAAGTCCTTGCGAACGACTGGGTTTTCACTTCCGGCTATACGCTGAGCTATCCCGGCAGCCGCGATGTGCTTGCCGACTGGATCGAGGCGCTGCCGGCCGGCATTCCTTTCGTCTTCGATCCGACGCCGGTGATCGCCGATATTCCGCGACCAATCCTGGACAGGGTTCTGGCGCGTACGACCTGGCTGAGCTGCAACACCAACGAAGCCGCCGAGATTGCCGGCGCCGGCGATGCCCAGACCGTCGCCATCCGGTTGCTCGCCGAGCATTGCCGCAGGGCCGAAGGCGTCATCATCCGCGCCGGCGCCGGGGGCTGCCTTGTTCGCCTCGCCAATGGCGGAACGCGGACCGTACCCGGCTTCAAGGTCACGCCCGTCGATACCAACGGGGCCGGCGACACGCATATCGGCGCCTTCGTCAGCGGATTGTCGCGCGGGATGCAGCCCTTCGAAGCGGCACGCTATGCCAACGCCGCCGCGGCTCTTTCCGTCACGCGCCATGGCGGGTCTTCGGCGCCGACCGACGCGGAAATCCAGGAGTTCCTGACCCAGCGCGGCGAACCGACAACCGCGCTCGGCCGGGCGGAAGCGACTGCAACTTAACAAGCCCGTCAATCGGGCAAACAATGAGAGGAAATACCATGCGCATGCCCAGACTGACCGCACTGCTCACGGCGACCGCCGTCTTCGTCTCCGCCTTCACGCTGGCAGCACAAGCCGCCGAGGAAGTGCATGTGCTCAACTGGAAGGGCTACGGCGCGGACGAGCCATGGGCGGTCGCCAATTTCGAGAAGGCGACCGGCTTCAAGGTGGTCAACGACTTCTTCAACTCCGAACAGGAGATGCTGACCAAGATCCGCACCAATCCCGGCCTCTACGACGTCGTCATGATCAACGCTGCCTTCAACGACCAGGCGATGGCCGGCAAGCTGATCCAGCCGATCGACACGTCCAAGCTCTCCAACTATGCCGACATCGCCAAGGACAAGGCGGGCTCGCCGATGCTCAACCATGACGGCAAGGTCTATGGCGTGCCGTGGGTGTGGGGCCTGACGGCCCTGGCCATCAACGAAAAGTCCTTCGACAAGCCTCCGACGAGCATCGCCGAGATGTGGGATCCGGCGCATAAGGGCCGCGTCATCATCCGCGACGACGCCGTCGAAGCGGTGCAGTTCGGCGCGATCGCTTCGGGTCAGAACATCAACGACATCAAGGATATGGATGCGGTCAGGACGAAGCTCACCTCGCTGATGCCGCAGATCAAGACCTTCTGGAGCTCGGAGAACGACTGGAACCAGATGGTCGCCTCCAACCAGATCGACATCGGCACCTATTGGAGCGGCTCGGCCGATCGCGCCAAGACGCATTTCAAGCTGCCGGTCTCGCTGGTCATCCCGCAGGAGGGTGCCGTCGCCTGGCTCGATGCCTTCTCGATCCCTGTCGGCTCCAAGAACGTCGCCAGCGCCGAAGCCTTCATCAACTATATGATCGACCCGAAATTCTATGTCGAATGGGTCACCAAGGTCGGCGCGCCGGTGTCGGCCAACACCAAGGCGGTCGATGCCCTGCCTGAGGATTCGTTCAACCGCAAGGTCATGGGCAACCCCGACGTCGCCAAGCGCATCCAGTTCCAGGCGCCGATCACCGATGAGCAGCGCGAGAAGTACCTGGCGCTGTGGCAGGAGCTGAAGGTCAACGTGAAGTAATCACGTCTTTCGGGGAGGAGAGGCAGATGGCCGACCAGCTTGCGATCGGTTCGCGCCGCGGACTGAGGCCGGCGCTGCCGCTTCTCCTTCCCGCCTATCTGTGGCTGACGGTGGCGATCTTCCTGCCGTTGTCGGCCATGGTGTTCTTCTCGTTCATGACCGACCTGCCACTGGCGGGCAAAGAGTGGTCGTTCACGCTCGGCAATTACGCGGCCTTCTTTTCGCAAAGCCTCTATTCGCGGCTCTTGCTTTCATCGCTGCGGCTCGGCCTCGAAGTGACGCTGTGGTGCGCCGTCATCGGCTACCCGGCGGCCTATGTGCTGGCCAAGGTGCTGAAGGGGCGCAGCCGAGAGGCGATCTTCCTGCTCGTCATCCTGCCGTTCTGGTCGAACGGGCTGGTGCGCATCTTCTCCTGGGCGATGGTGCTGCGCGAAGGCGGCATCCTCGACACGGCGCTCAACGCGGTGCTGCCGTTCAAGATCAACATCGATCTGATGTATTCCTACCCGGCCGTCATCATCGGCCTGGTGCACTCCTATGTGCCTTACATGGTGCTGACCTGCTACCTGACGCTGCAGGCCATCGACGACTCGCTGATCGAGGCCGGGCGCTCGCTCGGCGCGTCACGGCGGCAGGTGCTGTGGCGGGTGATCATCCCGCTGTCGATGCCTGGCCTGATCGCGGGTGCGGCGCTGATCTTCGTGCCGGTGGTCGGCTCCTTCATGGAGCCGCGCATCCTCGGCGGTCGCACCGGCACCTTCTACGGCACTGTCATCGAGGACCAGTTCGTCGCCGTGTTCAACTGGCCGCTGGGCGCCGCGCTCTCCTTCATCCTGCTCGCGGTGGTGCTGATCATCCTGGCGCTGGCCGCACCCGTCCTGCGGAGGGCCGGCTGATGGCGACGACGCGCATCCTCGAATGGCTCGGGCGCTTCTATATCGTGCTTTTGCTCGGCTTCCTCTATCTGCCGATCATCATCATGGCGGCGATGTCCTTCAACGCCTCGCCCTTCTACCAATTGCCGTTCGAGTGGACGACGGACTGGTACGCCTCGCTCTGGCAGAACGACCAACTGATCGCGGCGACCTGGAACAGCATCGAGATCGCCGTCATCACCACTTTGATCTCAACCGTGCTGGGTTCGATGGCTTCGCTCGCGCTCTACCGCTACGAGTTCCGCGGCAAGAAATTCCTGCAGGCGCTGCTCTTTCCTCCGATCGCCATTCCGTGGCTGATCACCGGCACGGCGATGCTGATCTTCTTCTTCGGCGTCGGCATCGGCCGCGGGCTTATCGCCATCCTGCTCGGCCATGTCGCGCTGGCGCTGCCTTATGTGATCGTCGTCGTGTCGGCCCGGCTGCAGACCTTCGCGCCGGAGTTGGAAGAGGCGGCGCGTTCGCTTGGCGCCAACCAGTGGCAATTGACGATGCGCGTCACGCTGCCCTGGATCATGCCCGGTGTGATCGCCGGCGGGCTGTTCGCCTTCGCCGTGTCGTTCGACCAGTTCGTGGTCTCCTACTTCCTGTCGACGCCCGGCCAGACGACGCTGCCGGTCGAAATCTATGCCGCGATCCGCAAGGGTTTCACGCCCGAGATCAACGCGGTTTCGACGATCATCATCGTGGTGTCGATGGCGCTGATGCTGCTCACGGCGCGCTTCTTCAAATTCGGCGGAGAGAAATAATGGCTGGCGTCCAGGTCGCGAACGTCTCCCGCAGCTTCGGCGCGCATAAGGCGCTGGACGATGTCTCGATCGATTTCGCCGATGGCGGCTTCTACGCGCTGCTTGGCCCGTCCGGCAGCGGCAAGACCACGCTGCTCAGGCAGATCGCCGGCTTCGATTTCCCCGATGCCGGGCGCATCGCCATCGGCGGCGAAAGCGTCGAGCGCGTGCCGGTCGAGAGGCGGCGCATCGGCATGGTGTTCCAGAACTATGCGCTGTTCCCCAATATGAGCGTCGCCGACAATGTCGCCTTCGGGCTATCGGTGCGCGGCGAGGCCAAGGCGACGATCACCGCGGAAGTGCAGCGCGCGCTCGATCTCGTGCAGCTCGGCAAGCTCGGCGGACGCAAGCCACACCAGCTCTCCGGCGGCCAGCGTCAGCGCGTTGCCTTGGCGCGCGCCATCGTCACCAAGCCGCGCGTGCTTCTGCTCGACGAGCCGCTTGGCGCGCTTGACAAAGCGCTGCGCGTCGACATGCAGATCGAGCTGAAGCGCATCCAGCGCGAGATCGGCATCACCACCATCTTCGTCACGCATGACCAGGAAGAGGCGCTGACGATGAGCGACCGCATCGGCATATTGCGCGACGGCAGGCTGGTGCAGGAGGGACCGCCGGAGGAGATCTACGACAGGCCGCAAAGCGAGTTCGCCGCGACCTTCCTGGGCGACGCCAACATCTTTCGCGGCGATGCGACCGGCAACGGGATCAAGCTGCCCGACGGCACGACGATCGCGGCTTCGACAGGCGCATCGGTGCCGGCCGGCGCCAAGGCGAGCTGCGCGGTCCGGCCCGAGCGCATCCGGATTTCGACCAGTGCGGCAAAGCCCGATCCGGCCAATGCCAACACGCTCAAAGGGCAGGTCTCGAAACGCATTTTCGCAGGCAACAACAGCACCTATTTCGTCGACCGTGACGGCCAGACGCTGAAGGTGATCGTCCAGAACACAGGTGCCGAGCGCCTGGCCGAAGGTCAGCCCGTCGTGCTCAGCTGGTCGCCGGACAGCACGGTGCTGATCGCCGCTTAAAGCCGGCACGGGCATCTTGCCAGCGGCCGGCGTTCATGGCGCCGTGCCTGGCGCTCCGCGCCGCAAGGGCTGCTGCCATCGGGTGTTTTCTCCAGCAGGCTCCGCGACCGAACAGATTTGCCGACGCTACCCGAACATTGGCAGGAAATTCTACCACTCACGGTTGACCCTGAAGTGACGTAGCGGCCTATAATTCTACTAAATTCATAGACTAACTGCGAATGCTTGGCGCCGTGAGCGAGACCAGGAGAGCTTCCATGCCGAAAACCGAATCCAATCCAATCGAGCTCGGCACACGGGCCGCCGACTTCATCCTGCCCGACGCGCAGGGCGTACTGCACGGCCTCGGCGATTTCGATGCCAAGCCGGCGCTGCTTGTCGCCTTCATTTCCAATCGCTGCCCCTTCGTGGTGCTGATCCGCGAGGCGTTCGCGGCTTTCGCCAGGGACTATGCCGCCAAGGGCCTGCAAGTGCTGGCGATCAACGCCAATGACCATGAGGCGCATCCCGAGGAGACGCTGGCCCGCATCGGCGAGGAGGTCGAAAAATTCGGCTATTCCTTCCCTTATCTCAAGGACGCATCGCAGCAGACGGCGAAAGCCTATGGCGCGGCCTGCACGCCCGATTTTTTCCTCTTCGGGGTCGATCGCAGGCTCGCCTATCATGGCCAGTTCGACGATGCGCGGCCGGGTAATGGCAGGCCGGTGACGGGCGCCGATCTGCGCGCGGCGGCGGATACGGTGCTTGAGGGCGGCAAGCCCGCCGCGAGCCAGGTGCCGTCGATCGGTTGCAACATCAAGTGGAGCGCCGGCAACGAACCTGTGTGGTTCTCCGGCGCTGCTCGTGCCGCCTGAAGCAGATCCTGCCTTCATTGCCGAGTAGCCATGCCCCAGCCACAACGATCCGCTTCCGACAGCCTGCATTTACAGGCCGACGTGCTGGTGCTTGGCGGCGGTCCGTCGGCAGCATGGGCAGCGGTCGCGGCGGCAGAAAGCGGCGCCAAGGTGGTGCTGGCCGACAAAGGTTATCTCGGCACCAGCGGCGCCACGGCGCCATCGAACACCGGAACGTGGTGCGTGCCACCGGGCGAGAACCGGCATGCGGTGATCGAGCGACGCTGGCAGCGCACCGGTGAACTGGCCGACCAGCGCTGGATGCTGCGCTGCGTCGATACTGCCTATCAAAACCTCCTGAAGCTTTCGGAATGGGGCTATCCGTTCCCCAGCGAGGATGATGGGCGGCTCTACATCGCCAATTTGCGCGGCCCCGACTACATGCGCTTCATGCGCCGATGTGTGCTGATGGCCGGCGTCACCGTGCTCGACCACCACCCCGCGCTCGAGTTGCTCTCGGATGGCGATGCCATCGTCGGCGCGGCTGGTCTTGCCCGGCAAGCGGGTCATGACTGGCGCGTCGACGCCAACGCCGTGGTGCTGGCGACCGGCGGCTGCGCTTTCCGCGAGCGGATACTGGGCGGCACCGGCCTGACCGGCGACGGCTATCTGATGGCGGCGGAAGCCGGTGCCAGCCTGTCCGGTATGGAGTTCACAGGCAAGTACACGCTGGCGCCCCATGGTTCCTCGCTGAACAAGGGCCTGCCATTTCGCTGGGCATCGTTTTATCGCGAGGACGGCTTGCCGATCCTCGGGCCGACTGGCGAGCCATTGCGCAACGGTATCGGCGAGCGCGAGAACGAGGTGGCGCGCGCGCTGATCGAAGGACCGGTCTATGCACGGCTCGACCAGGCCGAGCCGGCGCTGCAGGACTGGCTGCGGCAGGGACAGCCAAACTGCTTCGTGCCCTATGACCGCGCCGGCGTCGATCCCTTCGCCGAACTGTTCCGTATCACGCTGCGCGCGGAAGGCACGGTGCGCGGCACCGGCGGCATCGACATCGTCTCCGACGATTGCGCCACCGGCGTGCCTGGGCTCTATGTCGCGGGCGACGCTGCCAGCCGAGAGATCATCACCGGCGCAGTTTCGGGCGGCGGCGCCGTCAATTCCTCCTGGGCGCTGGCCAGCGGCTGGTGGGCCGGCAAGGGGGCGTCCATCCATGCGAAGCGCCGCGGCGGCGGCAAGGCATTTCGTCGCGAGGTCCGCTCGCTTGGCCAAGCCGGCTTGAGGCCGGCGGCATCGCCGCGAGCCGACATCGAGGCAAGTGAAGTCATCGAAGCGGTGCGCAAGGAGGTGACGCCACTCGACAGAAATTTCTTTCGCAGCGGCGAAGGTCTGGGAAAAAGCAGCGAGCGGTTGGAGAGCGTCTGGCGCGATGTCCGCGACCATCTGCAAGGCGAGGGAGCGGACCGGATCCGCACCCGCGAGGCGGCCTCGATCGCCGCCGCCGGACGATGGTCGGTCGCAGCGGCCCTAAGCCGCGCCGAGAGCCGCGGTATGCATAGGCGCACCGACCTGCCGGGCAAGAGCCAGGCCTTCGCGCACCGGCTGGTGATCACCGGCGTCGACGATTTCCGCATCGACGGCGCGCCCGAGCGCTTCAAAGAGCCGGAATCGTGGGAGCTGGTGTCATGATCGAGATCGTCTCGGCCACGCGCTGCGTCGAATGCGACATCTGCGTCAAGGTGTGCCCGACCAATGTCTTCGACGCCACGCATGGCGTGCCGGTGATTGCCCGCCAGGACGATTGCCAGACCTGCTTCCTCTGCGAGATCTACTGCCCGACCGACGCGCTCTACGTGGCCGAGGCCGCCGAAGGGCCGACCGGCATTACCGAAGCGGAGGTCGAGGAGCGCCGTCTGTTCGGCGGCTACGCCCGCGCGCTCGGCTGGAAGCGCGGCAAGGCCGGCGGCTCGGAATTCGACCCGACGCATCGTATCCGCGTGGCGCAATAGAGGCGAAAACCATGGACCGCATCGTCGTCAGCGATATCAGGAAAACCTTCCAGCTCAAGCCGGGCCAGTTCGTCACCGTCGATGGCGAGGCGACCGACCGCGTGACCGTGCTCGACGGTGTCGATCTTTCCATCCGCAGGGGCGAGTTCATCACGCTGGTCGGGCCGAGCGGCTCGGGCAAATCGGTGCTGCTTGACATTATTGGCGGATTGACCCAGGCGACGAGCGGCGGCGTTCAGCTCGACGGCAGGCGCATCACCAAACCGGACCCCAAAACCGGCTATGTGTTCCAGCAATATGCCTTGTTTCCCTGGCGTACCGCGCTGGCCAACATCGAATATGCCTTGGAGGTGCGCGGCGTCGGCAAGACGGAGCGAACCGCCACCGCACGCCGCCTGTTGTCGTTGTTCGGCCTGGCCGGCTTCGAGGACCGTTTCCCCAACCAGCTTTCCGGCGGCATGCAGCAACGCGTGGCGATCGCGCGCGCCCTGGCCAGCGATCCGGAGGTGCTGTTGATGGATGAGCCGTTCGCCGCACTCGACCAGCAGACGCGCGAACTCCTGCAGGGCGAGCTGCTCAGGATCTGGGGCGAGATCAAGACGACGGTGATCTTCGTCACCCACTCGATCGACGAAGCGATCTTCCTTGCCGACCGCGTGGTCGTGATGACGGCGCGCCCGGGCACGGTGAAGGAGATCATCGACATCGACCTGCCACGCCCGCGCGGCGGCGACATCCGTGCCAGCACCGCCTTCAACGACTACCGGGCCCGTGTCTGGGAGGTGCTGCGCGACGAGGTCAACAAGGCGCAGAAGGATTGGACCCTGTCGCCGGCCTATAGCCACTGAGGAGTTGGAGCCATGGCCTATCTGACCGAAAAGCTTGGTCCCGTTGTCGGCTTTCGCGCCCCCGCTCGCACGGCATCGGCCAAGGTTGCGGCCATCACGGCTCGCAGCGAGGCCCACGGCATCGGGCGCCGCTGGCGCGTGACCGGGCTCGGCACTTTCATCTACGGCCTGCCGCTGCTTGGCCTGTTCCTCCTCACCTGGGAGATCGCGCCGCGGCTTGGCTGGCTGAACCGCATCTTCTTTCCGCCGCTGAGCGAGGTGCTGGTCGCCTGGTGGGATCTGCTCGCCTCGGGCGTGCTGATCGAACATATCGGCATCAGCCTGCAGCGCGCGGCGATCGGCTTTGCGCTCGGCGTGGTGGTGGCAATCCCGCTCGGCCTTCTGATGGGGCGTTATTCGCTGTTCGAAAAGGTGTCCGACCTGCTGGTGCAAACGTTGCGCAACACCTCGCAATTCGCGCTGCTGCCGGTCTTTATCCTTCTGCTCGGCATCGGCGAGGAATCGAAGGTGGCGATCACCTTCTACTCCTCGGTGTTCTTCCTCCTCGTCAACACGATCAGCGGCGTCAAATCGGTCGATCCGCTGCTGATCAAGGCTGCGCGCTCGATGGGCACCTCCGACTTCGACCTGTTCCGCAAGGTGATCCTGCCGGCCAGCATTCCTTCGATCGTCGCCGGCGCGCGACTCGCGGTGAAGTCGTCGCTGTTCGCGGTGATCGGGGCCGAGATGCTGGCCGCCAAGTCCGGCCTCGGTTTCCTGATCCAGAATTCGCAGCTGATGATGGAGACCGCCGACATGTATGCCGGCATCCTGACGCTCACGGTCATCGGGCTGACCGTCAACTACTTGCTGGTCTGGTTCGAGCGCTGGGCCACCGCATGGAAGGGCCAGTCCGAGACCTCGCTCATTTAAGCCATTCAATCAGGAAGGATTTCACCATGACCGTCGCGTTCAACGCATTTCGCCGGCTGCTCCTCAAGGGCGTCGTTTCCGCCGCCATCGGCATTGGGGGCATGCCTGCCTTCGCGCAGGACAAGCCCGAGGTGATCCGCATCGGCAGCACCGCGCCCGGGCACCTCAAATTCGTCCTCGCCCAGAAGGACGGATGGTGGGACAAGGAGTTCGCCAAGGATGGCATCAAGGTCGAGCTGGTGACCTTCAACGGCGGTTCCGAAGCGACGACGGCGCTGGCGACAGGCGCGATCGAGTTCACCTATACCGGCAACAATCCTGCCCTTCGCGTCGCGGCCTCGGGAGCCGACGTCAAGCTGATCGGACTGTCGAGCTATCTGAAGTCGGGCGGCTCCTATGTCATCGTCAAGAACGATTCGCCGCTGAAGACGCTGCAGGACCTCAAAGGCAAGAAGGTCGCCTATCTCACCGGCACCGTCAGGCATTCGAATTTCAGCAAGGCGCTGAACAGCGTCGGCCTGACGACCGCCGACGTCGAAGGTCTCAACCTGCCCTTCGAGGCATCCGGACCGGCACTGCTGCGCGGCGACATCGACGCCATCGTCGAGACCGACTCGACCGCCGCCAAGCTGGTCGACACCGGTGAGGCGAGGGTGCTGTTCGACACGGGCACGCATCCTGAATGGAACGTGCCGAACGTCATCTCGGTCAACGGCGCCTTCGCGGCGAAGTACCCCGATCTGGTCAAGCGGCTGCTGAAAGTCGACATCGAGATTTCGCGCTGGGCCGACGCTCATCCCGAGGAGACGATCAAGACCTTTGTTGAAGCGACCAAGTCGTCGGAGAAATCGGTGCGCAAGACCTATGCCGACGGCCAGTTTCACCAGGATCCACGGTTGAGCGATGACGCGATCGCGGCGCTGAAAGGCGAGGAGAAGTTCATGGCTGGCGCCGGGCTGCTGAAAGGCTCGATCGACTACGGCAAATGGATCGACAGGAGCTTCGTCGACGCCGCGGCCAGTCAAGTCGCCGTGCAGTAGGTGGCTGCGGCAAGGGCCGCGCCGTCCGGCACGGCGCGCGCCGCTCAAATCTCCGGAATGCTCTCGCGGAAAATCACCTGCAGCCGTGGCTGGTGGAGCTCGTAGGGCAAGCCCCTGACGGAGTGGGAGAGGATGTTGAGCGCCTCCCTGGCCTCGACGCGCGGGTTCTGGTCGATCACCGCGTCGAGCGTGCCGTCGAGCAAAAGCTCCTTGGTGCCGTCGGTCACCTCATGGCCGAGGAAGATGATCTCCTTCGCGCGTCCGCGCTCCTTCAGCGCGCGGGCGATGCCGGTGTTGCCGGCGCCGACATTGTAGATCGCGGCAAGGTCGGGATGGCGCTCGAGCAAAGCGGAGGCCTCGGAATAGGCCTTTTCGCGGTCGTCGAGCATTTCGCGCATCTCGACGATCTCGAGGTTGGGAGATTCCTCGGCGACGATGTGGCGGAAACCCATCTCGCGTTCCTCATGGCCGCGATAGGCGAGCGAGCCTGCGAACAGCGCCACCTTGCCCGGACGTCCGGCGCCCATGAAGCGGTTGAGAAGATAGCCGGCCAGCCGGCCCGCGGCGCGGTTGTCGATGCCGATATAGGCGACCCGCGGCACATGCAGGATGTCGGAGGCGATGGTCACGACCTTGATGTCGCTGGCCGAGAGCGAGCGGATCGCCTCGCGCACTGTCGGGTGGTCGAGTGCGATGACGCCGACGCCTTGCGTCTGGCCATGCAGGTCCTGCAGCAGGCGGGCGAGGCGGTCGGGATTGAAGCCTTCGATGGTCGTTACGCGCACGTCGAGATCGGGCCGCGTCAGAGCCTGCGCCTCGATGTGGCGGTGCAAGAGCTTGATGAAGGAGTTGGTACCGGCGGGCAGCGCGAAATCGAGCCTGACCGTCTGTCCCGGCACGGCTCTCTGCGGCGCGCCGTTCGACGTTTCGGCGATGTAGCCCAGGCGCTGCGCCATCTCGATGACGATCTCGCGCGTGCGGGCGCGCACGCCCGGCCGGTTGTTGAGCACGCGGTCGACCGTGGCCGGAGAAACGCCGGCTTCCCGGGCTATGTCTGTCAGGGTTGACCGCACGTCGAGCACCTCATCGCAAGCATCAAAATCACGCAGCTTCCACTCAGTTCCGGAAAACGCCTCCGCGGCGACCGCGATTCTGATGTGAAATGATGTAACCGCCCTTGGCTTGCGCGCAAGCCAGCGCGGTACATAAGGCGGCGAAGGTCCGGCCAAGCCGGTTGGATCGAGGCGAAAGCCCCTCAAATCCAAGCAATGGGTGCGATGTGAAGGGTTCGGTGGACTGCATTTTCTCCCTCATTTGCGATCTTATGACGTGTTTTGAGTATTTATGATGTTGACAGGCTTCACGCACTGTCGTCAATATCCCTCACGCGGGCCATGGAGGAACAGGCCCCGAGGGAGGAATTCGATGTCTCATTTGATCCGCATGTCGCGGCGCCGCCTTTTGGCGTCCGGAGGAAAGGCCGCGGTGTTCGTCGCCGCGACCGGTATTGCACCGCAGTTCATTCGTCCCGGCCGCGCCTTCGCGGCGGATGCGCTGGCCCCCGGCATGATCGGCGGGCCGACCGGTTTCGACGGCGCGGAACGCTATCAGTACGGCCCCGACACGCCGGAAGGGCGCGCTGTCGAGGCGGCCAAGGCCCTGAAGGCGGCCGGCAAGGCGCCGGCGAAGATCGTGCTCGGCCTGTCCGACGGCTCGATCGGCCAGCTGACCAAGCCTTTCCCGGCCGGCGCGCCGTCGATCAAGGATCTGTGGGAAAAGGAAACCGGCATCCAGATCGAGATCGTCGGCCTGCCCAACGGCCAGGAATTCACCAAGACGATGCAGGACATCTCCACCAAGGGTGGGGCCTACGACATCTATTCGACCGAATGGAACCGGCTCGGCGATCTCGCCGAAACCGGTGGCATCGCCAAGCTCGACGACTTCGTCGCCCAGTACAAGCCCGAGTGGGACGATCCCAAGACAGGCTATGTCGACGGTGCGAAAGGCGTGTCCCTGCTTAATAAATACCGCGGCTCGACCTATGGCGTGTCGCTGGACGGCGACTTCCAGACCTGGGTCTATCGCACCGACCTGTTCGGCGACGCCGCCGAGCAAAAGGCTTTCAAGGACAAATACGGCTACGACCTTGCCCCGCCGAAGACCTGGAAGCAGCACAGCGATGTCGCGGCCTTTTTCCAGCGGCCGGACAAGGGCCTGTTCGGCTCGACCGACCTGCGCAACCAGGGCTGGGGCTACACCAACTGGTACCAGCGCTATGTTTCGATGGCCTCGCCCAACCAGTTCCTGTTCGGCGATGACGGCAAGCCGCTGATCAATTCCGAACAGGGTATCGCCGCCACCAAGGAATATGTCGAGTCGCTTGCCCACCATTCGCCGGACGCGATTTCGTGGGGCTGGCCGGAGCAGTATGGCAATTTCGCCAAGGGGGGTGCTGCGATGACCTGCGCCTTCTCCAACCTGCCGAAATTCCTCGACAATGCCGGCAACAAGGATTCGGCCGTCACCGGCAAGATCGGCTCGATGCTGCCGCCCGGACGCGAGATCGACGGCAAGCTGATCAGCCGCTCGGTGCTCTGGTTCTCGCTGACCGGCATGGTGTCGTCGCAGTCGAAGAATCCGGAGGCCGCCTATCTCTTGCTGCAGTGGCTGGGTTCCGCTCGCATCTATGCCTGGATGAGCGCCAATCCCGGTGGCTATCTCGATCCGTTCCGGCTTTCGGACTTCGCCGATCCGCTCGTACGCCAGACCTATCATGCCTACCACATGGATGTGGTGCGCGAGACGGTGGCGCGCACGGTGCCGACCATCAACTATCCCGGCGCCACGGCCTTCCACAACGCGCTCGACGAGAACCTCGTGGCCTCGCTGACCAAGGCCAAGACGCCGGAGCAGGCGATGGCTGACACCGAACGCGAGTGGAAGAAGATCGCGCGTCGCATCGGCGAGGACAAGCTTCTCGAAGCCATCAAGACCAACAAGGAGGCCTGGCCGACCGTTCTCGATCCGATCAGCTGATCCGCCTCCCTGGATCAGAAAAGGAGGGGAGGGGCGACTGCTCCTCCCCTTCGCCCGCAACGCCACCAGCAAAGCAGCCAGATGAAGCGTTCCGTTCCTTTCGAGATCTTCCGCTACGCCGCCATCCTCGCGGCGATGGCGGTGACGCTGGTGCCGATCCTGTGGATGGTGTCGATGGCGTTCAAGCCGATCGGCGAATGGTCGGCGACGGGCGCCGACCTGACATGGTGGCCAAGGCATCCGACGCTCGCCAATTTCCAGTTCGTGTTCGGCCATTCGACCAACGACCTGATCGTCGCGCTCGACCACACGGCGGTGAAGCCGATCCTGTCGTCGCTGCTTTCGGCGGTGTTCGGGACGGTGATCGCCATGTCGGCGGGCACCGCCGCGGCCTACGGCCTGTCACGCTTCGGCTCCGGCCAGAACCTGCCGCTGGCGCTGATCCAGCTCAGGCTGTTTCCGCCGATGGCGGTGATGATCCCGGTGATGATCATGTGGGCGTTCCTCAACCTCAACGACACATGGTGGGGGCTGGCGCTGATCTACGGCATCGTCACGCTGCCCTTCGCCTTCTGGCTGATGAAGACCTTCTTCGACGACATGCCGCGCGAGATCGAGGAGGCGGCGCTTGTCGAGGGCTGCTCGCGGTTGCGCGTCTTCACCCGCATCACGCTGCCGATGATGCGCGCGCCGCTGGCGAGCGCGGCGCTCTTCGTCTTCATCCTCAACTGGTCCGACTATCTGATCGCGCTGCTGCTCACCACCCGCGAATGGGTGACTATCCCCGTGTACATGGCGTCGCTGTCCTCCTCGATGACCGGGCAGCTCTATGGCGCCAAGGCCGCGCTCGGCCTGATCGCGGCGGTGCCGCCGGTGATCATGGGCATCGCCATCCAGCGCCACCTTGTGCGCGGGCTGACCTTCGGAGCGCTCAAGCAATGAGCGCGGTGACAGCGACGGTTTCGGAGGACAAGATGGGCGCGCGGACAAAGCCCGCCACGCCTGACGAGGGCGCGCGGCTGGGCTTCCGCCTGACGCTGCCGGCCCAGATTCTGGTCCTGTTCATCTCGGCCTTTCCGCTCTTGATGCAGCTCTACATCAGCGTCACCGACTGGTCGCCGCTTTCGGGCGTCGGTTGGTGGAACGCCTGGGAGATGTGGAACAGCTTTGCCAACTACACGGACCTCGTGGCCGACAGCCGCTTCTGGAGCGCCTTGCAGCGCACCGCGATCGTCATGCTGGTCTGCGTGCCGGCGGAGTTCCTGCTGGGTCTCGCGCTGGCGACGCTGTTTGCCGACGACTTTCCCGGCAAGCGCATCTTCTATTCGATTCTCTTGATGCCGATGATGGTCGTGCCCGCGGTCGCCGGCTACATGTTCTTCATGCTGTTCCAGTCGGGCGGCCCGGTGAACGACATTCTGTCGCGCATCGTCGGCGCGCCGGTCACCATCGCCTGGCTGTCGGATCCGACCCTGGCGCTGATCGCCGTCATGATCGCCGACATCTGGCAGTGGACGCCGCTGATGTTCCTCATCCTGCTCGCCGGCCTGGTCGGCGTGCCGGAGGACCAGATGAAGGCGGCGACGCTGCTCGGTGCCAATGCCTGGCAGCGCTTCACCACGATCGTGCTGCCGAAGATGAAGACGATCATCATCATCGCCTTGGCGATAAGGGTGATCGAGAACTTCAAGATCTTCGACACGCTCTACATCATGACCGGCGGCGGCCCCGGCGTCGCCACCGAGACGATCTCCGTCTACATCTACAAGGTCACCACCCAGGACCTGATCTGGGGCTATGTGGCGGCCATCGCTTTAGCCATCCTGATCGTGCTTTCGATCGTCGCGGTCTACGCCATGAAGCGCATGGCGAAGGGCCGGGAGGTGCCGGCATGAGCGCGATCCACCTCCAGAACCTGGTCAAGAAGTTCGGCGACTTCGCCGCGCTGAAGACGATGGACCTCGAAATCGCCGACGGCGAGTTCATGGCGCTGCTGGGGCCTTCCGGCTGCGGCAAGTCGACGACGATGAACATGATCGCCGGCATGGAGGAGCCGACCAGCGGCAAGATCCTGTTCGGCGAGCGCGACATGGCCGGCGTGCCGATGGGACGGCGCGGCGTCGGCTTCGTCTTCCAGAACTACGCGATCTTCACCCATATGACCGTGCGGCAGAACCTCGCCTACGGTCCGAGGATGCGCGGCGCCGCCAAGGCAGAGATCGACCGCCGGGTCGGCGCCATTGCCGAGATGCTGCAGCTTTCGCCGCTGCTCGACCGCAAGGCGGACCGGCTCTCCGTCAACATCCTGCAGCGCGTGGCGATCGGCCGTTCGGCGATCATGGAGCCGGCGATCTTCCTGCTCGACGAGCCGCTCTCCAATGTCGATGCCGCCTTCCGCGCGGTGATGCGCACCGAGCTCAAGCAGCTGCAACGCCAGTTCAGGCAGACCATGGTCTATGTCACACACGACCAGCTCGAGGCCATGACCATGGCCGACCGCATCGCGGTGATGGATCACGGCGTGCTGCAGCAGGTCGGCACGCCGCTCGAGGTCTACAACAACCCGGCCAATGTCTTCGTCGCCCGCTTCATCGGCGCGCCGGGCATGAACCTGCTGAAGGGCAGGCCGGGGACAAGCGATCGCGGGCTGGTCATCGATCTCGGGCCGCTCGGCGTCACGCCGCCCTTGCCGGATGAACTCGCTTCGGCCGTGAGAGCGGTGCGCGGCGAGGTGCTCTATGGTTTCCGGCCCGAGCAGGTGACGCTTGCCGAACGCGGGCTCTCGATGCCGGTGAGCTTCGTCGAGCGGATCGGCGCGCGCACCATCGTCCATCTCGGCGAAGGCGAGAGCGCGGTGAAGGCGGTGTTCGAGAACGATGTCGGGCTGTCCGTCGGGCAGACGGCGGTCTTCGCGCCGCCGGCCTCGTCGGTGCGCGTCTTCGATGCCGCCACCGGCCTTGCAGTGAAGGCGGGCTGAGCCATGGCCGACATCATCTTTCGCAACGTCACGAAGCGCTACGGCAACACACTTGCCGTCGACGATGCCTCCTTCGCCGTCAACGACAACGAGTTCTTCTGCTTCTTCGGGCCGCCGCTGTCCGGCAAGTCGACGATCCTGCGCCTGGTGCTTGGGCTGGAAGTGCCGGACGAGGGCGAGATCCTGATCGGCGGCAAGCCGGTCAACAGCGTCTCGCCGGCCGAGCGCAATGTCGCCATGGTGTTCCAGAACCTCGCGCTGTTCTCCCACATGAGCGCGCGCGACAATGTCCGCTTCCCGCTGGTCGAGCGGAAGGTGGCCGAAGCCGAGATCGGGAAGCGGCTCGCCGACGTCGCGCAAAAACTTCACATCGGCCACATCCTGCACAAACCGCCGGCGCAGCTTTCCGGCGGCGAGCGGCAGCGCGTGGCAATCGCGCGCGCCCTGGTGCGCGACCCGGCTGCCTATCTGATGGACGATCCGATCTCGGCGCTCGATGCCAGGCTGCGCGAGGAGACGCGCGTCGAATTGAAGCGCATCCAGCGCGAGCTCGGCAAGACGCTGATCTATGTCACGCATGACCAGGAGGAGGCGATGTCTGTCGCCGACCGTATGGCCATCCTCGAAAACGGCCGGATCCGGCAGATCGGCGCGCCTGCGGAAATCTACGACCGGCCGGCGAGCGCCTATGTGGCGCGCATGCTCGGCTCGCCGATGATGAACATCCTGCCGTCGGTGCGCGGCGCCGGCGGTGTCGAGGCGGCGGAAGGGACAATCCGCGTTGCCGATGCCAAAGCGCCGGCCGAGGCGATCGAGATCGGGCTCAGACCAGAGGACATAAAGGTCCGACCCTGGTCGGACAATGAGACGGCGGAAGTTCGTCCGGCGCGGGTGTTCGAGGTCGAGCCGCTCGGCGGCTACACCGTCGTGACTTTAGAAGCCGGGCAGGTGCGGCTCAGGGCGCTGCTACGCGGCCAGCCTGACATCAGGCCGGATGCGATGGTGGCGATATCCTGCGAGCCGGGTCGCGTGCATTATTTCGGCCAGGACGGAGACGCGCTGTGACGGCGGCCGTATGGACAAAATTTCGGGAGGAAGAGATGGCTGGAAAAAGCTTCGAGCCGGACGTCAAGGTTCGCACCAGGGATTACCGGATCGGTTGCGTCGGCGCCGGCATGATCATGGCTGAGTGCCACCTGGCGGCCTACAAGGAAGCAGGCTTTCCGGTGGTGGCGATCGCCTCGCGCACCAAGGCGAATGCTGAGAAGGTCGCCACCCGCTGGGGCATCCCGACCGTTCACGACACGCCGGAACAGCTGATCGAGGATACCAATGTCGACATCATCGACCTGGCCTTTCCGCCGGACCAGCAGCCGGCGCTGATCCGCCACGCGCTGAAGCAGAAGCACATCAAGGCTATCCTGGCGCAGAAGCCGCTGGCGCTGTCGGTCGAGGAAGCCGTCAAGCTGCGCGACGAGGCGGCCAAATCCGGCAAGATCCTCTCGGTCAACCAGAACATGCGTTACGACCAGTCGATGCGCGTGCTCAAGCAGATCATCGACAGCGGCGCGCTCGGCGACATCGTCTTCGCGCAGATCGACATGCATGCGATCCCGCACTGGCAGACCTTCCTTCAGGACTACGACCGGCTGACGCTCGCCAATATGAGCGTGCATCATCTCGACGTGCTGCGCTTCCTGTTCGGCGATCCGGACGAGATTACGACGCTGACGCGCAAGGACCCGCGCACCCAGTTCGACCATTCCGACGGCATCACCGTGTCGACGCTGCGCTTCCCGTCAGGTGTGCTTGCCGTTTCACTGGAGGACGTCTGGTCCGGTCCCCGCCAGGAGGGCTACAAGGACGACCAGCATATCAACTGGCGCGTCGACGGCACCAAGGGCGTCGCCAAGGGCACGATCGGCTGGCCGACCGGTGCTGCCTCGACGCTGACCTACGCCTCCGCCGAGACGACCGGCGGCCAATGGGTTAGCCCGAGCTGGGAGACGATGTGGTTCCCGCATGCCTTCATCGGCGTCATGGAGCAGCTGCAGCACGCGGTGAAGACCGGCACGCCGCCGGCGCTCTCCGTTGCCGACAACGTCAAGACCATGGCGCTGGTCGAGGCAGGCTATCGCTCGATGGCGGCGGGCCGCACGGTCAAGCTCTCCGAAATCCCGACAAACTGAATCACTTACAAGGAGGAATTCACATCATGATGCAGGCAGGCATTTTCACGGGCTATTTCCCGTACGGCCTCGAGGAGACGGCGAAGAAGATACGCGGTCTCGGCTTCAACACGGTGCAGCTCGACCTGCACTTCAAGGATATCGATCTGTCCGCCGGCCAGATCACCAAGGACAAGGCGAAGAAGGTGCGCGACACCTTCCGCGACCACAACCTGCCGATCTGCTGCGTGTCGGGCTACACGAACATCATCCATCCCGACAAGGCGGAGCGCGAGAAGCGCGTCGGCTATCTCAAGGAGATCATCCGCAACGCGCGCCATTTCGGCTCGCCTTACGTGATCTCGGAGACCGGCACCTACAACACCGAGTCCGACTGGGTGCATCACCCGAAGAACAAGACCGAGGAAGGTTTCGAAGAGTGCCGCAAGGTGATCGCCGACCTTGCGCAGACGGCTTACGACCACGGCGCGGTGTTCCTGCTCGAAACCTACGTCAACAACGTCGTCGGCTCGGTCGAGGAGACGGTGAAGATGTTCGCGCAGGTCGACCATCCCGGTCTCGGCCTGCTGATGGACCCAACCAACTATTTCGAGACCCACAACATCGACCGCATGGACCAGATCCTGAACCAGGTCTTCGACACGCTGACCGACAAGATCAAGATTGCTCATGCCAAGGACGTCAAGCGCTCGGGCGACGACAAGTCGGAAAAGCACGCCGATATCGGCGATGCCGACGCGATGGAAAGCCACACCTTCCGCGGTGTCGGCGAGATCGAATTGCCGGCGCCGGGCCTCGGCTCGCTGAACTACGACCTCTACCTCAAGCGCCTCGCCGAGAAGCATCCCAACATCCCGATGATCATCGAGCATCTGTCGGAAGACGACGTGCCGCGCGCCAAGAAATTCCTCGACGGGAAGCTGCGCGCCAACGGCCTCTGAGGGTCGCAGGGCGCCGCCCGCTCCGGCGCGGCACCCGCATTCGCAAGATAGGGAGTGGAGGAAACGAGATGTTGAAATTCGGATTGAAACTGGCGGCCGCGGCGGCCGTGTTCGCGGGCGTTGCCTTCTGCTCGGCGGCGCAGGCCGCGGACGGCCAGAAGACGTTCTACCTTCTGTCGCATGGCGGCCCGTCGGACGCGTTCTGGATCGACTGGAATGCCGGCGCGACCAAGGCCTGCGACCAGCTCAAGGTGACCTGCAAGATCTCCTTCAGCGGCGGCGACATGGCGGCGCAGAAAGAGGCTTTCAACTCGGCGCTCGCGGCCAAGCCGGACGGCATCGCCACGACTTCGGCGCAGCCTGGATTGTGGACCGAGGAGGTGAAGGCGGCGAAGGCGGCCGGCATTCCGATCGTGTTCTTCAACACGGACGATCCGGCGACCGGACGTCAGGCCTATGTCGGCGCCGACCTCAAGGAAGCCGGCGCCATCTGGGCGAAATATCTCGTCGACCACAAGATGGTGAAGCAGGGCGACAAGGTGTTCCTGCCGGTCGAGGTTCCCGGCGCGAGCTACCAGCAGCTCGAAACCGAGGGCATCGCCGGCGTCTTCGATCCGCTCGGCATCAAATATGACGTGGTCGATTGCGGCACAGATCCGGCCGGCATCATCGCCAAGATGACCGACTATATGGTCGCCAACAATCCGCCGGCGATCATCGCGCTGGGCGATTCCGTGGCGGCCAGCGTCAAGCGGGTGTTCGACGGCGCCGGCATTCCGGCCGGCAAGATCCCGGTCGTCGGCTGGGGCAATTCGAAGGAGACGGCCCAGGCGGTCAAGGATGGCTTCGTCAACGCCGCCGCCTGGCAATATCCCTCGGCGCAAGGCTTCATGCCGGTCGCGCTGCTCGGGCTCGCCGCTTCGGGCGAGCCGATCGGCTACGACATCCACACCTTCGGCCTCTATGAGGCCTCCAGCGTCGAGCCGATCCTGAAGCTCTACGACAAGAAGTAAGGAAATCGGCGCCCGCCGCTTGAGTGGCGGGCGCCATGCAGAAAAGCATGGTTCAGCAAGTTATGGCAGTTACAGCGGAAGACGGTGCCGGGCGCGCGAAAGGCAGGTCGAGCCTCATGCGCTCACCGCAATTCTCCTCCTTCGTCATCCTCGTCGTGCTCCTGGTGGTGTTCGCGGTTGCCGACGGAAATTTCCTGTCGCCGCTCAACATCTCCAACATGATGGCATTCCTGCCGGAACTCGGCATCATTGCGCTCGGCATGACACTGCTTTTGACTGCCGGCGAATTCGACCTGTCGGTCGGTGCGGTGTTCGGCCTCGCCCCGGTGGTGGTGATGCTGCTGGTGCAGAATGCCGGGGTCGATATCGGCGTGGCGCTGCTGGCCGGACTTGTGCTGTGCATTGCGATCGGCGCGATCAACGGCGTGATCGTCACCAAGATCGGCATCTCGTCCTTCCTGGTGACACTGTCGATGCTTTTGATCGTGCGGGGTGCGGCGCTCTACATCACGCAGGGCTTTCCGCTGAAGTCCTGGGACCAGCCGGGCTTCTTCGTCACGCTGCTGGCCGGCAGCTTCAACATCGGCGCGTTTCGCTTCTACACCTCGCTCTGGTGGTTCATCGGGCTGTCGCTGCTCGCGGTCTACATCCTGCGCTACGCCAAGCTCGGCAACTGGATCAGCGCCATCGGCTCCAACCGCAACGCGGCGGTGGCGCGCGGCGTGCCGGCCGACGCGGTCAAGATCTGGCTGTTCATCCTGACCTCGGTGCTCGCCGGGCTCGCCGGCATGATCAGCGCCTTCCGCATCTCGGCGGCCTCGCCTGTCGCGGGAACCGGCTATGAGCTGGAGGTGATCGCCATGGTCGTGGTCGGCGGCACGGCGCTTACCGGCGGGCGCGGCACGATCCTCGGCACCATTGTCGGCGCACTGATGCTGCGCGCGATCCGCAACGGCATCGTGCTCGTCGGCGTGCCAGGCCTCGCCTACAACATCTTCGTCGGGGTCATCATCCTCGCCATGCTCATCCTGCACGCGCTGCTGCAGAAAAACGCCGCAAGGAGCTGACGATGATGCAGGAAGTGCTTCGGTTGCAGAACTTACAGAAATCCTTCGGCAGCGTGCGCGCGCTGAAGAATGCCTCGCTGACGCTCAAGGAGGGCGAGGTGGTGGCGCTGCTCGGCGACAACGGCGCCGGCAAGTCGACGCTGATCAAGGCGATTTCCGGCGTCTTCCCGATCGATCGTGGCGATATCTATGTGCGCGGCGAGAAGGTCTCGATCCGCACCACGCGCGAGGCGATGGACCTCGGCATCGAGACCATCCACCAGGACACTTCGCTGGCGCCCGACCTCAGCATCGCGCGAAACCTGTTCCTCGGCCGCGAGCCGGTCAATCTCAAATGGCTCGGGGTGTTCGCGCCGCTCGACCTCGCCAGGCTGCGCGATGCCGCCTCGGCGCTGCTGAAGCGCGTCGGCATCTCGAAGAAACTCGACGCCGATGCCTTGGTCTCGACGCTGTCCGGCGGCGAGCGGCAGTCGATCGCGATCTCGCGCGCCATGCAGTTCGCCGCCAAGGTGATCATCCTCGACGAGCCGACCAACAATCTCGGCGTCGAGGAAACGCATGGCGTGCTGCGCTTCGTGAAAGAGATGCGGGCGGCCGGGCATTCGGTGCTCTTGATCACCCACAATATCCACCATGTCTTCGAGGTCGCCGATCGCATCATCGTCATGCGCCGCGGCGAGATCGTCGCCGAGCAGACGGTCGCCGACACCGACCTCCTGACCGTGGAGAGCCTGATAACCGGCGCCGATCTGTCGGCCCTGATGAAAAGGGCGCAGTGACGGCATGGTGAAGCTCTTTGGACAGACGCTTTCGCGCCGGCAGGTCGCCGAACGCTCCGGCATGCTGTCGCAGTTTGCCGGCGTGCGACTGATGACGCTGGGCGACGGGGTCGAGCGCGGCATCCGCATGCTCGAGTTCCGCACCGGCTCGGGCCTGCGCTTCACCGCGCTCGTCGATCGTGCGCTCGACATCGCCGATTGCGAGTACAAGGGCCAGGCGATCGGCTGGCATTCGCCGAGCGGTTTCCGCAACCCGGGCCTGCACGACTATGAAGGCGAGGACGGCTTCGCCTGGGGCCGGTCCTTTTCCGGGCTGCTGGTCACCTGCGGTCTCGACCATATTCTCGGCCGCAACGAGGTGCCGGCCGAAAACTACAATTATCCCGGACGCAAGACGGTGACGCATTCGCTGCACGGGCGCATCAGCACCATCCCGGCGCGGCTCACCGGCTATGGTGAAAGCTGGGACGGCGACCGCTGCGTTTTGTGGGCGGAAGGCGTCGTCCAGCAGGCAAGCGTGTTCGGCGAGGATCTGCATCTCATCCGCCGCATCGAGGCCGATGTCGGCGGCAGCGAGATCCGGCTATCGGACCGCGTCGTCAACCACGGGTTCCGCCGCACGCCGCATATGTATTTCTACCACGTCAATGTCGGGCATCCGCTGCTCGACGAAGGCTCGCGCTACCTGGCGCCGATCCGCGACGTGGTATGGGCCGCGCATGAAGGCGAGCGCTACGAGGCGCAGAAGGTCGGTTACCGCACGGTGCCTAAGCCACAACTCGGCTTCAGCGAACAGGTCTGGCAGCATGAGTTGGGCACCGATGGCAAGGGCGAGGCGCCGGTCGCCGTCGTCAACGACCGTCTCGGCCTCGGCTTCGAGGTCGTCACCCGCAAGGACCAGTTGCCTTGCTGTTACGAGTGGCAGAATTTCCAGGCCGGGCAGTACGCGCTTGGCATCGAGCCCTCGACGCACCATGTGCTCGGCAATCTTGCCGCGCGCGAGCGTGGCGAGATGATCTGGCTTGAGCACGGCGAGACCCGCGCCTATGACGCGGTGTTCCGGGTCCTCGACGGCAAGGATGCGGTCGCCGATGCGGAACGACGGATCGCGGCCATCGCCCGCCAGCCGGAGCAGGATTATCCTCAGCCCTCCGGCGAGTTCCCAAAACTGGCGGGCAGGGCATGAGCGTGACATTTATCCATAGCAAGCCCTCCGGCCGGGGGACCGGATTGCCAGCGTTGTGTGAAGATTGGAGGCCGATTTGACGATGGCGAAAAAGCGCGACTACAGCCTTGTCGGCGAAAGCACACGTAAGGCGATCGAGACCGGACTTGCCTCGGCTGAGTGGTATCACACCGACGTGGCGCGCAAGACCATGAAGGAGTTGATGCAGCGCTCCGACGGGCCGGCGATCCGCGACACCATCATTTGGATCGTTGCGATCCTGGGCTCGGCCGCCGGCATCGTCTGGTTCTGGGGCACGTGGTGGGTCGTGCCGTTCCTGTTCGTTTATGGCGTGCTCTATGGCTCGTCGAGCGACTCGCGCTGGCACGAATGCGGCCACGGCACGGCGTTCCGCACGCGCTGGATGAACGATGTCGTCTATCACATCGCCTCGTTCATGCTGATGCGCAATCCGGTGCAGTGGCGCTGGAGCCATGCGCGCCACCACACCGACACCATCATCGTCGGCCGCGACGCCGAGATCGCGGTGATGCGGCCGCCGGACCTCATCAAGGCGGCTTTGGCCTTCACCGGCATCCTCGACTTCCGCTATTCGCTGCCGACGCTGGTGCGCCAGGCCTTTGGCACATTGTCGGACGACGAGAAGAGCTACATACCGGAGATGGAGCAGCACAAGGCGGTGACCGCGGCGCGCTGGCATATGGTCGTCTACGCCGCGACGATCGCTATAGCGATCGCGCTTAAATCATGGATACCGCTGGTGCTGATCGGCGTGCCGCGCCTCTACGGCACCTGGCACATGGTGCTGACGGGGCTGTTGCAGCATATCGGGCTGGCCGACAACGTCACCGACCATCGGCTGAACACCCGCACCGTCTACATGAACCCGATCAGCCGGTTCATCTACTGGAACATGAACTACCATGTGGAGCACCACATGTTCCCTATGGTGCCCTATCACGCGCTGCCGAAGCTGCATGAGCTGATCAAGCACGATCTGCCGGTGGCGAACCCGTCGATGTGGCACGCCTATCGCGAGGTCTGGCCGGTGCTGCTCAGGCAACTGAAATACGAGGACTACTATCTCAAGCGCGAATTGCCGGCGACGGCGAAGCCCTATCGCGGCGAGTTCCACGATCTCGACATAGCGGCTGCAGCGGCCGAATAGGCGCCGCACGGGAAATTGGAGGCAGACGATGGCTGAGTGGGTCGAAGCATGCGCGGTCGATGACGTGGACGAGGAGGATGTGATCCGCTTCGATCATGGCGGCCGCACCTTCGCGATCTACCGCTCGCCGGACGACGCCTTCTTCGCGACAGACGGCTTCTGCACGCATGAAAAGGCGCATCTCGCGGACGGGCTCGTGATGGACGACATCATCGAATGCCCCAAGCACAATGGCCGCTTCAACTACAAGACCGGCCAGGCCAAGGGCGCGCCGGTCTGCGTCAACCTCAAGACCTATCCGGTCAAGGTCGAGGCCGGTAAGGTGATGATCGATATCGGCTGAAAGCCGCCAGACAAACAGGATGCACCAATGAGCCGAAAGAGACCGACCGTTGCCGATCTGCGCGCCATGAAAGGCAAGCGGCAATTGACCATGCTGCGTGTGCTGACGCTGGAGGAGGCGGAGGCCGCCGAGCGGGCCGGCATCGACATCGTCTCGGTGCCGCCGGAGCTGGTGCTCAACCCGCAATATCGCGATGCCGCGCCCAGCCTCTTCACCATGCCGGGCGACAATTTCTTCGAGATCGGCACTACAGACGATTTCGTGCGCTGGTCGTTCCGGCTCTACAAGGCCGGCGCCGACGCCGTCTATTGCAGCGCCGGCTACGCCACGATCAAGCGCATGGCCGACGACGCCATCCCGGTGATTGGTCACGTAGGCCTCATTCCTTCCCGCGCGACCTGGACCGGTGGGTTCAAGGCGGTCGGCAAGACAGCTGACACCGCCATGCAGGTGTTCGAGGCGGTCAAGCAGTTGGAGGCCGCCGGCGCGATCGGCGCCGAGATCGAGGTGGTGCCGGTGGAGGTGGCCAAGGCCATCTCCGAGCGCACCTCGCTGATCATGCTGTCGATGGGCGCGGGCACGGGCTGCGACGCGCAATATCTGTTCGCCGAGGATATCCTCGGCACCAATCGTGGTCACATGCCGCGCCACTCGAAAGTCTACCGCAATTTCGCCGCCGAGTATGACCGGCTGCAGCAGGAGCGCATCGCGGCGTTCTCCGAATATGTCGCCGACGTCAACAGCGGCGCCTATCCGGAAGACAGGCACATCGTGCACATGGATCCGGGTGAGCTCACCCTCTTCATGAAGAAGGTGGGCGCAAAGCCCTGAACCAAGAGTCGAAAAGCTTCAGCCGGTCGCCGGAGGGCCTTGCCAGATTCCGCTGACGAGAGCGGCGTAAAGCGCTTCGGCATCAATGCCGAGCGGTCTGTCTTCCTTGAGCGTCGCCACATGCGAGCGCACGGCCGCGTGGATTGCGCCGGTGGCCGGCGCGAGCGTTGTGCCTTCGCGCAAATCGACGGCCTGCGCCGCCGCCATCAGCTCGAAGGCGATCAGCCGCCGCCACAGCACGATCATCTCCGCGCATTTGGCGACGGCGAGCGGCGTCTGCGTGGCGTGATCCTCGACGCCTTCGGAGACAGGCAGGAAATCGAGCATCACCGGATTGGCCTTGTGGCGGATCGCGGCCAGGATCGCCGTCACGGTCTTCTGCAGCGGCACGAAGCCCGCCGAGGCGCCGCCGACAGGCGACAGATATTTCGGCAGGCCGTGGCGGGTCGAGCCGGTGAGCTGGACGAAGCGGGCGGCCGAAGCCGCCGCGCACTGCGCGATCGCCAGGCCAAGCGTCTCGAAGGCAAGCGACAGCGACGCGGTGTGGAAGTTGCCGGTCGACATGACCAGCTCGTCCTCGGCAAGCACCAGCGGATTGTCGGCTGCGGCGTTGAGCTCGATCTCGACGGCAAGCCTGGCATGGTCGATCGCCTGGATCAGCGCACCGTGAATCGAGGGCATGCAGCGGATCGACAGCGGGTCCTGGATGGTGGTCGGCGCCGGCGCTTCATCGCGCGCCAGCAAGTCGCGCAGGGCCTTCGCCGCAAGCTGCTGGCAGGCGCCCGGGCGCGCCTGATGCTGGCGCGGATCGAGGATGGTGCGGTTGGCGCCGATGCCTTCCATCGTCAGCGCGCCGGCCTGCTGCTGCTGGTCGAGCGCCGACAGCGCATCGGCTAGCGCCAGCGCTCCGTTCCCGGTGGAAACCGCCGAGGCATTGATCAGCGAAAGGCCGTCCTTCGGCGAGAGGGCGACGGGCGCAAGCCGCGCCATCATCAGCGCCTTGGCGGCGGGCATGCGGCGGCCCTGGTATTCGGCCTCGCCATCGCCGATCAGCACACGGGCGATCGCCGCCATCAGCAGAAGATCGCCGGCGCCGATCGAGCCCAGCGACGGCATCACGGGATGCACGCCGGCATTGAGCGCCTCGACCAGCGCCGTGAACACGCGCGGTGACAGGCCCGAGCCGCCGGCGGCGAGCATCGCAAGGCGGGCAAACATCGCCGCCCGTACCGCCGGCACGGGCAGGGCCTCGCCGACAGCGGCGCTGCGGCCTTCGATCAGCTGGCGCTGGAAGGCGCTCGCGTCGCCTTCTACCGCGGTGACGAGATTGGCGCCGAGGCCCCTGTTCAGCCCGTAGATCTGTTGCCCGCCGGCCGCGGCGGCATCGAGGACCTGGCGAGCCTTGTCGAGCTTTTCGAGGACGGCCGGCATGACCTCGACCTTGCAGGCGTTGCGCGCGGCGGCAACCACATCCTCGATGCTGACACCGGCGCCGGTGAGAACGAGCGGGCTCATGCGAAGCGCAGCCTCTGGCCAATGCCGTTTTCGCCGGCCTTGGCGAGCATGGCCTTGCCGAGCGCGATGTCGGAGAGCGAGAGGCCGCGATGCCAGAACAGGATCGTCTCGCCATCGCTTTGCCGGCCTGGCTTGAGGCCGGCGGCGATCTGGCCGAGCTCGGCGTGCAGCGTTGCCTCGCTCAGCCGTCCCGTCTCAACATGGGCGCGCAGCGAGCCGAACTTGCCGCCCTTGCACTGGCCCCAGTCGTCGACGACGATCTTCTGCATGATGTCGGTGAGCGACAGCTCAACCGCGCTCATCGTGCCGTAGGGCACCACCAGCGCGCCACGCTTGATCCATTCGGTCTTGAGCAGCGGCTGTGGTTCCGGCAGCCGCGAGGCTTCGACGACGATGTCCGCGCCTTCCACGCAGCTTTTCCAGTCAGCCACGGCCATGACCGGTTTGCCGAGGTCGGCCGCCAGCCTCGCGACAAAGCTATCGCGGCTCTCGGGCCGGCGCGAATGGACGCGGATCTCGTCGAAATCGAAGAGATGGTCGAGCAGGCGCACATTCCAGTAGGCGGTGCCGCGCGCGCCGATATGGCCGAGCACCCTGGACGACTTCTTCGCCAGATGCTTGGCGCCGATGGCGGTGACGGCGCCGGTGCGCATGTCGGTGATGACGGTGGCGTCGAGGATGGCGCGCGGCGTGCCGGTGCGCGGATCGAAAAGATTGAGGATGCCGAATTCCGACGGCAGGCCGTGCATGTAGTTGTCGACATAGTCGCCGACGATCTTCACGCCGGCAGCGTCGAGCGGCGCCACATAGCCGCGCAGGACGTTGAAGTGGCCGTGGAAGGAGGGATCCGGCTCGAGATGGACGCGCGGCTCGATCACCGTCTGGCCGTTACCTTGGGCGACAAGTCCGGCTTCGACGGCGCCGATGATCTCGGCGTCGGTCATGGCTAAAGCTTCGATGTCAAGGGCATTGAGGTAGTTGATATAGATGGGCTTCATGCATTTTCCTCGGCCACCCCTGAGCTCATCCATAACAGGCGAAACGGCGGCACGGAAGTTTGTTGGATAAGCACTGGACTGGGCCAGGCTTATGCTGTTCAACCAGCGCGTCATGACCAGCATTCCCGACAACGAGGCCGTGTCCCAGTCGACACATTCCGCGCGGCAGTCCCGGCGCGTCGCGCTGATCGTGGCGGTCGCCTTCTTCATGCAGCTGCTGGACTCCACGATCATCTCGACGTCGCTGCCGCAGATGGGGCAGTCCTTCGGCGTGCCGGCGGTGGCGATGAGCATCGGCATCACCGCCTATATGCTGACCATGGCGGTGTTCGTGCCGCTGTCGGCCTGGCTTGCCGACCGCTTCGGCGCACGCACCATCTTCCTCGTGGCGATCGCGCTGTTCACGCTAGCTTCGATCGCCTGCGGCTTTTCGCAGAGCCTGACCGCGTTCGTCGCCGCCCGCATCGTGCAGGGGCTCGGCAGCGCGCTGATGACGCCGGTGGGCCGCATCCTGGTGCTGCGCAACGCCGAGAAGTCGGAACTGCTCAACGCCACGGCGCTGATCACCTGGCCGGCGCTGTTCGCGCCGGTAATCGGGCCGGTGCTGGGCGGCTTCATCACCACCTATCTCTCCTGGCATTGGAACTTCTTCATCAACGCTCCGCTGGGGCTGACCGGACTTGCGCTGGTCGCCCGCTTCGTGCCGGGCGACCGCGATTCCGAGGCGAAGCCATTCGATTGGCCGGGCTTTTTCCTCACCTCGCTCGGCCTTGCCGTGATGCTTTATGGTCTCGAACGCTTGGCGCATCCCGGGGACAGCTTGCTGCCGACAATAGGCTCCATCGGCATTGGTATCGTGATCGGCTGGTCCGCCGTTCGCCATCTCCTGCAGGCCCGGCATCCGCTGCTCGACCTTTCAGCCTTCAAGGTGCTGACCTTCGCGATCTCGACGCTTGCCGCGGGCACGGTCTTCCGCGTCGCGATCAACGCCACGCCTTTCCTGCTACCGCTGCTGTTCCAGGTCGGCTTCGGCCTGCGCCCAGTCGATGCCGGCCTGTTGGTGCTGGCCTATTTCCTCGGCAATCTCGGCATGAAGACCGTGACGACGCCGACGCTCAGGCGTTTCGGCTTCCGCGCCGTGATGGTGGTGAACGGGGCGATCGCCTCGCTGGCGATCATGGCCTGTGGGGCGATCTCGCCCCAGACGCCGCTGGCGCTGACCGTTGCCCTGATGCTGGTCGCGGGTCTGTCGCGCTCGATGCAGTTCACCGCGCTGAACACGCTTGCCTTCGCCGATATCGGCGCGCGGCAGCGGAGCTCGGCCGCGACGCTCTCCAGCATGCTGCAGCAGATAGCGATGCTGTTCGGCGTGGCGATCGCCGCGGCAATCCTCAACCTGTCGCAAATCATCAGGGGCGAAGCCGAGCCCGACCTTCTCGATTTCAGAATCACCTTTGCCGTGATCGGCCTGGTAGGTCTCGCCGCGGCAATGCGCTTCCTGGTCCTGCCGGCCAATGCCGGCGCCGAGGTTTCAGGCCATTCGACGAACAGTTGACGTTGCGCCGGGCGCATTTTGCGGACTCAAATTGCGCCGGTCCTGCTGCGCTCGAACGGGTTCTTCCGCGCGTCGTGCGATCGCGGCAACGAGCCGCCAAAAAGCGCAAGAGTTTCCGGCTATTGCGCCAGTTGCGGCAATCGATGCGTCCACTTGGAAAATAGTCGGACAGGCGCGGTTATTGAACGCGGATTCATTTGACGAGCCGCTGTTGAGCCGATTAGCTTTCGCGCGGGATGGAGGCCGGCAAGGCCTGGCCATCGGGGCGAAAGACATAAGCGATGAATGCGATCGGCCGGCCGAACTGGAGGCGCCTTAATCAGGAAGGCATCGTCTTTGCCATCGCCATCCTTTTGTTCGCCGCCGCTGCGCTCGGCCTGCCCGGGTTTCTGACCGCCGACAATCTGGTCGCCATCGTCCGCTCCGTCTCGGTGCTTGGCATTCTGGCGCTCGGCATGGCGGTCGTCATCATCGGCCGCGGCATCGACCTGTCGGCCGTGGCGATCATGGCGATGTCGGTCGCCTGGTACCTGCAACTGCTCAACACCGGAACCTCGGGCGGGCTCGCCTTTGTCTATGTATTGGCGGGCGTTTTAGCCATCGGCCTGCTCAACGGCTTCCTCGTCGCCTATGCCGACGTGCCGGCGATCTTCGTGACCTTGGCCACCGGCTCCTTCGTGTTCGGCTATGTGCGCTCGCAACTGATCACGCAGGATGCCGTGCCGGTGCCCGGGGGGCACTGGGTCGAGCTGCTCGGCGGCGTCCGCTTCCTCGACATTCCGGTCGAGGTGTTCGTCTTCGCCGGGCTGGCCTTCCTGGTCTTCCTGTTTCTGCGCTATACCAAATGGGGCCGCTTCATCTATTTCGCCGGCGACAATCCGGTCGCCGCCCGCAACATAGGCGTTCCGGTGCGGCCCATGCTGGTGCTGCGCTACGTGCTCTCGGCTGTCGTGGCGCTGATCGCCGGGCTTTTGACGGCGGCCAGCCTGCATTCGATCAACACCCGCATCGTCAACTCGACGCTGCTCTACGACATCGTGCTGGTGGCGGTGATCGGCGGCATCGGTCTTTCGGGCGGCAGGGGCGGGGTGCGCAACGTGCTGGTGGGGGCGGCGCTGATCGGCATCCTGCTCAACGCCATGACCATCATCGACATTCCGCTGCTCTACCAGAACCTGATCAAGGCGGCGATCCTGTTAGGCGCCATCATCGTCGACGGCATCATCAATCCGCGCGACGAGCAGACCGCGCAGCAAGGCGACATTTAGAGCAGATGGGCTGGCCCATCTGCTCTGGGGGTACCCGGAGCGATCGCGACGATCACCCGGCAATGAAAACCGAACCAGAGGACGTGACATGAAACTAATCAGAACATTGATGGCCGCCGCCACGGCGCTCGCCGTTACCGCCTTCGTGGCGCCGAGCATGGCCGCCGACGATCCGGGCCCCGCCGCCTATGCCAAATCGCTCAACGGCAAGCGCGTCATGCTGGTGCCTCTGGCGATGGGCTTCGACCTGGCGCAGGGCTGGGCGCATTATCTGAAGAAGGAAGTCGAGGCCTGGGGCGGCACGTTCGAGACCCGCGATCCGAACTGGGTGGTGGATGCCGGCGCGCAGGCGATCACCGACGCCATCGCTTCGGACACGCGGCCCGACGTTCTGATCATCCATGCACCCGACCTCAACTCCTATTCCAAGCTGATGAAGAAGGCGCAGGCCGCCGGCACCTATGTGATGCTGGTCGACAATCCGGCCAACTTCCCGGCCGATGCCTTCGTCGGCAGCGACTGGGACAGGCTCGGACAGCTCGAGGCCGAAGCCGCGATCAAGGGCTGCGGCGAGAATTCGTCCAAGAAGATCGGGCTGGTGCAGGGCGACCAGGCGAACTCGTCGAGCCTCTACCAGTATGCCGGCATCATGAAGGTGCTTGAGAAGCATCCCGACTTCCAGGTGGTGGCAAAGCCCGACTCGAACTGGGACGCGACCACCTCGCGCAACGTGACGACGACGATGCTGCAGCAGCATCCGGATATCTGCTCGATCATCGACTTCTGGGACGGCGACGCCACCGGCGCCTCGGCCGCGATCCGCGACGCCAAGCTCGACGGCAAGGTGTTCCTGGTCACCACCGGCGGCGGCGAGAAGGCAGCCGATTGCGACAAGCTGCAAGACGGCACCTACGGCGCTGTGGTGATGACCGACCTTGCCCGCCAGTCGGGCGACATGAACGCCATCATCAAGTTCCTGCTGCAGAGCGGCCAGCCGGCCGGCACCTCGCACACCTACATCTACACGCTGGAGAAGGCGACGACCAAGGCCGACCTCAAGCCCGACAGTTGCTGGGACCTGAAGGCGCTGCAGGCCGAAGCGGCGGCGAAATAAGCCGCGCAGCCCAAGAGCATCCCACGGGGTGGCCGGATCGTTCCGGCCACCTCTTTCCCGTTTCAATGGCAGCAGCAGCCGATGACCTTTCGTGAACGCCTCCAGGCCTGGCGCTACAATCTCGTGCCCGACCATCTGGTCGGCGAGATCCTGACCAAACGCTGGACCGACAACGCCATACCTTTCCTGGCGCTGGTGGCGACGCTCGGCGTGTTCGGCTCGATCATTCCGGGCTTCTTCAAGCTCACCTCGCTGCAGGAATCGACCCGCCAGCTCGGCGAGTTCTCCCTGGTCGTCATCGGCATGACGGTGGTGATGCTGGGTGGCGGCATCGATCTTTCGGTCGGCTCGATCTTCGCGCTGTCCTGCTTCTCCGCCGTCTACGTCTTCTTCATCCTCGACCAGTCGATCTGGCTGGCGTTGGCTGCTGCACTCGCGGCCGGGCTCGTCTTCGGCGCCATCAACGGCTACCTGGTCGGGTATCTCAGGCTGCGCGCCTTCCTCACCACGCTGGTCACCTTCATCTTCGGGCGGGCGCTGTTCGATATCCTCGTCACCACCTATGCCGCCGACGTGCAGCTTTCCCAGGCCTCCTCCGATGTGCTCGACTTCATCGGCGACGGCACCTTCTGGGGCCTGTCGGTCTCCGTCTGGCTGGCGATCATCCTTGCCATCGTCACGCATATCGCGCTGACGCGCTCACGTCCGGGCTGGCATGTTCTGGCGGTCGGCGGCTCACGGCGCTCGGCGCACAATGCCGGCATCCGCGTGCGCCGCACCGTGTTCATGACCTATGTCTTTTCCGGCTTCTGCGCCTCGATCGGCGGCTTCCTCATCGCCTGCCGGTTGAGCGGGGCCGGGCCGGGCACGGGCCTCAATCTCGAGATCATGGCGCTGACAGCGGCGGTGGTCGGCGGCGTCAGCCTGGGCGGCGGGCGCGGCTCGGTGGTCAAGGGACTGATGGGCGCCGTCATCGTGCTCACCATGACCAACGGCCTGATCCGGCTGGGCTACGGCACCGGCACCAACCAGATGGTGCTCGGCATCCTCTTGGCTGTCGCCGTCACCATCGATATCCGCTGGCTGAAGAACCGTCACAAGGTGCTGAACGAGGTCTATGTCGCGCCGGTCTATCTCAAGATGGGCGAGACGCAATCGGCAGCGCCCGGCTCCGGCACGTCCTACGAGCTCGACAACCGGCTCTCGGCCGCGGACCATATCGGGTTGGGCGAGCTGGAAGGACCCGAGGACGTCATTCTCGACCGCGACGACCATCTTTATTGCGGCACCCGCCACGGCGAGATCGTCCGCTTCTTCGCACCTGACTACAAGCGCTCCGAGGTCTTTGCCCATATCGGCGGCTTTCCGCTGGGGCTCGCTTTCGACCGGGACGGCAATCTGATCAGCTGTGTTGGCGCCATGGGCCTCTACTCGGTCTCGCCGGAGCGGGACGTTAAACGCCTGTCGGCCGAGACGGCGCGTTCCTGGACCTCGATCGTCGACGATGCGCGCCTGCGCGACCCGAACGATTGCGACATCGCGCCCGACGGCCGCATCTATTTTACCGATTCCACGAAGCGCTACGACGCCCATGATTGGGCGCTGGACTCGATCGAGAACCGGGCCACGGGCCGCCTTCTGGTCTACGACCCGAAGGACGGTTCGACCAAGACGCTGCTCGACGGCTATCGCTACACCAACGGCGTGTGCATGGCGCATGACGGCAAGTCGCTGTTCTTCGCCGAAAGCTGGGCCTGCCGTGTGCACCGCTACTGGTTGGAAGGGCCGAAGGCGGGAACGGCCGAGTGCGTCATCCGCGACATGCCTGGCTATCCCGACAACATCAACCGGGCTTCCGACGGCAATTACTGGATGGCCTGGCTCGGCATGCGCACGCCGAGCTTCGACCTGTCGCTGCGCCATCCCGACATGCGCAAGCGCATGACGCGCCGCCTGCCGCAGGACGAATGGCTGTTCCCCAACATCAACACCGGCGGCGTGGTGAAGTTCAACGAGAAGGGCGGCATCGTCGAGACGCTCGGCGATCTTTCGGGCAATGCGCATCCGATGGTGACCTCGATGCGCGAGCACAAGGGCTATCTGTTCGTCGGCGGCATCCTGAACAACCGCATCGGTCGCTACAAGATCGAGGGCGCGGACCCGAACTGGACGAGCCCCGCTTCCTATTGGGGGGCGAAGCCATGATCCTCGATCCGATCCTGGATGTCTTTCGCGGCAAGGCGGTCACCATACCGCCGCTCGACGGCGCCTTCCGTCCCAACACGCGGCTGGACGACCTGCCTGCCTTCGCCGGGCTGACCGAACCGGACAATCTGCTGGTATCCGACGGCCGGCTGCTTGTCTCCAGCGGCAATGCGATCCATGCGATCGCGGCCGGTTCCGAACCGACCGTGGTCGAGACCTTTCAATCTCCCGTCACCGCGCTGGCGCTATCGCCAGTGGGCGACCTGACGGTCGGGCTGGAGAGCGGCAGACTGCTGATCGCCGGCAAGGAAGTCTCTTTGCCCGCCGAGATCCGCTGCATCACGGCGCTTGCCTATGCGGACGACGGCACGCTGTGGTTGGCCAATGGTTCGGCACAGCACCTGCCTTCGCAATGGGCGGCCGACCTGATGAAGAAGGGCGCGTCCGGGGGGCTGTGGCGGTGCGGGCCGGGAGGCATCGGGTTTCAGAATATCGCCGGCGACATCGCCTTTCCCTATGGGCTTCACCCGGTCGGCGCCGACGTGCTGGTGAGCGAGAGCTGGCGCCACCAACTGGTCCGCTTCGACGGCTCGAACGGGAACCGGTCGACGATACTGGCGCATCTGCCGGGCTACCCTTCGCGGCTGTCGCCGGCCGGCGACGGCGGAGCGTGGCTGACCCTCTTTGCGCCGCGCAACCGGCTGATCGAATTCGTGCTGCAGGAAACGCATTATCGCCAGGACATGATCGACCAGGTGCCGCCTGCCTACTGGATCGCGCCGGCGCTGGCTTCCAACCGCAGCTTCCTCGAGCCGCTGCAATGCGGCGGCATCCGCACCATGGGCATCCACAAGCCGTGGTCGCCCAGCCGCTCCTATGGGCTCGTGGTCAGGCTCGACCGGGCCCTGCAGCCGCAGTTCAGCCTGCACAGCCGCGCCAACGGCACGCGCCACGGTATCTGCAGCGTGGCCGAACAGGACGCCCGCCTGTTCGTCGCCTCGCGGGGCGGCGATTGCGTGCTTGCCGTCGACCTTGCTTCGGGAGGTTTCTGATGGAACCGATCGTCCGTCTGGAAAACGTCACCAAGGCCTATCGCGGCGTGCCGGCGGTAAAGAACGTCACGTTCGATCTGAGGAAGGGTGAGATCCACGCGCTGCTGGGCGAGAACGGCGCCGGCAAGTCGACGCTGACCAAGATCATCGCCGGCGTCGTCGATGCCACTTCCGGCAAGATGTTCCACAAGGGCGTCGAGACGGCCTACGCCTCGCCGCATGCCGCGCTGGAAGCCGGCATCGCCATGGTGTTCCAGGAGACCAGCCTGGTGCCGTCGATGACGGTGGCGCAGAATCTTTATCTCGGCACCGAGAAATTCCTCAACCGGCTGCGCGGCACCTACATTTCTGCGCAGCAATTCCTGCAGTCGCTGAATTTTCCGGTCGATCCGAACGCGATGGTGGCGACGCTGGGTGCGGCCAAGCGGCAGATGGTCGAGATCGCGCGCGCCGTCCACCACAATGCCGAGATCATCATCTTCGACGAACCCACCGCGACGCTGACGCCGGAGGAGAAACGCCATTTCTTCGCGCTGATCCGCCGACTGAAGGCGCGCGGCGTGTCGATCGTCTTCATCAGCCACGCGCTGGAAGAGGCGCTGATGATCGCCGACCGTATCACCATCCTGCGCGATGGCGAATTGGTGATCACCGACGATACGTTCGCCTTCGACCGCGACAGGATCGTCGCCGCCATGGTCGGGCGCTCGCTGACGGGGCAGATCTATCGCCAGCGCGACGAGACGAAATTGCGCAAGGCCGGCAAGAAGGTGCTGTCCGTGCAGGACATCTCGATGAGCAACATCGTGCGCAACAATTCCTTCTCGATCTTCGAGGGCCAGATCACCGGCGTGTTCGGGCTGATCGGGTCGGGCCGCACCGAGACCTTCAAGATCGTGTCGGGCATCTACAAGCGCGACTTTTTGCGCGGTGGCGCGATCGAATTGGACGACAAGCCGGTGCGCTACCTCGTGCCGAGCGAGGCGGTGGCCGACGGCATCGTCTATGTCACCGAGGACCGCAAGAGCGAAGGCATCTTCGAGACGATGGGCATTGCCGAGAATCTGTTCGGCGGGCTGCTCGCCGCGGGTCGCGAAAAGGCCTGGGTGATCAACCAGCAGGAGATGCGGCAGCTTTCGGCCGAATGGACGAAGACGCTCAACATCAAGGCGATCAACGACAATGCGCGCGTGGTCGAGCTCTCCGGCGGCAACCAGCAGAAGGTGGTGATCGGCAAGGGGCTGGTGCAGCAGCCGCGCATCGTCATCTTCGACGAGCCGACGCGCGGCGTCGATGTCGGCGCCATCGCCGAGATCCACCAGATCATCAACCGGCTGGCCGACGAGGGCCTCGCCGTCGTCGTCATCTCGTCCTACTTGCCCGAAATCATGAACCTGTCCGACCGCATCTTGGTCTGTCGCCAAGGCCGCATCGTCGAGGAGTTCTCGCCGGCGGAGGCGACGGAAGAGAAGATTATGTACGCGGCGGTTCACTAGGCTGTGGCTGGTGGACACCTTGACAATTGGCCGAAGCCTCCGCGACGTCGTCATCCACGGGCGGAGCAACGAGCGAAGCGACGCGCGCAGACCCTGGAATGACGATGCCGAGGTGGTTCGGCCAGCCTTCGCGACCGTGTGTTGTTTTGGGCTAAAAACTGAATCGGGCAAACGGGTTGGCCGTCTACGTGCAACGCTTGATTCAACGAATTCGACCGACAGTTCAAACGAAAGGACTACACCATGGCCACCACAAAACTGCTCAGCGACGCAGAGGTCGAAAAGATCCCGGCGGTGAAGGCCGTGTTCGACGATATCCGTGCGACGCGGAAATCTGATTTCGTCAACAATTTCTGGCGGGGGCTCGCCAATGATCCGGCGTCGCTGAAGCGGGTGTGGGAGCAGCTCAAGGCGGTGATGGTCGCGGACAGCGCCATCGATCCGCTGACCAAGGAAATGATCTATATCGCCGTCTCGACCGCCAACGGTTGTTCCTATTGCATCCACTCCCATACGGCAGCAGCGCGGGCCAAGGGCATGACCGACGCGCAGCATGGCGAGCTTGTGTCGATCATCGGCCTGGCCGGCCAGACCAATCATCTCGTCACCGCCATGCAGATCCCGCTCGATCCGCAATTCGAGGTGAAGTGAGTCGGGTGGGCGCCACGGCGTTTTCCGTGTCGCCGCCAGCAAAAAAATATCGACCGGCGGCGATCATTTTCGCATTTCACAGGCTTGTGCCCGTGATCGAGAATTTTGCCCGGCGCTGTTAAGGAAGTGACATGTAACGGCACTAAGGAAGCCGCACGCGAAGTCGTTCGCCCGTGGTTTCCGGCGCGGCTCTCGCGGCGGAGCCGTCATGAAAATCGTCCAGATCACCGATACCCATTTCAGCCCCAGCAAGCCGCATTTCAACGGCAATTGGGAACCCTTGGCCGCCTGGATCGAGCAAAGCGGCGCCGATCTCATCATCCACACCGGGGACCTTACCGTCGACGGCGCCGACAGGGATGACGACATCACCTTCTGCATGGGGCTGATGCGGGAGATATCCAAACCCATGCTGCTGGTGCCCGGCAATCATGACGTCGGCCACCTGCCGGGTTCGCTGCAGCCGGTCGATGCCGCCCGGCTGGAGCGCTGGCGCCGCCTGGCCGGCCCTGACCATTGGTTCGAGGATGCGGGCAACTGGCGGCTCGTCGGCCTCGACAGCCAGGTGATGGGCTTCAACGATGCCACCGAGGAAGCCCAGTTCGAATGGCTGCGGGAAACACTGGAAAGCCGTGGCGGCCGCCGCGTCGCGATGTTTGCCCACAAGCCGCTTTTTGTCGACGATCCGGACGAAGGCGACACCGGCTATTGGAGCATCCGACCGGCGCAGCGTCGGCGTCTCTACGATCTGATCGCCGCCCACGACGTGGCCCTGCATGCAAGCGGCCACCTGCATTGGGCGTGGAAGGGCAAATACGCCCACACCTCGCTGGTCTGGGGCCCGTCCGCCGCCTTCATCGTCGACACGATGGAGCGCAAGATGCCGGGCGAACAGATGATCGGCGCCGTCGTGCACGAGTTCAGCGACACGGTCGCGAGCGAGATCGTCGCTGTTCCCGGCATGAGCCTTCACGTTCTCGATGACGTGGTCGAGGAGGTCTATCCGCACGAGGCCCACAAAGTCCGCAGGAAGGCCGGGTGATGGGCGCGCTGTCGCTTCGCGGCCTGAGCAAGGCCTTTGCCGGCAACGCCGTCCTGAATGGCGTCAGCCTCGATGCCGAACCTGGCGAATTCATCGCCCTGGTCGGACCTTCGGGCTGCGGCAAAAGCACCTTGCTGCGCATCCTGGCCGGGCTCGACCATGCCGATGCCGGCGAGATCCTGGTCGGCGGCAAGGACATGTCGAACGTCGCCGCGGCCGACCGCAACATCGCCATGGTGTTCCAGTCCTACGCGCTCTATCCGCATCTGACGGCCGGCCAGAACATCGCCGTCCCGCTCGCCATGAAGAGGCTGGGCCGCACGCAGCGCCTGCCGCTGATCGGTTCGCTTCTGCCGGGCCAAAAAGCGATACGCGTCGGCATCGCGCAGGATGTGCGCGAGATGGCCGCCTTGCTGAAGATCGACCATCTGCTCGACCGCAAGCCCGGGCAGATGTCGGGCGGGCAGAGGCAGCGCGTGGCGCTGGCGCGTGCGATGGTGCGCCATCCCAGCATCTTCCTCATGGACGAGCCGCTTTCCAACCTGGACGCCAATCTGCGCGTCCATGCGCGTGGCGAGATCGTCGAACTGCACCGGCGCGCGGGCGTGCCGACGCTCTATGTCACGCACGACCAGGCCGAGGCGCTTTCCATGGCCGACCGCGTGGCCGTCATGATCGGCGGCAATCTGCTTCAGCTTGCCGCGCCGGAAACCATCTACAACGACCCCGCCCATATCGAGGTCGCGCGGTTCGTCGGCCAGCCGAGGATCAACATCATCCCGGCGCAGGCTGAAAACGGTCGTGCTGGTTTCGAGGGCATCCGACTTGCCTTGATGGAGAAAGTGGCGAACGGGCCGGTCAGCCTCGGCATCCGGCCCGAATTTGTGAAGCTGGCGCCTGATGGGCGCAGCGGCATTGCCGGGCGTATCGAGCGGCTCGAATTCCTCGGGTCGGAAGTCATCGCCCATTGCCGGCTTCAAGCAAGCGGCGACGCCATCGTCGCTAAGCTCGCGCCGTATGAGGCGAGGGACCTGATCGCAGGAATGCCGGTGGGTATCCTTCTGCCATCCGAACAGGCGATGGTGTTTGGGCCGGAAGGACGGCGGCTGCGTACGGCCGCGGCGGCAGGAGCGCGGCAGGAGCCGGCCTATGTCTAGCGTCACGATGGCGGACAACATCCCGGCCGAGGCGCTTCATCGGCGCAGCGAGGACCGGACCGCCTGGCTGCTGGCGGCGCCGGCGATCGTGCTCCTGTTCCTGTTCGTGCTGTTGCCGGTGATTGCCGTCATCTTCCTCGGCTTCACCGATTTCGAGCTCGGCTACGGCAAATTCCGGATCGTCGGCTTCGAGAACTACGCGCATCTTTTCACCGACCGCACCTTCCGCAAATCGCTGTGGAACACGACCCTCTACACGGCGATGGTCGCTCCGGTCTCGATTGCGCTGGGCTTGGGCGTCGCGCTTTTGATCGAAGGCGAATTGCGCGCGCGGGCCTTCTTCCGCACCGTCTACTTCCTGCCGGTGGCCTCGCTGATTGTCGCCATGGCGACCGTCTGGCAGTACATCTTCCACCCCACCATCGGGCCGCTCAACGCGCTGCTTTCGCTTGCCGGCATTCCCGGCCCGAACTGGCTCGGCGCCTCGAACACCGTCCTCTACAGCCTGTCGATCATCGGCGTGTGGCAGTCGGTCGGCTTCAACATGGTGCTGTTCCTGGCCGGCCTGACGGCGATCCCGCGCGAGCTCTATGCCGCAGCTGAAGTCGACGGCGCGAAATCGGCGCTCGACCGGTTCTTCCTCGTCACCTGGCCAATGCTTGGGCCGACGACGCTGTTCGTCGTCACCATCAGCATCACCAATGCGGTGAAGGTTTTCGAGACCGTGAAGATGCTGACCGACGGAGGCCCGAACAAGGCGTCGGAAGTGTTGCTCTTCACCATCTACCAGGAGGGCTTCGTCTATATGCGCGTCGGCTATGCGTCGGCAATGACGGTGGTCTTCCTGGCGATCCTCGTGGTGCTGATGTTCCTGCAGTTCCGCGTCCTCGACCGGCGGGTGCATTACACATGACGGGCATCCCGGTCGGCCGCATCGTCCGCTTTGCGCTGCTTTCGCTCGGCGCGTTGATGATTTTGGCGCCCTACATCTTCATGATCTCGACCGCCGGCAAGACGCAGAGCGACATCTTCACCGCGGCGCTTTCGCTCATCCCGCAGCACTTCTACTTCGCCGAGAATTTCGCCAAGGCGCTGGACAAGGTGCCGATGGCAACGCTGCTGTGGAACGGCGTCGTCGTGTGCGGGCTGATCTTCTTCTTCCAGGTCGCGGTGGCGATCCCCTGCGCCTACGCGATGGCCAAGCTGAAGTTCCGGGCGGCACGGATGATGATGGTGATGGTCATGCTCGGCCTTCTGGTTCCCATCCATGCGACGGCGCTGCCGCTCTATGTCGCGTTCGACCGCGTGTCGCTGCTCAACAGCTACACCGCGCTGGTCGCGCCGTTCACGATTTCGGTGTTCGCGATCTTCATGTTCCTGCAGTTCTTCCGCGCCATGCCGGACGACCTTATCCACGCGGCGCGGCTCGACGGAATGTCGGAGCTCGGCATCGTCGCGCGCGTCATCGTCCCCAACGCATGGCCGGCCGTCACCGCCTTCGCAATCTTTTCCGTCGTCGCGCACTGGAACGATCTCTACTGGCCGCTGATCGTCATCAGCAAGCAGGCCTACGCCACGCCGCCGCTCGGCCTGATGTATTTCCGGGCCGCGGAGGCGGGCGACGACTACGGCGCGCTGATGGCCGCCACGCTGATCATCACCCTTCCTCTCGTCGTCGCCTTCCTGCTCGCGCAGAAGCGCTTCGTCGAAGGCATCACCATGACCGGTCTCAAAGGCTGAATTTGCCAACAACCAACTGGGCCAACAAGGAGCACGAGCAATGAAGCATATATCGAGGATCTTCGCCGCGGCGGCGGTCTCGCTGACCTTCGCACTACCGGCAAGTGCCGAAACGACTCTGACCGTCCACTATCCGATGCCCGGCTTCTTCAAGAACGTGATGGACACGATCTCGAAGAAGTTCATGGAAGAAAATCCCGATATCAAGATCCAGTTCGCCAGCCCGTCGGCGACCTATGAGGAAGGCATCCAGACCATCCTGCGCCAGGCCGGCACCGACGAGATGCCCGACATCACCTTCATCGGCCTCAACCGCCTGCGCATGCTCAACGAGCGCGACGTCGCCGTCGACCTCGGGCCGCTGGTGAAGAAGGACGGCAACATGGCCGAGCAGGGCTTCTCCGACACGATTCTGAAGCTCGCGCAGGTGAACGGCAAGCAGATCGGCCTGGCCTTCGCCACCTCCAACCCGATCATGTATTACAACGCCGACCTGGTGAAGGCCGCCGGCGGCGATCCGGACAATCCGCCCAAGACCTGGGATGAGGTCATCGCGCTCGGCGGCAAGATCAAGGCGCTCGGCAACGGTGTCGACGGCATCGACTTCCGCTGGCAGGGCGATGACTGGATGTTCTCGGCGCTCCTGTTCGGCGCCGGCGGCAAGATGCTGAACGGCGACGAGAGCAAGGTCGCCTTCAACGGTCCGGAAGGCGAGAAGGCCGTCGAGCTCATCGAGCGGATGGTGAAGGAAGGCGGCATGCCGGTGTTCACCAAGCCGGCGGGCGAGCAGGCCTTCGCGGCCGGCAAGGTCGGCTTCGAATTCCAGACCACGGGCGCGCTGGTCAACACGATCAAGAATGTCGGCGACAAGTTCACGTTGCGCACGGCCAAGATCCCGCTGATCGATCCGGTCAACGGCCGTCTGCCGACCGGCGGCAATGCGGTCGTCATCCTGACCAAGGACGCCGCGAAGCAGGAAGCCGCCTGGAAGTTCGCCAAGTTCGCCGCCGGCCCATATGGCGCGTCGGTGGTGGTGCCAGGCACCGGCTATGTGCCGAACAACGAGCTGGCCGCGAAATCTTCCGACTATCTCGGCGATTTCTACAAGAAGAACCCGCTGTTCCAGGCCGGCCTCAGCCAGATGCCGCTGATGGTTCCGTGGTATGCTTTCCCCGGCACCAACGGGGTCAAGGTGACGCAGACGATCGTCGACAACCTGTCGCGCATCGTCGACCAGTCGGCGGCGCCGAAGGAAGCGCTCGCCGACGCCGCGAGCGACGTCGAAGGCATGCTGCCGACGCAGTAAGGGTTGCGCGGGGTTTTCCCTTCTCCCCTGGGGGCTAGCGTGCGCACACATTTGCTTCGGGTTGATTTTGTGAGGCTAGAAGGAAGCCGTCTGTGATGGCATTGAAGCGTCTGAGGCCGTGGGTAAAGGTGATGGGCCCTGG